>JANNXQ010000217.1:0-10019 GCA_031409655.1 Chthoniobacteraceae bacterium | reverse complement strand
TAGCCGAGGCCAAACTCCGCGATCGTCTCCGCGCTCAACCCGCGTTCCATCAGATACGGATGTGCGGTGTCGAGATTCTGCAACGCGAAGCCGAGCGGCTTGTTCGGCCCGTCCTCTTCGACGGTTGGCGCTTTCGTCTTCGCTGCCTTCGGTCGGGGCTCCGCCTTCGGCGGGGCCTCCGGCGTGGGCGGTTCTCCGGCGTCCCTCGCGGGCCGCGCCGGCTTCTCCTGCGTAGGCAACTCAAACCAGTCGCACAACGCGAGCGCAGCTTCGCGGAGGGAACACCCCTCCTTGCGCGCGACGAAGTCCAGAATGTTTCCGCCACCCTTGCAGGTGCCGAAACAATTCCAGCAGTTCTTTTCCAGCGAGACGCGAAACTGCGTCCGGTTCTCTCCCCCATGAAGCGGGCAAGGCCCGCTGAGGCTGTTCCCCGAGCGCTTGAACGATTCGGCAAGGCCGTAATGTTCGAGCACCTGGAGCATGGTGACGGCAGCCTTCACCGCCTTGAAGTCCACAAATCGGGACATGGCGTTTTCCTCCTGTGAAGGTTCTATGGTGGCCGTGCGAAATGCGCGGCTGATTCCCATGGGGAATTCTACCACTCGCGGCGAGCTATCGGTCCGTCAGAGCTGTGGTTAAGTTTGGTGCTTTGATCCGTTGCCCGTGAGCCTTCAAGGGTCGTCGCACAAGTGCGCGGATTGAGGCAGAGCTATAGGATAAGCTGCGGCACAAAGGAATGCCCGCATCAAACCACGGCGAAGTTCGCCGCATCGCGCTGCAACTCTTCCCAACCCACCAGTTCCTGCGCCACACGAATACCGCGTTGAAACCATGCCTCGACTTCGACGGCAAGATCATCACCCAGCCAGCTTCGGCTGTCTGCCGGGAGGCCAAGTTTTGTCCCTGAAGGCAAGGGCACAGAACTCGCGCGACTGAGCAGGCGGAGGTAGCATCCGCGATGAGCGCACAGTGCCGGCATTTCGACGGTGCTAAGCGTCGCGGAAGCGGCGAGCGGGATGAGAAGCCCCTCGGGGTCGATGTCGCCGAAGTAAAACAGACGCCCGTCCCAGGCCAACGAGCGCACGACCTCGACGAGGCCCGCGGCGCCAGATTTGAAGGCGTCGCCATTGCCATACACGATGGCCGCGTAACACCGCGCCTCGCGGTTCCATCGGGCAAATGAGTGGTAGGTGCTGTGATTCTCCAAAGCCAGCACCGGCCGGCTTTGGGCGTCGCTGGGAGGCGCTTCCCAGAGCAGTGGCGGGGGGACGGGAAAGCAGCGCAACAACTCGAAGGAAATCCGTCCTGGCTGCAACAGTGTGCTGCCTTTGAGCATCTCGAGACGCTTTTCCTTTCCGAAAAGTTCGATGGAGCGCTCCTTCACCGGCACGAGTGGCCGCTCGCGACCACTTTCCGCGAGAAAGCGCTGCACGCGGAGCAAGATATGGAGTTGCCGCGGATCACGCACGGTGCAGGCGAAGCGCAGTTCCGGCGCCCATGCGAAACTTTCGGGTTCAACTGGGAGCGGTTCGCGTTGCTCGTCGGGCCGCACCAATTCGATCCAAGCCGGCAGATCACCGCTGTCAGACCGATCGTAGAGGCGTTTGCCTTTGGGCAGCAGGATGTCGTCCGTCTCAGCGAGCAAGGAAAGCCAGCCAGCTAGTTTCGCGCGTGCATCTGGCGCCGGCAGGGTGGGGCACATCTGCGCGAATACGCGGCGGTAATCGTCAGCGCCAATTCGTTTTCGCCCGGTGCCGAGTTGGCTCAGGCGGGCGAGAAAATCCTCGGCGGATATTGATGTCATGTCCGCAGGTTCGCCTGGACGCCTTCCACATGCTCTTCCGGTGGCTCTTGGGAGAGCAGCAGGTCGCCAGAACGGCGGTCGCGGTGTCGTTTACGGAGACGCAGAATACGCGGCAGCACATCCAAGGCACCGAGATCATTCACGCCGGTTGTGTAGATAAGCTGGACTCCCATTTGACGGGCGACCCGAAGCTGGAGCTCTACGAATTCCCGTTTCGACGCAGTGCCGAATGGATTGTCGAGCAGCAACACACCGGCCTCGCGCTCCCGCGTGTGCTCGTCACGCCCGCGCATCCGCAGTTGCGCGAGCGTGACGTATAGGAGAATCGCGGCGGTCATTTTCTCGCCGCCGGAAAAACTCCCGAACTCGGTGATGTCGTGGCGATCAGGCCGGAGCGGATCTTCGGGTTTAAGCAATGTCGCGCGGATCGGACCGCCGACCTCTCGAAGTGCTCGCGAAGCGAGTTCGTGTCCCGTGGGGATCGCCTTTTCATCGACGAGCCGCGAAACCAGTTCGGCGAGTCGATCACGGCGCGCGGCTGGCTCTGTGATCGGCTGCGCAGTTATCCGTAGGAACGGCTGTCCGGTCCATCCGGGGAACGCATCCGGCATGATGCTGGCGCGCTCCGCTTTGCCCAGTAAGCGCACGGCGGAGGCCGCGACACCGTCGAGAGCGCGGACGACGAGATCTTTGTCTTTGCTGAGCGTCTCGATTTCGTTGCGGAGCACCTTCTGCCAGGCCTCGTGGCTTTGGATGAACTCGCCGCATCGCTGAATCAGTTCCTCGCGCGGCAAGTTGGCGAGCCTCTCCCGCGCGATTACAGGGATCGCGGCGAAGTCTTCATGGCGGGTGACCGCGTGCAGCTTGTCGATGCGCTCGTCCACGACGCCCCGCGCGGTTTCGTGCCCCCGAGCAAGAACTTGGGTCTGCCGCTTCGCGTCGGAAACGAGGCGCGTAACGATTTCATCGTCCGCCGGCAGTGAAGGCGTTGCGCCGCTGGCCGTGTCGGTCAGGTCTTCCAGCGTTGTCAGGTGCGGCGTGCGCGCGCCGATCCTCGCTTTGAGAGTTTTCTCTTCGTCTTCTTTTGACGTGATTTGCACATCGAATTCCGTGATCCGCCTTGTGTCGTCCTCAATCGCCACATCGAGGAAATCCCGACGCGATTTGGATTCGGCCGCCGTCGTCGGTCGCGGCTCGCCGGGCGGCAGACCGAGGCCCTGCTTATGGGCTGGGGCATCGGGTCGGTCAAGCTCGGCTGTCGCGAGGTGGGCGACTGCGGTTTCGTGAACGGTGTGAGCCTTTAGATGCTGACGTTCCGCTTCCTGCTGTTGTCCCGTAAAATCCGGATTTTTTGCTGCCAGCGCAATGTCGTCGGCGGAGAGGCCGCGCGACAGATTGCGATGCTCTTCCCGCAGTTCGGCGAGATGCGATTCTGCCTGCTTGATTTGTCCATCGAGTTCGCTCCGGCCAAATCGGTCCTCGTAACGATCCACCGCATTCCGATACCGCGTTTCGGCTGCCTCAAGGCTAGCGACCTCTGCAGGCGCCGGCGCGTTGCGGAAGCGGATGGCCTCTTGTCGTCCGAGGCGTTCCTGTTGCTCAGCTTGCAAAACTCGCACCCTCTCTTTACGGGCATCGACTTCTCCTCCCAGCCGTCCAACTTCGCGATCTTGGGCGGCGATCTGCCCGCCGAACTGCTCAACGAGTGCGATCTTATCGCGGCGCTCTTCCAGCCAGTCTTCTTCGTGTTGCTCGTATTCTTCGATGTAACCGCGCAGGCGCTCCTGCCGTTTTGTAAGTGTGGCGACATCCGGGCGAAGCCGCTTCACCTCCCCTGCCTTGGTGCTTCGCTCCACGCGAAGCGCCGATTCCGATGCCCGCATTGCTGCAAGCTGCTCATCCAGCCGACCGAGTTCCTCTTGGAGTTGATCACGCTCCGTCTTCAATCTCTCCAACCCGCCGCCGCCAAACTCGGCGCGCCATGCCGATAGCTCCCGGACAACGTCAGCAGTTTCTTGTTTTCGAGCAGCAATCCCAGTGAGCCGTTCGTTTGCTTTCTCGAGTCGGCTTTCAACCTCGCGCTGTCCTTCGGCGGCGGCCTCGTAGTTGAACGCGCCATCGCTGGGCGGAAGCGCCACCGTCGATTCGGTCAACAAGGCGGTTTCGTCTGGGTTGGCGGAGAGTGTGACCTGCACCGGATGGCGCAGTCCCGGGACGACAAATGTGCCGGCTTTTAGATTCGCAAATTCCTCCTCGCTCGTAACGACAATGCCCGAGAAGCGTGCAGGCTCATTCGCAAGCCAGCGGCGCGCAGTCCCATTCACGGTCGCGTTGGTGGCGAGAAAGCGATACGCGGGCAGCGCGGTTTTCAATCCACGGTCGCGCAGATGGGCGAGCACCAGCTCGACTTCACGCGTCGGCGGAAAAAGACGCTCCACGTCGAAGCTGTGCAGCGTGCGTTCATCGTCCACGCGATCGAGACGACCTTGGATGAAGTCATCCTCAAGCTGCCGCTGCCGTTCGTGCAGCAGCGACGCGAGGTCCGGAAAATCAAGGTCGGGAGAGTCTGTCGCCAACACTTCGCGGATTGGCGGACGGCCGCGAAGAGCGCGCGCATCTGCATCGCCCCGCTTCCAGGCGGTATCCTTGATTGATGCGTCCTGATCGACGTTTCGGCGCTGCGAGGCCAGCCCGCTGATCTCCTCGCCGCTCGTCTGCAATTCGCTGTCGATTTCCTCGACGCGAGCCTCGGCGATGGCAATGGCTGTTTCAACTCGCTCCTGCTCTTCGCTCCAACGAACCAGCGCTTCGGCCGCCTTCTCGTCCGCGTGCAAGTTGCCCTCTCCGCGCAGGGCAGCCCTGCGCTGATCCCGCTGAACCAGGCGACGTTTGACGTTCTCAAGCTCGGCATTGGTCCGCGTGTGCTGACCGCGTAGTTCGGTAAGCTGGTCCACTGCGACGGCATGATCGGTCTTTTCCTTCAACAGCGCGGACTCGGCGGCTATCGAAAGCGCAGCAATGCGATCAAGGTCAATGCCAAGCGCCGCTTCATAGGCCGCGCCGAGCGCATGCAGCTCATCGAGCACTGGCTTTTGCTCGATCAACTCGGCTTCGCGAGCCTTCACGAGTTCCTCCAGTTGCCGCTGACGCGAAGAAATGCGCGCAAAGCGCACGCCGGCGGAAGCCAGATTCTTCGCCAACACCGCAGCATCCAGCGCGCTCCTCGCCGCTTCCACGGCCTGTTGGGCTTCGCGGAAGGTCAGTTCGCGCGCGAGGTTGTCGTAATTGAGCCGGTATTCCTGACGCCTCTTTTTCTCAGTCAGCACGTCGGCGCGATCTTGGCGGAGAGTGATTAAGTCGCCCGCTGTGGCGATAAGGCGGGTCTGCGTGGCACTGATCGAATTTTCGATTGCCGACCGGAGCAAGAAGTTCGCGCGCCGCTGTTCACGCCAGGCGTTTTCAGCGGCGCCAGCGGCAGCGGCTTCATGGGCGAGTGGCCGAAGTTCGCCCAGCAGACTTAGCGTGAAGCGCTCCTCGCGTTCCTTTTGCGGCAGCCGCAACAGCTTCTCGCGCACTGCCTCAATCTGCTCCTTCGTCTTGTCGGCGTGCTCGGGGTTGAGCGCCATCTCAAGGAATAAGTCCACGAATTGCATCGTGTCCTTCACCTTGAATAGCTCCGCAGCACCACCCTCGCGGACATTCATTTTCAGGTGGTAGTTAAACAGCTCCGTGTCGATTCCCACGCGATCCAGGGTATCCCGCCACTTGCCTTTGCTGCTTTGGTCACCGCGCTCGACTTCCAATTGAGGATACTCCGCTGCTAGCTCGGCGAGCCACTCTTTGACTTTGGTGAGCGTGGTCCGCGGCTGCGGATTCAGACCGTGAAATGGCAGCGACTCAAACGGCACGAGTTCGCTGCCGCGGAAGGTAAAGAATTCCCGGTCGAGGCGTGTTTCCTCGTCCGGTGTCGCGATGCCGCCCTTCCAAGTTAGCACCTGGCCAACAATCCGGGTCGGTGAAAACAAGTTAGCCCCAGCCGGCATCTGCCACTCCGATATGACGACAGCGAGGTCGTTCGCCTTGATGTAATCAGTCAACTTCCGCTCACGATGCTCTGCTTTCGTTCCGAGGAACTTCCGGCTCTCGGGCAGGAACGTGGAGTAGAACAGGTTCATCAGCGACGATTTGCCGCCGCCGTTCATGAGCCAAACGACGCAATCCGTCGGCGCACCGCCCCGATTCCGAAAGTCGAGGGTGAGCGGAAAGAATCGCGCGTCTTTGTGTCCAACGCACGACAGATGAAGGCGGAGCAATCTAGCCATGTGCAGCCTCCTGCGCAGCGCGCGTCACAATCGAAAAAGCCTCGTGACCAGCGAGTTCGCGCACATGAATGCGGAACGCCGGTCGTGCGAGCCAGGCGGGACGCACATCACCGCCTTCGCGTCTGAGAAAGCCGTGGTCGGCGAGGAAATTCAATGCGTAGCGGACTTTTCCAGCAAGCGTCGCAAAGGAACCGCGCCCGTCGGTGCTGTCGGCGTATTTTCCAAGCGCGAGGATGTGCTGCCAGGCCATCCGAACTTCGGCACTGGGCACTGCGACATTGCGTTCCTCGCGAGCTTTAAGTTCCTCGCACAAGGTGTGCAGATACTCGACGAGCTGCTCCACCGTCATTCGGGCCGGCAGCACGTCGTCGGCCTCGCGCAAATCTTCCGCGCGCGGAAAGCACCAGGCACCGATGGCCAGGTGAATGAGACCTTGCACGATGCGATCCGAGGCCGACATACGCGAATGGTAGTCTTCCCGATGAAGCTGAAATGGACTTTCGGCTGTCGTGCCGAGGACCAGTCCTGACTGCGTGCTCACGCTGAGGACGCGGAGGCCGAGCCCGAGCGCGAAGGCATGCGCAACTTCTTGAAATGCTGCGTTGGAAAGGAATTCCCGAACCAGTTCCAAATACTCCACGTCATCGGCAGGAATCAGGCGCGGCAAAAGAGCGAACCGAATGAGGCGGCCGCATTTTTCGGCTACGTCGCCGGCTGCTCCGCTCATGCAGGTTCCTCCACGGGTTTGCTTGGCGGTCGGATGATCAAGTCATCACCCCAGAATGGCTCGGCGATAAAGCATCGGTCGGCGGCCTCGACGTCATATTCCACATTCTCCTCCGCCTCGCCGTAGTCGCGCAGAGCAAGAAGATAGACGAGCGTTTGCACCGTCTCGGAGCGACCCGATGTCTGGGCGCGCTCGATCAGCTCGGAGACAAGCGTGCCGGAAACTGGAGCCGACTCCAGCAACCTGTCTGCGTCGCGATAATCCTGCTCAGCGAAACGATCCGGTGCCTGAGTCATCTCCTCGGCCTCCGGCTCCGACAAATCGGTGGCGCCGCCCTCATGTTCTCGGACCGGTGCGAGCAGGAGTTCCATCAAGCGTCGTCCGTCGGCGATGGCGGGCGGCCATGGAGGCAAGAAAGCAGCGGTAAGCTGCCAGGTTGTCACGTCGTCTAACCGCGATTCGGCGATCAGCAGAGATGAGCGAAGCACGGAGGATTCAAGGTCCGGCAGCACCCCGAGCGCGCGCGGCCGGAACGCCTGCCTGGTATGCTCGCCCAGCCACGATTCATTCGCGTCGATGACGAGCACATGCAGCGATGAATGGCGTGACTGGCACGCGCGGATGTGGCCGACGAGCTCGGCTACGTGACCACGTTCGTGAAGCTCGGCATCGTCCTCGTGTTCCTCGACCGCGCGCAGGATTTCATTGTCCGCATCGATCCGAGTGCGCAGATGCTCGCGCGCTTCCGTCAGCGTAGCCAGAATCTCTTCTGCCCAATTTACCTGCGTCACATCACGACGGGCAATGTCCAGCGCGCGCTTCACCTTCTGTTCGTAAGCCGTGCTGATGGCCACCGCTTGCCGCGCGGTGGCGACGGCTTCGCGAAAGCGCCCACGCCCGATTTGATATTTCAGGACAGCGGCATTTGCGGCGTGCGCGTCTTCGACATCGAGTCCGAGCGTGCCCGTGTAGAGATTGATGCCCTCCACGGTCGCGCGATACAGCGGCTCGTCATTCGGCCCGAGCACCTGCTGGAGATAGTGAAAATATACCTCACGGGTGACTTGCGCGTCATTTTCCACCACGCGCATTTCCTCGCGAAAGGCACGGCGGCGTTCGTCTTCGTTCATCAGGAAGTCGAGCACCGCCGTCGCGACTTCGATCACACGCAGACCGGTTGCCTTCGGTTCACCCGCAACAATGAGCGGCTTGAGCGCGCCGAAGATTTCGTCCTGGGACGCCCCAGCCGCAAGCCCCATGCGTTCAATGACCGCATCGAAGACCATGAGCGACAGCGTCCGAAGGTCATGTTTTCCGAGATCGAGATTGCGAGCCGCCTTTCCGCTCTCAAAGCGATGCAGCGGCTCGATACGAGCCAAAGTCGCCACACGGCGCGGTAGGGCAACCTGCCAAGTCTCAAATGGAACGATCGTCTTCATTCACGGCCCACTGCCTACCGGAAGCGAGGGCGACTTCCAAGGCGCAAACACCGGGATCTCGCATCGATCTCGGTGGGTGCCGACCAAGCGAAGTTTCTAACGATAGCGGACCGCTTAGTTCAAAAGGCTCACGAGTTTATTTGCTGCGCTTCGCCACACGGGGCCGAGGCAGTTATTGGGGGAGAAACAGGACGTGGCGGTTTGCAAAAAGATGCCATGCCCGCCGGAGACCGTGGAGGCGGCGCTGCAGATGTTTCCGCATCTGCCTTCGCTCGACGTGACGGTGAGCACGCGAACGCGTGAGATGCCGAAGCGGGAGCGGTGGATGCCGGCCTTCCAGGTCAGGGCGTAGGCGTGGAGTTTGCGCGCGATAGAACTCGCGTCGTGCTTCGCTCGCTCCACTGGCATCGTGCCGCGATCGGCCTCCAGGAAACAGAGGATGCGCTCGCCTTTGCTGCCAAACTCCAGGGCGAAGACACGGTCAGGAATGACGCCGAGCTTTTCCTTTCCCGAACCCGTCACCGTCCATTGAAAGGGCGCACGCTGATTGCTTGTCGCGGCGGGGAGTGGGATTTCGTGCTCAATGAGCAGGCGCACGTCACCGCGCTGCCGGCACGCGATTTCCAGCGCCACCATGATGTCGGAAACCATGAGCGCGTGTTGCAGGAAGAGGCGCTTGACGGAGCGGTTGCGCGAAGTCCAATCCAGCCGGGAGAAAGGCGTGTCGTCCACGCGGCGAAGGTGCGCGGCTCCGCGGCTGGCGAGTCCGTAGGCGATGCTTCGTGAACCGGGGCTCTGGTAGTAGTCGATCTGACAGGCGGGGCGCTCCAGATAGCCGTGGTGGTAGAGCCTTTGCAGGCGGCGGAGCACCTGCTGACGGCTGCCGCCCACGAGGTCAGCGATCTGATGCGAACGCAAAAAACGGTGCCGACTCACCATGCGAAGAATCTCCGTATCGCGCTCGGTCATTTCCATCGGAGCAAATTTGTCTGCGCGCCGAAAGCGCGGATGGCGGGGGAACGTCATCCCCGCATTTTACCACGCGGTGACGAGTGAAAGGCCAGGAGTTGTTCACAGCTTCACCGGGAGAAACGGAATGCGGCCTTTGCGCACACGCGGGCGTGGATCTTCCCGTCCGGCGAGCCAGCGATTGATCTTCTCCTCCACCTCGGCGCGGGGAGCAGCGTATTTTTCGCGCGAGCGGGCGATGAGTTTTTCGCGCCGGCCGACTTGGTGCTCGATGGGTGGGAGCGTTCTTGCGCGGAAGGGCTCGCGCGTTCTGCCGTTCTCGGCGAGACGCGCGATGACTTCGTAGCGGTCGAGGCCGGTGAAGGTTTCCAGCGGGTAGGTGTTCCCGAACTCCTTGTGCAACTCCTCGGCGTCGGAGTGGCCGATGCGGAAGGACACGAGCGAGCCGACATTCCCAAAGACCGCGCCGCGCACAGTCGGCGGGACCTGCTCGATGTATTGGTGCGAGAGCGCTAGGCACAGGTGATATTTGCGTGCTTCGGATAGGATGGCGGCGAAAGCATCGGTGGTGAAATTGTGGAACTCGTCCAGTTATCTGGAGCTCCACATAAATCGACTAATGTGGAGTGCTCAATAATGTGGAGTTGGGCGGCGGGAGCTTGTGCTGGCGGGCTTGGGGCGGGGGTTGGAGTTCACATTATTGACGGGCCGATTCCGCGTCTCAGAGCGCTTCCAGCCAGGCGATCAGGTTTGGATCC
>JANNXQ010000216.1:0-9635 GCA_031409655.1 Chthoniobacteraceae bacterium | reverse complement strand
TCGTCATCACCATCGGCGAGCAGGCGCGTCCACTCGGCCAGCGCGCGTCCGGCGGGCCGGTCGGTGGTTCCGCTCTCCATGCCGATCAGCAGAGTGGGCCAGGCGGTGGCTGTGCGGTCATTGCTCACGCTTCTCTGCTTTCGCGCGCTCTTTGGCGGCATGCAACTCCGCGTCCCTTTTTTGATCCGCTCTCACCGCCTCCATGTCCGCCTGCATTGCCGCATCTCGCTTTGCATCCTCTTCCGCCGCGAGTTGCTCGGCGGCTTTGATCAGGCTCTCCATGCCCGCGATGGCTTCTTCGGATCCGAAGAGCGTGAATACCTTCGCCTCTTTGCGCGGTTCAATTTCCGCCACACGAAAGCCCTCCGCCTCGGAGCCGGCTTCCTTCCTTATATCATTGGTCGTGGCCTTCCACACATGCGTCATCAACTTCACCTCTTCCGTGAAACGCCTCAGCCTCTCTTCGTTGGCAAAAAGGTGCGGAGCAAGGACGGCGCGCATCTTCGGCGCGCTGGCCGTGGCCCGTGCGTCCTTCGCGGCGGCATCCTCTGCGACGCGCTGCTCGGCGGCTTTGATGAAGCTCTCCAGCCCCGCGACGCCATCCTCGTTGCCGATGAGGACGAATACCTTTTGGCTCGTGAGCGGCTGAATTTTTGTCTGTCTGGGGCTGCCGCCCCCTCCCCCTGATTCGACGGCGCTCCGCAGTCGCTGCTCATCCATCTCCGATGCTTCGTTCAGGAATTCCTTCAGCTTCTTCTCATCCGCAAAAAGGCGCGGCGCTGCAACCGAACGCATCTTCGTGGAGGCAGCCGCTTCGGCGGGATTCTTCCGGCCGATCCGCCAGATATTGCCCGGCATGTCCGCGTCCTTTTCCACCACTTCGACCCTCACTTGACCGTCACTGAGAAACTCGATCGTTCGCCCGATCTCAGCCAGCCGCACATTACGGATCTCGAATTCCGGCAGCCGCGTCTCGCGCACGGAATCGCTCAGCACCACTCTGTCCTTCGGAAAAGCATTACGCAGCGTCTCGCGCAGCGCCGAAATTCCATCGCCGCCGAATCGCATGGTATAGAGCCGCACCCCGTTGTCCGTCGTCGCGCCAAACATGCTATTCAGCGGAATGCGCTGCACGACGATCGTCGCCTTATCCGTCGTGGCTTTTCCATCCGGACCCACGCTCACCGATGGATAGAAGAAGGTGTAGCGGAAATTTTGATACCGAAATTCGTTGGTGCCGTCCCGGTGCAGGAACAGTTGGCGCCGCGCTTTGTCATAGAGGCATTCGATCACCAGCCGGTCGTCATTGCCGTCCTTGAGCAGGACATCGAAGGCCTTCGGCTTGCCTTCCTCTTGCACAGGAAATGAATCCCCCACACCCGCGTGGGCGACGAGCATGCAGGCATCGGGATCAAGTTCGGCGCGATACCGGAGTGGCGTGAAATCCGCGCCATTGGCGCGCGAAGGATCGACCGGCGCGGGGACGAATCTCTGTCGCCCTAACGGCGCCGAGAGAGTCAGCGTCCCGCCCTGCGGAGCGAGCGTCTGCGTCTGCGCGCAGAGGCCGGGCGCGAGGAGCAGCGCAGCCGCCGCGAAGAGACAGGCACCGCGCAGAGTGTGCGGGCGCGGGGAAGGAGAGTTCGGGCTTTGGGAATTGAGGATCGTGGAGTGCATGGGAATGGGGCGTGGGTTCTACAGGGGAGATTTGGTGCGGCAGCCGGATCGCCGGCCACCTTCAACATGGAAACGCCCGCCACGCTCTTCATCCCCCGGGGATTTTGAAAAATGCGATGACCGGTGGGGGCAATGCGGCAGGACGCCGCTGCCGACACGATCATTGGCGCACGTAGAGCCCCGCGGTCGATGGGTCCTGATAGTGCAGCAAAGCGAGCGTGACGGCGGACATCGGTCGCGTTTCATCGATCTCCAGCGGGCCGGCCGGAAACGCCAACAGTCCGGCGTTCGCTTCAGATGCCGATGACGGAGGTAACTCCGGCGAGACGTGCGTGAAACAGACATACCCCACCACGATCGCAGCGGCGGCCGCGAGGCCGGTTACCCATGCCCAGCCGTGGGTTCTCGTCGCCCGGACGGGCGCGCCAAAATGCGCTGACCATTGCCGCCGCAAATCGTCCGGCAGAGCGGGCAGCGGCTCCTTCGCAGGCGGCGGTCGCTGGCTTTCCAGCAGCCGTTGCACGGGATGGAGATGGGATTCGTCTTCGGTGTTCACGGCAGGTCGAGGTGTTGGCGGATTAGTTTGAGCGCAAGGTCGAGCGTCTCGTGCAGTCGGCGGCGGCGCGTGGCTTCGGAGCTTTGCGGGTCGATGAAAAGCGCCGACATCAACCGCGCGTCGGCGATGAGACTGGTGTGGGTATCGCTCGGATGGATGATGAGCCGGGTGATGAGTTCCCATTGGGCCGGGGAGACGGCATGGGCGCTCTGCTCGAGGATGTCGTGGAGATCGAACTCCGGCGCGACCGTGGCCATCGCCGTAGCCACCCCGCCGTGCTCCATCGAGTCGATGGCCACTTCCAAATTCACGGCACGTTTCTCCGCGAAGCAGCGGCGCAGAAAGTCCGCGGACCGGCGCCGGGCGATGACTTTGCATAGCGCCGGCAATTGCTCCGCCACGAGCAGCGCATCGAGCGGGCGCTGCGCTCGCGCATCCGGCTGGATCAGCGCGGCGAGCGTCTCGGCGAGCACGTCCTCCGCATCTTCCGCCGGCACGCCACAACCACGGATCACGGGCAACGCGAGCTCGCGCAGCACCGGCACGGCCGCCAGCCATCCGGCATGGCCATCGGTCTGAAGCTCGCGGAGATCCAGCAGGGGTTCATCGGGATGCCATGCGGCATCGTGCCAGAGATGCATGTCGCCTTGCTGCGCTCTTTCGCGAGCAACTCGCTCCACCGCGAAGGCGCGCGCCCGGCGCTGGCAGAAGGCGGATACGGCGATCGGCGCAGTATCCCCCGGCAGTTCGCGCAAGGCTGCCTCCATCACTGCACGAGCGATCTCCGCCGCGATCTCCATGGGAAGGCGCAGCCCGTCGCGCGGCTGATGCGCCCAACGCACACAAGCCTCCCACAGCACCTCCGCATCCGCGCGTTCATCCGATCCGGAGTCCGACGGAAAGGAGATGAGCCGGTTGGAAATGGGAGGCATGGCAATGCCGGGAGAAAGGTCACAGCCTTCCCTCCGGTCAGCGGAAGGAAGGCTGTTACCCAGGAGCGGGTTGAGTGAAGTTATTCCGTGAAGTCGAGTTTGCCAGGCCCCTTCGGCAAGACGTAAGTCTTGGTCGCGACAGTCACCGGCACCGACTTATCCACCACCTCGAACGTAAGACCGTTCACCCAATAGCGACCTGTGCCGGCGAGCAGGACACCCATCGCGATGCCGTTCGCATTCGCGGGCACATCGAGGACGACCGACACTTCCGTCCAGTCAGTCGTGCCTTTCAAGGAGCGCTCCGACATGTTGTCAAACCCCAGCGGCTCCATGTTCGCCGAGTCGATCCGCAGCCACAGGCCCGCGCCGGTGCCGCTGACGTCGCGCGTTTTCATGAAACCTTTGAATTGCACGCGCTTGCCCAAGTAGTCCTCCGCTTTGAAGAACTTTGACATCGTGCCAAACCCCAGCGTCTTGCCGGGCATCGACTCCATAAAGGCCGAGGGTTTTCCGTTCCGCTGCATCTCGGGATCGATCCCGCTTTTGTATTCGCGCGCCGGAGTGCGAGACCAACCTTTCAGCGACGGCTCCTGGGCGACGGCCATGCTGGCGGTGAATGTAGTGGCTGCCAGAGCGAAGAGGCCCAGCAGTGTGGTGGTAGTGGAGTGTGGTTTGTTCATTTGATTTTGTGTGAAGTAGCAGGGCTACACCTCCACACGTCGCAAAGCGGAATCAGGATTGTCAGAAAATTGCGGCCACGAGTTCTTTCTCATAGTGACCCGTGTCCTCTCCGAGGGTAGCGGATGAAGGAATTGGGCTGGCCTGCGTCGCGCGAAAAAATATTGTGTAACCTCCCTCTTCGGATTCCTCAGGAAACGGGTGCCATGCAAAATCCAACTCCCACCTGCCCGCGCTGCCACTCCCCCATCCCCGCCGATGCGCCGGGCGGGCTTTGCCCGGGATGCGTGCTGCTCGGCGTCGCCGGGCCGACGAATCCTTCGCAAGCCTTCACCGACAGCATCCCCACGATCGAGGAAGTCGCCGCCGCCTTTCCCGAACTCGAAGTGCTCGAACTCCTCGGCCAGGGCGGCATGGGCGTCGTCTTCAAGGCCCGCCAGCAGCGGCTCGACCGGTTCGTTGCCCTGAAAATCCTCCCGCCCGCACTCGCCGCGCAGCCGGGCTTCGCCGAGCGTTTCACCCGCGAGGCCCGCGTGCTCGCCCGACTCGCCCACCCGCACATCGTCGCGATCTACGATTTCGGCGAAAGCGCGGGCTTCTACTATCTCATCATGGAGTATGTGAATGGCGTGAATCTCCGCGCCGCGATGCGCGCGGGCGTGAAGCCGGAGCAGGCGCTGCTGCTCGTGCCGCACATCTGCGAGGCGCTGCAATTTGCCCACGATCACGGCGTGCTGCATCGCGACATCAAGCCCGAGAACATCCTGCTCGACACCCACGGCACGCCAAAGCTCGCCGACTTCGGCATCGCCAAACTCGCGGGCGAGGAATCGCTGAAGACTGGCCTCACCGCAACCGGCGCGGCACTGGGCACCGCCGCCTACATGGCTCCCGAACAGGTCGAGAAACCCGCGACCGTCGATCACCGTGCAGACATCTACAGCCTCGGTGTCGTGCTTTACGAAATGCTCACCGGCGAACTTCCGCTCGGTCGTTTCGGCGCACCGTCGGAAAAATCCACGGTCAATCGCGGCGTCGATGAAGTGGTGATGCGCGCCTTGGAAAAAGAACGCGAGCGCCGCCAGCAGAGTGCGACGGCGATGAAGACGGAAGTCGAGCAGGCCGCGGGAGCCACGGGACGATCATCGCTGCCAAGCCACAACGCCCCGGTCGCGGAATCGCCGGCTCAGGCACCCACGCGATATTCATCCTCGAATATCCACATCCCAATCGTCGCGGCGCTCCACGCCTGCTTCGGAGCCCTCGGGCTCGTCGCAGCCATTGCGGTTTTGTTCGGCATTGGCTTGCCGACGGGGATCGTCATTTCCCAAGGTGAAACGGAGGCGGCGGGAATCCTCGGCATCATCGCGTTTTTCATTACCGGTTTCCTGCTGCTCATTTCCCTGCCCGGCATCATCGGCGGGTGGGGCTTGTACCAAGGGCGTCCGTGGGGACGGCTCGTCGTTATCATCCTTGGTTTTCTTCAGCTCCTGAACATCCCCTTTGGCACAGCCCTCGGGATCTACACGCTCTGGGTGCTTTTCAAAGATCCCCAGCCACCGGCATTTCCAAGCCAGGCAGCTTCACCGAAATGAGTGCACAAGCCACCAGCTCCTTTCGCATGATCTGCTGGACGCCATGAAGCCGCGCGCTTCCAACTTTGCCCCGACCCGCTGGACCATCGTCGCACAGGCGCAGGGCAGCGACACCACCGCGAAGTCCGCGCTCAGCGAACTCTGCGCCGCCTACTACGCACCGGTGAACGCTTTTCTCCGCGCCGAAGGCCGCACCGAGGACGCCGCCCGCGAACTGGCCCACGACTTCTTCGCGCGCGTGCTTGCGGGCGGGGCGCTCAGCGGAGCGAATGCGGCACGCGGCCGGTTCCGCAGCTATCTGCTCGGCGCGCTGAAGCATTTCCTCGGCGACCACCGCGATCGCGCGAACGCCGAGAAGCGCGGCGGCGGCGTGACGCCCGAACCGCTCGATCCCGGCACCCACGCCGGCCAGCCGCTCCCCACGGCGCGCGACGACGACCGGATCTTCGACCGGCAGTGGGCGCTGACGCTGATCGCCCGTGCGCTCGAAATCGTCGGCGACGAGCTGCGCGACGCCGGCAAAGGCGCGCACTTCGACACGCTGAAACCGTGGCTCACGGGCGAAAGCGCCACCCTTTCCCAAGCCGCCGCCGCGCAGCAACTCGGTGTGAGCGAGGGCGCGGTGAAGGTCGCGATCCACCGCCTGCGCCAGCGCTTCCGTGAAGCGGTGAAAGCCGAGATCGCGCAGACGGTATCCGGCGCTGCCGACGTGGACGACGAACTTCGCCATCTGGTCGCAGTGCTCATCTGACACCCTCAATTTCCTGAGACTTGAGAGCATTGAACAGCGCACCAATGTTACCCCTGCTGCGCAAGGCGCATAAACGAAAACAGAACTACCGAACTTTCCCTCTGGCTCGCGCTCTTCGATGTCCTTATCGCCCGGACCAAGACTAATTGCCGCGCTTGGTGGGGAGCCACGGGACTGCGGGCCAGTCTGGGAAGGTCTGCACCATTTGTGGCTCCGACGTGCCGGGTGCCGGGGCGATGGTTCTGGTTTCGATTCCGGCACCGAGGTTGACGATCTGAGTGAGGTTCGGGGTGTGTTTGGAATTGGCCGGGATGAGGGGACGGAGTTGCCAGAGGAGTTGGGTGAGTGAGGCGCTGCGGCGCTCGCGCCATCCGGGTGTGTCGTGGCCGGAGCAAGTAAGTCCGGCGGTTTTCATAGTGGCAAAGTGCGCCTTGATGATCGCTTCGGCTTGCCGGGTTTGCGGATCGCTGAGCGCGAAGGCTTCGCGCAGCGCGGTGGATTGCAGCGAGGCGATCTCGGCGGGGGTATCTTCCATGGCGGAGATCTCCGGTGCCCAGGTGACGAACTTCATGAATGCCTTCACGACAATGTCGCTCAGCTCGTCATCTTTGAGTCCCCTTCGTTTCAGTTCCTTCTGCACTTCGTCGTAATCAGCCAAGACAATCCGGGAATACTGGCCCAACTCCGCACCCATGTCCGTGATCCGCCCGAAGGACTCGGTGATCTCCGTGTCGAGCGATTGTGGGATCGACTTCTGCATTGCCGTAACTTCCGTTTGCGTGCTGACGGTTGCTTCCTCGATGCGGTGCAGGTCGGCACGCAGGGCGGCGTTGCTCTCCATCAGGGTTCTCGCTTCGTTTTCTGCAACCACGGCGGCGCGATCATCGGGCGGTGGGGGTGGGGTAAGCTTGGCACGCTCCGTAGCTATGGCGGTCTGGAGCGCGACACTTTCGTCGCTGCCGTGGCGCAGCCAAATCACGGTGACGAGCACCAGCACCAGCACAGGAAAGTAGAGCATGTATCTTTTCACGGCTTGTCCGCGCGTGGCTGCGGCGTGGCTTTTGCATCATCGCCGAGGGCGCTGATATCCGCGAAGGAAAGAACATTCAAAAATCCCTCGGTGTTCTCGAAAACAGGATGATTGCGAGCTTCCGGGGGGAGAAGCGCCTTCACACGGGTCTCCATTTCTGCGCTGGCGGCCCCGCGTCGTGCGGTCCACGCCTTGACGTTTTCCTTGGGACGCAGCGAGTAGATGAGGCCGTCGGTTTTGAGCTGCTCGAAGTCAGCCTCGAGAGCGCTCTCAATACGCGGACGGAGCGCGGCGGGGAGCTTGATGGCTTCCTCCAAAGCGATGGCGAAAAAATGGGCCACATCTGCCGGGCGATCCTCGAGCTTGAGGACGATTTTTTGCAAGGGTATGAAACCCATGAGGTCAGCCCCCATTTTCGCCATCAACTCGACCTCCTTGGCCCTGCGCTCGCTTTCGCCAAATTTCTCCAAGGCGGCTGTCGCCTCCATCATCGGAATCAACTTTCTCACCATCGAGCGGGCGAGGTCTTCGATCTTGCCGTGGGAAACGACGACCTCCTCGTCGAGTTGTTTCACTTTCGTCTGGGTCGCGGCCAGCGCGGTCTGCGCATCCCCTTGCGCACGACGTGTGAGGGCGAGGCGCTCATTCAAAGCAGCGGCCTCGGCGTGAAGCGCGGAGTTGTCGCGCACGGGAGGCGGTGCGACTGCGGCAGGCCGCGGCTGCTGCTGGAGCGCGGCGAGTTCGTTACGCAATTCGGAGTTCGCGTGAGACTGCCACGCGATCGGAATGGCGGCGGCGAGGGTGACGACGGCGGCGATTTTGACAGCGGTGTGGGCCATGAGTGTGGTGAGGGTGAGTGAAAAAGGAGCCGTCGTGGCGACCGTCGCGGCCACGACCACGGCAGGCGTGCCGACTTGCAGCGCCGCCGCGCCCGCGAGCAGCGCCGCCGCCGAACCGCCGAATCCGCGTCGCCGGAGCTGTGCGCCGAGGTTTTCCAACCCGCGCGAAACGCGCTTCCTCGCGGCGGCTTCGGTCACACCGAACGCCGCCGCCATTTCCGGATACGAACGATCCTGAAGATAGTGCATCACGACGGCCTCGCGCTCCGGTTCGGGCAGCGCGGCCAGCGCATCCTCGAGAATAGGCCAGGCGTCGCTCTCGCGAGTGGGCGCACCTTCCGCGGCGGTCTCCTCGTGCCTGCGCTGACGCGATGTTTCGCCACGGACGGCGCGGAGCGCGACATGGCGGGCGGCGTGGTGCAGCCAGCCCGCGAGACTCGTCCGATCCGTGAGCAGCCACGCCTTTTGCGCCAGTGTGGCAAAGACCTGCTGAGCCACATCGCGCGCCAGCTCCGTATCTCCCGTGACCCGTGCCGCCGTGCCGATGACGAGCCGCTCGTGCGTCCGCACCAGCGCCGCAAACGCACCCTCATCCCCCGCCTGCAAATAGCGGGCGAGCAGGTCTGCATCGGTCAGCGGAATGGTCTGCATCTTCTCCTGTATGATCCCAGCCAAGCGGCGCTTTGTGACGACGAAGTTGATGTTTTCACAAACCGCGCGTCATCCGTCGTGGAGCTTCACACCGATCTCGACGCTCGACGGTGCTAATCGGGACAGTGCATTCATTGACCGACTCGCCTCGCTCCGCGTCTTGGCGGCTGTTCGCGCTTCGCAGGACGCGGTGTCGCTCCGAGAAGATGGAGCGCGACGGACGGGCTCGAGGGGCCAGTTCCTTTTTGCCTCGCTACGCGGAAGTCCTCATACGTGCGCGCGCGGGACACGGCGGGCGAGACATCCGCCTCCTCCCGCGCGGGTGCGCTGGCGTCGCGAACCGTAGGCGGCGGTGGCATCGGCAAAGCCACCGGCTTCGGCGCGTTCGCGTCCAGCGGATGCCGGCAAACCCGAGCACAAAACCCCCGACGCCGGCCAGCGCGAGCGGGAGCGCCGAGACCGTGCGCGCCGCCTTAGAGACGGAAGGCTTCTGCGGATCGTGTGATGGCGGGTTCATTGGGGTACCGGGACCGGAGCGGCTGGCGGTGAGACACGATGCCTGGGAGCGGGTTCAAATTTCAACGCGGGTCACGTGTCGGTGAAACGGCGTGGAATAACGTGAGCGATTTCCTGGCGTGCCTGGAAGGATGGAGTGATCCGATTTGCACCATTGAGTTGCGGGAATGCGCATTGAACGCCAAAGGCGTTCCATCTTTCAGCCCAGGGTTGCGAGGAACGAGCTACCCTGGGACCAAGACCACACAACGACGCCAACCCTGAAAGGGTTGGAGTGTCTTCGATTTTGCGGACAGGGCTTTCAAAGACGAAAAGCAAAGCCATGTCAGATCACAGCATCAAATCCGGTCGGCGTTACGACCGGCAGTTCAAGGAAAACGCCGTCGCCCTGGTCACGGGCGGACGCAGCC
>JANNXQ010000215.1:0-20507 GCA_031409655.1 Chthoniobacteraceae bacterium | reverse complement strand
GAGAGTTGAGAGCCGCCTTTCGGAAACACGCATCCATCCTCGCATGGCGCGGCTCTCAACTCTCAACTCTCGACTCTCAACTTACTGGAAGGTCTTCGACATCGGGCTCCAGAACACCTTCGTCTATCGCTGGAATTTTCTCCTGCGGATGGTCTTCGGCATCGTCCCGCTGATCGGCACCGTCTTCCTCTGGCAGGCCATTTTCGCCAAAAGCGGCAAGTCGATCGAAGGCTACGACTACCAGGGAATGATCTTCTATTTCCTCATCACCGTCTTCATCGACAACCTCATCACGCCGACGGAAGACGAGTGGCAAATCGCCGGCGAGATCCGCGAAGGCCGGATCAGTTCCTTCCTGACGAAGCCGATGAACTATCTCGCGTATCGCTTCTCGCTCTACGCCAGCTATCGGCTGCTCTACATCGCCGTGGTCCTGATCCCGATCATCGGCCTGGCGTGGTTTTTCCGCGAGGCGATCCGCTGGCCCGAGCACGGCATCACCTGGCCCGTGCTCTTCCTCTCCACGGCGATGGCCGCGGGCATCCAATTCCTGATCGCCTACTCCCTGGCCCTCATCGCGTTTTGGGTCCTGGAGATCTCCACGATCATTTTCATCGTTTACTCCTTCGAGTATTTCCTGAGTGGCCACGTCTTCCCGCTCGATGTCATGCCCGCGTGGCTCCAGGGCTTCGTGAAGTGGTCGCCTTTCACCTACGAACTCTTCTTCCCCGCGCAGATCGCCATGGAGCGCATCCAAGGCCGCGCGCTGGTCGAGGGCCTCGCGATCCAAGCCGGCTGGCTCGCGATCACCGCCATCTGCGCGCGCGTCCTCTGGTCACGCGGCGTGCGGAAGTATCAGGCCTTCGGGGGATGAAACGCTACCTCGAGATCTACTGGCTGATGATCCGGAATTCGCTCATTCGCGAGATGAGCTTTAAGGCAAACTTCACGCTCTGGATGGTCGTGGAGTTCCTCTGGTTCGTGGGGCAGATCATTTTCCTCGAGGTGCTCTATGGGCATGTGGACAGCATCGGCGGGTGGTCGAAGTGGGAGTGCGTGCTCCTCGTGGGCACACACCAGATCACGGCGCAGATCTTCCAGGCTTTCTTCTACGTGAATCTCGCGGAACTCCCGGAACTCATCCGCACCGGGCGACTCGATCTCATGCTGCTGCTGCCGATCGACGCGCAATTTGCCGTCTCCACGCGGCGCTTTGGCTTCGACAATCTCGTGAACGCGCTCGTCGGCGTCGCCATCGTCGGCTTTGCGCTCTTCAAGCTGCAGGTCCTCCCGGAGGCCCACCAGTTCGCCCTCTTCACCGGCGCCATCGCGCTAGGGGTCGTCATCCACTACGCCATCCTCTTTTTCCTCTCCACCCTCGCCTTCTGGATCGTCCGCGCGCAGGGACTGATCTACGGGTACTACAATGTCTTCAATATCGCGCGCTTCCCGGACTCCATTTTCCACGGCATCTTCAAGGTGATCTTCACCTACGTGGTGCCGGTGATCATCGTCGCGAATGTGCCCGCACGCACGCTGGCGCGGGCCTTTGAGTCCCCCTGGTTTGGCCTCGCGCAGCTCACCGGCGCGGCCATTTTCGTCGCGCTGGCCAGCCGCATTTTTTGGAAATTCGCCCTGCGTCACTATTCGAGCGCGAGCTCGTGAAATGTGGGCTCCGCGACGGGGAAAATAGGTGGATTTCACCCTTGCGCCCCCTAGCGAAAGCCCGTAAGTAACGCGCCTCATTTTTCCCTAGATACGCCCCGACCCCAGTTTTTTTGTTCCCCCTCCGTTATGGCCAAATCCAAGACCGCCAAACCAGTCCCAAAAGCGAAGAAGCCGACGAAGACTGCCAAGGTCTCGAAGGCTTCCAAGACTGTGAAGCCAGTGAAGGCTGTGAAGAAACCAGCGAAACCAATCAAGGCAGCCAAGCCCTCACCCGCAAAAGCGGTGAAGCGTGATGCGGCCAAAGCTGGAAAGCCGGCGAAAGTGAACGGTGTGAAAAAAAACGAACCCAAACCCTCAGCAAAATCTCCCGCAAAATCCGCCGCAAAGCCCGCTGCGAAGCCTGGAGCGAAACCCGCGGTTCACGCCGAGCCTTTGAATGGCGCGGCGCCGAAGCCATTCAAGGTGACGCCCTTTCTGCTGAAGCAGAAGGATCGCCTCCTCCAGCTCCGCGATTCCTTGCTCGACGCCATGGCCGGCGTGGCCAAGGACAATCTTCGCTCGCGCGCGGAAGGCAGCGAGGCCAGCGCCTTTGGCATGCATCAAGCCGACGCCGGCAGCGACGCCTACGATCGCGACTTTGCCCTCAGCCTCCTCTCTCAGGAGCAGGACGCGCTGTATGAAATCGAGGAAGCGCTCAAGCGCGTCGAACTCGGCAGCTACGGCATCTGCGAGATGACCGGCAAGCCGATCTCCCAGCCGCGCCTCGAGGCGCTCCCCTTTGCCCGCTATACCGTCGAGTGCCAGTCGCAGCTCGAAAAACAAAACAAAGTCAGCCGCACCCGCGTCCCGGTGACCTCCCTCTTCGGTCTCACCGATGAGGAAGGTGGAGACGGCGACGAAGAAGAATCCACCACCGAAGCAAAGGAAGAAAAGGAATAACCCATCATGGCCCGCGATTTTATCATCCTCGAATGCACGGAGGCGAAAGCCCTCGGCAAACCCGTCTCGCGCTACATTTCGACGCGCAATAAGAAGAGCCCGAACACCCCCAATCGGCTCGAAAAGAAGAAGTACAACCCGAACCTCAAGAAGCACACCCTGCATCGCGAGACCAAGTAAGCCCGCAATTTCATGCAACCCAAGACTCCGCAACGCCGCACTAATTTCCGCAAAGCCAACCGCATCATGCCGCGGCGGCGGATCGACATCGTCCTTGAGGCGATCGATTACAAGAATCCTGACATCCTGAAGAAGTTTGTCACCGAGAGCGGGAAAATCCTTGCTCGCCGGCTCACGGGTATGCCCGCCCACTTCCATCGGAAGATCAATCGCGAGATCAAGCGCGCCCGCCAGGCGCTGCTGATGCGCTGATCCCCGAGACCGTCGAAGACAGAAAGGCCGCACCACTCGCTGGTGCGGCTTTTCTGCGTTTTGGTAAGCCCAATGGTTCGGCGACGCTTCCGCAAGCGCGGCGTTGATCCCCGCCTCTCCCTCGCGCACCCTCACCGCATGTCCCCTGCCCTCCGCACGCTCACCGTTCTCCTTTTCGCCACTCTCGGCGCAGCCCAAGCCGCGGAGACCAAAGCTGCCAGACCGAATATTCTGTGGCTGATCGCGGAAGACTTCGGACAACACCTTGGCTGCTACGGGACGAAGGAAGTCTCGACGCCGAATCTCGACCGCCTCGCCACGGAAGGCGTCCGCTACACGCATTTCTACAATGGCGTGGTCTGCTCCGTCAGTCGGTCGGCCTTCATGACCGGCATGTATTCGACGACGATCGGCACCCACAATCATCGCACCGCGAACAAGCAACCCCTCCCGGACGGAGTGAAAACGCTCTGCGACTGGATGCGCGGCGCAGGCTACTTCACCGCGAATGTCGTGAAGCTGCCGGAATCTTTTGGCTTCAAAGGCTCGGGCAAGACGGACTGGAATTTCAAAGTGGAAGCCCCGCTTTTCGATTCCAACGACTGGAGCGATCTCGCCAAACATCAGCCATTTTACGCGCAGGTAAATTTCAAGGAGACGCACCGCAATTTTAAGAGTCCGAAGCACGCCGATCCGGCGAAGGTGAAAATCCCACCCTACTACCCCGATCATGCGACGACGCGGGCGGACTGGGCGGAATATTTGGACGCTGCCACCGAGTTGGATGGAAAAATCGGGACCATCCTTGGCGAGTTGGAAACCTCCGGGCTCGCGGAGAATACCGTGGTCATCTTCTTCGGCGACAATGGGCAGGCGCACGTCCGCGGAAAACAGTTCTGCTACGAGGAGGGACACCTCGTGCCGCTGATCATCCGCTGGCCGAAAAAATCTGCCGCTCCCGCGCATTTCACACCCGGCTCAGTGGATGAACGCATGCTCCAGGGAATCGACCTCGCGCCGACGATGCTCGCCGTGGCTGGCGCGCCAAAGCCGGCGAAAATGCAGGGCCGCATCTTCCTCGGCGACCGCTGCGAACCCGACCCGCAGTACGTCTTCGGCCATCGCGACCGCTGCGACATGACCGTGATGCGCCTTCGCACGGTGCGCGATGCCCGCTACCGCTACATCCGCAACTTCACCCCATGGGTTCCCTTCCTCGCCTACAACGAGTACAAGCAGCAGCAGTATCCCGTGTGGTCGCTCCTCTCGGAACTGCACACCCAGGGAAAACTCACACCGGCGCAGGAGCAGCTTTGCCAGCCCACTTCGCCCGAGGAGGAACTCTACGACCTCACGACGGATCCCGACGAAATCAAAAACCTCGCAAAATCCGCCGACCCCGCGCATCAAAAGGCGCGTGAACGTTTGCGCGGTGC
Organism: Chthoniobacteraceae bacterium; assembly: GCA_031409655.1. Lineage (GTDB taxonomy): Bacteria > Verrucomicrobiota > Verrucomicrobiia > Chthoniobacterales > Chthoniobacteraceae > JANNXQ01. The sequence continues at coordinate 16,032 of JANNXQ010000215.1, read as the reverse complement.
TTTGGAGAAATGGATCGAAGACACGAACGACCAGGGCCGCCGCCTCGAGACGCTCGAAGAGTTGAAAGCGGAAGCGCGCTTCGTCCCGGAGCGCGATTGGCGCCCGCAACCGGGCACGCCGGAGGCCGCACAGGCTGAGGCTCTCCGTGCGGCCGCGGGCGCAAATCCATCCACGCCGCTCGAACCGAGGAAGAAAAAGAAAAAGTAGCGTGGCGCCGCGCGCGGGCAGGATTGCCGCACGGGACGGCGGCGCTCCCGGGGCTACTCCTTGCTGAGCGTCTCGTCGAGATTCAGCAGGAGCAACGCGAGGCTGGTGTGAGCGGCGAGTTCCGGAGGGGAAAGGGCGGCGTCGGGTTTTGATTCGCCGGTCGCGATGACCTTGGCGGCGGACCCGGGATCGGCGGCGTATTGTTCGCGGTATTTCGCGAGGGCCGCGGTGAGGATCGCGGCATCCTTTTCGCGCGGAGCGCGCGCGGTGCAGAGTCGGAAGGCATACGCGATCCGCTCAGCGTCGGTGGCGCCGCCCTGCTTCAGCAGGCGCTCGGCGAAGACGCGCGCGGCTTCGACGTAGGTGATGTCATTGAGCGTGACCAAGGCGTGCAGTGGGGTGTTCGTGCGGCCCATTTTCACCGTGCAGTTTTGCCGGTTCGCGGTGTCGAAGAAGAGCGTGGGAGCGACGATGCGCCGCCAGAAAATGTAGAGACTGCGGCGGTAGAGCGCTTCGCCGTGATCTTGGGTGAACTTGATCTGCCCGAACGTCGCGTCCTCCCACACGCCTTCCGGCTGATAGACCTTCACCGGCGGACCGCCCTCCTTCTCGACGAGCAAGCCGGAGACGGCGAGCGCTTGATCGCGGAGCATCCAACTCGGCAGCCGATACCGCGGACCGTGCGAGAGGAGCTTGTTCTCGGGGTCGCGCTCGGCAATGCCGGGTACGAGTTTCGATTCCTGCAAGTAGGTCGCGCTGGTCACCATGAGGCGATGCAGGCGCTTCACATCCCAGCCGCTTTCGATGAACTCCCGCGCCAGCCAGTCGAGCAATTCCGGGTTCGTCGGCTTCTCCCCTTGCACGCCAAAGTCATCCGCGGACTTCACCAAGCCCTGCCCGAAGAACGTCTGCCAGTAACGATTCACGGTCACCCGCGCGGTGAGCGGATGCTCCGGCGAGACGAGCCAGCGGGCGAGCGCGAGGCGGTCCGGCGGAGCCTCGGCGGGGAGCTTTGGCAGAAAGGCGGGCGTGCCGTGCGTGACTTTGTCGCCGAATTTATCGTAAGCGCCCTTGATCAAAACGGAGGTCTCACGCGGCTCTGCGCGCTCGCGCATGACCATCGTGCGCGGCGCCGCTTTTTCCGCTGCCAGGCGGGCCTTCTTCTCCGCGTCGCTCTTCGCACGGGCGGCTTTGAGTTCGGGGTTCGTCTCGAGGAAAAATTTGGCGGTCGCTTCAGTTTCCGCCTTGGTGCGTTGCTCGACGGGCTTAGCGATCGTCAGCCGCACCGCCTCCGGGATGGGGCGGAAGAGCGCGGGAAGATCCGTCGTCGCGAAAATCCTGAAGCGCCCCAAGGTGTGTCCGCCGCCGTAGTCAAAACGCAAGCGGAAAGCGAGTTCGACCTGCGTCTTGTAGCCCATCTTTTCGCGGGCCTCGAGATAGAGGGCATGCGGTTTGCCGGTGGCGGGGGCGATGGCCCAGCCCGTCTCCGGCTTGCCATCCGCGGCCCCACTCGCGGTGAATCCCTGCTGCTCGAAGTCTGCATGGACCGGAGTGAGGCCGATGTTCTTGCCGCTCGCCTGAAGCGCGATCTCGGTGAGGACAAAATTCCCACCCCCAGGCGAACGGCCCGGACCTTTGCTATCCAAAGAATCATCCGGAATGGCCTCCAACTTAAACCCCGTGATATTCGCCAGTTCGGTGTGGGCCAGCACGACGTACGCGTCTTTGTCCGGAGCCGGCCCGCTCGCCAACACACTGCCGTCTGGCTGGATGGCGAGCTTGGAGCCGTGCTCGGCATTGGCTTCGATCGGGGTCAGCGGTTGCCACCCGGCCTCCGCTTTGGAAACACCGCCAGCGAGCATCGCCGCCTCCCATTGCGGCTGCTCGGCACGCAGCTTTTTTTCCAACGCGATGACGGCCTTCGACGCTCCGCTTTCGGCGAGTTTCCGTTCGTCGATTTTCTTCTGCTCCTCAGGCGAGGCAAAGGAAAGGACCGGGTTGGCGAGCCCGCCCGCGTCATTGCCGCCGGTTTCTTCGATGGAATTGAAGAAGGCGCTGAGCTGGTAGTACTCGCGCTGGGTGAGTTGGTCGTACTTGTGGTCGTGGCAGCGGCAGCAGTTGAAAGTGAGGCCAAGCCAGACCGTGCCCGTGGTCTCCACGCGATCCTGCACGTAATCCACCCGGGACTCTTCGGCGAGGCGTCCGCCCTCGCCGTTGATCATGTGATTGCGATGAAAGCCGGTGGCGATGATTTGTTCCTGAGTCGGATTCGGGAGCAGATCGCCCGCGAGTTGTTCGATCGTGAACTGGTCAAACGGCAGGTTCGCGTTCAGCGCCTTGATCGCCCAATCGCGCCAATACCACATCGAGCGCGTGGGATCGCCCTGGTAGCCATTGGTGTCCGCGTAGCGCGCCGCATCCAGCCACTCCCAGACCATCCTTTCACCATAGCGCGGCGAAGCGAGGAGGCGGTCGGCGAGACGCTCAATGCTCGCTGCCGGTTGCGCGGTGTATTCACTCACGAAGGTCCCGACTTCTTCCAGCGTCGGCGGCAGCCCCGTGAGATCGAGCGTCATCCGGCGGATGATTTTCTCCGGCGCAGCCGGTGGCGAAAACCAAAGCCCCTCCTGCTCCAACTGCGCACCGACGAAGCGGTCGATGGGATTTCGGATTTCGGATTTCGGATTTCCGCGAGCGGCGGTCGGACTGGCGCAATGAACGCCCAGTGCTCCGCCCAAGGCGCACCCTGCTCGACCCACTGCTTCAGCGATTCCTTCTGCGCGTCGGTGAGCTTCCGGTTCGATTTCGGCGTCGGCATGACCTCGTCCGGGTCCGTGCTGAGGATGCGCGTGATCAGTTCGCTCTCCGCGACTTTGCCGGGCATCACGATCGCGACGCCGTCTTCGTTTTTCCCGTGCGCGCCTTCCTTTCGATCCAGGCGCAGCTTCGCTTTGCGCCCCTTCTCGTCCGGACCGTGGCAGTGGTAGCAGTTCTCGGAAAGGATCGGCTGAATGTCGCGATTGAAATCCACCTTCCCGGCGACCGCTCCCACGAGGCGCGGCGTCGAAACTCCGAGCGCCATCAGGCACAGGAACAGCGCGAGCGCGGAAATTTTTCTCTGAAGGAAACGCATGACGGGAAGTGCGGAGGAGGACTCCTCAGACGGGGCGAATCTTAGCCCGGCCCTGCGCCCTCGCGAGCGGAAAGCCATCGGGCATCGGCAGGTCAGATATTTTTTGTGAAAAATTTACTTATGACGCGGCTCACTCCTTGCACCCCTTCCGGTTCCGCACCAAGGTGCGTCGTGTTCCGTGAGTCTGCTGCAACCTGCGCGACGTGCGAGGTAGGTGGCGGGCCCCCGCGGAATGCGAACCTAAAATGATGAATAACTTCACTCCACGCGCCCAACAGGTCCTCGCGCTTGCTCGCAAGGAAGCCGACCGCTTCAACCACAATTATGTGGGCACCGAGCATCTTCTGCTCGGGCTGATCAAGCTTGGCCAGGGCGTCGCCGTCAATGTGCTCCAGAAGATGGGCCTCGACCTCGAAACCGTCCGCATGGAAGTCGAAAAGCAGGTCGGCTCCGGACCGGAAACGAAGATGGTCGGCAATATTCCCTACACGCCGCGCGTCAAGAAAGTGCTCGCGCTCGCCGGGAAGGAAGCGAAGTCGCTGAACCACTCCTACGTGGGCACCGAGCACATCCTGCTCGGCCTGCTGCGGGAGGGTGAAGGGGTGGCCGCGCGCGTGCTCAAAAATCTCGAAGTCGATATCGAACGCACCCGCAATGAAATCCTCAAGGAACTCGACCCCAATTTCACTCCCCCGGACGGCGAGCAGGACGCGCCATCTGAATCTGGTTCTGGCAGCGGCAGCAAGAAAGACGTGAAGACGCCTGCCTTGCGCGCCTTTGGCCGGGATCTCACGGAGCTGGCCAAAAAGGGCGAGATCGATCCCGTGATCGGACGCGAAAGCGAGATCGAGCGGGTGATCCAGGTGCTCTGCCGCCGGACGAAGAATAACCCGGTGCTCATCGGTGAAGCGGGCGTCGGCAAGACGGCCATCGTCGAAGGACTCGCGCAGGAAATCTCCACTGGCAATGTCCCCGAGTTGCTCCGCGACAAGAAAGTGATCAGCCTCGACCTCGCCCTGATGGTCGCGGGCACCAAGTATCGCGGGCAATTTGAAGAACGCATCAAGGCCGTGATGGATGAAATCCGCCGGACCAAGAACGTCATCCTCTTCATCGACGAGCTGCATACCATCGTCGGCGCCGGCTCGGCCGAAGGCGCGATGGATGCCAGCAATATCATCAAGCCCGCGCTCAGCCGCGGCGAGATGCAGTGCGTCGGCGCCACCACGCTCAACGAGTTCCGCAAATACATCGAGAAAGACGCCGCGCTCGAACGCCGGTTCCAGCAGGTGAAAGTGGAAGCTCCCAACGTCGAGCAGGCGATCCTGATCCTAAAAGGACTGCGCGGAAAATATGAAGCGCATCACAAAGCCCGCTACACCGAGGAAGCTCTCGAACAGGCAGTGAAGCTCAGCGATCGCTACCTCACCGGACGTTTCCTGCCCGACAAGGCAATCGACGTCATGGACGAGGCCGGCGCTCGCGCCCGCATCGGCTCGATGACCCGCCCGCCCGATGTGAAGAACGTCGAGAAGGAGATCGAAGTCATCCGCGGCAACAAGGAAGCGGCCATCAAGGCGCAGGACTTTGAAAAAGCCGCCGCCCTGCGCGACAGCGAGAAACAGGCGAAGGACAAGCTCGAACGCATCCTCATCGAATGGCGTGAACTTCGCGAAGAGAAGGAAGTCATGGTCACCGAAGACGACATCATGCATGTCATCTCGAAGTGGACCGGCGTTCCGCTCAAGCGCATGGAGCAGGCCGAGACCGACAAGCTGCTCAAGATGGAGGACGAACTCCGGGGCAAAGTCATTGGCCAGCAGGAAGCCGTCGTCGCCATCAGCAAGGCCCTGCGCCGCTCGCGCGCCGACCTGAAAGATCCGCGCCGTCCGATCGGCTCGTTCATCTTCCTCGGCCCCACCGGCGTCGGGAAGACCTTCCTCGCCCAGACCCTCGCTGAGTTCATGTTCGGCGACCGCGATGCGCTCATCCAGATCGACATGTCCGAGTACATGGAGAAATTCACCGCCTCCCGCCTCATCGGCTCGCCTCCGGGCTACGTGGGTTACGAAGAAGGTGGCCAGCTCTCCGAAGCCGTCCGCCGCCGCCCCTATAGCGTGGTCCTTTTCGACGAGATCGAAAAAGCGCACCCCGACGTGATGCATCTGCTCCTCCAGATTTTGGAGGAGGGCAAAGTCACCGACTCGCTCGGGCGCAAGATCGACTTCCGGAACACGATCATCATCATGACCTCGAACATCGGCGCGGAGCTGATCAAGAAGTCCACCACCATGGGCTTCGGCGTTTCCACGAAGGACGAGCAGGCTTACGATGTGATGAAGGAGAAGATCCTCGACGAGGCCAAGCGCGTCTTGAAGCCCGAGTTCGTGAACCGTCTCGATGACCTCATCGTCTTCCACACGCTCGGCAAGCCCGAGTTGCTGAAGATCGTGGACCTCGAAATCAAGAAGGTGCTCGACCGGATCAAGCTCAAGGAGATCGACCTCATCCTCGACGAGAAGGCCAAGAATCTCCTCATCGCCAAGGGCTACGACCCGCAATACGGCGCGCGACCGATGCGCCGTGCCGTCGAGCGTTACCTCGAAGACCCGATGGCCGAGGAAATCCTCCGCGGCAATTTGAAGGCTGGCGACCTCGCCAACGTCAGCGCCGAGGGTGAAAAGCTCACCTTCAATGTCCCGGCCAGCGCCAGCGGCGAACCCGCCGGGGCGAGCTGATCGAGACCAGGCAACAAATCATCAAGGGCGGACGGCGAAAGTCGTCCGCCCTTTTGCTTGTGCTCGAAAGTGCCGGATCGCGGGTCGCCGGAAATGCAAAACGCCCCGACTCGCGTCGGGGCGTTTTGAAAACTGACTAGCTCGGGATCTTAGTCGCGCCGGGCGTAGCCGCCGCCGCCGCGATTGCCGCCACCTTCACGAGGACCGGAGCGGTCTTCACGAGGGCGGGCTTCATTGACGGTCAGCGGGCGGCCACCCACGGACTTGCCGTGGAAGAGGCTGATCGCCTTCTGCGCTTCGTCAGCGCTGGACATGGTGACGAAGCCGAAACCGCGGGACTGACCCGTGGCGCGATCTTGCATCAAAGCCGTCTCGGTGACGGTGCCGGCTTCGGCGAAGAGATCCTGGATCTCGTTTTCGGTGGCTTGGAAGGAGAGATTCCCGACGTAGAGTTTGGTGGACATGACTGTGGTTCTTTCTTTTGCGAATGCGGAGCGAATGGCTGTTCCCGTGAATCGGATTTCAAATCGCCACTGAAAGAAGTCCACGGGATGAACCGCGTTACGAACTCAACTAGCAATCTACCAACACCGTACTGACTCTGAATCTGCGCCACCAAAGGACCATGCCCGCCCGCAATAGCAACGGGTATTCTCGAAAACCTTTTCGCACCTCGCCTGCGCTCGGTTTGCCAGCGCTCGGTTTGCCAATTGGCATCCGCCCCACAGCCCGCTAGCCTCCCGGCCAACTTCCCATGGATTCGCTTTCACCCCAGGCTGTTCACATCGTCTATTCGCGGATCGTCGCGGAGCTTGGCAAAGTGATGGTCGGCCAGGAGCAGATCATCCGGCTGCTGCTCGTGAGCCTTTTCTCCCGAGGCCACTGTCTGCTCATCGGCGTCCCGGGCCTGGCAAAAACCCTCCTCGTCCGCAGCCTCGCCGAGACGCTCACGCTCAGCTTCAAACGCATCCAATTCACTCCCGACCTGATGCCCAGCGACATCATCGGCTCCGAGTTGCTCCAGGAGCGCGACCGCAAACTGGAGTTCGAATATTTCGCCGGCCCGATCTTCGCCAACCTGCTCCTCGCCGATGAGGTGAACCGCACACCGCCCAAGACCCAGTCCGCACTGCTCGAAGCCATGCAGGAGCATCGCGTCACCGTTGGCGGGGAATCGCGTCCCCTGCCCGCTCCCTTCCTCGTCGTCGCCACGCAGAATCCCATCGAGCAAGAGGGCACCTATCCGCTCCCCGAAGCGCAGCTCGATCGCTTCATGTTTTCGCTCCAGCTCGACTACCCCGCGCACGAGGAGGAGATCGAGATCGTCCGCCGCACCACCTTGCGCACCGCTGAAACCCTCGACGCCGTGGCCTCGCTCGAGGACATCCGCGACGTCCAGCAACTCGTCCTCGCCGCCCCCGTCAGCGATCACGTCATCGACTACGCCGTGCGCCTCTCCGCTGCCACGCGCCCAGCCAATCCCGCCGCCCCGCAAGTCACGAAGGACTTCGTCGAATGGGGCGCCGGCCCTCGCGCCTCGCAATACCTCATCCTCGGCGCCAAAGCCCTAGCCTTGCTCAAAGGAAAACTCGCCCCGGAAACGGAAGACGTCCGCGAAGTCGCGCTCCCCGTGCTACAGCACCGGGTGATCACGAATTACCGCGCCACCGGCGCCGGCAAGAAGGCCCGCGACATCGTTAGCGACCTGCTGCAGGTGGTCGGGGAGAAAAATTACTGAGCGGGGAAAATCGGGAATCGTCGTACCACCCGCCACCGCAACACAGTTGCGCCCAGCAGGAGCATTCCCAAAACTCCGCACTTTGGGAACGAGGGGAACGCGAGAATTGTAGGGCAGGCGCCCCGCCTGCCAAGTCAGCGGAGGCAAGCGCAGGCAAGCGGAGCGCTTGCCCTACAATTGCCCTCTCGCTCCCCCGCCCCGCGCCGGGCGCTCGGGCCGCGCGGCTCCCGCGCCTTCCTTTGCCATCACCTTCTTGAAGACCTTCGCCAGTCCGTCCGCCACCGTCTTCCAGCCATTCGACTGCGGCCTCCACATCGTGAGCGGCTTCCCTTTTTCCGGCAGGGCGTTCAGGGGTCCGAGCGCGCTCTCTTCGAAGCGGCACGCCTCCAGCACCACCGGCACCACGATCGTCTCCCCCGCCTCGTGCAGCTCCAGCGCCTTCGGGATTTCGTGCTGGGTGATGTAATCCGTCGAGAGCGCGGCCACGCTCGCGAGAACGATTACCACGTCGGCCTTCGCCAGTTCGTCTTGAATCTTGTCATCCCACTTGTCGCCAGGGTCGATCATCCGGTCCTGCCACGCGCCGGCCAGCAGGCCCTCGTTCTTCAAGATCTTCAGCTCGGATTCCAGCCGCTTCCGCTGCGTCACGTTGCTCTTCGAGTAGCTGATGAAGACACTCGGCTTCCACACCCCATCATTCCGCGCCGGCTTTTCCGAATACGCGTTGTTCGGTTCCGCGGGGTCCACGTCCACCGTGCCGCGATCCTTGATCGAGACGCCCGTCTTCCGCCCGTTCCGTTCATCCAGCTCCAGCGTCGCCGTCGCCACCCACGCGCCCTGCACCTGCGTCTCTTCCAGCGGATCGAGCCCGGGGATTTCCTCGTGAATGTCCCGCATCTCCGCCTGGCAGAGTCCGGCGAGTTGCTGGCGCGCTTTCGCCGGGCCCGTTACCACGATCATCACCTTGCTCTCCGGCTCCATGCGCAGCAGCGCCCGCGCGCCTTCGCGCGTCAGCACGGCGCCGCTGCCCCATTGCAGCTTCTTCCCCCTCGCCTCTTCGATGAATTCATGCAGCCGCACGATCGCCCGGGCCACCAGCCCCTCCGGCAGCGCCTCGTACGAATAGCGCAGCCGCGTCGCCACTTTTGCATCGCGGAAGACCTCCACGCCCTTTGGCTGCGCATCCGGCAGCGCCTGCGGCACCAGCCACACCCCCGCCGCGGCCGACCGCGGCGCATAGGCGATCTCAAAGCGCTCCATGATCCGCACCAGATACGCCCGCATCGCCTGGTCCTTTTCCTTCCGCAGCACCTTATCCACATCCGCCTGCTTTAGCACGCCGGCCTGCTTCTCCGCGCGGCGCATCAGCGCATACACGTTCTCCGTGAGCCACTCCGGCTGCAGCACCGTGGCCTCGTGCAGACGCGGATCATTCCGGTAGTTCAGCGCCGCGCCGAGATTGTGCAGGATCTCCGCCAGCGAATCCTGCTCGCCCTCGTCCTTCACGCCGTGCTTCGCGCACAGCGCGCGGTATTCGCGGTAGGTGAGATGCGCCTGCTTCTTCCGTCCGTCGCCCAGCGCGCGGCGCACCGCATCCCATTCCATTGGAAAAGGATCGCGCACCCACTTCAGGCGATCCACCTCCCGGCACAGCGCCGCCCGCAGCTTCACCACGCCCTTCTTCGACTTGCAGTCCAGCTCCACAAAGCCGCGGATGAAAGGATACCGCTCCAGCAGCGCCCCGCGATCCACTCGCGGGCGGCAGCCTTCTACATCCCACTTATTCAGCGCCACCAGCACCGGCGGGCCCTTGCCATCCTCATCCGTGCCAAAGGCCTGGATCAGCCGCAGCCAGTATTCCGCGTCCTCCCGCTCATGATTCTCCCGGCCCGTGAGCACCACCACATACACACTGCGCACGCTGAAGAAAAACTGATGCAGCGCGTGCGTGATGACCTGCCCGGCGAAATCCCACACATGCGCCGTCACCGGCTGCCCCTTGCATCCCTTCATCACCCAGTCGCAGAGCGCGATTCCCGGCGTGCTCTCCTCGCCCTCGCGAAAGGGGTCGCCGCGCAAGGCCCGCACCGTGGAGGTCTTCCCCGCGCCGCCCCGGCCCACGAGGATCAGCTTCACTTCATTCAAAGGGCGCGTCTGGCTGGTCTGCCGGCTGAAATAGAAATCGAGGATCGACTTCGCGGAGGCGAATCCGGTGGTTACCTCCCGCGAATCGGCCCCGAGGACGGAGGGCGAGAGCTTCAGGGCCGGATTGCCGTGCAGGCCCAAGCGCTCCAGCTTGGGCAAATCTCTCAGCGAGCCCGGCAGACTCACGAGGCGGTTGTCCATGAGCCAAAGCACTTGCAGCGCCCTCAATTGCCCCAGCGCCTCCGGCAGGCTCGTCAGTCGGTTGCCGTCGAGACGAAGCCAATCCAGCGCACTCAACTGCCCCAGCGCCTCCGGCACGCTCGTCAGTTGGTTGCTGGAGAGGTCAAGCGCTCGCAGCGCACTCAACTGGCCCAGCGCCTCCGGCACGCTCGTCAGTTGATTGCCGTTGAGACGAAGATCTCGCAGCGCACTCAACTGCCACACCGCCTCCGGCACGCTAGTGAGCTTCAGGCCATTCAAGCGGAGCCCCGTGCTCCCCTCGCGCCGGGCCAGCTCGATGCGTTTCCGCGCCTCGGCCATGCCGGGGGAATCTTCGCCGGGGGTGGGGGGCTTCGGGCGGGTGGGCATGGGGGGAAGTGAGAGCGAGGGGGCGGGCGGGCGTCAAGCGCTGGGGCGCGGCGCGGAGGTGGCGCAGGCTCTGCTAGGCGGCGAATCCGCTGCGAGGTGCCTCAAGCCGTTACCCATCGCTCTCCGCCAGACCGGGATCTCTCGCCTGGGCGGGGCTGGGTGTTTTCCCTGGGGGACGGGGCGATGGCGGGTGGCAGATCGAGGCTCCGGTGCGCCACAAGCTGATAGCTTTTGACGGGACCGAAGGTCCGGTGCGTCACAAGCTGATGGCTCGTGGCGGTTCCCCGGCTCGGTGGCGGCGCAATCCGGTAGCTCTTGCCGGGTGGGAGAGTGGGGAGCGTCACAGGCTGGTAGCTCGTGGCACCTCCGAGGATCAGACTCGTCACAACCTGATAGGTTTTAGTACCCAGGAGCTTCCGACCCGGCAAAAGCTAACAGGTTTTCACGACTCGGAGTTACAGGACCGCCACAACCTAATGGCTGGCGGCGTGCCGGAGTCTCCGAGGTCTTACGAGCTATTAGCTTGTGATGCACCGGACCTTCGGTTCCGCCAGGAGCTATCAGATTATGACGTCCCGGAGTTTCGGGATCGTTGTAACCTAATAGCTGGTGACGCGCCGGAGCTGCCTTCCCGGAAACTTTTTTCAATTATTTTCGCGCCCGAGTCTCCTCCTCTCCAAGTCTCCAAGTCTTCCCCCGCTCCTCATGCTCGGCGGCCGGGCGCGATGATCCGCCGCCCGATCGCGATGAGCGCTTGAAGAAATCCCAGCGCGGCCCGATCGCGGACGGGCACGCGCGCTTACTTAGCGGCGAACCAATCCTTCGCCAGCGGGTCGGTGGTGCAGAAATCTAACAGGACCTTCGCCACTTTTTCGCGGCCGCTGTCGCTCGGGTGGGTGCCGTCGGGGCCGAAGTCGGTGGGTTGCCAGGTGAGGGTGTCGAGCTTGCGACCGCGGGTGCCTTCGGCCCAGAGATAGGGGCCCCAGAGGAGCAGCGGGGATTTTTCCAAAGCGAGCGCGGGGTCGCCTTTCATCTGGCGCTGGATGAGCCAGCGGGCGGCGAAGGCGCTTTCGTAGGCGTAGGGTTCGGGGTTGAGGCCGGTGGTGGCGTTGCCAGCCCAGATGCGGCTGCCGAGGTAGGCGATGCGGAGATTGGGGAAAAGGGCGCGCGCATTCTGCAGGACGGCGAGGGTGTCGGCTTCGAGTTTTTTGCCGTGCTCCTGGAGCGAGCCGCCGGGGGCGACGTTGGCGAGTTTGATCCACGCGACCTGCACTTGCGGCAAGGTGACGCCGGCGCGCGCGAGGCGATCTTTTGCCTCCTGCCACGGGCGCGCGGCGGGCGGCGCCCACTGGGCCATGGCCTGCCCGCCTTGCGCGCAATCGACGATGGTGACCTTTGCGGATTTCAGCGCGGAGGCGTCGGCGAGGCGCTTGAAGGTGGAGAATTCCTGGGTCGCATTTGACATGCTGATGGAGACGAAAACGATGCGGCCATCGGCGGCGGGTTTTCCGCTGGCGTCGAGCGGCTGGATGCGGGCGAGCTGCGCGGCGGCGGCCTGGCGATGCGCGGCGGGAGGAACATTGCTGCCGGCTCCGTAGAGGCCGCCGTCTTCGCCTTCGTAACGATCCGCGGCGGTCATGTCGCTGAGCGGCGTGAGGCGCTCGGGGGCTTTGCGCTGATTCGGCGCGGCGCCGCCGCCCTTGGCGCGGGCGGCCATGGCTTTGTCGAGATAGACCTGATCTTCGGCGGAGAGCGTTTCGCCGCGCGCTTTGCGTTCGTGGAGTGCGCGGGCTTTCTGCATATCGGGGCCATCGGCCCCGGACTTCTGGCGCAGGGCTTTCGCGCGCTCGAGGTAGGCGGCGTCCTCGGCACTGAGCGTCTCCCCACGCTCGCTGCGCTGGTTGAGCTGGCGCGCTTTTTCAAAGTCGATCTTTTCACCCGCCGACTGCGCGGAGAGTGTGGCGAAACTGAGCAGGAGGGGAAGCAGGCAGGAGACGAAGCGTTTCATGGTCGGACTGGAACACCGCGGGCGCGGCAAAGGTGCGCGCTTCAGCTAATGCTTCATCTTGCGATGGATTCGGGAAACCAAATCTGTCATTCCGAGCGGAGCGGAGCGGAGTCGAGGAACCTCTTACTTCTGTGGGCAGCGGTCGCGCGGAGCCGAACCGCTCGACGAGCTCCGCACCGCCGCTGCCCGCAGGAGCGTGAGGTTCCTCGACTCCGCTCCGCTCCGCTCGGAATGACAGGGGTTCTTTCAAATTGAGCCACTACCGCGCCTCGCGGGAGCTTGCTCACGAGGCGAAATCCGCTACGGCTAGCCTGCATGGAGCCGCCGCCCCTTCCGCCCAAACCGGGCCATCCTGCGTCCACGGTGCGGGTGCTGCCGAAACGCGCGCGGGCTGCGGAGCCGCCGCCGCTGCTGCTGAATCTGCAGGAGCTGGAGCGATTCGAAAACCTGCTGGTCTTCGCGAAGGCGACGGTGGAGGGCTACTACTCGGGCAAACACAAATCGCCGTATCGGGGATCGTCCGCGGAATTTGCCGACTACAAGGAATACGTGGCGGGCGACGATGTCTCGCGGCTGGACTGGCGCGTGTACGGCCGCACGCGGCGGCTGTATGTGCGGCAGTTTGAAGAGGAGACAGACATGGTGGCCTACCTGATGGTGGATACGAGCGGCTCGATGCGCTACGCGGGCGGCGGGCGGCAGCCGAAGTTTCTGCTCGCGGCAAAAACGGCGGCGGCGCTCGCGTATCTGATGATGGCGCAGGCGGACAAGGCGGCGCTGGTGCTCTTCGGGCAAAAGGTGACGCAGTATCTCGCGCCGGGCGGCACGCGGCGGCACTTGCATCGCATCGTCACTGAACTCGAGCGCGTGCGCCCGGCTAAGACCACGGGCATCGCGGCGGCGGTGAGCGAGTGCAACGCGCTCTTCAAGAAACGCGGGCGCATCGTGATCCTCTCGGATTTCCTGGACGACACCGAGCCGCTCTTCGACGCGCTCGCGCAGTTCGTGCATCGGAAATTTGAGATCCTGCTGCTGCACGTCACCGATCCCGATGAGCTGAATCTGCCGGCCTTCAGTGCGGCGAAATTCACGGACATGGAGACGGGCGAACAGGTGCAGGTGGACCCCGAGGACATCCGCGAAAACTATCGCGCGAAGATGCAGCACTCGATCGCCGCGCTGGCGCAGGCGGCGGATCAGCGACAGATCCAGCACCGGCTCATCGACACGCGCCGGCCGTATCTGGACGCGATCGAGGCGTATCTGGGATTTCGCGGGAAGGTGTGAGGCTGGGAGCGCCGCCGTCCCGTGCGGCATCGTGCCCCTGGCGCGGAGCGCACCCGCTTCGGCAGAGCGGAGGAAATGGGCGCTGCGCGCAGAATTTTAGATGCCGCACGAGGACGGCGGCGCTCCCGGGGTTCAGCTCACGAGCCGGAGATTTGGATCGATGTCGGTGATGAGCGACGTGGACTCTCCGTGCGCGAGCTTGAGCGCGGCGACGTAGCCAATCATGGCGGCGTTGTCCGTGCAGAGGCTCGGCTCGGCGATGAGCAGTTCGAGACCCCAGCGCTCGCACGCGGCGCTCATCTTTTCGCGGAGCCGTGTATTGCAGCTCACGCCGCCGCTCAGCGCGATCACGCGACGCCGCACGGCCGCGGCGGCGCGGATCGATTTCTCCACGAGCACGTCCACGATGGCTTCCTGAAAGGACGCGCAGAGGTCCGGCAGATTCGGCGTGGTGAGTTTCGGCAGAAGGTAACGCACCGAGGTCTTCAGCCCGCTGAAGCTGAAATTGAAATCGCCGGAGTCCAGCATGCTTCGGGGAAAGTCGTGCGCGGTCGGATTTCCTCCGGCAGCGATGCGGTTCACGTTCGGCCCGCCGGGATAGGGCAGGCCGAGCAGCTTGCCCACTTTGTCAAAGGCCTCGCCCGCGGCGTCGTCCTGCGTCTGCCCGAGCAGCCGGTAACGTCCGAACGCCTCGATTTCCACGAGCATCGTATGGCCGCCGCTGACGATCAGCGCGAGCGCCGGGCGGACACCTTCCGCGGTCGCGAAGAAGGGCGAGAGCAGGTGTCCTTCCATGTGGTTGATCGCGAGGAAGGGCTTGCCGCACGCCACCGCGAGACCCTTCGCCGCGCACGTCCCGATCATCAGCGAAGTCGCGAGACCTGGCCCACTCGTCGCGGCGAAAGCCTCCACGTCCTCGATCCGCACACCCGCCCGCGCGAGCGCCGCATCGATCACCGGCTTCAGCATTCGCAGATGATTCCGCGAAGCGACCTCCGGCACGACGCCGCCATATTGCGCATGGAGCGCGATCTGCGACGCCACTTCGCTCGCGAGCAAAGTCTCACCACGCAGCACGGCGACCGCCGTCTCATCGCACGAAGTCTCGATCGCGAGCAGCAGCGGAGCAGACATCGCCGGGCGGAAAGTCTGGCCGTCCGTGCTCAGAACCAGGGAGCGGTCCCGCAGGCACCACCATCCACCATCCACCGATCACCATTCACCATCTACTTCCTCCCCCCGCTCGTCTTCTCCGTGTAGATCATCACGCCTTTCAGCGCATCCACGGCGCGCTCAAGCTGAGTGTCGCGGAAGTTGTCGAGTTCCTTGCGCTCCGAGGCCTCGGCGGCGTCTTCGCGGCGATGGAGCATGAGCATGCGCTCCTGTTCGGCGGTGAGGGTCGCGCGAATGTTCGGCTCCACGCCGTGCTCGTGGATGACCTGCTTGCTGGGCGTGTAATATTTCGCCGTCGTCAGGCGCATCGCCGATCCGTCCTGGAGCTGAATAACACTTTGCACGGAGCCTTTGCCGAAGGTCGTCTCGCCGACGAGGATCGCGCGGTTCAAGTCCTTCAGCGCGCCCGCGACGATCTCGGAGCCGCTGGCGCTGCCGTTGTTGATGAGGATGGCCACGGGATACTTTGGCCGCTGCTTGATGTTATCGCTGGAGCGATAGGAGCGGCTCTGCGATGGCGCGCGCCCTTCCGTGGAGACGACGAGGGTCTTCGGCGGGAGAAACTGTCCGGCGACATCGACGGCGGAGTTCAGGAGACCGCCGGGATTGTAGCGCAGATCGAGCACGAAAGCCTGCATCCCTTCCTTCTCCAGCGCGTCGAGTTTCTTCCCCAGTTCCTCCGCGGTCGGCACGTTGAATTGCGTGATGCGCGCGTAGCCGATCTTAAAGGAGCCCCCGATGTCCGGCGGCAGGATCTTCGCCTCCTTCACGCTCGTCACGCGGATGTTCTCGCGGACCAGAGTGTAGTCCTTCACCTCCTTCGTCGTCGGGCGCAGCACGGTGAGCGTGACCTTCTGGCCGGGCTCGCCGCGGAGTTTATTGATCGCGTCGCCGAGTTCCATGCGCTCCGTGGATTCGCCGTCGATCTTCACGATCTGATCTCCCGGCAACAGCCCGGCCCGGAAGCCCGGCGTGTCCTCCATCGGCGAGACGACGACGATGTTTCCCTCCCGC
>JANNXQ010000214.1:0-56923 GCA_031409655.1 Chthoniobacteraceae bacterium | reverse complement strand
CAGGCCTTTCAGCACGACGATCGGCGGGAACTGGCGGAGTTCATCCAGGCGAATTTACCGGCGGACGCGAAGATCGTGCAGGACGAGCGGGTGATGCTGCCGAGCCCGCGCAATCGCAAACGCGGCCGGGTGATCCTCGATTTGTCGCAGACGGTGGTCGCCGGAGATCGTTACGCGGCGGAGTTTGGCGATCTGGAAAAGTTGCGCGCGGATGGCTTCACCCACGTGGCGGTGACGGAGAGCAACTACGGGCGCTTCTTCCAGAAAAGTCTCGTGCCCAAAGAGGCGGACCGCGCCGAACATGCGCGGATGAAAAGTTTCTACGAGCGACTCTTCGCCGAGTGCGAACGGCTCTTCGAGCGGCCGTATGGGACGGTGGTCTATCTGCACCCGGGCCTGCGGCTCTACCGGCTCTAGAGGGGCGCCTGACGGACGGCCTACTCCGCGAGGAGGAATTGGAAGTCGTCCATCGTCAGGCCGCGGGCGAAGCTTTCTTCGCCGAGGATGTCGGCAGCGAGGGCTTTCTTTTGCTTCTGCAGGTGGCGGATTTTTTCCTCGATGCTCTCCTTCACGAGCAGGCGGTAGGCGATCACTTTGCTGGTCTGGCCGATGCGGTGGGTGCGGTCGATGGCCTGGTTTTCGACGGCGGGATTCCACCAGGGGTCGAAGAGGACGACGTAGCTCGCGGCGGTGAGATTGAGGCCAAATCCGCCGGCGCGTAGGGAGATGAGGAAGACGCCGGCGCCTTCGCTTTTCTGGAAGTCGGCGACGAGTGCGCCGCGATCTTCGGTGGCACCGGTGAGGAGAAACTGGCGCCAGCCGCGCTGCTCGATCTCGGCGCGGATGAGCGCGAGCATTTCGACGAACTGCGAGAAGACGAGGACCTTGTGGCCTTCCTCGATGAGCGGTTCGAGGAGGTCCAGGAGCGCGCCGAGTTTCGCGCTCTCGGCATCGGTGGCTTTTTCGCTGACCAGCGCGGGGTGGCAGCAGATTTGCCGCAGACGGAGGAGCGAGGTGAGGATGTTGAAGCGCGCTTTGTCGAGTTCGCGGGAGGTCTTGAGTTTGAGGAGTTGCTGCCGCGCGCGCTTGAGTTCGGCGCGGTAGAGCGTCGCCTGCACGCCGTCCATTTCGCAGACGAGGTCTTCCTCGATGCGATCCGGTAGGTCTTTCGCGACTTCGTTTTTCGTCCGGCGGAGGAGGAAAGGGCGGACGCGCGCAGAGAGGCGCAGGCGCGCGAGCGGGTCGTTTTTCTGATCGAAGCGCTTGTTGAATTGCGCGCGATTGCCGAGCACCCCGGGCATGGCGAAGGACATGATGCTCCAGAGATCGAGCAAGCGATTTTCGATTGGTGTGCCGCTGAGGGCGAGGCGGTGCGCAGCATTCAGAGCCAGGGCGATGCGGGCGGTTTGCGACTCGGGGTTCTTGATGTACTGGGCTTCGTCGAGGATCACGGCGCGCCACGGGGCGGCGGTGAGTTCGCCTTCGAGGAGGCGGAGCTGGGTGTAATTCGCAACCACGATGTCGGCTTCCGCGCGCGCGGCGGCGAGGGCGGCGGCGTCGCACGCGCCTTTGTGCAGCAGGCGCACGCGGAGGGACGGGCAAAAGTGCTCGGCTTCGGCGGACCAATTCCCCATCACGCTTTTCGGGCAGACGACGAGCGAAGGTTGCGACTTCTCTTCCGCGGGTAGCCAGGCGAGCCAGGCGAGCGCTTGCAGCGTTTTGCCGAGACCCATGTCGTCGGCGAGGATGCCGCCGAAGCGGTTCGTGGTGAGGTAGGCGAGGAAGTGGAAACCTTCGATCTGATACGGACGCAGGTCGGCGTGGATCGCCTCCGGCACGGGCGGCGCGACGCGCGTCTGGATCTCCTCGACCTTGCGCTCGATGGCCGCGAAGTGCCGCTCGGGCATGAGTCGCGCGCCCTTTTTCCCGGCGAGCTGGAGCGCGTGGAGGCGCTGCGGCTCGCTGGAAAGTTCGCGCGCGCTGAGGCCGAGTTCGGCGAGATTTTTTTCGTCTTCGTCGCTGAGATTGAATTCGAGCCGCCGCCAGCCTTTCGCGCCGAGCCGCACATAGCCGCCGCCAGCGTCGAGCAGGAGCTTGAGCTCCTCCTGCGTGAGCGTGGTGTCGGCGACATCGAGCGCGACGCGCAGATCGAACCAATCGACGCCCGCCTCCTCGACATCGAGGCGCACGCTCGCGGCGATGGGGGCGTCGCGCAGGGTGGCGAGCAGCGGATCGAGTTCGACCTCGATGCCCGGCGGCAGCGCGGCGAGCCACTCGGTCAGTTCGCCGGGAAATTTTTTGCCGAGCGACCGATCCCACACGTGGCGATAGGGGTTCCAATTCACGCGCAGCGCCTCGACCGCGCGGGGCGTCGCGCGGCACGCAGTGCGATCGATCCGCGCGAGCACGGGGGCCGGCGGTCTCGTGGAGGGAAGGTCTTGCCAGCCTTCTGCCCCATAACGCTGGGCCGCGGCGGCGTCGCCAAGATCGGCGCTGATCGCGACCTTGAGCACCTCGCCCTCGCCAAACTCCAGTTCCTCGACGTGGCAGCGAAAGACGACCCGCGCCCGGACGGTGCGGGTGCGCTCCGCGATGCGCGGCGGTGGCGCGACGCCGATGGCATCGAGCAGCGTCAGGCCGTGATTCGTCTCGAGCGCGGGCGCGGGCACGCGATTCGTCTCGGCGACGTTCAGTCCGCCGAGCGGCGGAGCCTCGAAGATCGTGTCGCTGGTGACGTAGAGCGCCGGCTGGCCATCCACGGCCACGAGCGGCGGCGGCGGCGGCGTGCCATCCGGGAGCACGAGGGTAAAGCGATAGTCCTCCGTCTCCGTCGTGGCCGGTTCGATCTTCCACTGGAGCCGTTCTTCGGCGCGGCGCAGCGGATCGCGGCGCACCCCGAGCAGGCGCTCGGCGAGGAGCGGATTGCGGAGCAGTTCATTGAGTGCGGTGGCGGAATCCGGCGTGTCGTAGCGCAGCACGCCATCCTTCGCCTGAGCGGTGCGGAAGGCCGACCAGAGCAGTGCGGCCGGGGCGGTGAGCTGCAGCCGGCCGCTGCCAAATTCGCGCTCCATCTGCGCGTAGTGGGTCTTTTTCAGCAACTCGAACGTCGCGCCGCCATCGTCACTCGCCTCCAGGCGCACGCCGATCTCCGCAAAGACGGCCCGCAGGTCCGTGACCACCGCACTGCTGGCTTCCGTGCGCGCGGCGAATTGCCCGAACTGCCGGCTCCAGTGTTCGATGGCCTCGCGCCGCTGCCACTCGTGGACGAAGGCCTCGACCTCCGTCTCCGGAGTGATCTGCGCGAGAAAGGGCGGCGCGCTCTTTTTCCGCCCGCGGAGAAAATGGGCGAGGTAGAGCCAGGCCTCCCAGGCATCGCGGGGCGGAGCGGGCCAGACTTGATGCATCGCGTACTGCCAGGCGCTCGCGCCGCCGAGGATGGGTGCGAGCAGATACTCCGCGATGTGCGCGGAGTCGGCGTGGTTTTTGAAAAGGTCGTCGATCGCGGTGACCACGCGCTTCTCGCCGGGCTGGAGCTTCCGCCCGAGCTTCTGCTCGATGAAGGCGGGGAAGGATTTTTTAGGCGACGCGCTCCGCTCCGGCGTGGCCGCTGGAGCCGGGGACGGCGACGTGGACTCGACCCCATCGAGCAGCCAGCGCATCGCCGCGTAGCAGTGTTCGCAGTCCCCCTCCAGCGGGCACGTGCAATCGCCGAACCAGGAGTCATTCTCGAGAGCGAGGGTCGCCTCGTAGAGCAGCGAACCCTGCACGGAGGCGAAGTAGATTGCGCCGTCCCCCGCGGCCACTTCGCGCACTGCACCCTCGGCGAAGATCGCCTCCCCTTTCTTCACGGTCTTCGCCGGAAAAGTGTGCAGATAATCGCGGGCGGAGACTTCGAGGTTCGGTGCGATGAACATTGGATACCATCATATCCCCCGGGCGGGGCTGGCGGACAAGCATCCACGCACGAAACAGAGTGGATAAAATCGCTGCTACGGAATCCGGACGCGGACGCGGCCAAAGATCTTCATGCCGGGAGTGCGTTCGTAGCTTCCGATTACGATGACTCGCTCCCAACCGCCACCAAGTGGCGTGATGACGGGCTGGGGGTAGTAATTCGTCCAGTCGCTCAGATCCCTCGAAAATTCAGGGAAGTAAGTGATCCCGCCGTCAATCCGGCGCACGAATTCAATGCGCAGACCGACAAAGGCGTGACTGGGGCTTTGATTGTCTTCCTCGATCGCGGGGAGGCCGACTGTACCAGTGCCGGGAATGAGCGTGCGCCGGTCGTGCGTCGTCGGGTCGAGATTGAAGGCGTATTTTAAGAGATTGGCGACACCGTCGGAGGCGGGGTTGGCGGCGGTATGCCGCAAATCGCCGGTGAGGCCCGCGGCCGCGGCCCAAGCAAAGTAGGCATCGGGATAGGTGGCAGCCGTCATTTTGACAAGGAACAGGGGCTCGTCCGCATCGTTGGTGAAGATGGCCATTTCCCAAAACGCGGAACCGACGCTCGACGCCGTGAAGCGCGCTTGGAAAACGGGGGATTGCCCGGTCGGGATGCTCGCGGGCGCGTTGAGCACGGAGAACTCGAAGAAGCCCGCAAGTCCCCGGATGAGCAGCGGACTGTCGCCGGTGTTGCGGATGGTGAAGTCCCGCGTGACCACGCCGCCGAGCGCGATGAAGCCAAAGTCCACCGGAGCGGCCTGGCCGGATTGCAGCTCCGGTGCGGCGATACTGGCACCGTCGTGGAGAGAAATTTCCGCGCTGCCGCTGACAAGGCGCTCGACGTAGATGGCGCCGACATTTGGGATCTTGCCGCCATCGGGAGTGACGCCAGCCTCGGCTGGAGCGCCGACAATGAGGGTGTCGCCATCGAGCGCGAGCGCCGCCCCAAAGTGATCTCCGACCCCGAAGGCATCGCCGGAGAGCACGACATCCTGAACCCAGGCCGCACTGGTGCGGCGGAAGACGACGGCTTCCCCCGAGGGGACGTAGAAGGTAGGCACGAAACTCTGCCCGAGGACGGCGACATCGCCCCGCAAGGCCACCGCGCCGCCGCGGAAAGTGTAACTGTATCGCATTGAGGGCATGAGCTGCGCTTGCTGGGTCCAGGCGCTGCCGCTGCCGGTGAAAATGTAGGCGCAGCCTTCGTCGAGATAGCCTCCGGCGTCATGTTCGGGCGCCCCGACGAGGATCGTACCACCGTCCACCGCGATGGCTCTTCCAAACTCGTCACCAGATTGTCCGTCGGAGGCGGTGAGCTTTATTTGCTGCGTCCAGACACCACCATTGCGACGGAAGACGTAGGCGGCACCATTTTGTGCGGCACCATCGCTGGCGTAAGGCGCGCCGAGCACAGCGACTTCGCCGGAAAGGGCGACGGCCGAACCCAGCGCCGCGTAGGATCCGGGGTCCGACGCCGTCAGGGTGGTCTCGAGCGCCCAAGCCTGACCGGAGCGCAGAAAGACGTAGCCCGCACCGGCCCGGGGGAAGGGATCGAGGTTGCGACGCGGCGCGCCGATGATCGCGGTCTGGCCTTCGATCGCCACGGCGGCACCAAAGCCAGCGAAGCCTTCGAAGACATCGGCGGCGAGCTTGGCCTGTTCCGTCCACATCGAACCGGAGCGCGTGAAGACATGAGCGCCGCCATCTTGAGTACGAATTTGGCGCGCCGACGAGCGCGGTGTTGCCGCTGACCGCCACCGCCTGACCGAAGTGATCGCCCGCCGCGCCTCCCGCCGGGATGAGCGCGGCCTGCTCAGACCAGATCGCGCCGGAGCGGACAAAGACGAACGCGCGGCCAGCTTCGTTGCCCGCCGGGGTGTCGGCGGTGGGCGTTCCGGCGATGAGCGTATCGCCGCTCAGCGCGACGCTGGAGCCGAGACCGTCGCTGTTCGCGCCTCCCGCTGGCGCGAGGAGCGCCTCCTGCGTCCACGTTCCTCCGGTCTGCCGAAAGACGGACACCGCGCCGGCCTGGGAGACGGTGGGTAGATCGGCGCCGGGAAAACCGATCAGCGCGGTCGTCCCATCGAAGGCGAGCGCGCTGCCGAAACTGGGCCTCTGCACCAACGGATCCGAGGGTACGAGGGCCGGCGCGGCGAGCCATGCGCCGGTCGCGTGGGAAAAACGTTCGCAGAGGCCGCGGTAGGGATCTGTAATGAGCGCGGTGTTGCCCGCCAAGGCCACGGCGGCGCCAAACAGTCCTGGAAGAGAGCCCGGGTTGGTGGGTTGCAATGTGGCCTCATGGATCCAGGCGGAGCCGTTTTGGGCAAAGGCGTGGACTTTGTTCCGGTTAGGCGATCCGGCAAGAATTCTGCCGCCGCCGAGGGCGACGGATTCGCCGAAGCGTTCGTAGGCTGCTGGGACGGGCGCGGCCAGAGCCGCTTGTTGCGTCCACGCCGTCCCGCTCCGTGCGAATACGTAAACGCTGCCGGCATCGGTTCGATAGTCGGCGAAGTCGTGACCGATGGCGCCCACGACGGCGGTGTCTCCTTGGATCGCCACCGCCCCGCCAAAGTAATCCTGCGCCGCGCCGTCGCCCGCTTCGAGTTGCGCCAGCTGCGTCCACGTCTGACCGCTGCGGGCAAAGACGAAAGCCGCGCCCGCGCTGTAGCCGCGTGTGGTGTCGCGACTCGCAGCGCCGACAAGCAGCGTGTTGCCTTCGAGTGCCAGCGCGCTTGCATTCACGGGCAATTGCGCGTCCTCCGTCCAAGTCGCGCCCGCTCCGGCAAAGACATACACCTTTCCGAGAATGGTGTGGCCGTAGCCCGCCGCGGCGATCGTGGTGCCGCTGATGGCTACGCGCGCGCCGAAATACAGCGGCTGGTCCGCCGCCTGTGAATACAACTTTGTGCGAAAGCTCCACACGCCGGAACTCGGGCGAGTGAACACATAGACGCTGCCCGCATCCGCTCCGAGCGCGTGCGCGTCATAGGGCGCACCGATCGCCGCGGTGTCTCCCGAAAGGCTCACGCTCGCGCCAAATTTTTCCCCGGGTTGCGCGTCGCCCGCCGGGAATCCGAGACGTTGCTCGAGCGAGCCGATCAGCGGATCAATGGTCACTGGATACACTGCGCCGGCGTCCGCCACGACGATGCGGATGCGGTCAGGCGCGGATTCCAGATGCGCCGGGAGCCGCCGCCCCATCGCGTCGGCGACCACGAGGTGGCTGTAACTGGCCACTGGCGCGCCTGCGGGGGTCGAGAGCGTGAGCCCGCCATCGTCCGTGTCGGAAGGCGTGGCGGTGAGACCTTCCAGCTTCATCGTCACCGTGAACGAGGAGGACGTCTCCGCGCCGGGTGGGCTCTTGAACAGGGTGAAGCCATGCTCGAATCCCGCGGGCGCGTTCACATACCACTCGGTGAGGTCGCGTCGCAAAAATTCTACCCGGCTCTCGTCTGCCGAGACCGCCACACCTCCGCCCGGCTCCGGCCCGGACTCGACGTCGCGCGTCACACCGAGCAAGGTGAGTTCTCCCTCCCAGGTTTGGCCGGACTGCCCGGACGCCAGCCGCACCCGGTCGTCAAGGAAGCGCAGCGTGAGATCCTGGCGCGGATTGGCGGCAAAAAAGCGCGCACCGCGATTCATCTCGATCTGCCGCTCCCGCTCGCTCACGGGGACGATGCGGTGTCGGGCTGCGCTCAGTGCTCGCGCCAGGGAATCATCATCGGCAAGCACCGGCGAAGGCGTGGGGGCTCGCGAAGCGGATACGGTGGACGGTGCTTCCGGAGCGACCGCACCCGGGGGTGCAGCGTCACACGCCACCGGATTGGAACGCGCGGAAGCAGGCCGATTTTTGGCGGAAAGTGGCTCCATCCAGAACGCGCGAGATACGATCCAGGCCGCCAGAAATCCGAAAACCAAGCAGCAGACCGATAGAACGAGGAAGTGAGGTCGCGTGGGATTCAGGCCGTTCATCGGGTGCTCCCGACCTTTATGGCACCACACGTCTTCCTGCGCGAACGGATATCCGCGCAAGCGGAGCAGGGAGGCGCGCGCTGGCGGCAAAGTTTTCGCCGCCCGCCAGCTTCTCTCGTCGATGCTGAGGCCCGCTCAGGGTCCAAAGGGGCAAAGGTTCGGAGGCTTGCGGGCTCATTCACCGCGCCGCCCGAGCTGCTCGCATGGGCGAAATTGTTCTCCTCCTTTAGTTGCCATGTATTCCGCTATGAAACGCTTTTTCGTCCTCCCGCTGACCTGCCTGCTCGCGATCGTCGGCGCCTCATCGTTCGCGGCGGCGGCAAAGCCCAACGTGCTCATCATTCTTGCCGATGACCTCGGTTACGGGGACTTGCAATGTTACAATCCCGAGCGCGGCAAGATTCCCACGCCGAACCTGGATCGACTGGCGCGCGAAGGGATGCGTTTTACCGATGCCCATTCGAGCAGTGGGGTGTGTTCTCCTTCGCGCTATGCGCTGCTCACGGGTCGCTACCACTGGCGGACCCGGCTGCAGGCCGGAATCGTGGGCCTCTGGGAGGGGCCGCTGATCGCGCCGGATCGGCTGACGATCGCGGGGCTCGCGAAACAGCACGGCTATCGGACGGCCTGCATCGGAAAGTGGCATCTCGGCGAGCGGTGGCCGATCCCGGCGGAGAAGAAACAATACTTCACCGCGGCGCGTGGAAAGGGCGCCGCCCTCGCCACCGATGCCCACCGCGCGGCTTGGGCGGAGGTCTTTGCGCAGCCGATCGGCGAAGGGCCCACCACGCGCGGCTTCGATGAGTATTTCGGAACGGATGTGCCGAACTGGCCACCCTACGCTTTCATCGAGAACGATCGCGTACAGGGAGTGCCGACCGAGTTTCTGCCAGGGGCACTTTTCAAAAATCATCTCGCGAGTCTTCCGGGACCAGCGCTGGCAGGCTGGAAGCTGGAAGGCATCCTCCCAGCGTTGCGCGATCGCGCGGTGGATTTCATCTCCCGGCAGGCCAAGGCGAAGCAGCCCTTCCTGCTCTACCTGCCGCTGACCACGCCGCACACGCCGCTCGCGGTGAATGCGGAGTGGGACGGGAAAAGCGGCCTGGGGCTGCCGGTGGCGGATCTCATCATGGAGACTGACGCTACGGTGGGGCGCGTCTTGCAGGCGCTGGAGGAGCATGGCGTCGCCCAGGACACGCTCGTCATTTTCAGCAGCGACAATGGGTTCGCGAGTTACACCGGCGCGAAGAAGCTGGAGGCGCAGGGGCATTTTCCCAGCGGGCCGCTGCGGGGCTACAAGACGAGCGCGTGGGAGGGCGGGCATCGCGTTCCTTTCATCGCGCGCTGGCCGGGCGTGGTCGCGCCCAGGAAGGTGTGCGGGCAGCTCGTGCATCAGGCGGATATCTTCGCGACGCTCAGTGAACTTTGGGGCTTTGCGGTCCCGGCCAACGCCGGGGAGGACAGCGTGAGCCTGCTGCCTCTGCTCAAGGGCGGGACGCAGCCGGTGCGCGAAAACGCGATCAGCCACTCCTCGGCTGGCGTCGCAGCGCTGCGGAAAGGGGCGTGGAAGCTGCTCGCCGCGCCCGACCCGAAAGCCAGCCGAGGGGCGCCGCCAGTCCAACTTTACGACCTTGCCAGCGACCTCGGCGAGACGCGGAATCTCGCCCATGCAAAGCCAGAGGTCGTCGTGGAGATGCTCGCGCTCATGGAGAAGCTCGTGAACGACGGTCGAAGCACTCCAGGCGCAAAGCAGGCGAATGATGCGCCGGTGAATTGGCAGCGCCACCTGCGTCCGCCCAACCCCGCGAAGTAACTACTTCAGACCGAACCGAGCAGCCGCTCGCGCGAGATGCCGTGCAGCTCGTAGATCCGCAGGATGGTGTCTTCGATCAAATTGTTCGGGCAGCTCGCGCCGGCGGTGATGCCGACGACGACGGGGAGCTTGGGCAGCCAGCCTTCGCTCGTGACCTCGTGCTTTTCCCGCGCCCAGTAGTGGACGATACGCTCGCGGCTTTCGAGCTTGCTGGCGTTGCGGATGAAGTAAGTGGGCAGCTTTTCCTCACCCATCTCGGCGAGGTGCGAAGTGTTTGAGCTATTGTAGCCGCCGATGACGAGGAGGAGATCCATGGGCGCGGCGAGCATGTCGCGGAGCGCGTCCTGCCGCTCCTGGGTGGCGCCGCAAATGGTGTCGAAGAAGCGGAAATTTTTCTCCGCAGCTCCTTCGCCGTCGCGCTCGCGCACCGCGGCCATGATGCGCCGCTGCACTTCCTCGGTTTCGCCGCGCATCATCGTAGTTTGATTCGCGACACCGACGCGGCGCAGATGCAGATCGGGATCGAAGCCTTCGCTATACGCACCTTGGAAACGCTCCAGGAACGCTGCCTTGTCGCCGCTGCGGCGGATGTAATCGCAGACGTAATCCGTGTCCCGCAGCGTGAGCACGATGAGGTAGTGCCCCTTGCCGGCGACGATGGCCCGCGAGGCCGTGGCCTTCGTTTCTTCGTGCGTGGCCTTGCCGTGGATGATCGACGTCATGTCGTCCTGCGCATTCTGTTTCACCCGCTTCCAGACGCTCATCACGTCGCCGCAGGTGGTGTCCACGATCTGGCAGCCACGCTCTTTGATTTGCGCGAGGGTGGTGACGTCGGTGCCGAAGGCCGGGACGATGACCACGTCCTCGGCAGTGAGCTCGGAGACATCGGCGTCGGGTGATTTGCCGAGCAGATTTTTGATCCCGAGTTCGGCGATCTGCTGGTTCACCTCGGGGTTGTGGATGATCTCGCCGAGGATGAAGAGGCGGCGATCAGTGAAGACTTTCGCCGCCGCGTAGGCGAGGTCGATGGCCCGCTCGACGCCGTAGCAAAAGCCGAACTGCTTCGCCAGCCGCACGGTGACCCCTTCGCAGGAGAGCGTGCCGCCGCTCGCGCGCAGGCGCTCGACGATCTCACTCCGGTAGTGCGTCTCCACCTGCGCCTGCACGGCCGCCATCACGTCGGGAGTGCGGAGGTTCACCTTCTTGGCGGGAGTGGTGGGAGTGGCTGGTGTGCTCATGGAGTGGTGGAAAAGAAAACCGGTCGCTGGACGCCCACTATGCAGCATCCAGCGACCGGTGAAAGGACGCGAATCGCGCGCCAGGCCTAGGACTGCTCGACGAGGAGCGGGCCGGCGGGATCCTGGAACCAGCGCGGGGACATCATGAAGGAACGCGGTGGATCGGGGTCGCGGCTCTGGTCGAGCTTGCGCACGAAATGGCCGTACATTTGGTCCTCTCGCTGGCTGCTCGAGACGTTCACTGGCGTGCCGATATTCACGAGGGCAAAGAGCCGGGCGGCCGCTTCCTTGTGCAGGCGGATGCAGCCGTGGGTGCGCGGGCGGGGATGCACGAAGCCTTCGTGGAAGCCGTAGGCGCTCTTAAATTCACACCAGTA
Source organism: Chthoniobacteraceae bacterium (assembly GCA_031409655.1). Lineage (GTDB taxonomy): Bacteria > Verrucomicrobiota > Verrucomicrobiia > Chthoniobacterales > Chthoniobacteraceae > JANNXQ01. Next base: position 45,581 of record JANNXQ010000214.1, on the reverse strand, counting down.
GGCCATCGGGTAGCCCGCATCAGGCTGGCTAATGCGGCGCTTGGTTTTGAGCTTGTTGAAGATCGTGAAATTGCCGCCGGGCGTGGGCGAACTGGGCGTGCCGACGCAGCCCTGCACCGCCATGAGCAGGCGGTCGCCTTCGAGCACATAGACGTTCTGGGTCGAGGTGGAGACCTTGACGCGGACGTTGCCCGGATTGTTTGGTTTGAAAGCGGTGACTTTGTAAGACCCGCGGGAGCCGGTGGCGCATCCGGAAAGGAAGGCGACCGCGAGGGCCAGCGAGAGCAGCGTGAGGAGGCGTTTCATGGGCGGGCATGGAAGACGCGGGCGGGAGCTTTGTCAAACGCGCGCGCGCCGCAGTTTCGCTCACGGACTGCGACAGAGTTTTTCAAAGGCGCCGGACTCGTGGGAGTAGGCGGGGTAGGCGCGGGTCGCCGCGCGCGGGCGGTAGCGGAAGTGTTTGTACGCCCAGAGATACAGGTCGGGCCGCGCGTGGACGAAGGGCTCGAAGATTTCCCAGCACCGCTGCGCGATCTCTGGCACGCTGGCACCCGGAGGCAGTTCGATGGCGGGCTGCGCGGTGATGCGCACGCTGCCATCCGCCTGCGGCTCGGTGATCACCGGCACGAGCAGTGCCCCGGCGCGCGCGGCGAGCACGGCGTGGAGCAAGGGAACGCACATCAGCAGGCTCGGTGCTTCGGGAGAGGCGAAGGCTTCGACGATGGTCGCGGCCTGCGTGGGGCGAAGGTTGAGATCGAGGAGCATCCCGGTCGCACCGCCGCGTTTCACGATCTTCAACATGCGGAGGAGCGAATTTTCCTGCGCGATGATGGTCTGGCCGGAGTGCTGGCGGAGCGTGGCGAAGGTGGCGGTGAGCAGGGGGTTCTTGAAGTTTTCGGCGACGACCACATTCCCAAAGCCGAGCCAGCCGCAGAGGAGGCTCGCCCATTCCCAGTTCCCCTGATGCACGCAGAGGAAGATGGTCCCGCGCTTTTCCTCGGCGAGCCGCGCGCGCACGGCGTCGAAGCCCGCGGGCTGGAGCCACTCGCGCCAGGTGTCAGGGGTGAGCCGTTGCGCCCAGAAAAGATCGAGCATCGTGCGGACGAAATTCCGATACGAGGCGCGCGCGATCTCCCGACGCTGCGCGAGCGTATAGCGTTCGCCGAACGCACACTCGAGATTGCCCAGCGCCACGGCGCGACCGCGCGCGTCGAAACGGTAAGCCAGATCGCCGAGGAAGTTCCCGAGCTTCACGCAGTGTCGTCGTGAGAGCCGCGGCACGGCCCACGCGAGCATCTGGCAGGCGCGGGCCTCGAGGCGGTGGCGGAAGGATTTCCAGGCGGACATTCCGCGCAGCTTTATCGGCGGTGCGCGGGAACGTCGAACATCGAACTTTGAACATCGAACATCGAACGTCGCGCATTGCGCGCAGGCGAACGCCGCATCATTCGATGTTCGACGTTCGATGTTCGACGTTCGATGTTTTCCCCATGAGTCTGGACCGCCTCCTCGCCACCACCCGCGCCCTCCTCGCCCAGCCCACCGCGCCTTTCCACGAAGACGCCGTCCGCGCCGAGATCCTCAGGCAGCTCGCGCAGTGCCCGCACGTCAGCGTCGAGCAGGATGCCTTTGGCAATGTGATCGCGCACTACCGGCGCGGGCAGGAAGTCGCGGGCCACGCCTTTGCGGCGCATATGGATCACCCGGGTTTTGTCGGCGAGGAATTTCTCGGCGGCGTGCCGGAGGAGTATCGCGCGGCGAAACCGCCGGTGCGTGATTTTGGCGCGTATGCGATGTGGGATCTGCCGGCCTGCGAAGTGCGCGACGGGCGGATCTATTCGCGGGCGTGCGACGATCTCATTGGCTGCGCGGCGATCGTCACGATGTTTCAGGAACTCGAAGCGGCCGCTGCGGAGGGCGCGGTCTATGGGCTTTTCACGCGGGCGGAGGAAGTGGGTTTCATCGGCGCCATCCAGCTCGCGCGCTCGGGCCGGGTGCCGCGCGAGGCGACCATCGTTTCGCTGGAGACCAGTTCGGAAAAGGCCGCTGGCGCAGGAAAGATGGGCGAAGGCGTGATCGTGCGCGTCGGGGATCGGACCTCGATTTTCGACCCGAATGAAACCGCGACGCTCTGGCAGATCGCGCAGGACGAGAAGATCCCGGCGCAGCGCTGCCTGATGAGTGGCGGCACCTGCGAAGCGACCGCGTATCAGCTCTACGGCTACCGCTGCGCGGCGCTCTGTGTGGCCCTGGGGAACTATCACAACTGCGGATCGGACACGAAGATCGAGCCGGAATTTGTCGCCATCGCGGATGTCGAAGCGCTTACGCAACTCTGCGTGGCCGTGGCGCGCGGTGGGGAAGCACCCGATCCGCGCGCGCAGCTCCGGAGCAAGCTGGAGGCGCGGGTGGAGGAATTTCGGCGGTACTTTTGAGGGCGGGTGGGGAGAGCGCTGCCAGCAGCACGGACGCCCCGGACCGTGGCTTTGCGGCGCTGAAGTGCGCGGCGCAGGACCTCCGCTCGTCGCAGCTGCTTTCTGGTCGGCTATGAACGCCCGAGCGCGGGAGAAAGCGCTGCGGGGACGCAGCGCACTCCAAAGCGCTCCGCGCGAAACCAACCGAACGTCTCGTTTCGCGGCGCAGCCGCTTTGGAGTGCGGCGCGGCCCCGCGCCGCTTTCACCGTGGCCGCGAATTCTCGGAAGCCTTCTCAGGCCACCGGCGGCGCTTCGATGCGGGGAAAGAGCGGCGTCGGCGTGCCGAGGACATGGCCATCGGGGAGGCCGCCCCACTTCGCATCCGCGAGTTTGAACCGCGACTCCTGCCCGGCTTCATCGAGCTTCCACTGGAGCTGATCGAAGATGCCGTGCGCGGCTTTCGGGAGCACCGCGGAGATCAGGATGGCGATGATGCGGAGGGATTCGGCGAGGTGGTAGAGGACGACATCAAGTTGGGCTTTCGCGCGTTCTGATTGATCCCTGGCAAGTTTCCAAGGCGCTGCTGCATCAACGAGTTGATTGGCGGCAGTCGCGCGGTAAGCGGCCTCAGTGAGTGCCAATTGTGTATTCGATTCGCCCATCCAGGCCACGAAGGCAGCCACTGATAACCCAAAACTATTGGCGTAACCGTCGAGATTCACCGGGCCGCCAGGGGCTTCAAAACCACCGTGCCAATCCATCAATTTGGCGGCCAGCGGTGCATCAGGAGGCGCGGGCATGTGAGTACCCCATTCGTGAGTCGGAAGGCGCTTTATTCTGCTCTCCCGATACTTCGCCGCCATGTTCAAGGACCGGTTAAGCAAGTTCCCCAACGAGTTCGCGAGGTCCGTGTTGTAACGCTGCACCAGTCTTTCCTCCGAAAAATCCGCGTCGCGCCCGGTGGCGATGTCGCTCATCAAGTAATAGCGCAGCCCCTCCGCGCCGTATTTATCCGCGAGGACATCCGGATCGACCACGTTGCCGAGGCTCTTGCTCATCTTCTCGCTGGCGCCCGCTTTATTCCGGATGTTCCACCAACCGTGGACGAGCAGCGTGGGCATGTCTTCATCGGCAAACCCGAGCGCCTTCAGCATCACGGGCCAATAGACGCCGTGCGCGGGGATCATGATGTCTTTGCCGATGTCGTGCGTGACGGTGCGCCACCACTGGAGAAATGCTTCCGGCGGGCGGGCGGGCGCGGGATCGTAGCCGGGGGCGAAGCTGATGTAGTTCACCAGCGCGTCGAACCAGACGTAGGTGACAAAATCCTCGTCGAAGGGAAACGGGATGCCCCAGGAGAGCCGCGCTTTCGGGCGGGAGATGCAGAGGTCGCCTTCGAGTTTTTCGACGGCATTGCGCAGCTCGGCGACGCGGAAATCCGGCACCACAAAAGGCCGTCCGGCCGCGCTGCGTTTTTCAATGAGAGCGAGCAGCCACGGCCGATGCTCGGCGAGGCGGAAGTAGTAGTTTTCCTCCTCCCGCTCCTCCACCTGTCCCCACTCGGGGCCGAACTGTCCGTTGGCGCCACGCTCCTTGTCGGTCAGGAATTGCTCCTGCCGCACGCTGTAGAATCCGCGCTGTGACTTCTTGTAGATCCAGCGGCTCGCCCCGGTGGTGGGATCTTTCTCGTCCCAGAGGCGCTGGAGGATGGCGCGGACGCAGTCCTTGTGCTGCGCGTCGGTGGTGGCGGCCCAGGCATCGTAGCGCACATCGAGCTTGTCCCAGAGCGCGACGAATTTCTGCGTCACGCCATCCACGAATTCCTGCGGCGGAATGCCCTGCTTGTCCGCCGACTGCTGGACCTTTTGCCCGTGCTGATCGACGCCGGAGAGGAAGAAAACGTCGTCACCCTTCAGCCGATGATAACGCGCCAGGACATCGGCGAGCACTTTCTCATAGGCATGGCCGATGTGCGGCGCGGCGTTCGTGTAGTCGATGGCGGTGGTGATGAAGAAGTGGGGCATGGAAAAGTGGGTGTGCGGCGCGCGGGGAATCAGCCCGACGCGGCCACGCAGGGGAAGCTCCACGACCGTGGAGACGCCGTCGATGCGTTAAAAAAGATCCCGAGCCGGCCGGAGCCGGCGTCAGTGCTTGCCGCCGCCAAGCTGGCCGAGGAGGCCAGTGAGCATGCCTTGCAGATCGTTCTGCTGCGGCACGCTGCCCGTGGGCGTGACCTTGTCCACGAGCTGCGGGAGGAGTTTCGCGAGGAGGTCGCTGACTTGGCCGCCTTGCATCCCAGTCTGCTGGGCAAATTGCTGGATCTGTTCGGCACCGAGCGCCTGCTGGACCTGGGCGCCATTTACGGGCTGATTCTGGCCGGTGCTGACCCAGGAATTCACGGCGTCACCGAGGCCGGCCTTTTGAAATTGCTGCATGAGCGCGCCGAGGCCGCCGCCCGCACCTGGGGCACCGCCGGAACCGGAGCCGGAGAGGAGTTGCATCGCGATCTGCGCGATCGGATTTTGCTGGCTGGAGGCACCGCCGCCGAGGACGGAGCCGAGGATGGAATCGAGGAGGCCCATAGGATTTAGTGAATGAGAGGAAGGGTGGAATTTCCGCCACGGGATGCGGCGGTGGAACGGGCGGAGAATCTGCTCACGCCGGCGACCCGTCAACGCGCCGCTCGCAGAACTTTCAGGGCTTTTTGATCTTCCCGCCCCAGCCGAGGATCTTCGCCTTGGCCCCGGCAGCCTCGGCTTCCTGGATCATCTCGGCCCGGACGTAAAAGAGCGAGAGGCTCGACCAGGCGAGCTGATCGTTCGGGCGCAGCTCCACGGTCTTGAGGCCCGCGGCGATGGCTTCGGGGTAGCGCCCGATCTTCATCAGCGCCATGCCGAGCGCATGCCACGCGTCGAAGAACTCCGCATCCAGCTCGGTGCAGCGACGGTATTTTTCCACCGCCGCTTCGAGTTCCCCGAGGGCGAGGTCGCCATTCGCGTCGTCGAAGAGTTCCTCGACTTCGGGGCTCATGGCGGGCTTACGCCGTGGGCGGCGGAGTCGGCGCGGCGAGCTTGGGCAGCGGCGCGATGCCGGCCTCGCGGCGGCGGGCCTTGAACCACTCGGTGAAAAGCGATTCGCGGCGGCCGCGGGAGAGGTTCAGCGCGGTGAGCGCTTTTTCGGTGGAGAATTTCGCGTCATCGATGGGCTCGCGGCTGTCCATATATACGAGCGCGCCACCCGTCGCCGTCGGGACGAATTGGCTGAGCTGGCCAGGGGTCATGTCGATCGAGGAAATCATCACTTCCTGGCCATCGGGCTGGTCAAATTTCGGTTCGCGGCGCGAGAAAGGCGGGAACGCTTCCGCCTTCACTCCAGCAGCCGCGGTGGCATCGGCGAAGGACTTCCCGGCCTTGAGCGCAGCGTCGATCTGGATGCGGATCGCGTTGCCTTTGAGGTTCAGTGCCTCCATCGATTTTTCCTGCTTCAAGGTTTCGCTGAGCGTCACCCTGGCTTCCTCAAAAGTGAGCGGGCGCGTCGGGATGATGGCGCCGAGATGGAGCACAAAGTAACCCTGCTCCGTCCCCAGGACATCGCTGGTTGGCTGTTCTTTGGTCAGCTTGAACGACGCGTCCACTGCGGCATTGCCCTTGCCGAGTTCGGCGGGTTCATCCGTCGCGGAAAATTCCACCGATTCCTGCACCGGGAGCGTCATTTTCGCCGCGACTGCCGCGAAATCCGCGCCTGGCTCGAGCAGCGCCTGCGAGAAGTCCGCCGCCTTCTCCGAAAGGGCTCTCAGGGCATCCACCCGCTCCTTGCCAGCCAGCGGTTTCTCCGCCGCGGGGAGGGTCAGAGCCACATACTTGACCTTGCGCTTTTCCGGCGCATTGAAGGACGCCTTGCGCTCCTCAAAGGCCTTCTTCACTTCCTCCTCGGCGACCGTCGCCGCGGCGCTGAAGTCCGCGAGCTTCAGCCGGACGACGGAGGCCACGGTCTTCTGGTAATCCCGCACGTAAGCCTCGCGCACCTCCGTCGGTGCCGGGGCGATGGTCGCACCGAGGAGCGCCTTGATCTTCTTCAGGGTGATGTCTTCACGCACGATCTCTTCGAGTTGCGTCACCGTGAAACCGCGCGGCGTGAGGGCGACTTGGACGATCTGATTGTACTTCGCGCTGTCAAACTGGCCCTGCGTCTGGAAGACCGGGAGCGCCTTGATGCCGTCGGCGACTTCATCATCAGTGGTCGTCACGCCGAGCTTCTCCGCTTCCTTCTGGAGGACCAGGCCGCCGAGGATGACGTTGCGTTTGAATTCCTCCTCGGAGGTCGCTGGAATGCCCAGTGATCCGAGCATCTCCCGCATGTCCAGATCGCGAGCGAGTTCAAAGCTCCGCAGGGCGCGCTGGTATTCTGCGAGTGAGATATGGCGATCGTAAACGGTCGCCACGCGATCCGCGTCGAGCCTGCCGAGGGAGTCCGAGTTGTAGAGCACCGCAAAGGAGATGATCACCAGAATGGTGATGGTGATCATGAGCGGCTGCTGAAATCGGCGGATGAGATGGACCATGGGAGCGGAAGAGAGACGGATTCAGGGTTGATTTCGCGAAGGTGGGTCTTTAGCGTGCCGGTCGCGAAAACGCATGAAGCTACGTCCCGCCCCCCGAATCCAGCAAAACCTTTCAATCATCGGAGGGCTCCTGATGCTGGTTTCCGTGGCCCTGGGCCAGACGGATGCGGTGATCACGATGAAGGACGGTTCCCAGAAGCAGATGAAGGTCTTCGGCGTCACGGGCACCTCCCTCGAAGTCGCTACCCCAGACGGCAAGGGCAAGCTGGGTCTCCCGCTCGCTCAGATCAAAGACGTGCGCATGGCCCCACCCCCGGAAATCGCGCAGGCCGATCAGCTTCACCGGCAGAAAAATTACGATGGCGCGCTCGCGGTCCTGCAAAAGGTGATCGCGCGCTACCGGGGGCTCCCGTCCATCTGGGCCCAGCAGGCCGTGGCGACCATTGGCAGTCTGCATTTGGCCAAAGGGGACATCCCGGCCGCCGAGAAGGCGTTTATAGACTATCAGACCATGTATCCTGGTCAGGGCTCGATGCAGACGGACGTGGGCCTCTCGCTCGTCGCCATCGCCCGGAAGGACTACGCCGCCGCCAAGACCAAGCTCGAGCCCATCGCGGAGGCGGCCTTGAAAGAGAAAAATGTTTCCCAAGCGAACGCCCTCGCCTATAGCGCCACCTTCCTCGGCCTCGGACAGATCGAGGAGGCCGAGGGGAATAACTCCGAAGCGCTCGAACAATACCTCCGCACCGTCACGCTTTTCTTTCATGATCGCGCCGCCGCGGCCCTGGCGCTGGAAAGAGCCGACGCCCTCCGCAAAGCGCACAAAGACATCGCCGTCCCTTAAATTTTTTCCACCCCCAACTCATGATCCCAGCCCTCCTCCGCCGCTCCCTCAAGTATCTCCTTTTCCTCGCCGCCTTCGGGGCGACCCGGTCGCTTGGCCTGGCCGCCGACGACGCTGCCGCGCCGGAGCAAAATGTCTTCCACCTCATCTTGGAGGGTGGCCCGCTGATCATCAGCATCTGGCTTTGTATCGTCGGCACCTCCGTCGTGATGGTCACGCTCATCATCCAAAACGCGATGCAACTCCGCAAAGACAAGCTGGCCCCACCGCCGCTCGTCCAGGCGCTCGAACAGACGCTCGCGTCGGGCAATTACCAGGAAGCATGGGCGACCTGTGATGCGAACAAGAACTACCTCGCGAACGTCCTCAAGTCCGGCCTGACGCGCATCGGCCGCGGCAAGGAAGCCGTGGAATCCTCCATCGCCGAGCACGGCCTGCGCGAAGCCACGATCCTGCGCACCCGGAATAGCTACCTCTCCGTCATCGGGGTCGTCAGTCCGATGATCGGACTGCTCGGCACCGTCATCGGCATGATGGGGGCCTTCGCGGTCCTCGCCGGCTCCGGCATCCAGGATCCACGGGCGCTCTCCGGCAAGATCTCGGAAGTGCTCCTCGCCACCGCGGCCGGTCTCTTCATCGCCATCCCGGCCTTCGTCTCCTACTACATCTTCCGGAATATCTCGCAGATGTGCATCGTCCACGCGGATGACATCGTGAATACGCTCCTCCTCGACGTTCCCTATGACGAACTGGCCGGCGTGCAGATCGGTGAAAATTTCAGCGCGGGCGGCGGTCTGCCGACCATGATGGGCGGCGCCCGCAAAGTCTCCATGGCCCTGACCACCAACTGCCCGGTGTGCAACGGCGCGGTGGCTCCCGGCGTGAACCCCTGCCCGCACTGCGGTTCCACGCTCGACTGGACGGCGTAGCCTCCCTGCCCTCCGCTCCCTCCTCCCATGAGCCCGGCAAAACGAGTCAAGAAATTGCGCGCCGCGACGCGCTTGTCGCCGGACGAGGACCCCGAGTTTCAGATCGCGCCGATGGTCGATATTCTCCTCGTGCTGCTGATCTTCTTTATGTCGATCAGTTCGTCCGAGGTGCTCCAGGTGAATCAGGACGTCCAACTTCCCGTGGCCAAGGACGCCAAGCCGCCAGACAAAGGCACGACCGGCCAGACCATCATCAACATCACCTGGAACCCGATCAACAACCTCGGCGGCATCGATATGGACGATCAAAAAATCGGCGATCCCGTCATGGTCACCGGCATCCTCGAACCGAAAGTCCGGGCAACGCCAAAAATGCGCGTCTTGATCCGGGCCGATAAAAACGTCCGTTACGACTATCTCCGTGCGGTCATGGTCGCCTCCGCCAATGCTGGCGTCGGGAACGTCACTTTCTCCGTCGTTGATAAGGACATGCCCGCCAAATAAGGCGGCAACTTAACCCCCAAACCTCCAAAACACCCATGGCCGGCTCCGTAGGATCAGATGATGGCGACATCGGTTTTCAAATCGCACCGATGGTCGATGTCGTTTTCGTGCTCATGCTCTATTTCATGGCCTGCGTCGGTGCGCAGGTGAAGGAAAAGGAACTCAACATCAGCCTCCCGAGCGGCGCGACCTCCACGAGCAGCGCGCCCAAGACGCCCATCGTCATCGACATCTCGCCCGAGGGCCAGGTCTCGATGAACAGCACCCAATACGGCGCCCCCACGGACAAAAATCTCACTGCCTTGCGCGAGTGGCTGAAGGGCTCCATCGAGCAATTTGGCGGCGAAGATCCGGTGATCATTCGCCCGGCTTCCGAGACGCGCCACGAACGGATCATCGAGGTGCTGAACGCGGCCGCCGCCGCCGGCGTGAAGAACCTGACGTTTAGCTGAGGGAGAGGCTGGTTAGCGGCCCTTCGCGCGATAGTCGCTCGGACGCCAGCCGACCCACTTCTTAAAGGTCGTCGAGAAGACAAACGGATTCTCGTAGCCGACCGCGCGGGCGATCGTCTCGACCTTGTCCTCGGTGGTCGCGAGCAACTTCGCCGCGAGCTGCATCCGCAGATAGATCACCTGATGCATCGGCGAGCGCCCCAACTCCCGCCGGCACAGCCGTCGCAGATGCTCGGTGCTCAGGTGGCAGCGCGCCGCGAGGAGATCGAGCGACCACTTTTCCCCGAGCCGCACCGCGACATGCTCCCAGAGATGCCCGAGCCGATCGTCGCTCTGCCACGGCCGGGCAAAGCGGAGCACGTAGGTGTGGATGAGCTCAACCCAGTGCGTCACCGCCATCGGCGCGACCTGCGACTGCATTTCCGAAAAAAGCCCCTCCACCGCGCAGCGGATCGGCGCGGGATCGAACCGCGCCAGCGCCGGCGACGACGCCGAGATGATCGGTCGCTGCTCCGGCGGCTGCTGATAGCGCACCCACGTAAAACCCCAGCGCGTTCCTTTCACCGCCCGAAAGGCGAGCAGCGCGTGCGGCGGCGCGAGACAGGCCCAGCCTTCGCGACACTGCTGCCAGCGGCCATCGAGCAGGATTTCCCCGCGCCCCGAGAAGCACGAGAGCAGATACGTCCCGCTCAGATCCAGCCGTACCATCTCATACGGCGCCGCCGCATCCGCCACCCCGACGTGCGCGATGTGGTGCCCTGCGAGCGGCGGACATTCCACCGCGCGCACCTTCACCTCCCGAGTCTCTGCGCCGATGATGTGCGTCTCCGAAAGGGGTGTGGATTTCTCGGGCATCGGCGCGGGCGAGGAAATTGCCGTGCTGCTAGGAGCGCCGTCAACGCCGACCGTGTGCTTCCGCGATAGCTCTTCGTGCGTAATTCGGGATGTCCTCGGGCTAAGAGTCGGGCAATGATTCCGCTCATCTGGCCGCGCTCCGCGCCACCATCCGCACCCTCCAACTCCATCGTCATGAAACGTCTCTTCCTCTTCCTCTTCCTCTTCCTCTTCCTCATCGCCGGACAGGCTGAGCCGCTCCGGGTCTTCATCCGCGGCGGGGAAAAGAATCGCGGCCAGGAAATCCACGCGCACCCGCGCTTCCTCGCCGAGTGGAAGACGCTGCTCGCCGAGCGCGGGATGAAAGTCGATGGCGCGACGGATTGGCCGACCGCCAAGCAGATCGCGCAGACGGATGTGATCGTCGCTTACGCGCAGGAGGGCGGGGATGCGACGCCGGAGCAGGAGAAGCTCATCACTGCTTTCCAGCAGCGCGGCGGCGGGCTCGTGATCATCCACACCGCGGCGGTGTCCTTTACAAATCCGGGGTGGTGGCGCGACACCATCGGCGGCGCTTGGGTGCCGAAGCAGACGAAGTGGAAGGAAGGCCCGATGGACCTCTACTACACGGAGAATCAGCGCCTCGGCGGCGGGCATCCGATCACGAAAGGCGCGTCGAATTTCCACCTCGACGACGAGATCTACTACGACATGGACCTGAAGTCCGAGGCGCGCGTGCTCGCCGCCAGCTACACGCCGAACGTGAAGCAGGGGAAAAAGCCCGCCGCCGGCAACCCGGCGCACATCTACGACATCCAAGCGCAGATGTGGGCTTACGAAAAGGACGGCTACCGCGCCTTCGTCACGATCCCCGGGCATCAGTTCAAGACCTTCGGCTTGCCACAGTATCGCGCGATCCTGCTGCGCGGCATCGCGTGGGCGGGCAAGCGGACGAATCTCGATGAGTATGTGAAGAAGGAGGAACTCGACGCGCTCACTTACCCCGCCGGCGGACCGCAGCGCCCGGAGGTCACGCTCAAGAATCTCGAAGTGCATCCCCACTTCACGATGAAGCTCGTGGCCGCGGAACCGCTCATCGCCAAGCCGATGAATTTCGACTGGGACCCGGCGGGCCGCTTGTGGGTCGCGGAGACGCCGGAGTATCCGAATGGGCGGCGCGGGATGCGGCCCGATTACCGCGGCAAGGAGTGGAAAGATCACGGCGGCCTCGACCCGACGCCCGGCGAGCAGCAGCGCAAGGGGCAGGACAAGATCAGCATCCTCACCGACACGAATGGCGATGGCGTGATGGACAAGAAGGAGGTGTTCTTCGAGGGCCTCGATCTCGTCACGGGCTTCGTCTTTCACAAGGACGGAGTGATCGCCACGCAGGCGCCGGACATCCTTTGGATCCGCGACACGGATGGCGATGGGAAGGCGGACAAAGTGGAGAAGCTCTACACGGGGCTCGGCACGCGCGATACGCACGCCGTCATCAACAATCCGCGCTGGGGCTGGGACGGGTGGATTTACGCCACGCACGGTTACAGCGCTTCGAGCGACGTGAAGAATGTGCAGGGCGAGACGCAGGGCACGATCGGTAGCGGCGTCGTGCGGTTCCGGCCCGATGGGTCGAAGATCGAGCAATACTCCTCGAAGGGCGGCAACACCTGGGGGCTCACCATCACGGGCGACAATCGTGTGATGTGGACGCAGCCGACCAGCGGCCAGCTCCTCATGCAGACGGTGCTCCCCGAGTCGGCGCTCGCGCGCGGGCGGATCGGCAATACGCCGAGCTACAAAGTCGTCGAGCCCTCGGGGAAGAGCTACCCCGCGATGTCGTGGGAGCAGCTCGCCTATGTGCAGATCGACTGGGTCGGCTCCTTCACCGCCGCCGCCGGTTGCGTGATCTACGACGGTGGCACCTGGCCCGCGGAATACCACGGCGACTACTTCACCACCGAGCCGACGATCAATGTGATCCATCACACGCGGCTCACGCCCGAAGGCAGCAGCTACACGGCGAAGAAACTGCCCGGCCGCGAGGAGACGGAATTTGTGCGCTCGCGCGACATGTGGTGGCGCCCGATCGAAGTCCGCGTCGGCCCCGACGGCGCGATGTACGTGGCCGATTTCTACAATCAGGCCGTGATCCACAACGACACGCGCGGCCCCGATCACAACGAAGTGAACGCCGCGGTGCGCCCCGACCGCGACCACTACTTCGGCCGCATCTGGCGGATCGATCACAAGGCGGCGAAGAAAGTTGCAGCGCCCGATCTCGCGAAGGCCGCACCCGCCGATCTGGCGAAAGCACTCGAGAGCGCAAACTCGCAAGTGCGCTTCACCGCGCGCCGGCTCGTTGGTGAAAAGGCGCAGGCTCAAGGCGTGTCGGAGACGGGCGCGAGCAAAGGATTCTCTCCCGACGCGATCAAGGCCGTGGCCAGTTCGCTGAAGCATCCCGCGGCCGAGACGCGCATCGCAGCGCTGTGGACAATGGGCGCGCTTGGTTTGCTTGCGCCGGAGCAGTTTGCCGCCGCGCTGGAAGACGCGGATCCCGCCGTGCGCCGCAACGCGGCACTCGGTGCGGAATCCCTCGCCGCCAACGACGCTGCGGCGGCTGTGGAAAAGAAGCTCGCGGACCCGGATGCACGCGTCCGCGCCGCCGCGATCCTCGCGCTGGCCGCCGCGGAGCCCATGGAAAGCACCGCCAAGTCGCTGATCGCCGCGTGGCCGAAGTTCGACGACGACTTCCAGCGGAGCGCGGCGGTGGGGGCGGCTTCGCGCAATCCGGTCGCGGCGATCTCGGCGGCGCTCGATCTCGCGAAGGATGATTCGTTCGCACCGCTGCTCGTCGCGCTGACGCAGAATCTCACGTCGCCCGAAGACGCCGCGAAGATCGTGATCGCGCTCGCGGACAAACCGGCTGCCGCCGATGCGATGAAGCGCACCATCCTCGATACGCTCGGCAAGACCTTGAAGGCCGCGCCCGCAATGACGCCGGAACTCGCGGCGGCGCTCGGGCGCTTACTGGGAGTAGGGGCGCCCTCGCCCCGTGGTGCTGAAGGGACTCGGGGCGAGGCGCCCCTACTCCTTGGCGCCGCTCTGCCGCTCGCGGCGCAGTGGGACAAGGCTGGCGCGCTGAAGGCACGAGTCGCGGAACTTTCCACTCAACTCCACACCCAACTCGCCAATGCGAAAGCCGACGACACCGCACGGCTCGCGGCGGCGCAGAGTCTCATCGGCATCCGCGGGACGAGCGCGGAGATTTTGCCCGCCGTCGTCGCCACGCTCGCGCAGGACGGTGGCGCGAGCTTCAAGCGCCAGCTCATCCTCGCGCTCGGCGACGTGGACGATGCCGCGGTCGGCAAAGCCGTCGCGGGTGCTTTTTCCAAACTCCCCGCCGACTCGCAGACCGTCGCCTTTGACACGCTGCTCAAGCGCGCGGATTGGGCGCACGCTTTCCTCGATGCAGTGCAGGCGAAGTCGGTCGAGGTCGCCACCCTCGGGCCGGCGAACGCTTACCGGCTGCGCACGCATCAGAACAAGAAAGTCGCCGAGCGCGCGGAGAAGCTGCTCGATGCACTCAACCCGACAGCGAAGCTCAAGAAGGACGCCATCGCGAAGCTCGCGCCGATCGTCGAGGGCAAGGGCGATGCGGAGAAGGGCCGGCAGCTCTTCACCGTGACGTGCGCGACGTGCCATGAATTTGCCGGCGCGGGCGCGAAGATCGGGCCGGCGCTGACCGGCATGGGTTCGCACGGTGCAGGCGAGCTGCTCAGCGCGATCGTCGATCCGAATGCGGAGGTCGATCCCACCTTCCTCGCGTGGAATCTCGAGACGAAGGACGGCCAGCTTTTCAACGGTGTGATCGAAAGCGAAAACCCGACGACCCTCACGCTGAAGAGCCTCGTGGGCGTGCAGCAGGTGAAGGTCGCCGATCTCAAATCACGCGTGAACACGGGCCGCTCGCTCATGCCCGAGGGCTTCGACGGACTTGGCGGCGAGATGCTGCGCGACATCATCGCCTACATGCAGAGCGTCGATGGCGGGAAATTCCGCACGCTCGATCTGCGCGACGCCTTCACCGCCTCGACCTCGACCGGCCTCTACAATTCCGCGGATGCGAAAGGTGACTCCTTCGTCTTCGCCAAAACGGGCACGGTGAAAATCGGCGAGCTGCCCTTCAATGTCGTCGGCCCGGAGAAAGCGCCGCGAAACATTCTCGTGCTCAAAGGCGGCCCGCCGCAGAGCTACTCGAAGACGCTGCCGCAGCGCGTGGAGGTGAAGGCCGGCGGCTTCAAGGCGAACCGGCTCCATTTCCTCGGCGGAGTGACTGGCTGGGGCTATCGCGGCGGCAGCGGTGGCGACGAGGTGCTGAAGGTCACGATCCACACCACGCAGGGGCAGCGCGAAGGGATGACCTTCAAGAACGGCGTGGAATTCGCCGACTACAACGGACGCGTCGAAGTGCCCGGCTCGAAGTTCGCGGAAGGCTTGCTGAAGGGCGGACAGCAATTGCGCACGTTCAGCCGCACGCTGGCGCTGGGTGCGGTGGAGATCGACCGGATCACCATCGAGAGCCTCGACACCGGTGCCGCGCCGACCTTGGTGGCAATCACTGCCGAACTCGCGGATGCAAATGCGCCTGCGGTCGCGGCCGTCGTAGCGAAGCCCGCAGCCGACGCCGGCGCGAGTGACGCGGACTTCGTGCCGCAATTTAGCGACGTGGTGCCGCAGCCTCCGGCGACTCGTCCGGAGAAAGGCCCGCGCGTCCTGCTCGTGGGCGGCGGTTCGTCGCACGACTTCGTGAAGTTCTTCGGCGACGCCGACAAAGCGATCCTCGCCCCGCACGTCGGCTGGGTCGATTTTACGCAGAACCTCAACGGCATCGCCGCGATCCTCGACCGCATCGACGTCCTCGTGCTCAGCGCAAATCAGCCGATTTCCTCCACGACAAAGAAGGCGCTCATCGACTTCGCCAACTCCGGCAGAGGCATCGTCGCCTACCATCCCGGCACCTGGTATGCGTGGAAAGACTTCCCCGAATGGAATCTGCAAATCGTCGGCGGCGGCACCCGCGGACACGACAAGCTCGGCGAATACGAAGTCACCGTGACCGCCGATCATCCCGTGACCGCCGGGGTGACGAAGAACTTCCGCATCACTGACGAACTCTACTACTTCAAGCCCGACCCCGCCGCGACGCCCATCGAAGTGCTCGCCACCGCGACCAGTACCGCCAAGCAGCCCGGCACTTACCCGCAGGTCTTCCTCGTGAAACATCCGAAAGCGCGCATCGTCGGCCTGACCCTCGGTCACGACGAGCGCGCGCACGGCCTCCCGGAATTCCAGACGCTCCTCCGCAATGCCGTAGGCTGGGCAGCGGGGAAGTGATCGCGTACCATCAGGCAACATGAGTTCGAACGACCCCGCGCAACGTTTCTTCGTCGAGATCGCCGACGCCCTCCGCGAGACGAATCCATGGACCAATAACGAATGGCTCTGCCGACCCGACGTCGTCGGCGCGGAGAAGCTCCTGCTCGTGCGCGCGAACATGGACCCGGGCCGCTGCCACCCGTTCCATTTCCATCCGCATCGGGAGGAAATCATCTACGTGATCTACGGCCGGGCGGAGCAGTGGGTGGGTGAGGAATATCGCATCCTGAGCGCTGGTGAGATGGCGCACATCCCTGCGGGCAAGATCCACGCGACCTACAATCCGCACCAGGAACCCCTCGTCTTTCTGGCGATCTTGTCACCGGCGAAGCTACCCGACGCCGAAGCCGCCGCACCGGACCCCACGGATGTCTCGACCGAAGAACCGTGGGCGTCAATCCGCGCGGGCAGGCTGCCTTGCACGTAGCGAGTGGTTGAATTGCGCCAACTCCTCTCATCCCGAGTGCAACGGGAATGACCGTTGGGATCGTTCCCAACCCAGCGGTGGATGCGTTGCGGTTGGCGGCGCGCCAGCCTCCGCTAAGGAAGATTGCGCTGGCGGATTGATTCCGTGGTGGCAGCCTTCCGACCCCTTTTCCGCAAGTCTCCGCACCTATGATATCGCCCGCCCACCGTTCACTTTTACTGGTCCTCGCGACCCTTCCGCTCGCGGCGTGCAACAAGCCGGGGGTCCAAGTCTACACCGTGCCAAAGGAAAGCACGCCGGCTCCGATGCCGACGGAGACCGCACCGGCGACGGCTCCCAGCGCACCGACGCCCACCGCGAGCGCACCGGCAGCGCCGTCGCAATTCAAGTGGACCGTTCCCGCGGACTGGAAGGAAACGAAGCCCGGCCCGATGCAGCAGGCGCGCTTCACGGTGCCGGAAAAGGATGGCGCGCAGGCCGAGGTCGCCGTGAGCGTTTTCCCCAGCGACACCGGTGGTACGCTCCAGAATGTGAACCGCTGGCGCGCCCAGCTCGGCCTTGCGCCCGTAACGGAAAGCGGGCTCGCCAATCTCGTCGCTCCGCTTTCGGCGGCCCCAAACGCTTTGCTTGTGGACCTCTCCAACAACGATAAACGCATGCTCGTCGCCATCGTCCCGCGCGAGAGTATCTGGTGGTTTTATAAGCTCACCGGCGGCACGCCCGCAGTTGCCAGGGCGCGGGAAGAGTTCATTGGTTTCGTCTCGTCCACCCCATGAACAGCCGCTCTCTCTGGAAATTTCTGACCTCGCTGCGGCTGACGGTAGTGACCCTGTCGCTCTCGATCCTCCTCGTCTTTTTCGGCACGCTGGCGCAGGTCCATGAAGGTCTCTGGAACGCCCAGGATCGCTGGTTCCGCAGCTTCCTTGTGCAGCATCAACCGACCGATCCTTGGTGGGTAATGCCGGTGTTTCCGGGCGGGTATCTGCTGGGCATCGTGTTGCTCGTAAATCTGGTCGCGGCGCACCTCGCGCGCTTCCAGTGGGGCACGAAGAAAATCGGCATTCACCTCACGCATCTCGGCGTGATCATGCTCCTCGTCGGTCAGCTCCTGACGGACATGCTCTCTGTGGAAAGTCACATGCGCTTCCGCGAGGGGGAGTCCCGGAGTTACTCCGAAGGTCCACAAGGGGATGAACTGGTCTTCATCACGGACACGGTGGATGGGCAGGAGGAAGTGGTTTCTTTGCAGGAAGAGATCATCGCCGAGAAGAAGGACATCACCCATCCGAAGCTACCTTTTACGGTGCGGGTGAAAGACTACTCGGTGAATGGAGAAGTCATCTCGCACGCCAGCGTGATCGAAGCCAGCGGACAACTGACGACGGCGCTGGCCACGCTGGAAGCGCAACTTTCATCAGCCGATGCCCTGGTGCCTCAGGCCGAACGCGCAGCGGCCATGGAAGGCCGGGCGCAAGTCTGGCGCGAGGCTTTGGAAACAGTGGGAGAGAAAGACCCGGACATCCTGGCCGGAGCGAAGCGGGTCGCGGCCGATCCGGCGCGCGAAGGCAAGCTGCGCGAGGAATTGAAGACCCGATTCCGCAAGGAAATGGCCGCGCGCTTCATGCAGCAAGGCGGCGCCATGCGTTTCGCCGCACAGAAAGTTGCGGCGGGCAAGAAGCTCGAACTGGATAACCTCCCTGGGGCGACCACCAGCGGAGCCGGTCAGCGTTTCCTGAAAATCCCGCTCGTTGAAGCCAAGGACATGGACACGCGCAATATGCCTTATGCCGTGGTCGAACTCCTCGAAAGTGGCCGGAGCCTTGGCGAATGGTTACTCTCACCTTACTTGAACGACCAATCGTTTACTGCCGGAGGTAAGACTTACCGCACCGCCTTCCGGTGGCTGCGCTCCTACCACCCCTTCTCGGTGACGTTGCTTAAAACGACCCACGAGATCTATCCCGGCACCATCACCCGGAGTAACCCGCAGGGAATCCCGAAGAACTTTCAGAGCCGGGTGCTGGTTGCCAATCCAAAGACGGGCGAAAACCGCGAGGTCGATATCTACATGAATAGCCCATTGCGTTACGGGGGACTGACCTTCTTCCAATACCAGATGGGTCGCGATGAGGTGGCGCAGAACGTCGGCACGAGCACGCTCCAAGTCGTCCGCAACCCGAGTTGGATTACGCCTTACCTGGGTTGCATCATCGTGGGGGTCGGCATGACCTGGCAATTCATGGCGCACCTCATCGGCTTCATCGCCAAACGCAACAAGCCCGCGCCAGCCGCTCCAAAAAAGAAAGGCGCGGGGAAACAAGACAAGGTGCTTACGAAGGCGGCGGCATAAGATGAATGCGCGCTCGGAATTGACGCGGTCGGCCCCGACTTCGGCCTGCCAGTCCGATCGCGATTTTAGTAGCAAACTCACTCCACCATGAAGAAGCGTCTCCCTCTCATCATCTTAGCCGTCTTCGCCGTCTGGGCGGGGAAGGCGCTCGTGCCAACCAAAGACAAACCCGGCGAGTTAGCCGTGCAGGAATTTGGCCGCCTGCCGGTGCTCACCAATGGCCGGGTGCAGCCGCTCGATTCGCTGGCGCGCAACTCCCTCCTGCAGCTCCGCGAGAAGCAGACCGCCAATCTCGAGCCGTGGAAGGATAACATGGCGAAGCCGAAGATCCTCTCGGCGACCGAGTGGCTCATGGCGATGTTGATGGACCCGGCGACGGCGGACACTTACCCCGTCATCCGCATCGACCACCCCGACGTGAAAGGCCTGCTCGGTCTGCCGATGGATGCCGATGCCGGGAAGGAGACGGATGGCAAACATTTCTCCTGGCTGCAAATCCGCGGAAAGCTCGCCGAGCTGCAAGCCGAGGTGAATCGCGCGCAGAAGCTCGATCAATCCCTCCGCACGCCTTTCGACCAGGCCGTACTCCGCCTCTACAATGCCGTCGGCATCTACATGCGGCTGCAAAACACGCTCCAGCCGCAGAATGCGAAGAACTGGCCCGAGGAATTTGCCCAGTATCGCGAACGCGTCCCTGCCGGCGTGACCGCCGCGCGGGCCCAGCAGGCGGGTCAAACCTTCGACGAAGCTGCGCTCGAGGTACTCATGACGGACCTCAGCCGCTTCGACGCGATGCGCCAACTCGAGCCGCCGCTCCTCGTCCCGCCGCATGGCGCGGGCGATCATCAACACGACTGGATGCGCATGGGCGAGGCCCTCATGGAAGTCGCCCGCGGCGATGCCCCGCACTTTTCCATCGCCGCGTATGTGAAAATGGCGGGCGCGTATCGCGGCGGACGCAGTGATGACTTCAATCGCGCCGTCACCGATTATCGGGGAGCGCTGGCCACCGAGTTTGCGCCGCAGTTAAAGAAAACGCAGAGCGAGCATCGCTTCAATGCCTTCGAGCCCTTCTACAAATCGATGACGCTCTACGTCATCGCCGGGCTCTTTGCGCTCGGCTTCTGGATCTCGCCGAGTCGCTTTGAATGGCTACGCCGCAGTGCCATGTGGCTCGTGGTGCTCGCCCTCATCATTCACACCGCGGGCCTCATTTTCCGCATGACCCTCGAAGGCCGCCCGCCGGTCACGAATCTCTACTCGTCCGCGATCTTCATCGGCTGGGGCGCGTGCATCCTCGGGCTGATCCTGGAAAAATTCTGGCGGAACTCGATCGGCATCGTCGTCTCCAGCGTCGTCGGTTTCCTCACGCTCATCGTGGCGCACCACCTTTCGCTCAGCGGCGACACCATGGAAATGATGCGCGCCGTGCTCGACACGAACTTCTGGCTCGCGACCCACGTTGTGGTGATCACGCTCGGCTACTCGGCCACTTTCGTCGCCGGCTTCCTGGCGATCGTGTACATCGTGCGTGGGCTTTTCACCAAAGGCCTCGACCCAGCCACGGGCAAATCGCTGACCAAAATGGTCTATGGCATCGTTTGCTTTGCGGCGCTCTTCAGTTTCGTCGGCACGGTGCTTGGCGGCATCTGGGCGGATCAAAGCTGGGGCCGTTTCTGGGGCTGGGACCCGAAGGAAAACGGCGCGCTCATCATCGTGCTCTGGAATGCGCTCATCCTGCACGCCCGCTGGGGCGGCCTCGTGAAGGAGCGCGGCCTCATGGCGCTCGCGATCGGCGGGAATATCGTCACCGCATGGAGCTGGTTTGGCGTGAACATGCTCGGCATTGGCCTGCACAGTTACGGCTTCATGGATGCGGCGTTCCGCTGGCTGATGCTTTTCAACGGCACGCAAGTCCTCCTCATTCTGCTGGCGATGCTCCCGCTCCGGGTGTGGCGGAGTTTCCGCGACACCGCGGAGCCGCAACTGCCCGAGGGCCGGCCCGCAGCGGCGTGACCTGGGAGCGCCGCCGTCCTCGTGCGGCTATCCACGCTCCGCGCGCAGCGCCTCTTCCAAGCGCCACGCATGAGAGTGGCGCGGCGCGCGACCGTCACGATTGCCGCACGGGACGGCGGCGCTCCCAGAGCTTGCCGCCCTCATCCCCAACGGGCACGCTCCAACCCTTTCCATGAACGAACTCACCCGCGAAGCCGCTCTCACCACGCTCAACTTCGAAGTCGCCACTGATCCGATGCCGTCGGATCCGGGCGCCAATCCCTTCAAGCTCGTCGTCGATCCGGTGATGCGGGTGCGCCTGCGCCGCGCCCTTGGCGATCTCATCGAAAGCCACGACAACGAACTCGCCCGCTACGTCGGCGAAGGCAGCCTCGCGCTCGATTCCTACAAGGAGTACATCGAGATCTTCGCCCACAGCCTGAAGCAGACGATGAGCACCAAGGAGGGCGTGGCCTACCTGCTCCAGTCGTGTGGCTTTCAGTTGGATAAAGAGGAGATCAATCTCACGCCAGAGACGCGGTGGAAGGTCCAGCGGTGAGGGAGGAAAATTCCAAGTTCCGAAGTTCCAAGTTCCATTTAAGTCTCAAGCTCCAATGGGTAAAATTTTCAAATCACCGCATCTGCGAGGCGCGCCCTTCCTGGAAATTTCTATCCTGAATTTTGGGACTTAATTGGAACTTCGGAACTTGGAATTTTCCACATGACCCCCGGACCCGACGCCGTCTTTGCCTGCCCACACTGCAACGCCGTCGCGCGGCTGCAAACGATCGAGGAAGCCGACACCACCGGCGCGATTTCCTGGACGGACGGCTACCAGGAAGCGCCCGATGTTCCGCGGCATCCGAACGTCACCCGCTGCGCCGCGTGCCAGAAGTTTTACTGGCTCGGTGAAGCGAAGCAGCTCGGCTGGTATGCGCCGGGCATCGAACTCCCGCCCGAACTCGCCAGCTGGGTGGATGCGCCGATGATCGAGGCGCTCGACGAAGAGGGCTACTACGAGGGGCTCGCTTCCGGGATGGCGATGAATCCCGAACACGAACTCGAATTGCGCGTCCATGCGTGGTGGCGAGGCAATGACCGCTTCCGCAAAGCCGGCACCCAGCCCGCCGAGCGCGATGAACGCGATGAACGCCAAATCGCGAACATGACGCGGATGATCGAGCTGTGCGCCAACGGCGACCACGAAATCCTGCTCTTCCGCGCCGAAGCCCTGCGGCAGCTTGGTCGCTTCGACGAAGCCAGCGAAGCGCTCTACGGCCTGTGCAGCGACTACGCCCTGGCGCGCGGCAAGATCGCCGAGAAGATTCAGGAACAGTCGCGCGATCTCGCGGTGCTCTTTGCAGGAAAAGTTGAGGGTTGAGTGTTGAGCGACCCCTACGTTTGCTCATTCCAGACGCGCTTCGTGCGCAGCGAATCTTCCTCCCAACTCTCAACCAACAACCCTCAACTCTTCCCATGCTCATCTCCGAAAAAGTCCTCGCCGCGCTGAATGAACAGGTTGGCAACGAATTCACCGCCATGCTGCAATACGTGGCCATCGCCGCGCACTTCGATCGCGAGACGCTCCCGCTACTCGCCGCGCACTTCCAGGTCCAGGCCGAGGAGGAAAAAACGCACGCGCACAAGTTCATCAAATTCATCCTCGATACCGGCGGACAGGTCGCCATCCCGGCGATCCCCGCGCCGCAGGGGGCGTTCAAATTCGCCGAGGACGCGGTGAAGATTTCGCTCGAGCAGGAGAAGAAAGTGACCGCGCAGGTCAATCGCCTCGTCGGCCTCGCCAAGGGCGAAAGCGACTACACCACCGATCAGTTTCTCCAGTGGTTCGTCCAGGAGCAGCTCGAGGAAGTGGCCTCCATGGAAGATCTCCTCGCGATCGTCCAGCGCGCTGGCGAAGGCAATCTCCTCCGCGTGGAAGAATACCTCGACCGCAAAGGCGGCGGTGGCTCGAAGAATGGGAGGGGCGAATGAGCGAGGGCGGCTACACCAGCCTCACCCGCGACATCGACGCGACGCAGATTCCCAGCGGCGCGGTGGTCGCGCTGCCGGCGGGCACCGGCGTGCTCGTGACCCAGGCGCTTGGCGGCAGCTTCACCGTGCATGTGGCCAGCCAGGCCGGACTCTTCCGCATCGCCGCGAGCGATGCCGACGCCCTCGGCCACGAAGTCGCGGCGAAAGCCGCAGACGAAGGCCCCTTCGAGACGGAGAAAGTGTGGGCACAATTGCGCGAATGTTTCGACCCGGAAATCCCCGTGAACATCGTGGACCTCGGCCTGATCTACAGCGTCGATTTTGCCGACGACGAGAGCGGCAAAGGCCAGCGCGTAAGCGTGAAGATGACGCTCACTGCGCCCGGTTGTGGCATGGGCCCGACGATCGCCCGTGACGCCGAGCAACGCATCCTCACCGTCCCCGGCGTGGCCGCTGCGAACGTCGAACTCGTGTGGGATCCGCCGTGGAGCCCGGCGCTCATCTCGCCCGCAGGGAAAGAGCATCTCGGGATGGAGTGAATCAAGGAGCCGGGGCGCCCCCGCCCCGAGTCTGAAACACGGGGCGAGGGCGCCCCTACTCCTTGCGTTGCGCCTCCTCTCCGCGCGTCCGCTCTCCATGAAGATCATCCAGAACGCCTTCGTCCTCGGCGCCGGCCTCGGCACGCGGCTGAAGGCGCTCACTTCCCGCCGACCGAAGCCGCTCATCCCGGTCGTCAATCGCCCGCTCATCACCTACGCCTTCGATCACCTGCTCGACGCGGCCGTGGAGCGGTTCGTGGTGAATACGCACTGGCGCGCGGAAGCCTACGCCGCGGCCTTTCCCGAGAAAACGTATCGCGGTGCGCCGATCACTTTCCGCCACGAGTCGCCGCAAGTGCTCGAGACCGCGGGCGGGATCAAGCACGCCGAAGACCTCCTGCGCGGCGGCCCCTTCTGGGTCTATAACGGCGACATCCTCAGCACCCTCCCGCTCGAACCAGCCCTGCGCGCGCACTTCGACTCGGGGAATGAAGTGACGCTCATCCTGCGCTCCAGCGGCGGAACGTTGAACGTGGCGTTCGAGCATGGGCGCGTCGTCGATCTCCGCAACACGTTCGGTCGTGGCGGCGGGTTCCTTTTCACCGGCATCTGCCTCATGGCCCCGGAATTCCTCGCGCGCATCCCGGCTGCCACCGTGATCAGCGTCGTGCCGATCTTTTGCGACATGATTCGCGCGGGCGTGGCCGTCGGCGGCGTGGTCATCGACGATGGCGAGTGGTGGGACCTCGGGACGCCGGAGCAGTATCTCGCGGTGCATCGGGCGCTGCGGAAGTCGGAAGTCGGAAACCGGAATTCGGAATGGATTACGCCGAGCGCAAACATTGCGCCGGATGCGCAAATCAGCGGTGCGACTGCCATTGGGGAGCGTGCCAGAATCCGCGAGGGCGCGCGACTGCACGATTGCGTCGTATGGGAAGACGTGGAGGTCGCGCCAGGCGCCAAGTTGGAGGGTTGCATCGTGCATGGAAATGGCGAAATGCTGGTGCCATGAGCCCCTTGCCTGCGCAGAAGAAACCGGCAGTGAAGAAGTCGTGCCCTCTTCCCCCGGTGATTCAAGCCCCGCCGGAACTCGTCGAGAAGATGCGTTACTTTTCCACAAAGCGCGGGATTCCCTTTGAGCAAGCGAGGGCGCAAGTGAACGCCCAGCTTCGGAGCTGGAAGGAGTCTGATCGACTTGCAGATGGCGCGGGTTCCTGAGTTGCTGTCCCCCTGATGGCCGATCACGACACCCCCGAGCACCTCCGTCTCGCCGAAGACGCGGCGCGGGAGAAAAATTGGAAACGCTGGGGGCCGTATCTGGCGGAGCGGCAGTGGGGGACGGTGCGGGAGGATTATTCGGCGAATGGGGATGCGTGGAATTACCTGCCGCACGAGCACGCGCGGAGCCGGGCCTATCGTTGGGGCGAGGATGGGCTGCTCGGGATTTGTGATCGCGAGTGCCGGTTGTGTTTCTCGCTCGCGCTGTGGAATGGGCGCGACCCGATTTTGAAGGAGCGGCTCTTCGGGCTCTCGAATCCGCAGGGGAATCACGGGGAGGATGTGAAGGAGTGGTATTGGTATCTCGACTCGACGCCGACGCATTCCTTCCTCCGCGCGCTCTACAAGTATCCGCAGGGGGAGTTTCCTTACGCGCGGCTGGTGGAGGAAAATGGGCGGCGCTCGAAGGATGAGCCGGAGTTTGAAATCAACGACACTGGGGTCTTCGACGAAGACCGTTACTTCGACGTGTATGCGGAGTATGCGAAGGCGGGGCCGGAGGATCTGCTCATCCGCATCACCATCGCGAATCGCGGACCCGAGGCCGCGCCGCTGCATGTCCTGCCGACGCTGTGGTTCCGCAATACCTGGACGTGGACTGGCGAGCGCGAATCGCGACCGATGATCGAGCAAAAGAGCAGCACCCTGCTGCAAGCCACGCATCCCACGCTCGGTGAGTTTCACTTTCAGGCGAAGAAGTGTGACGGCGTCGAACCGGAGTTCCTTTTCACGGAGAATGAGTCGAACCACGAGCGACTCTTCGGCGTGCCGAGCGCGTCGCCTTTTGTGAAGGATGCGTTTCACGAATACGTGGTCGAGGGAAGGCCCGATGCGGTGAAGCCGGACGGCTGCGGAACGAAAGCGGCTGCGCATTACGTGCTCGAGATTCCCGCGGGCGGTTCGGTGACGCTGCGCTTGCGGCTCTCGTCGGTGGGCGAGCCGCTGGTGCTCGATGAGGCAACGTTCGAGACGATCTTCGCGCAACGGCGGGCGGAGGCGGAGGCGTTTTACGAGACGAAGTTTGCGCCGCATATGCATCCGGCCCAGCGCCAGGTGATGCGCCAGGCGTATGCCGGGCTGCTCTGGACGAAACAGTTCTACCACTACGTCGTGAAGGACTGGCAGCACGGCGATCCGGCGCTGCCGCCGCCGCCCCGCGGGCACGCGGAATCGCGCAACGCGGACTGGCCGCACCTCTTCAACTCCGATGTGCTTTCGATGCCCGATAAGTGGGAGTACCCGTGGTATGCCGCGTGGGATGTAGCTTTCCACATGATCCCGATGTCGCGCGTCGATCCGCACTACGCCAAGCGCCACCTGCGGCTCCTGCTGCGCGAGTGGTTCATGGCGCCGAACGGACAAATCCCGGCCTACGAGTGGAACTTCTCCGACGTGAATCCGCCGGTCCATGCCTGGGCTTGCTGGCGGGTTTACAAAATCGCGGGCCGCGCTGAAGGCCGCGACCAGGGCTTCCTCGAGCGCTGTTTTCAGAAGCTGCTGATGAACTTTACCTGGTGGGTGAATCGCAAGGATCCCTCGGGGAAAAACATCTTCGCCGGCGGTTTCCTCGGCCTCGACAATATCGGTCTCTTCGACCGCTCGAAGCCGCTGCCCGGCGGCGGCACGCTGGAGCAGGCGGACGCCACGGCGTGGATGGCTTTCTACTGCGGCACGATGCTCTCGATGGCGCTCGAACTCGCTCGTGAGAACCAGGCCTACGAAGACATCGCCTCGAAATTCTTCGAGCACTTCGTGGCCATCGTCGATGCGATGAACACGCTCGGCGGCACCGGTCTGTGGCACGAAGAGGACGGCTTTTACTACGACTGCGTATCCGTCGATCACCGCACCGTGCCGCTACGGGTGCGCTCGCTCGTCGGCGTCGTTCCGCTCTTTGCGGTGGAGGTGCTCGATCAGGAGACGATCAAGTCGCTGCCCGGATTTCGGAAGCGGATGCGCTGGTTCCTCGATCATCGGAAAGACCTCGGGCGCCATGTGAGCTACATGGAGCGCTGCACGCCGGCGGATCGCTCATGCACCGAGATGCGGCTGCTCGCCATCCCGAGCAAGGAGCGCCTCCTGCGCGTGCTGCGCTACGTCCTCGATGAAGCAGAATTCCTCTCGCCCTACGGCATCCGCTCGCTCTCGAAGCACTACGAGCAGCACCCCCACTACGCCGATCTCGCGCCTGGCGACGGAGCCGAGACTTGCCTGCGCTACGAGCCCGGCGACTCCACCACGGGCATGTTTGGCGGCAACTCGAACTGGCGTGGCCCGATCTGGTTTCCGCTCAACTATCTGCTCATCGAGTCGCTCGAAAAGTACCACCACTTCTACGGCGACAGTGTGCAGGTCGAGTGCCCCACTGGCTCCGGCCAGATGATGAATCTCCAGCAGGTCGCCACGGAACTCTCCACCCGCCTCGCGCGCCTTTTTCTCCCGGACGAAAAAGGCCACCGCCCGTGCTACGGCGGCGACCCGCGTTTCGCCGAAGACCCGCACTGGCGCGACCTCGTGCAGTTCCACGAATTCTTCCACGGCGACACCGGCGCGGGCCTCGGCGCGAGTCATCAGACGGGCTGGACGGCGATCGTCACGCGCTGCATGAACATGGTCGCGCGGGTGCAGGAGGAGTGAGCGGGAGAGGGAGATTGAGGATTGAAAATTTCACCCCGAGCGCACCGACCGCAATTTTCAATTTTCAATCCTCAATCTCCGAGCAACCTGACTACATTCGCGGCATGGCCATCTCTTCCACCATGCTCGCCCTCGGCACCACCGCACCGGATTTTTCGCTCCCGGATGTCGCCACTGGCAGCGCCGTTTCGCTCGACGCTTTTGCGGACAGTCGCGCGCTGCTCGTCATCTTCCTCTGCGCGCACTGTCCGTATGTCGTCCATGTCCGCCCGGAGGTCGCGCGGATCGCGGCGGACTTCGCTGGAAAAGGGCTCGGCGTGGTCGGCATCACGGCAAATGACGTGGTGCAGTATCCGCAAGATGCGCCCGCGCCGACGGCGGCGATGGCCCGCGAGGCGGGGCTGATGTTCCCGATTCTCTTCGACGAAGCGCAGGCCGTGGCGCGGGCCTATTCCGCCGCGTGTACGCCGGACTTTTTCCTCTTCGATGCCCAGCGTCGGCTAGTCTATCGCGGGCAGATCGATGGCTCGCGGCCCGGACGCGGTCCGGATCGTCCCGGCGCCGGCACGCTCGATGGCGCGGACCTGCGCGCGGCCATCGCGGCGACCCTCGCGGGCCGGCCGGTGAGCGCCGAGCAGCGGCCCAGCATTGGCTGCGGTATCAAGTGGAAGCCGGGCAGCGAACCCTCTTACGCGCGCTAGCGCGGCATCCTCCGGGAAATGTCCGTGAACCCGGTATGACGTCCCGCCTGAAACTCGCCGTGTTGTTTTTCATCAACGCGGCGGCGATGGGGATGTGGAGTGTGAGCTTTGGCAATGTGCTCCGCGCGCACGGGCTGGAGGCGATCATCGGTGCGGCTTACGCGTGCAGTGGCGTGGCGGCGTTCATTTCCCCGCTTGCCGTCGGCGCGCTGGCAGATCAACGGGTGTCGCCCGTGCGACTCGTGCGCTGGCTGGCGGTGGCGTCTGCGGCGACGCTTTCACTGACCTTTTTTGCGATCGATAAAGGGTGGAGCCCATGGGCGGTGCTGGCGTGTGTGCAAGTGCAGGCGATCTGTGGGGCACCGATCTTCGGGCTCTCGACGAGCATCGTCATGGCTTCGCTGCGCGATCCGCAGCGCGAGTACGGGCCGCTGCGCTCCATGGCCACCGTGGGCTGGATGGCCGCGGGCTGGGTGGTCAGCTTCATCCTCCAGGCGGATACCTCGACGACCTCGGGCTATGCCGCCGCCGCGACGTGGCTGATCACCGCGGCCTGCACCTACGCCCTCCCGGAGACTGCCCCCCTGGAGCACAAGGAACCGCGCGACCACTTCGGTCTCGCGGCGCTCACCCTCTTTACCCACAAGGATCACCGCGTGGTCTTCATCTCGGCCGCGATCTACAATATGTCGTTGGCGGCGTTCTATCCGTTCACGCCGATCCACCTCACCGAGGTGGGCGTGCAACACGCGACTGCGGCGATGACCCTCGGGCAGGTCTCCGAGATCGTCTCCATGCTCGGGCTGGCGTGGCTCTTCACCCGGGTGCGTTTGAAATGGATCTTTCTCTCCGGCATCGCCTTTGCCGTGGTGCGCTACGCGATGTGTGCGCTGGAGACGCGCGGCTGGCTGCTGGCGGGCATTTCCCTGCACGGCTTTTCCTACACGCTCTTTTTCATCACCGCGCAGATCTATCTGGAGCAAAGGGTGGATCCGCGGATGCGCGCGCGCGCTCAGGCCTTGTTGAGCGTGATGCTCGGCGGCTTTGGCAATCTCATCGGCTACCTCGGCACCGGTTGGTGGCGGAGCGCCTGCATGTCCGGCACGGCGACGGATTGGCCGCGCTTCTGGTGGGGCATGTGCGGGTGCGCGGCGCTGGTCTTCGTGGGCTTCGCGGTGAGCTACCGCGGGCGCAAGGTGGAGTAGGGCGCGCTACTCGCCGGCCGCGACGGAGATCGGCGTCACGGCGATCTCACTCTCCACCCCGCGCAGCCGGAGGTCGAAAAACTGGGTGATGCGCCGGTCGAGTTCCGGACTCCGAAAGCCGTGGCCGCCGCCGGTCATTTCCATCACCAGAGAAGGGACGCCGACTTTCTTCAGCGCAGCGTCGATCTGGATCGCCTGGGCATAGGGGACGAGCGGATCTTTGGTGCCGTGGGCGGTGAAGAACGCGGGGTCGTCGGCGCTGGCGTGGGTCACGGGTGAGGCTGCCCGGGCAAGGGCGGCGTTGTCATTGAGCGAGCCGCCGAAGAGCGCGCCCACGGCCCCGACGGGCTGGCCCCAGCCAGGCTGCGGGATCAAGGTGAAGAAATCCTCAGGGCCGAAAAAATTCACGACGCAGCGGACGCCACTGCTCTGCGCGGTGTGCGGCCCGAGGTCGCCTTCCAACTCGGCGACCCCGCCACTGGTCCCGAGCAGCGAGACGAGATGCCCGCCGGCGGATGCGCCCCAGACGCCAATGCGCTCCGGGTCGAGGCCGTAGGGGCCAGCCTGCGCGCGGATCCAGCGGATGGCCGCCTTGCAATCGTGGATCTGCGCGGGCCACCGCGCTTCGCCGCTCAACCGGTAGCCTACGGAGATGCCCGCATAGCGCCCGCTCGCCACGAAAGGGGCGACGTAGCGCGCGCCGCCGGATTTATCGCCCTTTTGCCAGCCACCCCCGTGGATGAAGACGATGACGGGCAGCGGTTTTTCGTCCGCGCGTTTCTTCGGGAGGTAAAGGTCGAGCTTCTGGCGGGGATTCTCGGTGCCAGCGTAGGGAAGGTCGCGCATCGCTTCGATGGCCTCGGAAGCAGGGCGCTGGGCGAGGAGGGTGGTGGCAAAAAAGAGCGGGAGGAGGCAGCGGAAGAACATAGTGAATGGGGAACTACGGCGGCTGGTGAAGGTTGCACATTGTTCGTCGGGCTTGGCGTTGGCGGACGGCTGTGGCAGCTTCGCACCACGACCATGTCCACCGCAAAAAACGTTCTCGGCGAAGACCTCGAACCGTGCAGCTTTGAACCGCTCACTGGCTGGCTGCGCGACGGCTGCTGCAATACCGGCCCTGGCGACGTGGGGCTCCATCTGGTCTGCACGGAGGTGACCGCCGAGTTCCTCGAATTTTCCCAGATCGCCGGCAACGATCTCTCCACGCCCGTGCCCGCCTATGGCTTTCCGGGATTGGAGCCGGGTGACCGCTGGTGCCTGTGCGTCACGCGTTGGAAGCAGGCTCTGGACGCCGGCGTGGCCCCGCCGGTGGTGCTCGCGGGCACGCACATCTCGACGCTGGAATTTGTGACCCTCGACGAACTCACCGAAAACGCAGTCGTGTGAGGGAAAATCCGAAACTCGAAATCCGAAATCCGCAACAAACGGAAATCAATTTCGTGAAGGAGGGAAAATGGACGGCAGCTGGCCGGCCCCAATCCGTTTCCGAAATTCCAGCCCTTGGAATTTGTTTCGGATTTCGGATTTCGAGTTTCGGATTTTCTACTTGGGTTCTTCGTCCAGCTTGGCCTTCACCGCAGTCTCGATGCTGGCGTAGATCGCCTCGTCGTTCTTGAGGATTTCCTTCGCGGCGTCGCGCCCCTGGGCGAGCTGGCTGCCATTGTAGCTGAGCCAGGAGCCGCGCTTTTCCACGATGCCTTTTTCGAGGGCGAGATCGAGCAGCGCGCCGGTCGAGGAGATGCCCTCGTTGTACATGATGTCGAACTCCGCTTCGCGGAACGGCGGCGCGACCTTGTTCTTCACGATCTTCACCTTGGTGCGATTGCCGGTCACGGTGCCGTCGGCCTGTTTGATCGCGCCGATGCGGCGGATATCGACCCGCACGCTGGAGTAAAATTTCAGCGCCTTGCCGCCGGGCGTCGTCTCGGGATTGCCAAACATCACGCCGATCTTTTCACGGATCTGATTCGTGAAGACGACGATGGTGCGCGCCTTGGCGATGAGCGCGGTGAGCTTGCGCATCGCGGCGCTCATCAGCCGGGCCTGCGCGCCCACGGTGGAATCGCCGATCTCGCCTTCGAGTTCCTGCTTGGTCACGAGCGCGGCCACGGAATCGAGGACGATGACGTCGAGGGCGTTGGAGCGGACCAGCGTCTCGACGATGCGCAGGGCTTCCTCGCCGGAGCTGGGCTGCGAGACGAGAAGATCGTCGAGATTCACCCCGAGCTTCTTCGCATACTGCGGATCGAGCGCATGCTCCACGTCGATGAAGGCCGCGAGCCCGCCGAGCTTCTGCGCCTTGGCGATGAGGGTGAGGGTGAGCGTCGTTTTGCCCGACGACTCCGGCCCGAAGACCTCGACGATGCGCCCGCGCGGAAAACCGCCCACGCCGAGCGCGCGGTCGATGAGGATATTCCCCGTCGGGATAACCTCCACGTCCATATGCGTGGACTCCCCGAGCCGCATGATCGCGCCGTCGCCGAAATCCTTGGCGATCTGCTGGATGGCGAGGTCGAGATTCTTGCGTTGCGCGGCGGCAAGCTTGGTCTCTTCGGGGGCGGTTTCAGTTTTCGTGGCCATAGGTCGGCGAAGCTACAGCCCCCGCCGCGCAGTGCGGAAGGAAACTCTGCGCGTTTCGGAAGAAAAGATGCGACGGGCCATCGCACCCCCTTGCGGGAGTGTTCCTCGAAGCTTGAAACGCCAGGCTGCTCGCGACGACGACAGGGCCTGCGGCGCGGGCGTGCTCGGAAGACGGCATACCGGAAAACCCTGATGCTTTCGTCTTTCGCTCCCACTCGATCGCGGCTCTTATCGTTTGGCCGTTCCAGCCGACCCTCCATGCGCTCGCCTGTCTCTTCCAATGGCGCTCCGAAAACGACTCCGACCTACAAGCTCATCAAACATCTCCAGTGCGCCGACGGCGCCTCCAGCCCCGGGTTGCAGGTTTTTTTGAATCCCTCGCGCTGGGCGGGACGGAACGTGAAAATCGCCTGCGTCGTCGCGGCGGATGGAATCTCCGGGGGGGACTTCCGCTGGCAGGCCGCCATCAGCTATCGCAATACCCCGCTCGACGGCCTCTCGACCGTCGGGCTGAATGGCGGCGACGGTGACGGCACGGCGTGGCCCGGGGATTACATCACGACGACGGCTCCCGCCGCGGCGGATGCCTACAAGCTCCTCGAAAGCGGCGCCTTCACCATCCCGGGCAATGCGACGGGGCTCTGCCTCACTTTCGCCATGCTCCGGGCTGACGCCGCCGACACGAATACGGACACGGCCTACGTGCTCGAGATCCGGCTCACCGAGCAGTAGGAAACGCGCTGGGCCTCGGTGCTCACCCAAAGATGCGACAGACCGCCGCGGCGGAGGGAGTAAGGTCCGTAACAGGGAGAGCCCTACAGTTGCAGTCGCCCCGCTTGAGTCCTAAGAAATGCGTCCACTCCGCAGTCACCCCCGAACCGATCGTTGATGAAGCTTCCACTCCGCCGCGCACTCCTCCTCCTGCTGGCTCTCGCGGCGGGCGCCCGCGCCGCGGTCCCGCCGGCCGCGCCGGATGAAGCACTCCGCGTGGCCCAGGGGGTGCGCGATATTTTCGAGGCGAAATGCCTGGACTGCCACGGCCCCGAGCTGCCTCGGCCGAAGGGAAAATTTGGCTACGTACTCGATCTGCCGCGGATGGCTGCAAACCCCGACTACGTAATCCCCGGAGACCCCGAGAAATCCGAACTCTACACGATGGTCTTCAGCGACGAGATGCCCGGGGAAGACGCTAATGTCCCCGCGCTCACGCCGGAGGAAAAGGAGACGGTGCGGCGCTGGGTGGAACTGGGCGCTCCCGGCGACCTTCCCGCCGCGACCGCCGCGGATCTGCCGGCTCCGGCCGCGACGCTCCCCATGCGGAAAGAAGAGCCGGTCTGGAAGCGCGCGCTGCGCTGGGTGGGCAAGCTCCACCCAGTCTCCACGCATCTCCCCGTGGGTCTCATGTTCGCCGCGGTGCTCGCGGAGAGTCTGGCCTGGATGACGCGCCGGGACGGCTGGCTGCACACCGTGCGCTTCCTCGTCATCGTGGCCGCGCTCGGCGGCCTCGGCGCCGCGACCCTGGGTTGGGTAAATGCCTACTTTAGCAGCTACCCGAAAGAGGTCGGGGCGCTGCTCTGGTGGCATCGCTGGCTGGGCACTGGCACCGCGCTCTGGGCGGCCGTCTGCGCCGTGCTCGTCGTCATCGAAGCCTGCCCCGAGGGTTCGCCCGCTCGCCGGAGATTCCGCGGCGCGCTGCTCCTCGGTGCAACCCTCGTCGGCCTCACCGGCTTCCTCGGTAGCGCGCTCATCTACGGACTCGATCATTACGCGTGGTGATGGGGTGCGGCGGGATGCTGGATGCTGCCGTCCAGAAACTGCCTGTCCATCCGGCATCGAGCAGCTAGCATACAACACCCTTCCCGCATGAGAGCCGCCTTCCACAGCACCCCAGGTGACGCCCTTTCCGAGCGCGCCCAACTCGCCGAATTCGCGCCCGCCGACTATTCAGGCCGGGTCAAGATCGAGGATATTTTTGCCCGCCCAGGGCCGCTCGATCTCGATATCGGCAGCGGCGAAGGCGCCTTTCTGGAAGCCATGGCGGCGCGGCATCCGGAGCGAAACTACCTCGGCATGGAGCGCCTGCTCGGCCGGGTGCGCAAAGTGTGCCGCAGCATCGCGGAGCACGATTTCGCGAATGCCCGGGTGATGCGCATCGAGAGCTATTACGCGATCAAGAATCTGCTGCCGCTCGCGTCCGTCTCCATCGCCCACGTCAGCTTTCCCGACCCGTGGCCGAAGCGCTATCACCACCCCCGCCGGCTCATCCAAGCGAGCTTCCTGCGCGAGCTCCACGCCGTGCTCGCTCCGGGCGGCGAGCTGCGCGTGAAGACGGACGACGAACCCTATTTCCGCTGGATGGAAAATGCCTTCGCCGCCGTCACGGGCTACGCGCGCAGCGAGTGGATCGAAGAGCCCGACTACCCGCTCACTAATTTCGAGAAGCGCTTCCTTTCCCAAGGACTCCCGATCTACCGAGCGCGGCTGCTGAAGGTCTGACCGTTGGCGGTCGCGCGGACTTCGAGTAGTCCGTTGCGCCACGCGCTGCGCACGGCGCCGCAGTGGTCCTGGCGGAAGACGGTCAGGCCGCGCGCGGCCGCTTCGCGACTCCACTGGTCGAGCGCTTCGTCGGTGGCGCCAAAAGCCGGCGCGGAACACACCACCACCTGTGGCTGAACCCGCGCGAGGAAGTCCGCCGTGCCCGAAAGATCGTTCGCGTGCCAGCCTTTCACCAGCACCTCGCTGCGCAGGTCGGGTTCATTTTCCAGCAGCCACTGCTCGGTGGAGAAGCCGCTGTCAGACATGAAAAGCGCCCGGCTCCCACCGCTCTCGAGGCGTACCACGAGCGCCTTGTCGTCGGCAGAGGAGCGGACCAAGCCACGAGGCGGATAGAGCACCCGCAGCGTGGCGCCGACGCCGAGGTGCAGGCGGTCACCACGCCAGGCAATGCTCTTGCCGAAGCCACCTTCGCGGAGCTGCGCATGGAGACTCCGCCGCATCGGGGAAAGGTCGCGCACGGGTGAATCGACCAGCGTGCGCGGGCTCAGTTCATCGAGGATCAGCGGGGCTCCGCCGAGATGCTGCGCGTCGCCGTGCGTGAGCAGGAGACCAGAGAGGCGATTGACGCCGCGCGAACGCAGATACGGCAGCACGATGCTGCGCGCCGTGGCCGCATTCCCGCAATCCAGCAGCCAGTCGCGGCCCGCCGTGCGGAGATGGATGGCAGCGCCGCTGCGGCAATCGAGGACGGTGAATTCGCAAGCCGGGCGCACGGCACCACCCGGCAGCTCGACGTACACGTGGCCGCCGGGGATTTCGGAGAAGATCCGCACGACGCCGAGCAGCGATTTTGCGGCGAGCCAGTTGGCGTTGTTGCAGAGCATTGCCCCGTGACTCCAGACGCCGCCGCAGAGCACTGCGCCCAACCCCAGCGCCAGCACGACGAAGGCAATCGGCACCGCGAGCAAATTCGCCACGATGGAGGACAGCGAGAAGAGGTGAAAGTAGCCCGCAACGAAAACGAGCGAGCCGAGCCAAGCCGAAACCGTCACGCCGATGGCCGCGGAGAAATGCCGCCAGCACCACGTCCCGCCGCGGATCGGCAGACTCCAGAGCGCCCTGGGGAGAAACGGATCCGGCCGGGCGCGCCGCTCGCACCAGCGCTGGATGGGCCCTGCGGAAAGGACGATGACCAGCACCAGCACGAAGGAAAACTGGAAGCCCGGCACGAAGAGCTGATTCGTGTCCCACGCGAGGATCGCGAATGCGGCCGCGGCGAGGCTGTTGCTGGCGAGTGCGCGCCGATCGAAGAGCTGCGCGGCGAGCAAGACCGCGCCCATGATCGCCGCGCGCACACAGCTCGCACTCAGACCGGTGACGAGCGCATACGCGGCGAGCACCGGGAGCACGATGAAGACCGCCGGCCCGCGCCGGATGCCCAGCGGCTTCAAGAGGAAAAGCCCCATGGCCGCGAGCATCGCGATGTTCAAGCCGCTCACCGCAAAAAGGTGCAGCGTGCCCGTCCGCTGGAAGAGCGCCCGCACTTCGTCCGGAGTCTCGCCACGCATCCCGAGCACCATGCTCTCGATCAAAGTGGCGATCTCCGGCGAACCCGCCAAATCCAGTCGGAGCTGCCGCTGCATCCAGCCCCGCGCCCGCTGCGCAAAGGCCTGCGCGACGTTCCCGTGCCCGTGCGATTCGATCCGGCAGTCGGTGGCGAAACGCGCGCGCACTCTTGAATACACACCGCTCCGCTGCTGATAGCGCGTGAAGTCGAATTGTCCGGGATTCCGCACCGGCGCGAGATTGGTCGCACTGCCGGTGAGCGCAACCCGGTCGCCGTAGGCCGGCGGTGGCCCGGGCCATTCGACACTGATCAGCACATCCTTCACCGCGTGCGCGGTCGCTGGCTCGAGGGCCTCAAGCTTCAGCCGGAAGCGCGTGACCATGGGGAGACTCCCGGCGACTGGCTCCTCGGGCTCCGACCAGACGATGCCCGAAGCGCGAACCACGCGCGGCCCGACCTCAAACTCCGCGGCCAGCGCGCGTGCCGCCCCACCGTGAAAGCGCAGCGTATGCAGCGCAAAGAAGGCCACGCCCGTCAGCAACCAGCAGACGACAGTCTGCGGCCTCACCAAAAGCCACGCGCCGAGCAGACCGCTGGCCGTCAGCAGCCAGTGGGAAGGAAGCGTCCACCGATCCGCAAGCACGATGCCCGCGACCGCAGCCATCGCCAACCCGGCGAAAGGAAGACGCGGCCGTAATTCCGGGAAGCGCATGGGGGTGACGCTCGTTCCTTCACACCGGGTCGGCCGAGGCGCGCACCTACTGCGGCTTCACCGTCCCTTGCTGATACTCCGGATACCGACTCTTGAGCGTGTTCAGCATCTTCTTCGCTTCCGCGTCCTTGCCCGCTTTCCGATAGGCCTCCACGGCTTTGTCCAAGGCCCGCGGAGTGATGTTCTCATCGTCGAGCACGAGGGAGACGCTCACATAGACTTTGGCCGCTTCCTCAAATTGCCCGCGCGCCATATCGACATCGCCAGCGGCGATCCGACCCTCGCCATTGATCACACCTTCGGGTTGCAGGGTGAGCGCTTCGTCCACTGACTTCTGGGCGGCGTCGAATTGCTTCAGACCCAACTGCGCGCGCGCTAACTCCAGCATGCCCAGCGAACGCGGCACCGGGTCTTTTGCCGACTTGAGGTAAGTCTGCAGCGAGCCTTCAGCTTCCGCGAATTTCCCAAGCTTCAAGCGAGCGCGGGCGAGAAAGAGAAAATCATCCGGCGCCACTTCGTCCCGCGTCTCCAGCATCTGAAAGTATTTCTCCGCCTGCTCGGTCTGCCCGTCCTTGAAATAACCTTCGCCGATCCAACGGAGAATCTCCGGCGGCACCGCGCTCTTCCCATCTTTCACATAGAGATCGACCTCGCGCGCCGCGGCCGCCCGGTCTTCCAGGTAGTACTGCGCGAGGAGGACGCGCAGGCTGGCCCGTTCAAAGAATTCCTCCCGATCCAACTCCCGCGCCTTGACCAGATTCTCGGCCGCCTTCTTATACTTCTTTCCTTCAAAGGCGACGTAACCAATCCAGTAGTAAGCCTTCCCCCCAGCGGAGGACTCGGGGTATTCCTTGAGTAACTGCTCGAAGGCGGCGGACATCCCTGGATTGTCACCCTGCTGGCCGAGGATCAGGGCCTTCTGCTCGAGCGCGAGCTCCCGCTCCTTGGTCTTCGGATGTCTGGTGATCAGCTCGCTGTAATCCTTGAGCGCGGCGGAAAAGTTCTTCTTTTGCTGATAAGCCATCGCGCGCTGACCCAGCGCGTAGCCGATGGACTTACTGGTCGGGTAACCTTCAATGTAAGATCCGTAAGCCTTGATCGCCTTGTCAGCGTCGCGGATCTGCATGTAGCAGAAGCCGAGTTTGAAAAGCGCTTCAGCCTTGAGCGCCGGCGCGAGTGAGCGCGCCCGATCCAGCATCTCGTAGATCGGTGCGGAGGCCGCGTAATCCTGCCGACGGAAGAGCACCTCGGCTTTCATTAGCAGCACTTGATCGCGCTTCGTGGTCTCGGGGTTGGTCTTGAGGAATTGGTCAATCGCCGGGACGAGCGCGGCTTCATCGGAGTAATAAAGCGTCACGAGCCGCTCGTAGTCCGCGTCCTTCGCCTGGGGCGAATCCCCGAAATCGCGGAGGAGCAAATCATAGAGCTCCGCCGCCTCGGGATACTTTTTCAACTGCCGATTCGAGTTCGCGGCGAGGAGCAGGAGCTCGGGCTTCGCATCGGGGGAGATTTTCGGCCGCAGTTGTTCGTAACTCTCCAGCACCTTGTCGTAACTGCCCGCATCGAAAAGCATCCGCACGAGGCCCAGCAGCGCGACGTCTTTCCATTTGCCAATCCCGGGCAGTTCCAGCGCCTCTTTCAAGCGAATCTCGGACTTCGCCGGCTGCTGCATTTCCTGCAACCACAGCCCGGAACGCACGATCGCCTCGGCGCGGAGTTCCGGATTCTGGGTGCTCAGCGCGAGCGCATCAATCTGCTTCACCGCATCCGGCGTGCGACCGCCATCCTTGAGCAGCAGAGCGAGGGAAAGGCGGCTGGCGTCCTGAAAGGGATTATTCTCGGCGGCGTTGGCGAGTTCGTCGTAGGCGAGCCGGGCTTCGATCTTCTGCCCGAGCGCCTCGAGCGAACGGGCGGCGAAGAACTTCGCGCAGTTGACCACCGCGGGTTCGCGCAGCCGCACGGAGGCCTTGCGATAGAGCGGCAGGGCGTCGCGATATTTCCGCTCCGCGTAATACATCTCTCCCAGACGGAAGGCGGCGGGACCGATGAACTCTCCCGTCTGGTAGAGCGCGAGCAAGGTGTCGTAGGCGTTCTTCGCGCCATTCACCGAACCCACTTTCCGATAAGCCTCACCGAGCCGGAAGAGGGCCGTCATGCGATCCGGCGCCGTGGGATATTGGCCGAGGTAACGCTCGTACTCCGGCGCCGCCATTTCGAACATCCCGCGGGCGTAATAACTGTCCGCGACTTCGAGCTGGAGCTGGTCGGAGGTCCTCGGTGTCGCCGATGGCGAGATGCGGATTTCACCCGGATCGGACGGCTCCGGCGGCTTCATCGGACGGGGCGGCGCGACGACTTGCGGTCGCGGCGTTGCGGGAGGAGCAGGCACCGGCGTGCTCGGTGGCGGCGCCGGGCGCGGGGTCGCAGGCGGCGGAGTCGCGCGCGGGGCCACCGGCACGGCGCGCGGGATTGGCTTATCGTCGTCGAAACGGAAAGGCTTCCGCACATCCGGCGCTGCCGGCGTCTGAGCATGCAGGGAAAGTCTCGCCAGCCCCACCGCGGCCAGGGTCACGCTCCACATGTGCCGCCGCTTCATTCGAGTTTGCCGGTGGCAAAGGCCACATTCCAGATGTTCGCGTCGCGGCAGACATCCAGCACATTCGCCACGAAGCGGAAGGGTGCCCGCTCATCCGCCCGCACGATGATCGCGTAATCTGGGAAAAGGCCGGAGAGCTCGCGCAGCCGTGCGGTGAGCTCCGTGGTGGTGACCTGCTTGCGATTCCAGATCACGGTGCCGTCCATCTTCACGTTGAGCACCGTTTGATTGACGACGGGATTCGACTCCTTGGCGTTTTGCGCCGTCGGCACCTTCACATCGAGCTCCAGTTCTTTGCGCGCAAAGCTCCACGTCACGATGAAGAAGACGAGCAGCACCAGGAGGATATCCACCATCGGTGCGATCTGAAATCCGAAGACGACCGGTTCGGAGCGTTTGCGGAATCTCATCGGGAAGGCTTCGAGCGGCGCGCGCCGTGCAGCGAAGGCGTCATCTTAAAACTCATCATCCACGGCCACCCGCGACTGCTCGCGCTTCTTGTTATAGTTCACCGCGATCAAACCCATGACGTGCGCGGAGGCGATCTCGAGATCGGAAATGAGGCTCTGCACGCGATTCCGAAAGAGCGCGTAAAAGGCCATCGCCACGATGCCGAGGACGAGGCCGGTGGCCGTGGCGACGAGCGCCTCGGAAACGCCGGTGGCGAGGAGCACGTCGCGCGATTGCGTCGCCGTGCCACTGCCCAGGACGCCGAAGGAGCGGATGAGCCCGAAGACCGTGCCGAGCAGGCCGATCATCGGCGCGAGCATGCCGATGTCTGCGAGGTAGGTGACGCGATGCTGCAGCGAGGACGCCTGCGAGCCGCCTTCCGTCTCGGCGATTTCCCGCACGACGTCGTAGGAAGCGTTCGGATTCTTCGTCGCAAAATCGAGGGTGCGCTGAACGACGCGCGCGACCACTTCACTGTGCCGGCTGGAGATGGCGAGCAGGCCGAGGTAGTCGCGCTTTTTCAAAAGCACATCGGCGGTATTCATGTAGTGCGCAGTGAGGATGGAGCTCCGGCGCAGCGAAAAGAGATAGACGAGGACGAGCATCACCGTGACGACCGAGAGGGCGCCGAGCGGGATCATCGCCCAGCCACCGTCGCGAATGAGCTTCCAGACGGTGGTCGCGTTGATCTTTTTCGCGGGCTCCGCGGCCCCGGCGGACACGGGAGGAGCGGCGGGCTTTGGCATCACCTCCACGGCCGGGGCGGGTGCATTCGCTTGCGCCAGCAGGACCGGTTGATTCGGGAGATCCGCAAAAAGGTCTGGCGCGCTGAGCGCGCTCGCGGCAAGAGCCACAGCCAGGAACGAGGCGGTAAATTTCATGAAATATGGGTCGAGATAGTAGCGACCGCCCTCCGGGATGCAACCCTTGCCTCCTCGCAGCAGACAGTGCGCATCCTACGGGATGGTGCGCGCTCCGCCGCGAATGTGAACGACAAGCCGCAGCGCAGGGGCTACAAGCCCTGATGCAGAAGAAACTTTTCTCCGAACTGGGGCTCTCGCCCGAAATCCTCAAAGCCGTTGAACGCATGGGTTTTGAGGAGGCCTCGCCCATCCAATCCGCCGCCATCCCCGTGCTCCTCGGCGGCGCGGATGTGGTGGGCCAATCTCAAACTGGTTCCGGCAAAACCGCGGCTTTCGCGATTCCCGCCATCGAGCGCGTGGATGGCAATCTGCGCGCGCCGCAGGTGCTGATCCTCTGCCCGACACGTGAACTCGCCGTGCAGGTGGCGGAGGAAGTGGCGAAACTCGCGCTCTTCAAACGCGGCGTGCGCGAGCTGCCGATCTACGGCGGCGCTTCCTACGACCGCCAACTCCGTGGCCTCCACGCCGGCGCCCAGATCATCATCGGCACGCCAGGCCGAGTCATGGATCACCTCGAGCGGAAGACCCTGAAACTCGACAACATCAAGATGGTGATCCTGGATGAAGCGGACCGGATGCTCGACATGGGCTTCCGCGAGGACATCGAAACGATCCTCAAGCAGGCTCCGCCCGAGCGCCAGACGGTCCTCTTTTCCGCCACTGTGCCAAAGCCGATCGCCGAGCTCATCAAGCGCTTCACACGCACTCCGGTGAATGTGCGGATCGAGCAGGCCTCCCTCACGGTGACGGCGATCGATCAGGTGTACTATGAGGTCGATCGACGCTCGAAGATCGAGGTCCTCTGCCGCCTCATCGATCTTCAGGATGTGAAGTTCGCGCTCATCTTCTGCGCGACTAAGATGATGTGCGACGAGCTGACCGAGCACCTGACCGCGCGCGGGTATGGAGCGGATAAGTTGCACGGCGACATGACCCAGGCAATGCGTGAGCGGGTGATGCGGAAGTTCCGCGAGAAAAAGGTCGAGTTCCTCGTCGCCACGGATGTCGCGGCGCGCGGGCTGGACGTGGATAACATCGAGGTCGTCTTTAACTACGACCTGCCGCATGACGGCGAAGACTACGTGCATCGCATCGGCCGCACCGGGCGCGCGGGAAAGACCGGACGCGCCGTCACCTTTGTCGCCGGACGGGAGATCTATAAGATGCAGAACATCATCCGCTTCACCCGCGGGAAGATCCGGCGAGAGAAGGTGCCGTCCCTCGACGAGGTCGAGGAGAAGCGCACGAGTGCCGTCTTCGAGCAGCTCCGCGAAACGCTCGAAGCGGGCGAATTCGTGAAGCGCGACGCCCACATCGACCGCTTGCTCGATTCGGGACACTCGCCGACGGACATCGCGAACGCCCTCCTGCACATGCTCTCCGGCGACACCAAACGCGCCGGCAAGATCGTCGAAGACGATCCCAAACGCGCCGCCCGCGAGCACGCGCCCCGGGACTTTGAGCAGCGCGACGTCCCGCGCCGCGATTATCCGAAATACGAGGCTAAATTCTCCGCCTCGAAGTCCGCACGCAATCCGCGCGAATCCGCCGATTCCGGCCCCCGCCCGCGTGGCATCCGGGAAGTCCCCACGAAAACCTCGCACGAGCCAGGCATGGTGCGCCTGACCTTTGATTGCGGACACGCGCAGGAAATCCAGCCGGGCGATATCGTCGGGGTGATCGCTGGCGTCGCCAAGATCACCCGGGGTTCCATCGGTGCGATCCACATCCAGCCGGAGCATACCTTCGTGGACCTTGCCGAGGAGCACGTGAAGCTCGTGATCAAGAAGCTCAACGGCATTCAGTTCAAAGGCCGCAAGCTGGGCGTCGCGCTCGCTGAGTAAGGCAGCCGCAAAAAGAAAGCCGCCGCAGGTTCCCCTGCGGCGGCTGATTAGTTGTTTTCGGGCGTTAGCGCCTGACGGAATTAGTAACGGTAGTGCGCTGGCTTGTAAGGGCCTTCCACCGGCACGTCGAGGTAGGCGGCCTGCTTCGCGGTGAGGACGGTGAGCTTCACCCCGATCTTCGCGAGGTGCAGGCGGGCCACTTCTTCGTCGAGCTTCTTGGGCAGGACGTAAACCGCGGGCTTGTAGATGTCCTTGTTCTTCCAGAGGTCGAGCTGGGCGAGGGTCTGGTTGGAGAAGCTGTTACTCATCACGAACGAGGGATGGCCGGTGGCGCAGCCGAGATTGACGAGCCGGCCTTCGGCGAGGAGGAAAATCTCCTGACCGGGCTTGAAGGTGTATTTGTCCACCTGCGGCTTGATGTTCGTGCGCTTGATGCCGGGATAATTCACCAGCTTCTCGACCTGAATCTCGTTGTCGAAGTGGCCGATGTTACAAATCACGGCCTGATCCTTCATCTTGGTCATGTGCTCGATGGTAATCACATCCACGTTCCCGGTGGTGGTGACGTAGATGTCGCCGCGGCCGAGGGTGTCTTCGATGGTGGTCACTTCGTAGCCTTCCATCGCCGCCTGCAGCGCGTTGATCGGGTCGATTTCCGTGACGATAACGCGAGCGCCTTGTCCGCGCAGCGACTGCGCGCTGCCTTTGCCCACGTCGCCGTAGCCGATGACCACGGCCACTTTGCCGGAGATCATCACGTCGAGCGCGCGGTTGAGGCCATCGACCAGCGAGTGGCGACAGCCGTAGAGGTTGTCGAACTTCGACTTGGTCACCGAGTCATTCACGTTGAACGCCGGGACGAGCAGCTTGCCGAGTTCCTGAAGCTTGTAGAGGCGATGCACGCCGGTGGTGGTCTCTTCGGAGACACCCTTCCAGTCCTTCACCATCTCGTGGAAGATGAACGGGTTCTCGGCGTGGACCTTCTTGAGCATTTCCTTGATCACCTTCTCCTCGTGCGAGCCGGACGGGCTGTTCACCCAGTCGT
Organism: Chthoniobacteraceae bacterium; assembly: GCA_031409655.1. GTDB lineage: Bacteria > Verrucomicrobiota > Verrucomicrobiia > Chthoniobacterales > Chthoniobacteraceae > JANNXQ01. Next base: position 2,266 of record JANNXQ010000214.1, on the reverse strand, counting down.
CACCGTCTTCGAGTTCGTAGCCCTTGTGGATGAAGAAGGTCACGTCGCCGCCGTCATCGACGACGAGCTGAGGGCCTTTGCCTTCGTTGTTCACGATCGCCTTCCAGGTGCAGTCCCAGTACTCCTCGAGGCTCTCACCTTTCCACGCGAAGACCGGCACGCCCGTGACGGCGATGGCCGCGGCGGCCTGATCTTGAGTGGAGAAAATATTGCACGAAGCCCAGCGCACATCGGCACCGAGGGCGGTGAGCGTCTCGATGAGCACCGCGGTCTGGATGGTCATGTGGAGCGAGCCGGTGATGCGCACGCCCTGGAGCGGCTTCGAGGGCGCGTATTGCTCGCGGATGGAGATCAGGCCGGGCATTTCCTGCTCGGCGATCACGATTTCCTTGCGGCCCCATTCGGCGAGGCTGATGTCGGCGACTTTGTAGTCGGTGTTTTTGGCGGTCAGTGTGTTGGTGCTCATTTTGATTTGATTGGTTTGCGGAGAGGAAACGTCTGCGCCCCTTATTCGGACGCATTGACGCATCAAGATGCGTCGATGGATGCTATTCACGATGGGCTGGCCGTCAAATTGAAATTCAGGCTCGTGCGGCGCGCAGGAAAAATGCGGCCGTGACAAAAAACCGTGCGGACGGTGTTCTTTTCAGGGTCGATTCATTCGTTGGAGGTTTGAGTCACCGCCACCCATCGAGAACCAGCTCCGCCAGGCGCATGCCCCTGAAAATGCACTTCATTTTTGCCGACCTCTTCGATCAATTCGTCGCTCCCACTCCCCAGTCCACGTCTTCAAACAATCAGCACATCCACCATGCCTGACACCCTCGTTCAACCTTGTCTCTTCTTCGGCGAAGTCCCGAACCCACTCCTCCCGGCATGGTCGAAAACCGTTTCGACCTCGGCCGGATGGTGATCGTCCCAGCTTAAACTCCTCCATCCATGAGCAGCTTAAGAGTCCTGGTCGGCACGAAGAAAGGCGCCTTCATTTTGACCGCCGATGGCAAACGCCAGAATTGGGCGGTGAGCGGGCCGCATTTCGCGGGTTGGGAGATGTATCATCTCAAAGGTTCGCCGGTGAACCCGGACCGCATCTTCGCCTCGCAGACGAGTGGCTGGTTCGGCCAGATCATCCAGCGTTCAGACGACGGCGGGAAAACGTGGGCGCCGCCCGACGGCCAGCCAGCGCCAGGACCGGACTCCCCGCCCGGGGGTCGCAGCAATCGCTTTCTCTACGAGGGTGAAGTGGGCACGCACCAATGGTACGACGGCACCCAGCATCCCTGGGAGTTCAAGCGCGTGTGGCATCTCGAACCATCGCTGACCGATCCCGACACCGTCTATGCCGGCGCGGAGGACGCGGCGATTTTCAAGACCACCGACGGAGGAACCACCTGGACCGAACTGCCCGGCCTGCGGAACACCAAAGGAAGCCTGTGGCAGCCGGGCGCGGGCGGCATGGCCGTGCATACCATCCTGCTCGACCCGCGGAGCGCGCGCCGGATTTTCGTCGCCATCTCGGCGGCGGGCGCATTCCGCACGGACGATGGCGGCGAGACGTGGAAGCCGATCAATCGCGGGCTGAAATCGCAGTACGAGCTGCCCGATCCCGATGCGGAAGTGGGCCACTGCGTTCACCGCATCGCCCTGCACCCCTCGCGACCGGATACGTTGTTCATGCAGAAGCATTGGGACGTCCTGCGCACCGACAACGCGGGTGAGGACTGGCGCGAGATCAGCGGGAATCTGCCCAGCGATTTCGGCTTTCCCATCGACGTTCATGCCCACGAGCCGGAGACGATTTACGTCGTGCCGATCAAGAGCGATTCCGAGCACTTCCCGCCGGAGGGAAAGCTGCGCGTCTATCGCAGCAAGACCGGCGGCGACGAATGGGAACCGCTCACCAACGGCCTCCCGCAGCAGGATTGTTATGTGAACGTGTTGCGCGACGCGATGGCCGTCGATTCCCTCGATTCGTGCGGCATCTATTTCGGCACGACCGGTGGCCAGGTCTATTGCTCGCCCGACGGCGGCGACCACTGGACGGCGATCGTGCGCGACCTGCCCGCCGTGCTTTCGGTGGAAGTGCAGACCCTGCCATGATCCGCGTGGTGCTGCCCTTTCACCTCCGCACCCTCGCGCGCGTGGACGACGAAGTTTTCCTCGCCGTTCCCCCGCCGATCACGATCCGCGCCGTGCTCGAAGCGCTCGAAGCGCGCTTCCCCATGCTCCGCGGGACGATTCGCGATCACGGCACCCTGCAGCGCCG
>JANNXQ010000213.1:0-48117 GCA_031409655.1 Chthoniobacteraceae bacterium | reverse complement strand
GGACGTGATCCGCGGGGTCGTCAACGAAGCGGTGTTTCCCCGCGAAGCGATGGGTTTCGGCGATGTGAAATTCATCGCCTGTATCGGCGCGTTTCTCGGCTGGAAGGCGGTCGTCTTCACGATCATGGCCGGCTCGACGTTCGGCGCCGTCATTGGCGGACTCATGCTCGCCATCGGCCATCGCGAATGGTCGGCGAAGATTCCTTTCGGGCCGTATCTCGCGCTCGGTGCGCTCGTCTGGCTCTTTGGAGGCAGCGAGCTATTCGCCTGGTATCTGCGCTACGCGACCGGCGCGTAAGCCAGTCAGGCACGCCTCAGCACTTCCGCGAGCGTCACCTCGCGATTCAGACGCAGCGAATCCTTGCCAGCTTCGAGCGCGGCGATCACTTCCACCTCTTCCTCCACCGGCACGCTCTCTTGGCCCGTGCTCAAGAGTTCGAGAAAGGCCTTGAGCAGATACGCGTACAAGTTCTGCAAATCCGGCTGCACCGAGCGCCAACCCTTTTCGCCGTAGAGATTGATCTGATACCCGGCTCTCATCCACTCCTTCTCCGCGACCATCAGGACCACGTCGCGATGATTCGCAAAGCGCAGCCGCACGATGTTGCTTCCCGGCTGCCCGACATTCAGTGCGGAGACCGCGCCGCCGCCGAGCACCGCGTAGATCATCGAGAGCGCGTGGATGCCATAATAGACGAGTTCATTGCCACAGGTCGCACTCGCGAGATGCACCGCACCAAGGCTTGGGAGTTCCTCCCGCAGCTTCACGATGTCCGGCACGAAGCGCAGCGCACTCGCGGACATAAAGCGCGTCTTCGTCTCGCGGACGAGCTTCGCCACCGCCTGCGCCTCGCGCGCCGTCATGGAGAGCGGTTTGTCGCAGAAAACCGGGACCCCTTTGCGCAGCGGGTGCGCCGCATATTTTACCTGCGTGCCGCTGCCGTCATCGACGATGAGCACCGCATCCACCCCCTCGCACGCCGCCTCCGGCGTGTCCGCCACCTGCTCGATCCCGCACACCTCCGCGAGCTGCTGGGCAGCGGCTTTATCCGGATCCCACACCTTCACCACCCGCGCCCCATCGACCCGGCGACCTGACCGGACAAACGTCCCCTTGAACTCCTTCGCCTTCGCCTCATCCCAGCCATTGAAAGTCGTGGCAAAAGCGGTGCCGTGATTCGATCCAAGCGTGCGCGGAGCGCCCCTGTATCCGTAAGTCGCGGCGGAAAGGAGGGCGAGGCGGAGCATCGGGGGAAACGTAAATGGGGATCGGTGAATGGTGAATGGAGTCGGGCGCTCGACCCCACAATCCACCATCTGCGGATCACGATTCACAGCGGAAAGACGGAGGTGGTCGGGCTGGCGGGATTCGAACCCACGACCTCTTGAACCCCATAAAGACTAGGGCCCTTTCAGCACCATTCGGCAGGGCGCGGCGCACCCCGGCACAGAGCGGCACCATGAGCCGGAAAGCATCTTTGGTGAAAGCTTTCCGTGCGATGGAAGTGCAGCACAACCCGGCACGGAACGGCACACGATTTTTTCGCCGGGGCCACCAACGGGGCCACCATGCCCAACGCTGTGTCTCCGTTGGTCCAACACCATGCGCAAGCCCGCTGGAGACGCGGTTCTGTGAATGATCGTCTTGATTTCGGGATGGGCAGCGTAGCTTTCTCGAACCCATTCGCTCGGGATCATCACCATGCGCAATTGCGGGCGCACTTCAATCCGGCACGACGAGTTATTTCCCAAGTCTGAATCTTGCCGCTACCGGCACAGCTTCGCCAGCGTCGCGTAGGCATGTGCAACGTTGCGGTGGAGTTGCCGCGCTGCCTCTTTCCGAGAGGATGCAAGCGTCTCAGCTTCCGAGACTCCAAATGCGATGCGCGCGCGGATGCTGGGTTTGGAAAATAGGTTGAGCAAATGAGGCAGCAGGGTCATGTCGCGCCAGTAGCACACCTCGTCAGGCACGGAGCCTTGGTCCAGGTGATACCCGATGGCGGCGGGCGTGACCGGGCATTGGGAGACGGTCGCCGGTTCGAGCAGGGAGGAGCGGAAGGGCAGCACCGTCTGGCCATCCGAGCTGGTGCCTTCGGCGAAAAGCACCACGACCATGCCAGCCTGCAACGCTTCCGTGATGCGCTGGTTCGCAGATGCAACTGCCGTCCGCCGGGTGCGGTCTGCGAAGATGGTGCCAGACATTCGCGCGAAGAGTCCGAAGACCGGCCAGTTCGCGACCTCTTTCTTCGCGACAAAGACGCACGGCACGAGCGCGCCATAGGCGAGGATGTCGAGGTAGCTGAGATGATTGCTGACGATCATCCCGGAACTCGGCGGCGTGCCGCGGTGGTGCAATTCGAGCCCAATGAGCCGTGAGATCATTCGGCTACAGCGTTGCAGCCACAGCGCTCGCCAGCGCTTTGGTTCGTGGCGGCGGCAAAAGCAAAAAGCGCGTGCGAAGTCCAAGCCGGCGAGGGCGAGCACCAGGGCGAAACCGCCGCTGCGGATCGCGGATCGCAGGAGGCCGAAGGCTGCGGCTGTTCGGCGCGGATTAGCGGGATCGAGTGCGCCGGTGGCCGTGGCCGTGGAGTGACCAGTCATGGGGTCAAACGCCGAAGTGGGCTTTCGCGCTTTCCGCCAACGTGTGGAGATCGAGCAGGGTCAGGAAGTCGATGGTGCCGAACTCCCGGTCGATCGCCGGTGGTCCGCAAATCTTCGCGCCAATCGAAAGGTAAGTGCGGAGCAGCTTTGGCGGCGGCGGGCACGTCACTGCGATGACGTCGAGCGGGCAGGCGAAGGCCGGCGTGGGCACCGTGCGCAGTCGCGGATGAGCGAGGAATCCCTGGTCCGCAAAATAGGCGTGCGTCGCCGCGCCGATCGCCGCGTCCTGCGAAGTGAGCGAGCTGCAGCCGATGAGATACCGCGCCCGGCGGTCGAGGGCGTAGGCTACAATGCCGCGCCAGAGCAGGCCGAGGACGCCGAGATGGCGGTGGTCGCGATGCACGCAGGCGCGACCGAGTTCCACCAGTTCGCAACGCAGCGACTCGTAAGGAGCGAAGTCGAATTCCTGTTCGCTGTAGTAGCCGAGACGCGCGGCGGCGAGTTGGCCGGTCTGCAGGCGATAGGTCCCGACGACTTCGCCGGTGTCTTCCTGCTCGACAAGCAAGTGGTCGCAGTAGGCGTCGTAGGTATCTTCGTCGCGCCCGAGCGCGTGCGAGGCGGCGAGCCCTTCGCCGAGTTCGAGATTGAAGACCTCGAAGCGCAGCCGTTGAGCGGCGCACAGGTCTTCCGGGGTGGTGGCGAGCCGGAGGCGGTAGCTCGCTCGCGTTCCGCGCACGCGAATCGTTTGCGTCGAATTGGCAGTCGTCATGGAGATGGGTTCGGTGAGGTTAGGATTTTCTCGGACCTCGTGCCGGTTAGACGGCGGCGACGTGAAATTCTCGTGATGAGTGCTGGTGCCTACGCCGCCTTTGGCGTGGCAGCGCTGAGCGAGGTCAGGAGGAGAAAGGGGATCTCGTGCTCCGAGCGAAAGCGCGGGAGTTGCCGGGCGGCGCGCTCGAAGGTGCGGTGGGTGAGCGCGACGGCTTCAGTGGGCGATTTCGAGAAGGTCGCCGCGAGGTGAAAGACCGCTGGGTAGTAGCGGGCGACAAGACGATTGAAGCGAGGATTCGTGGTTTTCATGGTGGTCTCCTGGTTGCTGATTCGTCGGGATCAGCAGGGATTCCTTACATGCCGCTTGCAGGGAAATTTTGTGCGTCGTGCTCGGATGTGGCGCAATGCAGAGCGGGCCGTCGTGGTAGCGCATCGTGGCAGCCCGATGGGTGACGACGACTTCGGTATAGCTGACCGTCGCCGCGTCTTTTCGGTGCATGCAAAAGCAAAACGGCCCGCGCGCCGGCTCGTGCGAACCGTGCAGCCGGCGCAGCCACGGCAGACTGCCCGCGCGAGCTTCCCGCGACGCTTCGCAGGCGACCTGGCCGCGCTCGAGCTGGGCGCGTGGCTCGTCGTAGCCGGAAGAAAACCAGTGCCGCGGCTCCCACGCGTGCGGCACTTCGTCGAGCGCGTGTTGATCCCAGCGAAACTCGAACGTCTTTCGTTCGTGCGGCGCGAAGATGAGCAGACGAAATGGTGCCATGTCTTGTTTCGGCAGCGCGGCGATGGCGGCACGCGCTTCCTCCACACTCGTCGCGGCAAGCAGCGACGGCACGACGACGCCGCGGCTCACGCGACCGATGCCCGATTCGCGCGGAATCGCATACCAGTTGATCAACGCGAGCGTGAGGCCGGCATCATTCACACCCACCCACGAGCCACCGGTGGGCTCCGTGGGATAAAGCGCGACGCGTCCAACTCGGGTAAAGCGCGCGGGCGGATTAGCCGCTGGGCGCTGCAGCGATTCGTCGCGGTTCATCGCGACGTAAAAGCCGCGCGCATGCGGAAGGAAGGAGACAGAACACATCAGTCGGCGTGGGGATAGTCCGCGATGAGTGCGGACGTGCGCCGCCATTCACGGAGGAGCGTCGGGATGGAGGCGGGGCGCGCACCGCGGGTGCGGTTAAGCGCGCCGATGCGGAAGACGAGTTCCCATTGGCGGTAGAGCGTGCGGTAGGCGGAGAGCAGCGTGTTGCGCGCGTCGTAGATGCTCGTGGCTTCGGCCCCCGCGCCGTTCAACTCCAGAATGGCGAGGCCGCGACCGGCTCGCAGGTCATCGTCGGTCGCGTAGCGGATGTCGTAGCGGCCGATGTAAAAGCCGGGCACCGACTGCGAGATGCGATCCAGCGCTTTCAGCAGTTCCGGCGTGGCGAGGTGCATCCCGTCCTGGAAAATACAGCCCTGCGCGTGATTGCCGGCCTCGACGAGCTTGAGCGTCTCGCCGCGGGCGAGCACGGTGTCGCGCAAATCGGCAAAGCGTCGCAGATAGGTGTGTGCGACGATCGCGGCCCGAGGATCGGCGAGAATCAGCTCCTCGACCGTGCGTTCGCCATCGCCTTCGATGACTGGGAAAATCTTCTCGGTGATCGCGAAGATGTGGCCGGTCGGTTCATCGGGCAGGCGGTAGTAGAAGACGCCGACTTCGCGCGGCCCCGGCGCGTAGCGCTGGAGGAGCACCGGCACGCTGACGGCGGCGAGGTATTCGTGGGCAGCATCCATTGAACGAATCAGCTTCACGCCTACGCCGCGCTGGCCGACGTCCGGCTTCAAGATGAAGGGCAGTGCGACGGCCTGGCTTTCGACGAGCTTGTGCAGTTCGGCGAAGCGAGCATCGACGTTGGCCGGCTCAATCAACCAAGTCTGCGCGGTTTCATTCGGACAGGTGTTCTGGAGGAGGCGCAACGTGTCATACTTCGATTCGCCGACGAGACCGCCCATCGGAATGCCCGGATTCGCCGCGGTCGGCAGCGTGAAGCTGCGATGTCGCAGACCGAGCCACGCATAGAAGAAACCGACCGGCGTATAGAACAACCACGACGGCCAAAACTCCCACTGCGTCCAGCGGCGCATAGGCGCGAGCCATTGGGAAAACCGGGCGAGTTGTTGTCGTGCCGCCGGGCGCCGGAGCAGCGACTTCAAGGCCATCGAAGCGCCCGCCGTGGCGACTGCTCCGACGGCCAGCCAGATCGCGTGATCGCGGAGAAATGGAATCTTCCCGACGCCGAGGAAATGCCCGCCCACAAAGATTGCCGCCACCCAGACCGCTGCGACCAGGCCCGTCACCAGCGTGAACATCTTCACCGGAAACCGCATCGCCCCGGCGGCGAGATAGCTCGGCAGGCGCAGCCCCGGCACGAACCGGCTCACCACCAGGACCAACGCCCCGCGTTTCGCAAACCAAGCCTGGCTGCGCATCATCGCCGGAGCCACCTCGAAGCGCGCCGCGAACGGCGCACCGAACGCCCGCGCCATGCCGTAGAGCCACAGGTCGCCGAGCCAGATGCCGAAGAAGCACGCGGCGAAACCGAGTTCCCACGGCAGCATCCCGCTCGCGACCATGACCGCCGCGCTCAGCACCGCGGCATCCTCCGAGAGAAAGGTCAGCGCAAAAAGCCCGGCAGCTTCGGCCCCGCTCCTTGCTTCGTCGGCCTGATGCTTGAGCGTCGATGGCGCGACGCCGAAGCCCGCCGGCAGCGGCACACCTTGCATCCCGCACATTATGCCGATGAGCGCGTAGTGATGAATCGCGTGCGCCACGGCATACATCAGCTCGCGACCGATGGTGGAAGGCATGACCGGCGCTTCCTCATCGCCATAGCTGACCTTGCAGCGCGCGAATAGCGGGCGACGAAGCCACTCATCGGGAATGGATTCGATACCTTGGAAAATGCGGCGCGTCTCACTTGCGGCGAAGTCGCGCTCCGTCTCGATCCGCGGGTCGCGCTGGCGATGGTCGTAGTTCACTTCATCGGCATCGAGCGCATCGAGCAGGCTCTGGAAGTGATCCAGGCAATGCCGGTAGTGGCCCCCAATGCTGGCATTGAAGGCGCCGGGAATCCGCGTCGTGTAAGCCGCGTCATCAAGCGCGTGCAGGAGCGTTTCGCCCTGCCGGAGCACTTCGGTCACGCCGCGAAGAATCGTCTGCTCGTTCATAGCGAACCTCCGACGATGGGCAGCGCCTTGCGATGAATGAAAAGCACGACGGACGAACAAAGGGCCACGACCACCGCGAGGCCGAAGAGCAACCCGCCGTCATCCTTCACCACGATGCCGAGCACGGTGAGATGGCTCATGATCGCCCCGCCCATGACCCCAAGCGCCAGGCCCGCGCCGAGCCACGTCGTCCCCGGCACGAAAAGCAGGATCGCCGCGATGAGTTCCGCGACACCGGAGCCGATGCGGCCCCACGGCTCCAGCCCTACTTGGGTAAAGATATAGACCGACTCGGGCGCGCCGGTGAATTTGAAGAAGAGCGTCTGCAGCAGGATGACCGCCGCGACGACGCGACAGATCCAGCTCACGATGACCTCCGGTTTGCTGAGGGCTTGCATGGTGGTGTTCATGGGCGATTCGTCGGGACTGGGGCGAATTCCTTACGCCGGGGCTTCACGAGCACTACTTGCCCTTCGACGTCACGAGGCCAGGCCATTTGCTGTCCGCGAGTTTAAGATTGCCCTGGATGTCCTTGTTGAATTTGTCGCGGATACCCTTGTCGTATTGCAGCAGCAGCCGGCCGTTTACGACCTGGAAGGCATCGACTTCGATCGGGACCGTCTTGCCCTTGGTCACGCCATACGCGCAGTAGCCGCCGAACTGCGGCTCATATTTTGCCGGCTCTTTGTCGAACGCCGCCTTGTGTTCCGCGGAGGCGAAGTAATACGTCGCGCCTTTCAGGTTGCCCGTGAACTGCGGATTGCCCTTCACCGGTTTGCCATCGGTGAAGAAAGCCACGGGGTCGTAGCCTTGCACGGCGACGCCGGAGCGATCGACGTTGATCAGGTTCTTGGATTGCGCGAACGCCGCATCACCGATTCCGAGGAAGAGGGTGATCGCGAATGCGAATTTCGCGATGCTGTGGATGATGGATTGGAGTGAGGTTGGAGTATTCATTCACGCCTTTGTCGCGCGAGGCGGGGATTCCTTACACGCGATTTCGCAGCGCGCGGGCGGTTCAGGGCGAAAAAGCAACGCTCTCCCGAGACCGGGAGAGCGTGCGCACCAGCGTGCCTGTCGCCTATTTCAAATGCGCGCCAGTTCGCGGCACGCCTTGGCGCAGTCGCGGCAGGTCTTCGCGCACTGCATCATCGCCGCGTCATCCTTGAACTTTTCGCACTCGGCGGCGCACTCCTCGCAGGCCTTTGCACAAGCCTCGGCCATCGTCTTCGCGAGTGGACTGAAGCACGCGCTGGCGCACGTGCCGCAGATCTGCGAGCAAGCGGCGCAGAGTTCAAGGCAGCGCGCATACTCCTTTTTTCCAGCGACCAGATGCTCCGTGCAATGGTGGATGTGTTTCGCGCATTCGATAAGCGAGGCGGCGCAGGCTCTGGCGCAGTGCTCGGCATGGCTGCTGGTGTGGGAGGCATGCTCGGCCGCCCGCGACGTGGCGGCGCTGGCGAGGCCGATGGCGGCTGCAGCGAGCACTTTGAGGGTATCGCGGCGTGTGGATTCAGTGGGATTCGAGTTTGTCGTCATGGTTTGTTTTGTTTGGGTTGTTTTGCTTCAAGGAAAGAGAACGCGCGCAGCCGCGTGTTCGATGGATGAGGGCGGATTGACGCGGCGCGCAGCACCGGCGTCTCGCCGTTCAACTCCAGCGCGCCTTCCACCTCAATGAGCGTGCCGGCCAGTTGCACATCGTAGCTCAGCGGCGCGTCGCCGGGACCGGCGAGGAGGAAGACCACGCCATCGCCGTTGCGATCTCGCACGAGCAGGCCGGGCGGGACACCGCCGCTCAGGCAGCGAATGGCGCAGGCGCGGTGGACCTTCCCCGTCGCAGGGCGCATGACGCCGGAATAACATTTCGTGTCCACGAGTTCGCCGACGAAGCGGCCTTCTCCGAGCGGCGACACGGCAGGCTCGGCGGCGGGTTTGGCGTCGCGGTCGAGGATCGTGAAGGTGTCGGGGCGATTGAGTTCGATCAGGTGCAGCGGCTCGCGGACGATGAGGCTGCCGCTGAAGCGCACGCGCTTACCGTGCGCACCCGCGATGACGGCTGGCGGACCAAATTTCCCAGCGCCGACGAGCACATGATCGACCTGCTTTCCATCCGCGGTCGCAAGGCGCAGCCGCGGGATCGGGCGCTCGTAAAGCACGCCCTCGAATTGCTTCTCGACGCCAAACTCGAAGCGCCCGCGATCCACCGGATGCTGAAACCAAACCGCAGCCCCGACGACCACGGGCACGAGCGCGGCAAGGGCGATGGTCGCTCTACGAATGAAACGCGAGAGGGCGGGCGTCAGCTTCGATTGCCAGCCGATGAAGAACGACCGTTCAAGGAGTGGGGCCGTCCCGGCCCCAGCGTGTTCGTTCGGGGCGGGACGCCCCGGCTCCTTGAGTTCCACTCCGTCCGATTTGCTTCCGAGCGGAAGAGCCTGCGGAGAAAGGAAGATCGCATCGCCAACGATCCGCACGGGATAAGTCGGCAGCACTTCGTTGAACGGCGGCGGACTGCACCCGTCCTCGGCCTTGTATTGAAAGCCGTGCCAGGGGCAGGTGATGCAGCCGTGGACGATGCGCCCCTCACCCACCGGCCCACCCTGATGCCGGCAGACATTCGAGAGCGCGAAGACGCGCCCACCTTGGGCGTAGAGTGCAAGCCGCTGGCCGCCCGCGACGACGACTTTGCCTTCGCCCTCGCGCAGTTCGTCCGCTTTCGCCACGGCGAAGAAACCATCCGCTTCCGCGGATGTGCGCTGCCGATCCGACGCCCGCTCTTTTCGCGCAGCGAGAAGATGCGGCCCAACGATACTCACGAAGCCGAGCCCGAGCAGCACCGGATAGACCGGGCTGCGCTCGGATTGCAGGGCGCCGAAGAGCACGTGCGCGAGGAGCAGCGAATAGGCGACATACACGAGCTGGTGCAGCGCCTTCCACACGGATGGGCCGAGATTGCGCAGCCAGAAATCGTGGCTCGTCGCGGCCATGACGAAGAGAATGACGAGCGCGCCGAAGCCGAAGATCTCGAACGGGAATTGCGAGATGGAGCGGAAGTCGGTGAAAGGCGTGGCGTAGTCGCGGCCATAGGCGGTGAAGACGCTGACCAGCGGGTTCGTGTCGCCGAGCGCGTGGAACTGGATGATCGCGAAGACGCCATGCACGAGCGCGAGCAGCGCCATCGTCACGCCGAGATGGCGCCGGTTGTAGAGCAGCGGGAGGAAGCGCGTATCGAGTCGCGCGAGCGGGCCGATAACCAGAATGACGTGGAGCAGCAGAAACGCCGCGACCGACGTGAAGCGGATGATGAAAGTCTCCGCCGTCGTGCCCGGATGCCGGAGCGCGGTGATCGTGCCGAAGACACTCGCGGCGAGCAGGACGAGGCCGAGCAGCGTGAAGTCGTAGAGCTTCTTCTGCCGGTTCCAGCCGACGGCTTTGTAGGCGTGCCCCATGTTATTCAGGGAGGGGCGGCAGCTTGCCGCCCTGGAGCGCCACCGGCGGCAGGCTGCCGCCGCTCCTTGGGATCTCCGGCGCGCGCCAGACAAATGCCACCGCGAAAAGCAGCGGTCCGAGGATCGCCAGTGCGATGAACGCGAGCCCGTGATTGCGCCGCAGCGTCTCCTGCCGGACCGGAGTTTCCGCCGGTCCCTGCGCGCTGCCGCCGCGCCGGACGGCCAGCACTTTCGCGAGAATTACCGGCCAAAGTGCGACGATCCCCGGCACGATGAGCACGCGAAAGCCCCACGAACCTTCCATTGCCGATGGATCGAATGACTTGCACCAAAGTGCGAGGAAGAGCACCGCGACGATCAAACCGCACCCGGCATAAATCGCGGCGGTATTCACCAGCGCGGTGAAGACGCTTTCGATCATGGGATGCGGCAGCTCCCGCCGCCCTTTTTCGCGTAGTATTTCTGGTGATACTCCTCCGCCGCGTAGAACGGCGTCGCGAGCGCGATCTCGGTCGTGATTGCGCCGGAAAGTTTACCGCTCTTTTCCAGTCGTGCTGCGGATGCGCGGGCCGCGGCTTCCTGCTCGGGCGTGGTGAAAAAGATCGCTGACCGATACTGGCTGCCCACGTCCGGCCCCTGGCGATGATGCGTGGTCGGATCATGCGCTTCCCAAAAGGCATCGAGCAGCGCGGCGAAGTTGAGTTGCGCGGGATCGTATTCCACCTCGACCACCTCGGCATGGCCGGTGTTGTGCGCGCACACGTCGTCATAGCTCGGGTTCTTCGTCATGCCGCCGGAGTAGCCGACCCGTGTGGCCGTCACACCTTTCACTTTCGCGAAATCCGCCTCGACGCCCCAAAAGCAACCCGCGCCGAAGAGCGCCTTTTCCCGCGCCGGCTTCGCCCCATCCTCGCGAAAGGACATCGACGCGGAGTTCATGCAATAGCGCAGCCCGGTCGGCGCCGGCCCGTCCTCGAAGACATGCCCGAAATGCGAGTCGCACCGCGCGCAGTGGACCTCCGTGCGGGCCATGCCAAAGCTCACGTCGCGCGTCTCGCCGATGTTCTCCTTCGCGACCGGCTGGAAGAAGCTCGGCCAGCCCGTGCCGGACTCAAATTTCGCATCCGAGCGAAAGAGCGGCAGTCCGCAGCCGACGCAGGTGTAGAGACCCGCCTTGTGGTTGTCGTGAAAGATGCCGCAGAACGCGCGCTCGGTGCCCTCCGTGCGCGTGACGCGAAACTGTTCGTCGGTGAGCTGCACGCGCCAGGCCGCGTCGGACTTCACGACCTTCGGCACCGAGATCGGCGCGGTGAGCGCGCCGGATTCATCGAGCAGGCGGACGGTGACAGGTGAGGTGTCGGTATTCATATTCGTAGAGCCTTTGCGGAAGTGGAGCTGGCTGGCCGCGGCGAGAATGCCCGCGCTGCCGAGGATCGTCGTGAGAAAAGTGCGTTTGGTCATAGGTCAGGGTTCAGTGAGTTGCACCGCGTGTCCGTCGGGATCGCGCACCAGAGCGGCGCGGCGACCGCCAAGCGGGAGCTTCGTGATGTCGATGGGAGAACGAGCGACTGGCTCGGCTGATTGCACGATGAGGAGTGGAGGCGGATGCGTTTCATGAATTTGGCCAGTGCAATCGATTGCCAGCTCCCCTCTTCGTCGGGTTGGGCTTGGAATCCTTACGTCGCGGAAATGGATTTTTTCTGCACCTCCATCGCCCGTTCTGCGTAGGCTTCCTCTATGCCCCTGATCTCCACAGTCACGCTTCGCAACTACAAGAGCATTGCGAGTTGTCGTGTGGATTTGAAGGCGCTCACGTTTTTGGTTGGCCCCAATGGTTCAGGAAAAAGCAATTTTCTCGATGCGTTGCGATTCGTCTCCGACGCGCTGAGTACGACGCTCGATCACGCGTTGCGTGATCGCGGCACCATCAAGGAGGTTCGGAGGAGAAGCGGAGGACATCCCAATCACTTCGCTATCCGCCTAGACTTCACACTGTTGAATGGCGCTATCGGACACTACTCGTTCCGCATCGGAGCCAAGCCCTCCGGTGGCTTTGAAGTTCAAAACGAGGAGTGCAGCCTTTCGTTCGCTGGGAATAGCATGAAAGAGGCGCATTTTCACGTCCGCGGAGGGACGGTGTTGAAGTCATCCGCCGAGGTTCTTCCTCCAGCCGTCCCTGACCGGCTTTTTCTCGTAGCGGCGGCGGGCCTGCCTGAGTTCAGACCAGTCTATGACGCGCTTTCCCGAATGAGTTTCTACAACCTGAACCCGCGCGAAATCGCGGCAATGCAGAAACCAGACGCGGGAGATTTGCTCGCCCGCGAAGGCTGGAACAGCGCGAGCGTTTTCTCCCGTCTGCCGGAATCGACCCGCGAGGAAATCGCTTCCTATCTGGGTCGAATTGTTCCTGGTGTGTCTGGAGTGGAACCCAAAGTTTTGGGATCTCAGGAGACACTGGAGTTTCGACAGGGAGTCAAAGGGCAGCAGCATGCGTGGCGGTTTTTGGCTTCCAGTATGTCCGATGGAACGCTGCGGGCGTTCGGAGTGTTGCTCGCACTGTTCCAAGGACGTGGACGAAATGGCGAAGCTCCACAGTTCGTCGGCTTGGAAGAACCTGAAGTCGCACTGCACCCTGCCGCGACCGGTGTGCTGCTCGGGGCGCTCCAGGAGGCAAGCACGAGTTCTCAGGTGGTCGTCACTAGTCACAGCCCGGATCTGCTCGATGACTCCAACATCCCGGATGGTTCCATCCTCGCGGTTGAGAGCCGTGATGGAGTAACCGTCATTGGGCCAGTCGATGACGCCGGTCGATCCGTGTTGCGTGATCGCCTTTTTACCCCGGGCGAATTGCTTCGGCAGAACCAGTTGTCGCCTTCATCGGAGTCGTTCAAAGAGATTCAAGACGAGCGTCAACTCAAACTGTTTGAACTCGGCGCATGAGCGGGGTCGCCTTTGTTGCTCCGATAGTGGAGGGGCATGGAGAGGTTCAGGCCGTGCCCATCCTGCTGCGACGGATCGCTGCCGAATATGCGCCGGCGCTCGAATTGAAGATCAATCCGCCGTTGCGGATAAAGTCGGGCTCGTTTCTCCGTGATGAAGACTATTTTCAGAAGCATGTGGAATTGGCGGCTCGTAAGGTTAAGCCGTGGTCGAAGTCATGTGTCTGGATTCTTTTGGACTGTGAAGACGATTGTCCCGCTGTCGTTGGACCAGCTATTCTCCAGCGAGCGATCAGTTGCCGGCCAGATACCGCCATCCTCGTTACCCTTGCTTATCGAGAATACGAAACTTGGTTTTTGGCTGCGGCCCATTCGCTCCAGGGAGTCTGCAATTTGCCGGCCGACATCGAGCCACCAGCCGATCCCGAATCCTCGAGGGATGCCAAGGCTTGGTTGGCAGCCCGCATGGGAGTTCCATACAACGAGCCGAATCACCAACCGAGGCTGACCGCAGCTTTTAGCTTCGCCGAGGCTTCTTCAATACCGTCGTTTGCTCGCACGTTGGAAAAGCTGTCAGACTTTTTCACGAAAGAGATCGAGAGGTGAGTTTCAGGTTCTCTCATGGTTCAGTGAGTTGCACCGCATGTCCGTCGGGATCGCGCACCAGAGCGGCGCGGCGACCGCCAAGCGGGAGCTTCGCGATGTCGATGGGAGAACGAGCGACTGGCTCGGCTGATTGCACGATGACGGTCGTCTGCCAATGCACCACGTCGCTCGGCTGCACATCGGGCGGAAAGGCGCGGCCATCGCGTGGCGCGAGATATTCGAGGAACTCGATGCCCGGTCCCTTCGGCGCACGCAGCCCGGTGATGCGCACCCGCGCGCCGAAGACGTGGTTCAGATGCTCCTGCTCGGGGCCGTAGTTCTCGCTCTCGCCCGCCACGCGCAGGCCGAGCGTGTCGCGGTAAAAGCGCAGGCTTGTGTCGGTGTCAGCGACGGCAATGGCGGTGTGATCGATGCCGAGGAAGAGCGCATCCGTTTTCTGCTGCCAGCGCGGGTCGCCTTTCCCGGCGGGGAAGTAGATCAGCTCCAGGTTGTGATTGTCGGGATCGCGGAAATAGAACGCGCGGATGCCCGCGGCGCCCTTGTTCCACTCCGGCAGCGTCTGCGGCACGGTGGAGACAGGCCGCACCTTGTGCTCGCGCAGGCGGGCGTAGGCGGCGTCCATGTCGCGCACGACGATCGCGATGTGCTGGAACCAGCGGTCATTGCTCCGCGAGTCCACCGGGATCGGGCGGCCCTGCGGCGTGAGATACTGCGTGAGCCGAATGGTCTCTTCGCCGAGGCGCAGATCCACCACGCGCACCCGCGCTCCGAAGACGCCTTGCAGCCGGTCAAACGCGTCGTCGTGAAACTCCGCATCGGCCGTTTTCTCAAACGCCAGCACCTCGCAAAAAAACGCGACCGAGCGATCCATGTCCGCGACGGTCATCCCGATCGGGCCGACCGCCAGCGGCTTCAGCGGCTCTCCGCTCGCCAAGGAAACGAGAAAAAGAAGAATCGCGAGAGCGACCCCCAAGGAGCGGCGGCTGCCAGCCGCCAAATTTCTGCTCGACGGGGCCAGGCTGGCCCCGCTCCTTGTTGGGGCATGGACGGCCTCACGTTCTTCAATCGGTGGGACGACATTCGCCGCACGAAGAGTCGGCTCCCTCATTGGCAGCAACCCGGCGCCACTTACTTCGTCACCTTTCATTTGGCCGACTCGATTCCCCGCGAACTTCGCGACCGGCTTGAGGAGGAGCGTGTGGCTTGGCTGAAGCATCACCCCGAGCCGTGGGATGCGGCGACCGAACGCGAATACCATCGGCGTTTCTCCGGCGCGGTGGAGCGCTGGCTCGATGCCGGACACGGGTCGTGTGCGTTGCGCCGACCTGAGCCGGCGGGCGTTGTGGCCGAGTGTCTCCGACGTTTCGACGGCGACCGTTACGTCCAGCACGCCTGGGTTGTCATGCCGAACCATGTCCACGTGCTCTTCTCGCTGCACGCTGCTTGGGCGCTGGAGAAGGTGTTGCACACTTGGAAAAGTTTCACCGCGAACCGAATCAACGCGCTGCTGGAAAGGAGCGACGGCTGCCAGCCGTCGAAGGCACCTGGCAGGCGCCCCTCCCAGTTTTGGCAGCGCGATTACTTTGATCGGCTGGTGCGGGACGAGACGCACTTCACGAATTGCGTCCGCTACATTCGCCGCAATCCGACCAAGGCGCGGCTGCCAGCAGGCGAGTTTGTCCACTTCGAGAGCGAGTTGGTGAAAGGGATCGAGTGACTCAAGGAGAGGGCGCAGCCTGCGCCCTTGGTTTTTGACACGCGGCAGGCTGCCGCGGCTCCTTGATCGCGCACTCATGCGAAAACCTCCTCTTTCACGCTGACGCCGGCACGCTCCAACAAATGCTGCCCGACGCGCAGCGCATTCGCGATGATGGTGAGCCCGGGATTCACCGCCGCGCTCGACGGGAAGAAGCTGCCGTCAACGACGTAGAGGTTGTCGAGTTCGTGCGCCTTGCAGTTCACGTCGAGCGCGCTGGTCATCGGATCGTGGCCGAAGCGGATGGTGCCATTCTGATGCGCGACTCCGGCGAGCGGGATGCGCTGGCCGAGGAAGAGATTCCGCGCGAAGAGGCCCTCGTGGCAGTCGTGGGCGTGATGCGGACATTTGCATTGCGTGTTCAGCAGGTGCTCCAGCTTCTTGATCAGCCGCTTGTGGCCCGCCTCATTGTTCGGCGTGTAGGCGAGGACGATGTTCCCCTCGCTGTCGAGCGTCACGCGGTTCTCCGGCGCGGGCAGGTCTTCGCTGGTCAGCCAGAAATCGATCGAGTGTTTGCCCATGAGGTCGAGCGTCCAGCCTGGCGCGAT
The DNA here is from genome assembly GCA_031409655.1 of Chthoniobacteraceae bacterium. Lineage (GTDB taxonomy): Bacteria > Verrucomicrobiota > Verrucomicrobiia > Chthoniobacterales > Chthoniobacteraceae > JANNXQ01. Next base: position 32,234 of record JANNXQ010000213.1, on the reverse strand, counting down.
GGCCGGAGCGCCTGCTTTGAGCGTGTCGCCGTCGAGCTTTCCGACAAAGGAAATGTGCCCCATCGGAAACTCCCACTCGTCGTTCGCGAAGTAGAAGTCATTCACCGACATCGTCTTTTGGAAAACCGTCGGGTTCTCGCATTTCGAGAGCGCCATGAGCACGGAGTTCGTGTGCCCCATGTAGTGCCGCCCCACGACGTCCGAACCGTTCGCGAGTCCGCGCGGATGCTTGTCATTCGCCGAGCGCAGCAGCAGGGCCGCGGAATTGATCGCACCACCCGCGACGACGACGATGTCCGCCGAGTAAGTCTCCGTCGCGCCCTTGCGTTCCACGACCACGCCGGTCACCTCGCGGCCCGAAGCGCTCGTCTCTAGGCGCGTCACCTTCGCCTCGGTCATCAGCGTCACATTTGGACTCTCCAGCGCCGGGTCCACGCAGCAGACCTGCGAGTCAGACTTCGCGTTGATCAGACAGGGAAAGCCGTCGCAAGTATTGCAGCGGATGCAGGCGCTCTTGTGCGGATCGCTTTCATTCAGCATCACGCCGAGCGGGGTGTGAAAAGGACGCAAGCCCTGTGCGGCAAAGTCCTCGCTGAGGAGCTGGATGCGCCGCTCGTGGCTCACCGCGGGATACGGATACGGCGCGCTATGCCAGGGTTCCGTCGGGTCTTCGCCCGTCGCGCCGTGGACGTGGTAGAGCTCTTCCGCTGCCGTGTAGTGCGGCTCCATTTCATCATACGAAATCGGCCACGCCGGCGAGATGCCGCCATGATGTTTGAGCTCGCCGAAGTCCTCCGCGCGCAGCCGGAAGAGCGCCGCTCCGTAAAACTTCGTGTTGCCGCCGACGTAGTAGTTCGTGTGCGGATGCATCGGCTTCCCATCCACATCGCGCCACGATTCCTTCGTGTTGTATTTGCCCTCGGCGTTCACCGCCTGGGAGCTCCAGTTGTCCTTTTCGCGCGGCACATACGGCCCGCGTTCGATGACGAGGATGCGCTTGCCGCTCGGCGCCAGTTTCCAGGCCAGCGTCCCGCCGCCTGCTCCGGTGCCAATGATGATGAAATCGTAGTGTTTGTCGGTGCTCATGGTCCCGATTCGTCGCGGGATCCGAAACATCCTTACAACGTTGCCTTAAGAATCTTTACGCACGGGCAGCGCCGGAGGTGCTTCGATCGTGCGCGGCGATCTTACTTCCCTGCACCCATCACCTCCACCGCGTTTTTTCCATGCGGCGGGAATAAGGGCGTCCGCTTGTTCGTCATCTCATCGGGATCGCGGCCCCACTTCGCCGTGCCGGTTTCGATGGGTTGCGCGGTGCAGGACAGCGGTGCGGCGAGGAGGAGAGAGAAGAGATGAAGCTTCATGGCAGGTGGTTGAAATGGAGACGGGCGAAAACAGCGGTCCATTCCAAGGACCGCACGGGAAGTGCGCACGATGCTGCCGCAAAACTTCGCCGCTGCGTTTTGCGAGTCGCGTTGCACGCGACGCCGCGCCTCACGCGAACGGATTCACCACCGGCACGCCGCAGTGCGTGAAATCGTCCACATTGCGCGTCGCGACGGTCAGGCCATGAAGCTGCGCGGTGGCCGCGATCATGGTGTCTTTTACCGGCACGGTGAAGCCGCGGCGTCGAACGGCGTCGCGCAATTCCGCCCACACGACCGCCGTGCGCAGCGTCCAGTCCAGGCAGACCAGCCCGGCGGGACTTTGCTGAAACCACGCCGCGAGGTTTTCTTTCCGCCGACCATCGGGCAGCGCGACGATGCCCTCCCACAACTCACCCATCACGATCGGGTCCACGACAATCTCCGCGTAGTTCGCGAGCAACCATTGCACGACCCTCGGGTTTGCCTGCGGCTTGGTCGGCTCCGAGAGCACGTTGACGTCCGCGAGATACTTCACTCGGCAAAGAGAGCAGGTGGTTGCAGGGAAGTCCGCTCGCTGCGGTCAGGCTCCACGAACCAGCCTTTCTCGGGACAAGCCAGCAGCCACTCGACCCAGTTCCCCGCAGCCGCACCGATCTCGCCCATCCGCAAGCGATATTCGCCGCGGCCCACTCGCTCGATTTCGCAACGCTGGCCCGGCTGGAGCGCGTCGGCTTTGCGGAACGCTTCCGGGATTTCGAGCAGGCCCTCGGCGGAAAGAATCGTCGTCATGGCCGCAGGCTACGCTCCGGCCTGGGCACGGTCAACGCCAGCGGACGAAGCGGGGGCGCAATCAAAGCGGATCTCCACCTCGTGCTCGACGTATTGCCATTCCTCAGAAGCGCGCAACCGGGACAGCAGCTTGTCGAAACCCGCGGTGTCCGCTTTTGCAAATTCGAACCAAGTCAGGAAGTCGAACGGCTCGGCTTCGCTCAAATCGCGGCAGTGGTGCAGGCGGCGCGCGACGGCGGGCAGGTAGTCGAGGCCGATCTGCGTGTGATGCGACTGCTCCTCAAAAATTGCCCGGCGTTCGTCCTGCGTCATCGCCCACCACTTGGCGTTTTTCTTGATTGGAATCAGCACCGCGCAACCTGCCTCGGGCCGACTCGAATCATCAGTCGCTATTTCTTCCCCGTTGCCTCGGCTAGCTTCGCCGTGAAGTCCGTGGTGCTCATCCGGTCTGAATTGCTCTTGCCGACATAACGGAAGAGTTCCTTGCCACTGCCATCGAGCGCAACCAGCGCAGGGTAGCGCACCGTTTGCCCGTGGAAAGAGTAGCCATCGGGAATCCCGTATTTCTCCGCCAATTTGGCATTCGGATCGCGGTAAATCGGCGGCAATTCTTTCAGACCCTCCTTGCCGATCTTTTGTGCCCACGCCTCTATCTCCGCCTTGCTGTCGGGCTTGATGAAGACGTGCACGACATCCGGAGTGGTCGCGGCGAGTTCGGCGTAAAGATGCGTGTGCCGGAGGCAGACCGGGCACTCCGTTTTCAGCAAAAAGTGCAGCACGACGACTTTGAGGCGGTTGTGCGAGAGGGTGAATTTGGACGCGTCGAGCGCCGAATCGAGCGTGAAGTCGGCGGGATTTTCTGCACGGGTCGCGGAGATGGAAACGAGGAGGGTGAGGACAAGGACGAGGAGGGGGTTGGTTTTCATGGGGACTTGGGGAGTTCCGTCGGGTTGGCTCTCGGTTCCTTACAAAAAATCACCCCAATTTTCCGAGCCACCCAGTCGCCTTCAACTTCTGGACGCGCCCGCCTCGCGGTGTCGCGAAGCACGCCGCTCACCATCTTCGAGTTCGCCAAAAGCGCAATTGAAGATACAGCGCGCGCCGTTGTGGTGATGCAGCTTGGCGCAATACACCACCCGGCCCGTGCGGCGATAGGCGAACGCGGCGCAGAGCATCGCCAGCACGGGCGCGGTGAAGTAGATCCACAGCGCCGTCCAAATGTGGCCGACGAAAGCTGAACCGAACGTGCGCGCCGGATTCATGCTCATGCCAGAGAGCGGCGCTTCGAACGTGATGAACGTCGCCACGAGCGTCGCGGCGAAGAAGGGCGTGTAGCGGGCTAGGCGCGGATGATTGCTGACGTTCAGCACCGTGAGCATGAGCACGAACGAAATCGTAAACTCCGCAGCGAAAGCCCGACCGACACCCGTCGCGCCGGGTAAGGTTGCGACAAAGTTCACGCTCGGATCCGCCAGCAATCGAGGGGTCACTGCGGCAACCAATGCCACGGCCGCGATGCCGCCGAGAAACTGCGCGATCACATAGAAGATAGCGTCCCAAGTCTGCACTTTTCCCAGCCACCAAAAGGTGAGCGTCACCGCCGGATTGAAGTGCGCGCCGGAACGCTTCCCCATGGGCGAAAGAATGAGCGCGAGCGCCGTCAATCCCATGGCGATGCCGATGAGCATCCGCCGCACAAACGCATCCGGCAGTGCGGCAACCAGCGGCGAGCCAGGATACTCCAAGAGCATCGTAAAGACGCTGGCGGAGATCATGAAGAGCCCGAGGAGCGTGGCCTCGATGAGATATTCAGGCCAATGCGAACGCAAGGCGCGGATCACGGCAGTGTCGGGGTTCTTTACGGGCGAAGGCCGGCGCTTTCCAGCCGCACGCGATAGATGCTGGTGTGCGCGCAAATGTAGAGCGTGCGGCCGTCTTCGCCGCCCCAGGCAAAATTATGCGGCTGCTCGGGGCCGCTGATGAGGCCGAGGCGTTTGCCTTCGGGCGAGACGATCCACAGGCCGCGCGGGCCGGAGATATAGACGTTTCCAGCCTTGTCCACCTTGATGCCGTCGATGGCATTCTCGGTTCCTTCGGCGGTGAAATCGGCGAAGACTTCACCACCGCTCGCACTGCCATCCTCAGCGATGCGGTAACGCATCACGACCTTCTTGTGGTCGTCCCAGTTGCCGACGTAGAGAAACTTTTCGTCGGGCGAAAAGGCGATGCCGTTCGGGCCGCTGAGTTCCTTGGTAACGAGCGAGAGCTTGCCGTCGCGCGCGGCGAAGACGCCGGAGAAGGGCAGTTCCTTCTGCGGGTCTTTGTCGTGTTTCGGCAGGCCGAATGGCGGGTCGGTGAAGAAAAGCACCCCGTCGCTGCGATACACCAGATCGTTTGGCGAGTTGAGACGTTTGCCGTCGAACTTGTCGGCAAGCACGGTGACGACGCCGTTTTTCTCGATGCGCAGGACGCGCCGGTTTCCATGCTGGTCGAGAGTCAGCCGACCTTCCTTGTCAAAGGTCAGGCCGTTCGAGCCGGGTTGGCCATACTCGCCGATGTCGGTGCCAGCGTAGCCGCTCTTCGCGCGGAAGACACTGACTTCGCCCTCGGGCGTGAGGCGGTAGATGGTGTTTTCGTTGGGATCGCTGAAGAGCAATGCGCCGAGTTCGCGCGACCACACCGGGCCTTCGGTGAAGGTGAATCCGGTTGCGACCTTTTCGAGCTGCGCGTCACGCTGCACGATGGCGTCGAGCGCCGGGTCGAGCCGCTCGATCTTCGTTTCGACGAGCTCCGGCTTGCGCGCGGCGTGGAAGTCGAGCGTCGCGGATTTCACCCAGATGAAGGTCGCGGGCGTGGAGGAGATCGGACCGTTCATGCCGAAGACCGCGAGCTGGAACTTCTGTCCTGGCCTTGCATCGCGGGTGAGCACCACACGGTTCTGGGCATTCCAGCCGCGCACGACCTGACCGCCGCTCTGGCCGTAGGTGAAGCTGAGTTTTCCATCGACCCACACCTCGGCGTAGTCATCGACGACGATCTCGAAGACGACGGTCGCGCCGGTCGGATCGAAGGTGCCGACTTTCTCGGGGATCGCCACGCTGGTGCGATACCAGTTGAAGCTGACCTTGCCGTGGCCGCGCCGCTGGTCGAGCGACTCCGGCGCGATGACCTCCCACTTCGCGTCGTCAAAATCCCCGACACCAGCGTGCGGCTCGTAGTCGTTGGTCTTGTTCGCCGCCCCGCTCGCTTTGAGGTCGGGGCCGACGTCGTGATGGGCGACTTCCTTGATCTTTACGTCGTGGTAGCGCCACTGCGCTTTCGCGAGCTGTGCGCCTCCGGGCGTGGCGAGATCGATGATAGCCGCCGGGCGGCCGAGGCGCGCCTCGGTCACCTGCGCAAAGAGCAGGCGACCGGGCATGAGGGTGAGCGCGGCAACGCCGAGGAGGTGGATGGCTTTCATAGCGGTGCGAAGGTGCGCGGAAGCGGTCTAGCGTCCGAAAAGTCCGGCCTTCTTTTCTTTGAGGTGCGGCCAGTTCGCGTCCGCCTTGGCGAGATTGCCTTTCAAGTCCTTCGTCCAGAGGTTCCACGCCTTCTGGTTGTGTTGCAGCACGAGGCGTCCGTTCACGATCTGCCAGTAGTGCGGGCTGATCGGGGAGATTGTATCGATGGACGCCGCGAAGCCGCAGTGGCCGCCGAATTGCGGTTCATACTTCGCGGGGTTCTTGCGGAAGGCGTCGCGGTTTTTCGCCGAGGCGAAATGATAGAGCGCGCCTTTGTAAGTCGCCGAGAAGGACGGGTTGCCCTCCACGGGCCGGCTTTCGGTGAAGTAACCGACGGGATCGTAACCCTGGAGCGCGAGGCCGTGCTTATCGACATTGACGCGCTCTTCAGCGCTGGCGACGACCGCGAGGGCGAGGAGGGCGAGGGTGGTGATGAGGTATTTTTTCATAGGAGTTTGGTTTGGTTGTTTAGTGCGGATTGGGTTCAGGAAAATCAGCGGCTGGAGATGGGTTTCACGACGAAGTAGTGAAATGGCCCTTTGACGTGGGTGAACTGATGCGGCGTCCCCGGCGGGATGACGACGACATCGCCCGGCTTGAGTTGATGAGTCTCGCCGCCGGCGATGGACTTGCCGCGCACTTCATCGGCGGAGGAGCCTGCCTGCGGCTCGACGACCGTGCCGCCGAGGACTAGCGTGGCGCTGCCTTCGACGATGTAAAAGACGTCCGTCTCCCGCGCGTGCACCTCGGCGAGGCCTGGCTCCGTGCGGCGACTCGTGTTGACCTTGTAAGCAGCCGTCTCGATCAGGTGCCCGTCTTTCGCAAATCCTGCGAGAACATCCTTCGCGTGGAAGACCGTCGCAGGCGCGGTCGGAGGAGACGCCGCGCCAGTCTTCGGACTGCCGGCGATCACCGCCGCACCTGCCATCGCGACCTCTTCGTCCTGCTGCGCGCTGCTCGCGCCGCTGACGCCGATTGCGCCGACGACCTGCCCATCGACGAGGATCGGCACCCCGCCTTGCAGAGGCGTGAAGTTCTCATGCATCGCCGCCATCGCGGTGCGGCCTTTGTTGATCACGTCCTCGAAAAACTTCGTCGGCTTCTTAAAGAGCGCCGAGGTGCGCGCCTTGCCGATGGAGATATTGGGACCCGCGGCAAAGGTGCCGTCGAGACGTTCGAGCGCCATCAAATTGCCGCCGTCATCGACGACCGCGATGGCTCCGCCGGGGGCGTGGTTGGCTTTCGCATAAGCGACCGCACCGGCAATGACCTGCCGTGCGCCGTCGAGGGTGAGGCTCTTCTTTTCCGCGACCTGTGCGGGTGCGAAGCTGGCAAGAAGGAGCAGAGCCGAAAAGGTGTGCGCGAGAGTTTTCATGAGGGTGAGTATTTAGAGTCCACGGCGGTGCCGGTCGGTCGCTTGGACCGACCGGCGTTCCGCGCCGGATTGGTTACTTCACGGGTTTCTCGAACTTCGCCTCACCGAGCAGCACCTCGGCGAACGAGCACCACACCTGCACCTTGGCGATGTCTTGGACGTAAGCCGGCACCGTCACCTGACGGTTGGTGCCGCCTTTGATCTTCATCTGATTGAGCAGATAGGTGTTGCCCTTCGAGTCCACGACCTGCCAGCTCGGCGCGGGCGTGTCGGGAATGACGAAGTCGTCGGAGACTTTCAGCACGCTCTTGCCGTCGTGGGTCGAGTGGGTGGCGTTGCCCTTGTTAGCCTTGGCTCCTGCGAACATTCCGGTCTTGTGTTCGGGATGCTCGGCGAGCGAGAGGGTGGCCGTGGCGACGAGCGCGGCGAAGGTTGTGAGGATGGATTTGAGGTTCATGTGGATAGTGAGGTTTGTCGGTTATTGTTTTGGTTTGAGCGCCCCCAGTGGCACGGCCACAGAGCGCTCCTCCTTTGTCGCCACCGCCCGCGAATCCTTACAAAGCCCTCCTCGCCGACAGCTCTCGCGTGCTAACGTGCGATCGCCAGCCAAGCGGCTGACCACGCTTTGAGTACGCTGTCCCAACAACCGAAATTACGCCGCCGCTGCGCCGTTCGAATCGTGCTCACGAGCGCGGCGGTGCTGCTGGTTTTGCCGGTAGTCTTGCTGCACGCCGTGAGTTTTTTCTTCTCCCTGCACGACCGCAGCATGAAGCCCTTCGCGTCGAAGATGGTCACGAGTTCGCTCGGTCACACGCTGCGCTGCTACGAGCTGAAACAACCCGATGCTGCCTGGGACATTGTTTTCATTCACGGCACGCCTGCCACGGCGGCGATATTCGGGGAGCAATTCCGCCATCCATTTCCACGCGCCAATCTGCTGGCCCCAGACCGGCCCGGTTTCGGCGCATCCGGCCCGGATCGCCGTGAGCCCAGTCTCGAAGATCAGGCCAATGCCATCGGCGCGTTGCTGACGAACGAACCGCCGCGCAGAACCATTCTCGTCGGCCATTCCTACGGTGCGCCCGTCGCGCTGCTTGCCGCTCTTAATTTCCCCAACGAGATCGCCGGGGTCGTGTTAATCGGCGGGAGTATTGACCCGTCGCTCGAACGAATCTACGCGGCGCAAAGAGTCGCCGAATGGCCGCTCATCTCGTGGCTCGTGCCGCGCTCACTGCGGCAGTGCAATCGGGAACTGCTCACGCTGCGCGATGACCTGGTGCGCTTGCAGCCGGTGCTCCCGCAACTCGCCGTGCCCGTGGTCATGCTCCACGGTGGCAAGGACTCACAAGTGCCGGTCGCCAACGTGGACTACCTCCGGGCGCAACTGGCCGCGGCAGGCAAGGGCAATCAATTCGAGCCGCTGGTCTTCCCGGAATACAACCACTTCATTCCGTGGGAACATCCGGATGCCGTCGCAGCGGCGCTCCGCGTCGTCACGGATCGTGTGAGCCAGCGATCAGGCGATTAAGCAGAGAACCGACCCACCCATGGCGACGATTTGTTTCTCCACCGCTTCCTGGATCGTTCGCTTCATCCGCGTCTTGGCGTCGCATTTGAGAGTCGGCCCAGCGATCTGATCAAGGTGCTCGGGGAAGAGTTGACTCGCCTCATGCACGAAATCGAGCTGCCGGGCGTAGCGCGCACACCATTTGCAAAACGCACGGTGCAGGCCGAGGCGAAGGCGCAACCCGACGGGCAGCGCACGGTCGCGGCCCTCGGAGGTCAGCCGCGAGACTTCCTTGCAGGCGGGCGTGAGCGACCAGAACCAGCCAGAGACTTTCGTCTTGAGCCAGTGGGGCGGGGCATGGTCGTGAGGTGATTGCGCCACTTTAATTCTTGGTCGTCGCTCGACGTAAATACTTACACGCTTTCTTCGTGGGAAAGCGAGTTTTGCGCCGCTGCCGCGAACAACCGGCTTCTCGCCGGAGTCAGGTCTTTGGTTGCACCGCGATCTTCAGCCGGGTCCGCGCCTCCGGTGAAAGCCCGCCGCGCATTTTCTCCGCGCCCTGTTCCGAGCAGGATTTCACTGCCTTGCCGATAAAACCGAGTTGATCGCGGTAACGCGCGCACCAGACGCAGATGCGGAAGTGACTCCACATCGCGATCCGTGTGCGCAGCGGGAGCGGGTGGTCGAGCGATTGCGAGATGAGGCGGGTCATGTCGTGGCACTTCGGGGTGTGCGCGGCGATGAAGGTGACCAGCTTCGTCTTCCACCAGTTGGTCGGCTCAGTCACAGCTTCGCGCCTCCCGGTCCGTCGAAGAAGTTCATCTCCAGGCATTGCCGCAGGGCCATACGGGCACGGTGCAGCATCACCCACAGATTCGCCTCGCTGATGTTCAGCGTCGCGCACACTTCCTTGCTCGGGACGTCGTCCATTTCGCGCAGCATGAAGACCTGCGCCCCGCGCTCGGGCAGCTTGCCGAGACAACCTTGCAGCGCCTGCCAAAACTCCGCGCGTTTCATCGCCTCCTCGCCCTCGGGCTTCCAGTCCGAAGGGCCGCGTTCGTGAATCCAGTAGTTCTCGCCGTCAAATTTGTCCGAATGCTCGTCGCTGAAAAATTCGAGGTCGGTGAAGTTTGTCTCGCGACCCAGCTTGCGAAAGTGATCGCAGATTTTGTTTTTCAAAATACCGATGAGCCAACTCCGCTCCGTCGAGCGTCCGCCGAATTTCTCGTGCGTGCGCACGGCGACGAGCAGCGTCTCCTGCACGAGATCCTCGGCGACTTCCTCCTTGCGCACGCGGGTGAGTGCGTAGCGGTAGAGGCAGTCGCCGTGTTCATCGACCCAGCGTTCGGGATCGGCGCGCGAAGCTCCCGCCCGGGAAGGAGGCGCGTTGGTTTCAGGTGCATTCATGGTGGGGCGGTGGTGACTCGATCTGCTGCGGCGGCTTGTCGGACTCGCACTACCTGAAATGAGGAGCAACGCACGAATAAAACCGCGCGGCATGAAAGTGAGGCGGGCGAATCAATTATGGAATCGAAACGCAAGCCGGGGGGAAAAGGATGTAAGGAACTCGATGCGGGCGCGACGAAGTGAGTATGCCGGGCTTCGTGTCGCGGCGATCCATCGAACCGCACCAACAACTCGCCATGCACAAACACCACCACTCCCACTACCCGCAACCCGTCCTTCCCAACGTGCCCGTGCGCCGCTTGCTCGAAGGACAGACCGCCATCGTCACCGGCGCCAGCTCGGGGATTGGCCGGGCGATCGCGATCGAACTCGGGAAGGCCGGCGCGAATGTCGTGGTCAACTTTGTGAGCGGGCCAGACAAGGCCGAGGAAGTCGTCGCCGAAATCGAGAATGGTGGCAGCCACGCAGTCGCCGCGAAAGCCGATGTTTCCAAGGAAGCGGAGGTGCAGGCGATGTTCGCGACGGCGAAGGAGGAATTCGGGACGGTCGATATTCTGGTGAACAACGCCGGGCTCCAGTCCGATGCGCCCTTCTCCGAGATGACGCTCGCGCAGTGGCAGCGGGTCATCGACGTGAATCTCACCGGGCAGTTTCTCTGCTCCCGCGAGGCGGTGCGCGAATTCAAACGGCGCGGGGTCGTCGCGGATGTCTCGTGCGCGGCGGGGAAGATCATTTGCATCAGTTCGGTGCATGAAGTCATCCCGTGGGCTGGGCATGTGAACTACGCCACGTCGAAAGGCGGTGTGATGCTCATGATGAAAAGCATCGCCCAGGAAGTCGCCCCGTGGCGCATTCGCGTGAACTCGATCGCCCCCGGCGCCATTCGCACGCCGATCAATACCTCGGCGTGGGAAACGCCCGAAGCTTATGCCGAGTTGCTGAAACTCATCCCCTACAAGCGCATCGGCGAGCCGAACGAAATCGGCCGCGCCGCTGCGTGGCTCGCCAGCGACGACGCCGACTACATCCACGGCATCACGCTCTTCGTCGATGGCGGCATGACGCTCTATCCGGGCTTCGAGACCGGCGGCTAGGCGCGGCCTCGCTCGCCGCTCTTGCGCTGTCGCTCGCCATCCTGCTGCTGCGCATCGAACCACCTTCCACCGTCTAAACCATGAACGCATCCACATTGATCGAAGCCGCCCCCAAGGAGCGGCGGCAGCCTGCCGCCGAATCACACTTCCCGCGCCGTGACACTTTTCCGACTGGCGCGACTGAGGCCACGCAGGGCGGCTGGCAGCCGCCCCTCCTTGATCTCGACGCCGAATGGCTCGAAGCCGACGGCCTCGGCGGCTTCGCCAGCGGCACCGTCTCCGGCATCCGCGCCCGGCGCTACCACGCGTTGCTGCTCACGGCCACCACGCCGCCCGCAGGACGCATGGCGCTGGTCAACGGCTTCGACGCGTGGGTCGAAACACCGCACGGCACCTTCGCGATTTCCGCGCAACGCTACGCGCCGGATGTGGTGCATCCCGATGGCGTCGCGCGGCTGGAAAGCTTCACCCACGAGCCGTGGCCGCGTTGGACGTGGCGGCTGACGGACGATCTCGCGATCGAGCAGGAGATCTTTGTGGTGCATGGAAAGTCGGCGGTCTTCGTCGCGTGGAAACTCATTGGCGAGTTGCACGGTTCGGTGACGCTGAAAGCGCGGCCGTTCCTCTCCACCCGCGACTTTCACGGAATGCAGCACGAGAACGGCGCGTTCCGTTTCGAGCCGAGCGAGAGCTTCGAGCATGTCGTGTGGCAGCCTTACGACGGCGCGCCCGGCGTCGTCGCACGCAGCAACGGCCACTACCGCCACGAGCCGACGTGGTATCGCAATTTCCTCTACGCCGAGGAAGCCGCGCGCGGCCTCGACGCCACCGAGGATCTCGCCTCGCCCGGCACCTTCCACTGGGACCTCGCTGCGAAACCTGCGGTGTGGCTCTTCGCGCCCGAGAGCCAGCCACTCAACCATCTCGAATCCACCGAGGAACTCTACGTCATGACGCGGCGCACCGAGCTCGCGCGCCGCGAAGCTTTCGAGTCGCCGCTGCATCGCGCCGCGGACGCCTACCTCGTGAAGCGCGGCGCGGGCCGCACGCTCATCGCTGGCTACCCGTGGTTCGGCGATTGGGGGCGCGACACCTTCATCGCCCTGCGCGGTCTGTGCATCGCCACCGGACGACTCGAAGACGCCCGCGACATTTTGGTCGAATGGGCCGGCGCCGTCTCGGAAGGCATGCTGCCCAATCGCTTCCCCGATCGCGGCGAGACGCCCGAGTTCAACTCCGTGGATGCCTCGCTCTGGTATGTCATCGCCGTCCACGAATACATCCGCGCCGTCGAGGATCAACGGCCCGCGACGTTCGTCGCCGACGGTCATACGCAAGCGCTGCGGACGGCCGTGGAGGAAATCCTCGCCGGCTACAGCAGCGGGACGCGCTTCGGCATCCGCGCCGATGACGACGGCCTGCTCGCCTGCGGCCAGCCCGGCGTCCAACTCACCTGGATGGACGCGAAAGTCGGCGATTGGGTCGTCACGCCGCGCATCGGCAAGCCCGTCGAGATTCAGGCGCTGTGGATCAACGCACTGTGGATCGGCCTGCAATCATCATCGCGCTGGGAGCATCTGTTCGAAAAAGCCCGCGCCAGCTTCGCCGAACGCTTTTGGAACGAGGCGAACGGCGGTCTTTTCGATGTGATCGATTGCGACCACCAGCCCGGCGTGAACGACGCCACGATTCGCCCGAATCAAATCTTCGCCGTCGGCGGACTTCCCCTCGCGTTGCTCGAAGGCGAGCGCGCTCGCCGCGTCGTCGAAACTGTGCAGGAGAAACTCCTCACGCCGCTCGGCCTCCGCTCGCTCGCGCCGGGCGAACAAAACTACGCGCCGCGCTACGAAGGCGGCGTGTGGCAGCGTGACGGCAGTTATCATCAAGGCACCGTCTGGCCGTGGCTCATCGGCCCATTCGTCGAAGCCTGGCTGCGCATCATGGGAAACGCCGCCGAAGCAAAAGCCGAAGCGCGCACCCGCTTCCTCGCACCGCTCCACGAACATCTCGCCACCGCGGGCCTCGGCCACATTTCCGAGATCGCCGATGCCGAGTCCCCGCACACCCCGCGCGGCTGCCCCTTCCAAGCCTGGTCGCTGGCCGAACTCTTGCGCCTCGAACACACCATCCTTGGCTGATACCAAACCACTCATGAGCCAACCCAAAATCGTCGCCTTCGCCGGCAGCCTGCGCACCGGATCCTTCAACAAAAAGCTCGTCGCCCTCGCCGCCGACGCCGCGCGTGCGGCCGGCGCGGAAGTCACCGTCGTCGATCTCCGCGACCTCGCCCTTCCGGTCTTCGATGAAGACCTCGAGGCCACCAGCGGACTCCCCGAAGGCGCGAAGAAATTCAAAGCATTGCTCCGCGCGAGCGACGGCTTCCTCATCGCCTCGCCGGAATACAACAGCTCGATCACCGCCGCGCTGAAGAACGCGATCGACTGGGCCTCGCGCGCCGAGACCGACGACGAGGCGCCGCTCGCGGCTTACAAGGGCAAAGCCGCCGCGCTCATGGCCACCTCACCCGGCGCTCTCGGCGGCCTGCGCGGCCTCGTCACCCTGCGCTCCATCCTAGGCAACATTGGTGTCCTCGTCCTCCCCGACCAAGTCGCCATCCCCACCGCCCACGAAGCCTTCGACGACGCCGGAAAACTCAAGGATGAGCGCCAGGCGAAGCAGGTGGCTAAGCTCGCCGCCGCGCTCGTGGATTTTGTCGCAAAGGTAAACGCCTAGGTCGCAACCGCTGCCACGCGGCCGCGGACCACCCGAGTCGTTTTGTCTTTCTGCGAGCGGCCCGCGCCTCTCCACCGTTTGTAAGGAATCGCGCGCGGCCACGACGAAGGAGCACGCCCATTTCGCCTGTCCACCCATGAAAAACTCCACCTCCCTCACCGCTGAAGAAATACGCCTCGCCGAAGATCGCGATCGCACGCGCAACTGGAAGCGCTGGGGGCCTTACCTCAGCGAGCGCCAGTGGGCGACGGTGCGTGAGGACTATTCGTCCCATGGGAATTGCTGGGATTACTTCCCGCACGATCACGCCCGCAGTCGCACGTATCGCTGGGGCGAGGATGGCTTGCTCGGTTTCACGGACCGGCAGTGCCGGCTGTGCTTCGGCCTGGCGCTGTGGAATGGGCGCGATCCGATTTTGAAGGAGCGGCTCTTCGGTCTCACGGGGCCGGAGGGGAATCACGGCGAGGACTGCAAGGAGTGTTACTACTATCTCGACGCGACGCCGACGCATTCCTACGCGAAGGCGCTCTACAAATACCCGCAGGCGGAGTTTCCATATGAGCGGCTCGTGCGGGAAAACCGCGAGCGCGGGCTGGCGGGGCCGGAGCTGGAACTCGCGGACACGGGGGCCTTCGATGAGGAACGCTACTTCGATGTCTTCGCGGAGTATGCCAAGGCCTCGCCTGAGGACACTTGCATCCAGATCACCATCGCGAATCGCGGCCCGGAAGCGGCGACGATCCATGTGCTGCCGACGCTGTGGTTTCGCAATACGTGGGGCTGGGGACAGACGAATGGAGCGTCGGTGCGTCCATCCATGTCGCTGACAACTCAGGACGTGGTGCGCGCGGAGCATGGGACGCTGGGGAACTATCTCTTCGCGTGGGAAGAGCACAAGGAGCGGCGACAGCCTGTCGCCGAAGCAGACCCGCGGGCGGCTGGCAGCCGCCCCTCCTTGCTCTTCACGGAAAACGAATCGAACGCGCAGCGCCTCTGGAATCAGCCGAACCCGACGCCGTTCGTGAAGGACGCCTTTCACGAATACGTCATCAGTGGTCGCGAGGAAGCGGTGAACCGCGAAAACGTCGGCACCAAATGCGCGCCGCATTTCATCCTCACGCTCGCGGCCGGTGAAACGCAGACGATCAAGCTGCGTCTGGTGTGCGAGAAGGAGGCGCCGGCGGAATATTTCGGCAAGGCGTTCGACAAAGTCTTCGCCGACCGCAAGCGCGAGGCGGATGAGTTTTACGAAGGACTCACGCGGCCCGAAATGACGGACGAAGCGAGGCGCGTCGCGCGGCAAGGTTACGCCGGGTTGCTCTGGAGCAAGCAGTTCTACCACTACGTCATCGACGGCTGGCTGAAGGGCGACTCGACGCAACCGCAACCGCCCACGGAGCGGCTTGGCGGCAGGAACCGCGAGTGGTCGCACCTGCATTCGCAGGACATCATCTCGATGCCGGACAAGTGGGAATACCCGTGGTTCGCCGCGTGGGATCTCGCCTTTCACATGATCCCGATGGCGCAGGTCGATCCCGACTTCGCCAAGCACCAGCTCCAGCTCTTTCTGCGCGAGTGGTATATGCATCCAAATGGACAGATTCCGGCTTACGAATTTGCCTTCGGCGACGTGAATCCTCCCGTGCATGCATGGGCCGCGTGGCGCGTGTATAAGATCAGCGGGAAGCGCGGAAATCGTGACCGGGTCTTTCTCGAAAGCGTCTTTCAAAAGCTGCTGCTCAACTTCACCTGGTGGGTGAACCGCAAGGACGCGGAGGGCAACAATCTGTTTCAGGGCGGCTTCCTCGGGCTCGATAACATCGGCGTCTTCGATCGCTCGAAGCCGCTGCCTACAGGAGGCTTTCTCCAGCAGGCCGATGGCACGGCGTGGATGGCTTTCTACTGCCTCACGATGCTGTCGATGGCGCTCGAACTCGCGCAGGAAAATCCGACGTATGAAGACATGGCATCGAAATTTTTCGAGCACTTCGTGCAGATCGCCGATTCCATCAACCATCATGGCGGCAACGGGCTGTGGGACGAAGCGGACGGCTTCTACTACGACCAACTCAAGCTCGACGGACAGATGATTCCGCTGCGCACACGCTCGCTTGTCGGACTCATGCCGCTCATCGCTGTGGAAGTGCTGGAGCAGGAGCAGATCGACAAGCTGCCCGGCTTCGCGAAGCGGATGAAATGGTTCCTCGAACACCGGCCCGAGCTTGCGAAGAGCATCACCTTCGCGAATCCCTGCCCGCATCATGAGCACCGGATTTTGGCGATCCCGTCGCGCGAGCGGCTGGAACGCACGCTGCGCTACATGCTCGACGAAACCGAGTTCCTTTCGCCCTACGGCCTGCGCTCCGTCTCGCGGGTCCACAAGGATCAGCCGTATGTCTTCCGCGTCGGCGGTGACGAGCATCGCGTCGATTACACGCCGGGCGAAGGCAACACGTATCTCTTCGGCGGTAACTCGAACTGGCGCGGCCCGATTTGGTTTCCGATCAACTATCTGCTGATCGAGGCGCTGGAACGCTACGACCATTTCTACGGCGATGCGCTGAAGGTCGAGTGCCCCGCGGGCTCGGGGGCCATGTTGAGCCTGAAGGAAGTCGCCCAGGAACTCTCCCGCCGCCACGCGCGGCTCTTTCTGCCGAATGAAAACGGTGCGCGCCCCTGCCACGGCGAAGACCAACGCTACGCGACCGACCCGCACTGGAGCGAACTCGCGCTCTTCTACGAATACTTCCACGCCGACACCGGCCGCGGCTGTGGCGCGAGCCATCAGACTGGCTGGACTGCGCTGGCCGTGCGGTGCCTGGAGAATATCGAGCAGGACGCTTCGGCCAAGGAACGCGCCGCATCCGTGCCTCAATCGGAACTCGCGGAGGCATTGGCATGAACACGATCGCATTTCCGGCCGCGGCGTGGCCGGGAGGCACCGAAATCTCTGCGATGCGGCTAGCGCTGTTGACAGCCGGGAAAGCCATCCGTGCGATCCTCCGCGCGACCGTCCTCGCCGTTCTGTTTCCGTTGGCCGTGGCCGACGCGGCCTGGCAGCGGCTCGTCACGACACCCACCGGCATCGCCCTCGCGTACACTCGCGCCGCATGACTGCACCGCTGGAGTCGCATCGCGCATCGTGTGCTCGGATTGCGATTGGACCGGCGCGGTTTCACACCGGTCTCCGGCATCGTCGTCGCGAATCACACCAGCGTGCTCGACGCCATCCTGCTCGCCGCCGTGCGCCCGTGCGTCTTCGTCGCGGGAGCGGAAGTGCGCCGCTGGCCGATCATCGGCCTCCTCGCCTGGCTTGGCAGCACCCTGTTCGTCGAGCCCAGCGGCCGCAATGACACCGCGCGGATCTACTTCATGATCCAGCGTGCCGTCCAGCGCCGCCTGCTCGTCGTCATCTTCTCCGAATGCGGCGGCTCCGACGGCACCACGCTGCGCGCCTTCGCCTCCGCGCTCTTCCAGCCCGCCGCCGAACTCGGCTGCACTCTCACCGCCGCCGCGATCAACTACTACTTCGAACGCGACGGCGACCACTCGACCCCGCTCTTCACGCAAAAGACGCGCGGCCTCAGCCAGCTCGCGCAACTTCTCACTCGCTGCCGCGCCCGCGCAGTCATCGCCTTCAGCGCACCCGCCTTCCACCGCGGCGACCGCAAACAACTCGCCCGCCAGCTCCGCGGCGAAGTCCTGGAGCTGAAACTCCGCACAGTGCACGCCGCTTGATGAACACCAGGGCCGATTGCGTGCCATCGGGAATTCAGGTGCAGCCGAAGGCCACCGCGCTGCCCAATTAGCCTAGCAAGTCGCTCCTCGAACTCTGCCTGGCCCACCGCATCCCGCTCACCCACGCGTGCGGCAGCATGGACCAATTACCGAATCTTTGCGGTGAGGTTACGTGCCGCGATGCTCTCCTTGGGCACTTCCTTTTGTGATGGGGCTACCACACGAGGCCACTATTAGATGTCTAAAAGACGGTCGCTCCGTGCGTAACCGGCTTGCCTTCAATTCATTAACTGGTCGGGCTGGCGGGATTCGAACCCACGACCTCTTGAACCCCATTCAGGGGTAGCGGTTCGCACAGAGGAAGCGGCATGGAGTGGAAGGAAGGGGCACAATGCGGCACGGAATGCCACCGCACCAAGGTAACATCGGGCTTCGCGGGTGATAGATTAGCGGCACAGAGCGGCACGTTGATGCACGGAGTTTTTCCACGGGGATACACGGCGGGATACACAAGCTGCTCATCTGGTATATAGCGCAGGTAGGTGACGGTCGCGATTTGGCGCTAACCGAGGAAATGCTGCCAGTCGGGGACGCCGTGGTGATTGCGGATCAACACGCTGGCTGGCACCACGCGCGGCGCGACTGGTTGCTTGCGCAGGCGCAGACCGGCTTCGTGGGGCAGGCGGTTGGCTTTGCGCGAGTTCACTTCGCGGTGGGCGAGGACGCAGTTGTCCCAGGACGTTTTGCCACCGCGGGAGCGCGGAACGACGTGGTCGATGTTGCCGTCCTTCGGCGCGAGCTTGCGGCCGGTGTATTGGCAGATGCCGCCGTCGCGCTCCCAGATGCCGCGGGCGCCGAAGCGCGGGCGGCGCAGCGGAACCTTGGCGTAGTTGGCGGCGACGATGACGGTGGGCACGCGCACGGGACCGCGTGGGGTGTTCACGGCGTTGTCGTGCTCGCGGACGGGCAGCTTGAGCCAGTCGTCCCAGCGCACGGGCGTGATGTAGTCGTCGCCCTGCACGTCGAGCGCGGTGGCGGCGCCGGTGGCGATCATGCAGAACGCCTCTGCGGGCGTCTTCACGTGGATCGCCTGCCAGTGCCGGTTCAGCACCAGCACGGTCGATTTGTTGAGGATGTCGTTCATTGAAAAGTGATTGTTGAGAGTGATGCGGAGGCGAGACGGGTCAGCGTCCCGCCTCCGCGGTGGTCAGTCTTCGGCGCGGTCGCCGGCTGGGCACATCTTCACGAGCTTCGGGTCGAACTGGCCGAGGAGTTCGACCAGATCGGTCTGCGCGGCCATGACAGCGTGGATGTCCTTATAGACGCCCGGCACTTCATCGAGACCCGCGGAGAGCAGCTCGACGCCGCGCTCCGCGAGCAGCTTCTTGGTCGCGCTCCAGGTGAACGACTGCATCGCCTTGGTGCGGCTCATCACGCGGCCTGCGCCGTGCGACGCGCTGGTGAGGGACTCGGGCGAACCCTTGCCGCGCACGACGTAGCCCGGAGACGCCATCGAGCCTGGGATGACCCCGAGCACGCCGGCGCCCGCAGGCGTTGCGCCCTTGCGATGCACGATGACCTCGCGCTCTTCACCATTCACGACGTGCGTTTCTTTCCACGCGAAGTTGTGATGGTTCTCGATGTCGAGGATCACGTGCGCACCGAGCTTCTTGCCGATGTGCTTGTGGGTGAGCGCGTGATTCGCCGCGGCGTAGCGGCCCATCAAGTTCATCGCGGCCCAGTATTCCTGGCCATCGGCGTCGTCGAGCGAGAGCCACGCGAGGTGTTTGAGTTCCTTCGGCAAGTGCTCGTGGCGAGCCATCGCGCGCTTGCTGTAGTAGTCGCACACCTGCGCACCGGTTCCGCGCGAACCCGAGTGCGTGAGCAGCGCGAGGTATTCGCCCGGTCCTTCGTGAGAAAGGCCAAGCGCCTGCGCCTGCTCCGCATCTGCGGTGAACGCACCGAACTCGACGAAGTGGTTGCCGCTTCCGCTCGTGCCGAGCTGCGACCAAGCCTTGTCGCGCAGCCGGTTCGTCACCGGCGAAACGCTCCAATCTTCGTCCATCACGTCGTGTTCGCGGCGCTGCTTGAACTCGCAGCCCATGCCGAAGCGCGTCTCGCTCTCGATGAGGTTCGCGAGGCGGTCGCGCTGGCCGGCGAGGGTGTTCGCCTTGCGATCATAGACGGTCAACTTCATGCGGCACGCGATGTCCACGCCCACGGCGTAAGGAATCACCGCGTTATCCGTCGCGAGCACGCCGCCGATCGGCAGGCCGTAGCCGACGTGCGCATCCGGCATGAGCGCGCCCGCGACCGCGACCGGCAGCGCACACGCATTGGCCATCTGCTTCACCGCCTCGGCTTCGAGCCCCTCGCCCCACTGGCGCCACGGCGCGAACGCTCTGCGCGGCAGCGCCTTCCTCCCAACCGCGGAACGGTCACCGCATAGCCGCCGGAGCGGCAATTCCGCGCGCGGCGTGAACGCCGGGCGATAGATCGCGCGAGCCAGCGGCGCGCGCAGTTCATCGGCGAAGAACTCCGGAGGGTTGGCGACGATGTTGAAAATCTCGGCCTCAAGCAACGCGCCGTCCTTCCCCTCCGCGATGAAGTTCTGGATGAACTCGTGCGCGAGCTCGATCGGCTCGCCGACAGGCACGCCGAGGCGGATGAGGTCTTTGGTGTTCATGGTTTTGGTTCGGTTGTAAATGATGGGCGCAGCGTGCGGACACACTCCGAGTGCGCAGCGGTGTTTGTTCTTTTTTTGTCGAAAGAATACAGCCGGGGAAGGCTTGTCACCCTCCCCGGCTGCGTTGTGTCTTTCCTCAATCGAGGAATGCGACGTTCGCCGTAGCGGGCGTCGCAGTTTCGGTGTTCATTCAGACGCGGTGCCACTACTGCAGCGGATCGTCGCGTGGTCGCGATGACGCACATTGCCGCGCGCGCATACACCTCCGCATTGCGGAAGCGGACCTGCCAGCCCCAGCGCGCCGCCGTCGGGTCGAGGGCGATGAGGGCTTAGCATTTCGTTTGGTGATTCCGTTCGGAAGAATCTGCCTCCATCAAATAGCGTGGTGCCTCCGCCTAGGCCAGGCCGTGGACCGGCCCGGCCCTCGATATCGCGGTTGATTGCGGAGCGGTAGAGCAGTATAACTTGCTGCATGCCACATCAGAGGTCGCTCGACATACTATTTGTAAGCGCGGAGCCAATGCTGACGAACGAGTTGATGTCGGATCGAGTGTTATGGGCCGCAGCGAGTAGAGATGTAGAGATTGCGGGCGAAGAACTCGCGAGGCGGGTTCACCCGGATGCACATTTTGCGACTCTGCCTCGTTACTGGAACCAACTCAAACTGGAGTTTCGGCTGTTCGTATGCACTGATGAGCCGAAATATGCCGATATTCGAGAAAAGGCTCGGAACGCAAACGCCGTTTTTGAAACGATTTTATTGACGGGTTTAATATCAGCGTTCGGTAAGACACTCGGCATCGAGGCGGCGATTCTAGCGCCTTTTGTGAAACTCCTTATCGTGAGTATCGCCAAAATAAGTGTCGCTGCCTATTGCGTGAGTCAGAACCTGATAGACCCGAAGACAGGCAAGCCGCTCGCTCTGAGCGACACCTAAGTGTTTTCAGCGGCTAAAAAGACCAGCATTTGAAGTCTTGATTCCTCCAACAGAGGAAGCGCTTCGCGAAGTCGTTCCCGAACGACCGCGGATCTCTGCTGACCAATGGCCGAGTTCTGAAATGCGAAATAGAACGGTCCGAGAACGTCATTTTTGCCAGAAACATCGATTAACGCCACCTCGGCGAAGGCCTGGGAAAGAATGGCATCGAATTTTTCATCCGAAAAGTCGAATGCCGCTTGGACATGGACGCACAAGGAGGTAATTATCTCAAGAAAGCGGACGTGAGGATGCAGGTAGAAACTGGCTTCATGGTCTTTGAAATCGGTGGGAGATGGGTGAAAGAGTAAAAACAGAACCGCCAGTGCGGTTATCCAATTGGTGAGAAAGACTTCCCGATCGATCTCCATAAGCGCATAAGCTTCGACTAGTCGTTTCACCGCGAGGTAGTCAGCCTGCCATTCAAAGGCTTGATGAAGAAGCGGCTCCAAGGGAGGCCAAGATGTGCTCTCCGCTTGTGTCAGGCCTCGTTTGCGAAGTGCTTGTGAATAAAAGAGATGCCCCCCCCAGAAGTGATGAATTTCGTGCATCAACAAGAATTCGACGCTAACACGATAAAGATCTGTGACGATATCGATGCGTCTTGAGGCCAAGCTGGCGAAACTATCAAGAGTCGCTCTAGTTGTATCATCGGCGCCGCGGCGGATGATTTTAGGCACCATTTGTGAAAGATTGAGGCGGAAAATTTCTTTCGGAGGTATTGCGCCTGGCACGGATTTGAGGTGCAACGGATGAGCGGCTACCGCCACGAAAGCGTCCCATAGTCTCCCTACAATGCCGGAAAAGAATGCAATGCGACATTTCCGGCCAGAAAACATTGCAAGCGCATTGACACTTTCATCGTTGATCCAGTCGAGTTTTAGCGAATCAACCCAATGGATGGCTTCGGGAGGAACTACCGAGCGCAGATAATATTCGGTCAGTTTGTCAAACAGCTTCTCAATGTGGTTAGCCCTAGCTTGTTGCGCAACATCCCATTGGGAAGGAGTTGCGCACCCGCCGTATTCAGCGGCACGGAGGATGAAATCATCGGTGGCCATGAGTTGATAAACGAAGCGGTTCGACGCGCCCCGACTTCCCAAATAGCTGCCGTTCCCAATTCGCTCAAGTTCGCTTCTCCAATCGCCATTCTGATCGTTGGACGCCTCGTCCCGCTTGCGACGCATTCCACACCCCGACGAAGCTCCTCCTCCTCTCAAGCCGCGAGCGCGTAGCGCGGAGGAAGCCGTTCAGCTCCTCCACTTCGCCCGCGGCATCGTCAGGCTCGTTGAGCGCTTCGAGCCTTGGCAGTTCGGCCTCGATGAATCGCGTGAGCACTTCGACCGGCGGCGCGACGGCGAGTTCTTCGCCGGCCTGCTTGCGCGCGACGAGTTCCGCGAGCGCGGCGCGCACGTCGGCTTCGTCGAGCACGCTCTCCACGAGTTGCGCGAAGAGCATCGGCACCTGGCCGAGTTGGCGCTCGATCCAGCGGCACGCGAGCAGCGGTCGGAAGACGTAGAGATACTTCTTCAGGCTCACTTCCTCGCGACCGCGCAGGTAATCGCGCCAGTTGCCGAAGGCCATGTGCAGGTAGTGCGCAAAGCAGCGCCGCGGCGAATAGAACTCCGTCGCCAGCGCGCCGAACTCGGCGGCGAAGGCCGGATCGTGACGATACACGACCGGCGACTTCAGCCATTCGAGCAGCGGCGGGTTGCTCTTGCGGAGCAGTCGCAGCACCTTGCGGAGTTCCCAGCCGCTCACGTCGAGATCGTCGGCGATGGGCTGTTCGATGACGTCGCGCCGGTCCTCGACCGAGAGATACCAGTCGCGCCGGTGGACGTAGAGAAAGCGCACGTCGTAGTCGCTGTCGCGCGAGGCAAAACCCCACGCGCGGCTGCCGCTCTCGCACGCGAAAAGCACGCGCACGTTTCGCTCGGCTTCGACCTGAGCGAGCGCGTGGCGGACGCGCTGGAAGACTTCGTTCCCGTGCATGGGGAACCTCCTTTCTATGTTGGTGGATTGATTACGGATCGCGTGTGGATGGACGGATCATGAGCGTATCTCTCAGCAGGGCTCCGGGACCGGGACGGTCGCTGAGCAGAATCCGCAGCGGCACGCCCGCCAGCGAAGCGCTGTCAGGCAACCGATCCAGCGGGATTCTTGCGCGATGTTCCGGCGCGACGGCGTCGCGTTCGGAACATCGATGCTGAATTGCTGAGCGTCTTTGAGATCCCGGGCGCGCGAAGGCGACGAGGAGAAACCAGATGAGGAATACGCCCTGACCCAGGATGCTTGGGATGGGCATGGGTGTAGGTGTTTGGTGGGAGGAGAATCACCCCGGCGGAGACGAATCCCCGCCGGGGCTTTGTGTTTCCCCCTCACAGCTTTGGTTTACGTTTCTCCCGGCTCAGGCGTGGACGGCCTGGCGCCACGCGAGCTGAGCGACGGGAGCAGGGCCGAGAGGTCGTTCATCACGAACGTCTGGCCCGCATTGGACGCTTCGAGCGTTTGCAGGAAGCGGAGTGTCGCGAGCGCCGGTTGGCCTTCGATGAGGCGCGCCGCGTTCGCGAGGTTGCGCAGCGCGGCAGATTCACCGCGGGCGCGTTCGAGCGCGGCCTGGCCTTCCTGCTTGGCCTTGAGCACTTCGCTGAAGGCCTTGCGCAGTTCGCCTGGCAGCATCACGTCGCGCACCTCGACCGCATGAACTTGCACGCCGACGGCTTCGGCCTGCGGCGCGATGAGTTCGCCGAGCTGCGCGCCGATGGCGACGCGCTGGGTGAGCAGCGCTTCCATCGTGACACCGGCGACGACGGTGCGGACGGCCGTCTGCGTTGCGCTGTAGATGTGCGCCGCGTGGTTGTCCGCGGCCTGCACGCTCTTCGCGGCATCAACGATCTGCGCGGTGAGCACGATGCTGAGCTTTACGCCGACGTTATCGGCGCTGAGCACTCCCTGGCCGGCGACCTGGAGCAGCGTCTTGCGCGTATCGACGAGCGCGACGCGGAAGTTCTTACCCCAGCGGACGTGGCGGCCCGCGGCGAGTGATTCGATGAGCTTACCCTCATGGTAGAGCAGGCCCGCGAAGCCTTCGTTCACGATGAACTCGTGGCGGTAGCGGGCGCGGACAAAGTTCGCCACGACGAAGCCGGCGACCGCGAGGATGAGAATGAGGATCTGTTCGGTGGTCATGGTGTTGGTTGGTTGTTGGTTGAAAGATGCGATCCACGGCGGCGGCCACCGTTCGGCAGCGGGCAGTGTGACCTTTCGGTTGGCTGCGCAGGCTGCGTCGCGAGTGCGCTTGCGCGCGGGTCACCGCCGTGGATCGGTTTTGTGGGACTTGAACCCAATCTCGGTTTTTAGGCCGATTACCTGGTGAGCCGCCGGTGAGCCGATGTGCAGAACCGCGTGCGGCGATGCCGTGCGGCTGCGATGGCGAACCCGGCGGAAAGGAAATAAACCCGTAGGGACTTGCACCCTCCTGAGCCGCTTAAAAGGCGGCGGCTTCGCTATCAAAGCTTCGGGTTCTAAATGGTAGTCGCGGCTGGATTTGAACCAGCACTCGCGGCGTTCTCGACGCCGTGCCTCTTCCAGTTGGGCTACGCGACCGTTGTTGTGAAATGGCACCCGTGGTGGGACTCGCACCCACTAGGTCCGGCTTGAAAGACCGGGGGCTCGGCTCTTTGCATTCACGGGCGTTTGATGAAATGGCGGAACGCGGAGGGCATGCTCCCCATCACGCGAAATGCGCAACGATCTCTTTAGCAAAGAGTCCCGGCTCGCTTGTCCGGTTCACGTTCCATTGGTGCCCGCGGCGAGAGTTGCACTCGCACTGTTCCGCTTTTGAGGCGGACGTCTCTGCTGTTGGACTACGTGGGCGTTGAAAAATGCTCCCGGTCGGATTCGCACCGACACTGCGCGGGGTTTAAGTCCGCTGCCTCTGCTGTTGGGCTACGAGAGCGAAATGGTCCCGGCGGCAGGACTTGCACCCGCACTGGACGAGGTCTGAGCTCGTTGCCTCTGCATTGGGCTACGCCGGGAAAATGAGTGGTGCTCCCGGCAGGAATTTCGCCTGCAACCTCCGCGTTCGAAGCGCGGTGCTCTATACATTGAGCTACGGGAGCCTTGAGGAAATGGTGCGCCGGGGCGGTTCTGTCCCGCCTGCCTCCGCAATGTCGGTGCGGCGATCTGCTAGTGATCTACCGGCGCGTGAATGCCGCGCGCTGTGCGCGGCGATGAGTGGCGGACCCGGATGGATTCGCACCATCAACCTCCCGATTCAAAGCCGGGCGCTCCGCTGATTGAGCTACAGGGCTAGAAGTGGAGCCGGCTACCGGTGCTGCCCCGGTCTGATCTTTACTCCCCGCCTGCATAAATCAGGATTTGCTGAAGAGTTGAAAGTTGAGGGTAAGTAAGGATTCGAGTTCCTTTTGATAAGAGGAGTTGATCGAGTCGAGGAATGAGTCAATGGCAGAGGTGAAGAGCGAGAACTCGGGATAGTATCTATTGCGAAGACATTTTGTTTTCGTGAGTTTCCAAAGTCTTTCAATCAGATTGAGGTTGGGCGAGTAGGCGGGGAGGAAGAGAAGCTCCACGCCGAGTTCAGCGGCCCGTGTTCTGACGCATTCGCATCGCTGGTAGCGTGCATTGTCCAAGACAATGGTGACGGGAATCTCTGAGTGCTTCGTGGCAAGCATCTCGAGAAGTTGGCAGATGGTGAGTGCATTGATATTGTCCGTCGTGCGCACCGTCATGACCTCTTTGCTGTGGCTATCCACAGCGCCAAGGACGTTATAGCGTTGCCGGCCAGAGGCGCCCTTGATGAAGAGGCGCTTGAAGCTCCAGATCATTCCCAAAAAGCAGCCGAGAACAAAGTGCGCCGCATCGACAAAGAAGACCTTCCGCCGGCCATGCGCCGCTTCGATGAGCCGCGGTTCCAGTTCGTTGCGAAGAAAATCAAACTGTTGCTGCGGATCGGACTTGCCGGGAATCGAGCCACTCTTGCGATAGCGCATGCCGAGCCGTTTCATCAAGCGCCGCGCTTGCTCTTCGGAGACCGTAATTGCGGTGAGCGCAGCGATGCGCGCGACGGCGTGTTTGACCGTGGAAGGCGCCGCCACCGTGAAAGAGCAGCGCAGGCACGTCATGAAAGGCTGCAAAGTGCTGCTCGGCTTATAGGCCCGATCCTCGAGTGAGGCGATGAGTCCGCCCTCGGCGTATTCCTTGAGATAGCTTGTAATGGTGTTGGGATGCTTACTCACCGCCCGAGCGATGATCCCATGCTCGACTCCTTCGTGATGCATGCGCAAGACCAGCAGCTTGACCTTGAACTTCTCCATCACCTCCGGACTATCCAATGCTTCGGCGATGTCTTCGAGTTCCGACTCCGTAAGAGCTAGCTTAGTCATCCCTTAACTTAGTGCCTCATACAAAACTAATGCGAACATATTCGCCCTTCATGCGCTCATATCTAACCCGGATATTTTCCCAAATTATGACGACGGGCAGTATCGTTTACAAGATCACGGCATTCATGCCTCGCAGCGAGGCTAGCCTCGACTTGGTCGGCCACTTGCCGGGCAAGGGCAAACATGAGGCTGGCCTTGCCGGGGAGCGCCACCGTCAACCCCTCGACCCCATGATCCGCTTTCTGAAAAACTGCAAAATCCTGATTGCCACCTGATCCAACCGCAAACTCAGTTTTGATGGCAGCATGCACGCGAGCGATCTTGAGATCGCTCCAACGCAGAAACGGTAGATTCGCAACGGCATCATGGCGAAGCAACTCAAGGTTTGATTCGACCGGAGTCGCGTCATCACCGGAAGTAACCAGGACACGGCGAGTATCGGCGATAAGGGTTTGGCCTTGGAAGGGAACGGCCGTGAGAAACGGGGCGTCGAGCCAGGCGGTGATGCGAGGCACCAGTTCACCTTCGACGGTAGCGATGTTACTCTTCCAACGGCGGACTGGAAGCTCGACGTCAATCGCCCGTAGAAGCTCCGCTCCCCAGCCGCCCAGTGCCACTACGCAATGCCGGCAGCGAAGAAAAGTCTCACGGCCGTCCTGTTCAAAAACGACTCCGCGGAGCATATCACCGTCGCGGACAAGTTCCTTGATACGCGCGCCGTGCGATAAACATGCACCCAGCCGTCGCGTTTCAACAGCGAGGTTAATCCAGCCGCCCCGTCTTCGATTCCTTCGTGCCGATGCCGTCGCGGTCGATGAAAGCGCCATTGTAGAGGGTGGTCTAGATGCGTGTCATGAGATGCAGCTAGACGCCCTGAAATCCCGGCAGGCTCGTGGCTTTGCTCGATGCGAACTTGCTCGCGTCAATGCCGTGCTGGCGGAGCATGGCGACGTAGAGATTGCAGAGCGGTTGATTGTCCTTCGCGTCGTAGGCGAGGTATTGGCCGTGCTGGAAGCCGCCGCCGGCGAGGATCACGGGCAGGTTTGTTGTGTCGTGGCTGGAGGCGTTGCCGAGGTTTGAGCCGTAGAGGACGGAGGTGTGGTTGAGCAATGAATCGCCGTTCTCCTGCGTGGCTTTCAGCTTCGCGAGGAAGCCGGCAAGCAGCTTCATTTGCTCAAGCTCAATGACGTGCAGTTGCTCCAGTTTCTCCGGGTCTTTGCCGTGATGGGAGAGGTTGTGCCAGCCTTCCTTCACACCAGGCAGCGGTGGCACAGCCTGCTGACCCTGGATGCGGAAGGTGATGACGCGCGTGGAATCGTTCGCGAGCGCGAGTTGCATGAGGTCGAACATCAGCCGCGTCTGGCCCGCGAAGTCGGCGGTGCCAGGAATGTCCACGGGCGGCGCGGCGGCGACGGACGGCTTCGGCTTCGCGGCCCATTGCTGCGACTGGTGGAGGCGCTGCTCGACCTCGCGCACGCTCGTGAAATACTCGTCCAGCCGCTGGCCGTCGTGCGCGCTCACGCGGCGCTGCAGGCGGCGCGCTTCCTCGCCCATGAGGTCCATGATGCTGCGGCCTTCGGCGAGCCGGTGCGTCTGCGCCGCGACTTCAGCGGGCGTGCCGTTGACGAAGAGCCGCCGAAAGACCACCGACGGCTTGTCGCCGGCAGGCAGCATCACGCCGGTGCGCGAGACGGACAGGCTCTCCTGGAGGTTGGAGGTCGTGAGGTTGAGGTTCGCATAGCGCGTCGTGGCGGGCTGTTTTTCGAGCAGGAATTGATCGAGCGAAATACTGTTCTTGAATCCCGGTGACTTTGGATGCGGCGCGGCGCTGAGAAAAGTCACCTCGCTCGAATGGCCGCCATCCACCTCGGGATGCGCGACGCCGGAGAAGAGGGTGAAATCATCGCGCAGCTCGCGCAACGGCACGAGATACGGCGTTAGCTCGTAACCGCGCCCGGTCGCTTTCGGGAAGATGTTTTCCGCGTTGATGCCGAGCGTGGTGCAGATGCAGACCATGCGACGCGGCCCGCTCGCAGCGGCGGCGAAGGCTCCGCGCGGCAGCAGCGATTCAAGCAAGGGCAGCGCGAGCGTGGAGCCTGCGGCGCGAAGGAAGGAGCGGCGGGTAAGTGAAGTCTTCATGGGGTCATTTGTTGAGGAATGTCTCGCTCTGCACCACGGCATGGATGAGCGAGCGGAAACCGTAGTTTTTCTGCTGCGCATCGCCGACGATAGCGGAGACGGCGGCGCGGTCGGCGAACTCGATGCCATGGCCGGTGGAGTAAATCAGCAGCCGTTCCGTGAGACCGCGCACGATCGGTTCGGGGCGCGTGAGCATGAGCCGCTTGAATTCCTCCATGTTGTGAAATGCCTCGCCAGTTGGCAGCTTGTCGCTGGGATCAACAGCCGGGCCGGACTTGAAACGGAGCTGCGGTTTCTTGCCCTTACCCTGCGCTGTCTTCGCAGCTTCATCTTCGGCGGCGACGATGCGGTAGCGCTCGCGGTAGCCGCCGATCACGTCGTAATTTTCCAGCGCGTAGCCGGGCGGATCAATCTTGTTGTGGCAACTGGCGCATTGCTCGGCGGCGCGATGTTTGTCGAGCATTTCGCGGATCGTCGTGGCACCGCGGATGTCCGGCTCGATGGCGGCGACATTCATCGGCGGTGGAGGCACCGGAGCGCCGAGGAGGCGTTCGAGCAGCCAGACGCCGCGCACGACGGGCGAAGTGGTGGTGCCATTCGCGCTCACCTTGAGCACGGCACCTTGCGTGAGCAAACCGCCGCGTCGGCTGCCGAGCGGGAGCGCGATGCGCTGCACGTCGAGGCCGCCGACCAGCGGGCTGGCTGCCACGGTTGATGAATACTCAGCGGCGACTGGCGGCGCACCATCTTTCGCGAAGAGCTTGTAATGCTCGGCCAACCGCTGGTTCACCATCGCCCAGTCCGAATCAATGAACGACAGGACGCTGAGATCATTCCGCAGCACCTCGTCGAAGAAGCCACGCGTCTCGTGGAGCATGGAGAATTGCAGCAGCGCGTCGAACTCCGGGTAAAGCTGCTTGTCCGGGGTCGTGGCATCGATCGTATTCAGCGCGAGCCATTGCGCGGTGAAGTTTTCCGTGAAAGCGCTCGCTTTGGGATGCGCGAGCATCCGCTCGACCTGCGCGTGCAGCTTTTGCGGATTCGTGAGTTCGCCAGCGGATGCTGCGGCGAGCAGCGGCGCGTCGGGCATCGTGCTCCAGAGAAAGTAGGAGAGTCGCGAGGCGAGCGCGTGGCCGTCGAGCCGTCCCGGTGCGCTGTCGAGCATGAGGCAGTGCGGCGAGACGAGGATGGCCTTGAAGCCGGTGCGCAACGCCTGCTCAAAGGACGCGCCTTTTTTCAACTGAGCCGACGCGATTTCTAAATACGGTGCAAGGTCGGCGTCGGCGACCGGACGGCGAAAAGCGCGTGGCGCGAAGTCCCGCAGCAGCCGGTGGAGATCGGTTTCAGTCGCCTTCGCCGGATCGAGGTTGCCGAGCAGCGCGGCGCGGGTGGCGGGCGGCCATTGCATTCCATCAAGCGGGCCTTCGATCTCGATCCAATGCACCTCCAGCCCAGGGCCGGCGTATTCCTTCACCCCGCCCGGCACCTTCATCTTCGGCAGGCCGAACGGGAGTATCTGAAAGCTGTCGCGCGTCGCCTGGATGTAGGCCTCCGCCTCAATGACGGTCGGAGTACCGGCGGGCGCGCTGTAATAGCCGACGAGTTGCGTCGGGGCACCTTTGAGCAAAAAGAAAAAGCCGCTCGTGATCTGGAAGGCGACGGGCTGGCCGCGGCTTTGATACGCATTGGCCTTCACGCGAATCCGATAGCGGCCCGGCGCGGGCGCGCTGAACTCGCGAATGCCCCACGGCGGCTTCGCGTCATTGGAGGAAAAGATCGCCACCGACTTTCCGAGCCGCTTGCCAATCTCGAAGCGTTCCCGCTCGAACTGGTCGGACTTATCCTTCGTCATGTAAGTGAAGCGCCGCATTTTGCTCGGTGGTGGCTGGGTTCCTCCGAGCGCGGTGTCGAGCGCGGCGTCCACGGCTTCCAGATATTTTTCCATCTGCACACCGGAGAGCGTGAGCGCCTCGTCCACGGTGCTGAAGCCGTGTGCGGTGCCATCCTCGGGGAGCTGCGCGGCCACGCGGATGTCCGCGCCGAGCAGATCGCGCAGGGTGTTTTCAAACTCAATGCGATTAAGCCGACGGCGTTGCGCACGTCCCTCGGTGGCATGACGTTTTTCGCCCTCAGCCTTCATCTGCGTCTCGATCCAGCCGAGCAAAGCCGCCGACTCGCTCAGCGGCGGACGCGCTTTTTTCTTCGGCGGCATCTCCCCACTCGCCACGCGGTCGAAAACCTTTTCCCAGTGTTTCAACGAGTCGGCTTTCTCCAGGTCTGGCGCGAGGATGTCCACGCGGAAGTTCCCTTTCTGCGTCGTGTCGTCATGGCAGTCGGCGCAATGCGTTTCCAGAAACGGCGCGATGGCTTTCTGAAATGCCGACGAGTCCGCCGCGACGGCGATTGGCGCAGCGAGCACGAGGCAGATGAGAATAAAACGGTGCGAGAGCATGGGCAGGTTTTCGTGCGGCCTCACTTTGCCGGGGCAGCGGCTTTTCTGGCACGCTGGGCCTGCGCGTTTTTGTAGTGGTCCGGCCCAGCGATGGGCGGCAGAGGCGCGGGCGCATGTTGCGTGAGCATCTTCGCCTTACGCGCGGCCCAGTCGGCGCGAGGCGCGGCATCCCACACTTGCACGTCATCGAAAAACGTCGCCTCGTCCTTCGCCTCCACGCCCCGGCAGGCCAGCGCGAAGGAAGTCTTCTCTTGATCAAGCTTCGGATCGGAGCCGAGGACGTAGTGCTGCTCGTCAATCCAGGCCAGCACGGTGTCGCCGTTGAACTCCACGGTGAGCGCATACCATTCGCCCGGCTTGAAATTGAAAGCAGCGGCGTCCAGAAGCCGCGCCGGATCGGAGGGATCGGTGGACGAACCATTCTTCTGCACGATGAACCCATGCGGCTCGATGATCACCCGGCAGATGTGCCCCTTGGCTCCATCAATGTTGATCCCGGTCTTCTTCGTCCCAGCCATTTTGAACCGATAGCGGATCACCGAAGTGCGACCAAAAGCGAGCTGCGTCTTGGTATGCGCCCCATACTTCTGCGCCTCGATCTCCAATCCCTTGAGCGTGCCATCCACCACCCGCCATTGCCCCTTCGGTTGCTTCCAGCGGGCATCGAGAGTGGGCGAGGAAAAATCATCGGCGAACAGCACCTTCCCGATTTCATTCATGAGGGTGAGCGGCGTCTTGGGATTGGCTGCGTGCGCACCAGAGATAAAGATCGCCGCCGCAGCAGCGGCACCGAGTTTAAAGAGGTCGCGTCGTGTGAAGTAGGCCGTGCTCATGGCAGGATGGTAACGAGGAACTGCGCTCAATCCATCCATCCGTGCGAGGGACGGAGTCACGGCTCATAAATGATGGGAGCGATGTAGCGGAAGTTGAAGCGTGCGTTGGGCGCGGTGTCGCAATGGTCGAGGAAGTCCATTCCTTCGGCATTGGCGGGGATGTTGTCCGTCCATTTGAAATCGAAGCGCAGGGGTTTGTCGGCAGACATGCCGAGTGCTGAGCGCTCAACGGC
>JANNXQ010000212.1:0-38864 GCA_031409655.1 Chthoniobacteraceae bacterium | reverse complement strand
GCCCGGCCTGCTCCATCACAGCGATCGCGGCGTGCAATACGCCGCCGCGGACTTCGTCGCGCTCGCCGCCGCCTGGGGCGTCACCCGCAGCATGAGCCGCACCGCCAATCCTTACGACAACGCCCTGGCCGAAAGCTTCGTGGCCACCCTCAAGACCGAAGGCCTCCGCGGTCAGATCCCACCCACCCGCGCCGCCGCCCGTCTCCTGATCTTTGATTACATCGAAACCTTCTACAACCCCCACCGCCGCCACAGCGCTCTCGGCTACCGCTCTCCTCTCCAGTTCGAAAAAGAAATGTTCCCCCCGAACCATCCACCTCTAACCTCCACCCACTAACCATTAGCCCTGTCCACTTTTTCGAAGACAGATCAGGACCGCAAGGACCGCAAGGACCGCAAGGAGAGTGGGGACTGCCGGGGAATCCCGGCCCGCAAGGCGAAGCCGGTCCCCAAGGCGAGCAAGGGCCGCAAGGCGAGCAAGGGCCGCAAGGCGAGCCCGGAGAACCGGGAGGTCCGCCGGGGCCGCAAGGCGAACCGGGTCCACAGGGGGAGCAAGGCGCGTCGGGAGAAGTGTCGCAGGGGCTGCTCGATGGAGCGATCGCCGGGACGGCAAACAACCCCAGCGGAATCGCGCCTTTCAGCGGCACCTTCAGCGATCCACCGACGCAGGCGGAGATGCAGGACTTTGCCGCATGGTCGGAGACGCTGCGCGCCGCGCTAGTGCGGTGACGTCCCCAAGGCTGGGTAAGTGGTGGTGGGGCAGTTTCGCCGAAACTGCCGCGGTGCTCTCTGAACCACCGGGTCACTTTCGGTGAAAGTGCTCCACCACCGGCCAAGTGGGCCGCTGGACCCGTCTCGCCCGCCCGCTGTCCTCCCGATTTTCCACCACCTCCTCGGCGGACGCGGATTTAATGGAGCCGGACTTCGCTCCGTTCGCCGAAGCGTCCTTGGGTGAGACGGGCACGCCTGCCCCCGGCGGCACCGGCTAGACCTGCAAGAGCGAGCCGATGATGACGCTCTACCCCCGCCTGCGCAGCCGGGGGCATGGCGTCGGTTACTTCATCGGGTGCTGCTTCAGCAGCTCTTCGGTGGTGAAGAACATGACGCGACCGGGGTTGGCGTCGCGGATGACTTTCACCTGCTCGGCTTTCACGGGCGTGGCTTGGTTGCCAAAGCTGTTGCGGACGAAGGTGAGGACGGAGGCCATTTCGTCGTCTTTCAGCATGCCGCCGAAAGGGGTCATCGGGACCTGGCCGTCGTATTTTTTGCCGTTGATCTCGAGCGGACCCATGAGGCCATACATCGTGAGCTTGATGAGGCGATCGGGGTCGCCCGTGACCCAGGGGCTCTGCTCGATCGAGGGGAAGGCTGGGTCGAGGCCTTTGCCGTTGGGTTGATGGCAGGTGACGCAGTGGCCTTCGCGGAAGTAGATTTTCTGGCCGGCGAGATATTGCGCCTTGGCCGCGGCGTCGAGGTGCGCGGGGGCGGCGAGTTCCTTGAATTCGGGCCGCTCGACTTCCGCAATACCCGCGAGGCGATCGCCGGCGGTCTTGGCGGCGCTTTGACTCCACACGTCGAGGGGCTTGCTCGCGCCGATGGCGACGATCTTTTTCGCCGCGGCGATGTCTGGCAGCCAGGAGGCGGCGACGATGGCTTCGAGACGCACCCGACCGTGTTCGTCGGCAGCGGCTTTTTCCAGGAGCGCGGCGTGATCGGCAACGCGGTGGAAGTTGTAACGGAGCACGCGCACGGCAGCGGCGCGGGCGCGGAAGTCTTTCGCGGCGAGCATCTGCCGGAGCAGGCTTTCGTCGATCTGATTCATGCCCCAGGTGGTCCAGAGCCCTTCGAGGACGTGATGTTCGTAGTTCGCGTCGCTCTTATCGAGCGCGGCGACCCAGCTTTTCACGGCGGGGAGGACTTCGGTGGTGGGATGGGCGCGGAGTTCCCGGCGGGTGCGGTAGCGGGTGCGCAGCTCGGGTTCCTTTAAGTGATTCAGCAAGGTCGCGATGGGAGCGCCAGCGACTGGCACGGGCTTCACGAGCGGGCGGCTCGGATAAGTAATGCGATAGATGCGGCCGTGGACGTGATCGCGGAGAGGGTCGCGCGCATTGTGCTGCATGTGGCCGATGAGGACGTTGTGCCAGTCGATGACATAGAGGGAGCCATCCGGCGCAAACTCGAGATCGACGGGCCGGAAGTTGCCGTCGCTGCTCTTGAGCAGGTCGTGGCGGAAGGTGGTCTTCCAGCCGGTGCCGTCGTCCACGATCTGGTGCTGCTTGATGCCGAGGAAGCCGATGGAATTGCAGAGGATGAGATCGCCCTGGACGGCATCGGGGAAATGACGTGAGGAGACGATCTCAAGGCCGGAGGTGGGCCGCACCTTTTGTCCCTCGGGAACGAGGTCGGGAGTGGATGGCGTCTTGCTGCCGAAGGTCGGCTTCACTTGGACGGGGAGCGCCCAGTTCATGGTCGTGCCCGAAGTGTGGAGGAGGAAGTCCTGGCCCCACTTATCGAAGACATAGCCCCACGGGTTCGGGATCGACATCTGGATGGTGCGCTCGAGCTGGCCGCGCTGCGGGCTGTAACGGAAAAAGCCGCCATCGACGCAGCGCACCGGGCCGTAAGGCGTCTCGACATTCGAGTGCAGAAAGACGCCTTCGCAGAGCATGAAGGCACCGCTCGGGTCCGCGGTATAAGCGCTGATCGCGTGATGGGTGTCGTGGGTGTCAAAGCCGCCGAGGATGATCTCCATACTATCGGACTTGTCGTCGCCATTGGTGTCGCGCAGGAGCACGAGATTGGGCTCTTGCGAGACATAGACACCCTCCGGCGCAAACTCGAAGCCGATGGGCAAATGGAGCTTGTCCGCGAAGATGGTTTCCTTGTCCGCCTTGCCGTCGCCGTTCGTGTCCTCGTAGATGAGGATCTTATCGTTCGGCAGCGCATCGCCGGGGCGGTAGTGCGGGTAGGTGGGCATCACGGCGACCCAGAGCCGGCCTTTGTTATCAAAGGAAAGCTGCATCGGGTTGGCGAGATTCGGGAACTCCTTCTCGCTGGCAAACAGCTCGACTTTGTAACCCTCGGGAACGGTGAGCGACTTCAAGGCCTCGGCGCCGTAGAGATACCGCTCGCTGCCGTTCTTGACGCTCGGCTGGTAGTTCGTCGGCACGGGGGGGAGCGGGTGGGTCTTGCTGTCGTCCACCACGAGATCCTTCTTCTTCCCGGCGGCGAGATTGTGGATGAGCCCATCGCGGATCGCCGCCATCTCGCGGTTCTTCTTTACTTCATCGGGATAATTCTGCGGGCCAAAGGGATTGTAACGCTGCCCATGGGTGTGGACGCCATTGAGGAGGTTGTAATCGTTATTCCAGAACCAGTCCTTCTGTTTCACGGCGGCGTGCTGCATCTCCGGGTCGGCCTTCGACACCCGAGTCTGATGGCCAAACAAACCAGTCGCGAGGATCGTGGCGACTTGTTTGTAACCTTCGTCATTTGGCACGAAGCCGCCGGTGGTCAAGGGCTGCTGCGCCTTTGCGTAAAGGCTCCGCGTGGGCGTAAAGAGGTCGATGAAAGTGAGGCCGCGCTTCTTCGCCACGTTCTCCACCGACGCCGCGTAGAGGATCAGGTTCGCGTTTTCCTTTTCGCCGCTTGGCAGGTCGCGTTTGGCGGACTGATTTTCAAAGGCCACGGGCGACACCAGCACGAGACGCGGCGCGGCCTTGCCATTGTAAGCTTTGCTCAGGGTGTGCGCGACCCAGGCGTCGAGTTCCGCCTCGAAGTTTGCAACTTTGCTCGGGCCGTCGAAGGATTCGTTGTAACCGAAGAAGGCCACGATGGTGTCGGCCTCGAGATGGGTGAGCCATTGGTCGGGAGTGGGGAAGAAGCCCTTGCCGTGATGCACATTGAGTTCGGGATGGAATTTCTCCGCGCCGGGGAAGGCCCACTGCGATTCGCGCGACGGATGCGGACGGAAGCCCGGCGTGTCGCCGACGTGGCCCATATTCCGGAGAAAAAGCTCCTGCTCCGGGTAACGCAGATGCAGCTCCGTCTCGATGCGGCTGTAGTGGACGTCGCGCTCGGCGAGCCCATTGCCGAGGAGCACGATGCGCTCGCCTTTGGCCGGGGGAGCGACGACTTGCGGGCGCACCGAGGCGGCGTCCTGCGGCTCAGCACTCGGCGCATGGGGCGCTCCGGCCCCGCTGTTGTCCTTGCGGATCTTCTCTCCGGTCTTCGGATCGACCTTCGCCGCCCTTTTTTCCTCCTTCTTATTTTCCTTCTTGGGCTGGGCAGCGGGCAGGCCCGTCGCCGGGCTCTTGCCGAGCACGTAGTCGTCGGGCTTGCGATTGAGTTGCTTATAGTAGTCCCCGCCAATGGCGCTGTAGAAGGTTGGCGCGAAGGGATCGACATAACCCACGTCCGCCTTTCCGGGCACCTTCCCGCCGGTCAGATGATACGCGGCGTTCACGACCAACCGGCGCAGGTCTTCATCCGCAAAATCGACGGAGGCGCCCAGCGTGGTGCAGAAGGCTTTGCCTTTGGTCGTGCCATTTGGCGCGGTGTATTCGCGCAGCCAGGCGAGTGGCATGAGTGGATTATTCTTCGGACCTTCGACGGCCTTCGAAGCGGGATCCAGCGTTTCCGTCACCGCGCCACGGAGGAGGATCGTGGCCGCTTTCTGATCAAGATTGGCGATGCCATACACATCCGTCGGCCCAAAGATTTCGCCCACGCCGCGCAGGATCTCATTGGTCGCATCCACCGCCTCGACGATGCTCCTCGTGCCCTCTTTCTTGTGATCGCCGTGATGGCTCACCCACCTCTCCCCGAGAATCTTCAACCCAAACTCCGACCACTTAAAATCACCGGTCTTCGCAGGCCCGTTAAAGGCATGGGTCGCCGTGCGGAACCCAATCACCGGTTTGCCCGCGTCGAGGAACTTCGCGAAGTGCGCGAGTTGATCGTCCGGTAACTGGCGGAAGCGGGTGCCGATGATCAGGAGGTCAGCCGAGTCGAGGGCCTCGGTGCCGGGAATGTGTTTTTGATAGTTAGAATCGATATAGCCACCGTCCGGATTGATCGCGAAGAGCACCGTGCAATCAAAGCCGTGCTTCTGGCTGAGGATCTTGGCCAGCATCGGGCAGCTCTCCTCGCTGCGGTATTCCTCGTCGCCGGAGACGAGGACAATCTTCTTGCCGTTAGCCGTGCCGGCTTTGGCCGGAAGATGCAGCCAGTCGGCGGCAAAGGCGGACGACGCAAAGAGGGCGAGGGTGAGCGAGAGGAGGATACGTTTCATGATGGAGTCGAAGAAGGAGCGGAAGGCAGAGCGGGCCAACTGATTCAAGCGGGAAAAGGCGCGCTCGGAAGAATTATGTAGCGAGAAAGGCAAAAGGCGTCTCCTCGCATGTTCATGCGGTGTCTGGGGCGAAGGAAGGGGCGTTACCGCGAAGCTTTCCAACCCTTGAGCGGGCGACCCGCCGCGGCCCACGAGTCGTAGAGCTGCCAGCCGCGCTGCATCAAGCGCGAGGCTTCATTGAAGCGATCTTCCGAGCCAAGGACGACCACGTCCACCCGGCGCGGAGTGATGATGTGCTTTTCTCCGACCTGGCGGGAATCCGGTGGTTTGGCCGCGGAGACGATGAGGCATTGGCCGGCTTTGCGCGTGGTCCCGGTCTTTACGCCGTCGATATCATTCACCCCCACGAGTTGATTCGTGTTGCGCAGGAGGTAGGCATTCGGTTCACCCAGGGCGGACTCGTAGGCGATCTTGCGTTCCTTTTGGGAGACGTAGAAACGGAACGCGCTCTGACTCATGGCGTAGCGGGTCAGCTTTGCGAGGTCTTCGGCGGTGGAGTAGGGGACGGCGCGTTCGAGATTGTCGAGGCCGTGCGCGTTCAGGAAACGGGTGCGCGTCATCTCGAGGCGGCGGGCGAGGGCATTCATCTGCGCGACGAATTCGTCGGCGGGTGGAAGGTTGCCGCGTCCGAGCGCACCGCCGACGTGAACGGCAAGCGTCTCGGCGGCTTGATTGTCCGACTGCATCATCGCGGCGTAGAGCAGGTCGCGCAGGGAGCAGCGGTCGCCGGCCTGAAAGCCGATGCCGCCCGGGGTGGAAAGATCCGCAGCGGACGCGGGGACGGTGGCCATTTGTCCCACGTCCTGACCGCGGGCTTCGGCCCAATCCAGAACGACCATGGCCGTGGCGATCTTGGTCAGGCTGGCGACCTGGAGTTTCTTGGTGGCGTTTGAGCTTTCGAGGATGAGCCCGGTGGTGTTGTCGATGATGGCGTAAGCCGCCTGGGCGTGGACGGAGTGCGGGAGCACGATGGCGAGCAAGAGGGTAATCAGGGACAGCTTCATGGCGAAAGGTGGGGGAGTGTAGATGGGCGGCGTTCAGGCGCAATGCCGGAGCGGCGGGTCTGACTTTGCTGAGGGCAGAGGGGTGCCGTCGTCGTAATCGTCCTCGTCCTCGTCCTCGACCGAAAACCTTCCGATCAAGGACGAGGACGAGGACGAGGACGATTACGAGGACGAGCCGCCTTTCCCTCTGAGGGGCAGCAGGGCGCCACTCACTGCCCCGGCAGCGAGATGCCGCGCACCTTCTTGTACAAGGTGACGGCGTAGCTATCCGTCATGCCGGAGACAAAATCGAACATCCGCAGCAGCCGCTCGTAGGGCGACGCGAGCGGCTGGCGATCCGGGCCGAGGGTCTCGGCGGGGACGAGCTGGAGCAGCTTTGTGGAGCGCTTCGGATGGATGGCGTGTTCATTGAGCGCGGAGACGAAGACGTCGAGCAACCCGCCGAGAACCTCGAAGCCCGCGGCCTCGATTTCCACGCCGCGCGGAGTGTTGTAGATCCGCTCGCGGGAGATGCGGATGATCTGATCCCAGGCCGGGCCGCTGGCGATGGCGTCGATCAAAGGTGCGTCGAAAGTGCCGGCGAGGATCTCCGGTTCGCGGTCGAGGAAAAGCTCGGCGCAGGCGTCGATGGCGCTGCCGATTGCGAGCGTGCGCAGTAACTGGATACGGCGCATTTCCGTCGCGATTTCGTTGAGGCGCTTCGGTTGATTGGCGGGCGTGATGACGGCGAGATAGAGATCCTCGGCTGTCTTGTAAGGAACGTGGCCGAGCCGGAAGCCGTCCTCGAGATCGACGAGCCGGTAGCAAATGTCGTCCGCCGCTTCGACAACGAAGGCCAGCGGATGCCGCGCCCAACACGCCGCGCGGGTCTCGCGCCGGAGCAGGCCGCAGCGCGCGGCGACTTCCGCGAAATGCTCGGACTCGCTTTGGAAAAAGCCGAACTTCTTCGTGCTCGCGCCGTGGTGCCCGACTTCGCCGGCGCTGGCGCGCGGATACTTGGTGAAGGCGCCGAGCGTTGCGCAGGTTAGTTGGAGACCGCCGACATTGTCCGGCATCTGCAAGCGCGTGATGAGGCGGAAGCCCTGGGCATTGCCTTCGAAACGATCGAGGTCGGCGTGCTCGCTGGCGGTGAGCCCCGTGGCGGCGCGCTGCGCTTGCGGCGACGTTTTGAACCAATGCCGGATGGCGTCCTCACCCGAGTGGCCGAAGGGCGGATTGCCGAGATCGTGCGCGAGCGCCGCGGCCGAGGCCACCTCGCCGAAGTCGCTCGGATGCAATTCGCGCAGGCCGTGCCGCGCGCAAATGTCCCCGCCGATCCGCGTGGCCAGGGAGCGCGCGACGCTGGCGACTTCCAACGAATGCGTGAGCCGCGTGCGCACGTAATCATTGTCGGCGAGGGGGAAGACCTGCGTCTTATCCTGCAAGCGGCGAAAGGCGCTGGAGAAAGTGATGCGATCCGAGTCGCGGCGGAACTCGGAGCGCGCGGGATCGTGCGGGCGCGATTTGCGTTCGCGGCCGAGGCGATCTTCGGAAAGCAGCGTGAGCCAATCCATCGTCAGCGCGCGCCCCTCGTTCGATGTTCGATGTTCCTCCTCCGAGGGAGAGGAATCGCGAAAGGTTGGTGGTGAGGGAAAACGTCGAACATCGAACTCCGAACATCGAACATCGAACGTCGCGCCGTGACCAGCCCGACGATCACACCGACTTTCCGGCGGCCCGCGAGACGTGAAATTGCAGCGCGAGTTCCGCGCTCAAAAGAAAGAGCCCGCCGAGGATGAACCAGTGAAAGATCGGTTTTCCGAGGATCAGATTTTCCAGGTCGTCACGCCCGGCGACGAAGTAACCTTTCTGCCCCGTCTCCGCGAGTTGCTCGGGGAGCAGCGTGCGATCGATGGCGCGGGGGTCGGATTCTTCCGGCGGCGCATTCACGGCATAGGCGTGGAGCAGCTTGCCATCGCGCATCGTGTAGAAGCCAAGTTCATCCGGCGTGAACGAGATCGCGACCCGCTCGCCGAGCGCTTCGGCGCGAGGCTCCAGATTGCTGCCGCCAGGTTTGCGCAGCGGTGCCTTCAGGAGTTCCGCCTTCCAGACTTCATCGTGGATCGAGTCGCCGATGATGCTCGAGGTTGGCACCGGTTCATCGCTGGCGATACTCTTCACGAGATCCTGCATCCAAGCCGGGAAAACCCGCTGCCGTGCGAGGTTGGAGGAAAATTCACTCACACTGAAATTCAGCAACAGCAGGGTGCCGAGCCCGTGATTTACCGCCGCCATCGCGGGCGTCTCGTCGGCGTAAGTAAGTAAGATATGGCCCGCTCCGGTCGAGGCGGCGTCGTGGATGTCGTAGAATTCGAGAAGCGCGAGATTCTGCCGCTGCGCCCCGCGGAAGAGCCGCAGATAGCGCGACTTGAAATCGCCGCGAATAATCTGCTGCGCGCCCGTCGCGATGTTTCTCGCCGCGCGCTTCGCGCCGATGCGCAGCGGGAGCTTCGTCGATCCAAGCGCGGCTTGCAGCGCCGTCAGATTCGCCGCGTCATTTGCTCCGTCGAGAAAGTAAATCGCGCCCCCACCGTGGAAGATAAAGTCGGCGAGTAAGTGGCTGGCGGCATCGTCGAGCCGACCGGTGCGGGTGAAGAAGAGCTTCTTCGCGGTGGCCAGTTCCGTGGCCGTGAGACCCGCGGCGGGCACCTGCTTTGGCAGCAGAGAACCGGCAAGATCTTCGTAAGGATTGAGCGCGGTCTCCAGGAAGCGCACCGAATCCGTGTGCGGTTCGGGCACATCGGAGACGATGAGGATGCCCTCCTTTTCCAGGACCGGGATCGCGAGGAAGAAACGGTCGTCTGGCGCGAGATCGTCCGGCGCGAGCGCGATCTCGCACTGGTGCAGCCCCGGCGTGCCAGCCGGGAGCGGCAGGGTCACCTTCGCCGTGCTCCACGGTGCCACGGACACTTCCTTTTCAAAGGTGGAGCGCGCATCGACCACGACTTTCACGGGCTCCTGCATCGGCTGGGTGCGGTAGTTGGCGATCTCGATCTCCAGCGTCACGGTGTCGCCTGCGAGGACCTGCGCTTGATTGATCGCCGCGCCGAGGATCGCGCGGTTCTCCCGCGCTGGAGGTGCGGTATCGATGAAGAAGAGCCGCGCGCTGGCGGGCAGCGGTGCGAAGTCCACGCTCGCCCAATTGCGCCGCTGAAAATCGCTCAGGTAATAGATCTCCGGGCGGGCCTCGGTGCTCGCGAGCAGGCGTCCAGCGAGCGCATTCGCCGCCGAGAAATCCCCGCGGCCAAGCGCCGGCTTCAGTCCGCCGATGAAGCGCCGCGCCTCCGTGAGATTGCGCGAAAACTCCACGAAGGCCGTCTTCGGCGCGGCGTCCGCGGAGATGATATTCACCGAATCATCGGCCCCGAGCGTGGCGAGAATTTTCGCCGCCTCACTCTCCGCGCGCTGCCGACTGCTCACGCCGCCGCCTTTGTGCTCCATGCCCATCGAGCGATCGATGACCAGCAGCACCGCGCGGGCAGTGGTGGCCTGCGCCGTGGATCCGAAGCGGGGCAGCAGCGGCCGGAGAAAAGCGAAGAGCAGCGCCAGCACGAAGAGCGTGCGCAGTGCGAGCAGGATCAGATGCCGCCAGCGGAAGATCCGCGACCGCTGCGCCACGGTCTCGCGAATGTGCCGGACCGACGAGAACTCGAAGAGCTTCGGAAACTGGAGATTCAGCAGATGGATCAAGAGCGGCAGCAACGCCAGCGGCAGCAAGGCCGCGAGCACGGAGCCATTCAGGAAGCTCATCGGCCACGCCTCAGCCCGTTACTTTTTCGCGCCGTATTCGCGAATGAAGTCGATGCACTTCTTCGCCCCATCGAAGTCATTGGACAGGACATTTTCGAGTTCTGCCGAGATCGGCCCATCAAAGCCCTGCGCGCGGAATTCATCGAGCAAGGCAGCGACGTTATTCACGCCCGTGCCCCAGACCACGTCCTTCCCGCTCGGGAGCGGGGCGTTGCGATCTTTCATGTGGCTGCTCACGATGCGGCCTTTCAACAGCTTCACGCAGTCGAGCGCGTTTAAGCCGCTCGTCACCCAGTGACCGATGTCCGCGCAGGAGCCGATCCGGGCGTCGCGGTCCTTGGTGATCTCCAGGATGTAATGCGGGTCCCACATCCGGTAGTCGGGGTTATCCGGGCGCTTTGGATGATCATGAAAGCCGACCTTGATGTCGTATTCCTTCACGAGTGGCTCAAAGGTATCGATCGCATCCGCCGACTCCGTATTGAGCACGCGAATGCCGAACGACTTCGCAAACTCAAAGACGCTTCGGGCTTCCGCGGGATCCTTCGAGATCGCCACGACCCCGTAAGCCACGGCCGTGATGCCATGCTGCTTGAGCTTCGCCTTCACCTTGTCCCACACCTCCTTGGTCGCCGCGGCATCCAGCTTCTCGGTCGCCTTCTTGCGGTCTTCGCCGCGCATCGGCGCATGGCCAAAAAGCACCATCGGTTCCTCCGGCGAGAGCTTTTGCCCGGGGAAAAATTCGATGACCTTGGCCCCGGTCGCAGCGGTCTTTTCGATGGTCTCGAAGACCGTGGACTTATTGAAGGTCCAGGCCTGGAGGCCAACGGCAAAACCGCTGATTTTCACTTCGTCCGGAAAGGGCGCGGCCGTCGCGAAGAGCGACGACGCGGCGATGGTCAAGGTGGCGAGGAGGAACTTGGGGAGTGAGGACATGCCGAGAGAATGCGGAAGCGCCGGGATGCTTAGAAAGAACGAAAATCCCGGTTGGGTGCGAAGGGTGGGGGATCGTTGTCGGGCAACCGCTCCGGTTGCCGAGGCCGGCGGAGCGCCGGCCCTACAATTCACACCGACCGACCACCCAGGACTTTCATCCGCGCTCATCCCGGGTCACTCTTCCCCACGATGCCCGCGCGCATTTTCCAACTCCCCGTCAGCGTCCTGCGAGTCATCGCCTTCGTCGTCTCCGTCGTGATCACTTTCCAGGAAGTCCATGGCCGGGACCGCGATCTCATCGGCACGCCGGCGCCGGAGTGGACGGTCAACGATTGGATCGGTGCGGAGCCCATGACCCTGGCGGGATTGCGCGGGAAGGTCGTCGTCGTGCGTTGGTGGACGGCACCGGGTTGTCCCTATTGCGCCGGGACGGTGCCGGTGCTCGATGAGCTTTGGCGCGCGCACCGGGCCGACGGACTCGTGGTGCTCGGGATGTATCACCACAAGTCCTCCGACCCACTCACCCGCGCCCACGTCGTCGCGCAACGGCAGCGCCTCGGCATCGAGTTCCCCGTAGCGATCGATGCAGACTGGAAGACGCTGCGGAAATGGTGGCTCGACGGCCGCGAGCGCGCGTGGACCTCGGTGACCTTCGTCATCGACCGCCGCGGAGTCATCCGGCACGTGCATCCCGGAGGGGAAATTGCGAAGGGTTCCGCGGAGGCTGCGGCTCTCCAGCACGTCGTCGAGGAAGCACTCAGTCAGCCGTAGGGACGCGCCGGAATCGGCGGCCGGTTTTTCACCCGTGCTCGCGCAGGCCGTGCCTTCGCAGCAGTGTTTAGAAACCCAGCGAACTACGTCTTTGACCGAAAGACCGTCTGGAAAGGCAAATGAGAGCGAACTGCGGAAGTAGAAACTCGGATACCTCCAATGAATCCCTCCCGGACGACCAACTCACGACAGCGGATTGCTGCGTTGGCGGCGCTCTTCCTTCTCCCGGCGGTGGCAGGCGCCGCTACGATCACCTTCACCCCCACCGATTTGGCGGACACCA
Organism: Chthoniobacteraceae bacterium; assembly: GCA_031409655.1. GTDB lineage: Bacteria > Verrucomicrobiota > Verrucomicrobiia > Chthoniobacterales > Chthoniobacteraceae > JANNXQ01. The sequence goes on along the minus strand of JANNXQ010000212.1, from coordinate 26,728 downwards.
CGTTGGGCGAGGATTTGTGGCTCTACAAGTATCGCGTCAGCGACTTCACCTTTGGCGCGGGCGAAGGCGTCACCATCACCTTCGACCGCGCGCTCTTCACCAAACTCCAAAACCCGCCGCCACTCGTGAATGCCGACTGGAACGTGCTCACTCTCCAGCCCGATCTCGCACTCTCCTCGAATGGGCTGTACGACGCCCTCGCCCTCCGCGCCCCACCTTCGCTGACGGATGAGTTCAAGGTCACCGCCGTCTGGCTCGGCGCGGGTGTGCCGGGGGCGCAGCCGTTCCTCCTCTACGATTCGGGCTTCACGCCGATTGCGCAGGGGAAGACCGCGCCCGTGCCCGAGCCCTCCACGGCGCTCCTGATGCTCTCGGGCACCGCACTCGCCGCCCTCCGTCGGCCACGCCGCACCGGTCGGTGAGCGTTCCCGTGGAATGAAAACGCGAGGCGCAAACTCAAGGACCGGCGATTTGCAATCGCCGACCCAAGGCAGCGCGCAGCGCTCGCACGAATCCGGGGAGCATAGGCGTCTCGCGTGTTGGTCGCGGCGTCCCGCCGCGACGAACTTCTTGAAGCGTTCGAGTCAGTTGAAACGCTTGCTCCAATTCGTGCGCTCTCGGAAGTCCGTTTCGGCGAGGACGCCGAATCCAACACGCGAGACGCGCGTGCTCCCCGGATTTCCTCCCACTCCCGGCGATTGCAAATCGCCGCTCCTTGATTCCACCCCGCCCATGAAAACATGCCGCCTCGCCATCCTCGCCCTTCTCGTGGCCGTCCCGGCCTTTGCCCAAGGCCCGACCCTCACCGTCACCGCCCCCGAGACGCTCTCCGAGCGCCGCATCAGCCGCACCGTCTTCGAGTACGTGATGCGCGCCGCGGTGCTCAACAGCGGCACGGCCACCGCCAAGGGCGTCACCGCCACCTGCACAAGTACCTCGCCACGCACCACCGTCGTCGAAGGCACCCTCACCATCGGCAATGTCGCCGCGCAGGGCAGCACCGCGAGCACCGACACCATCACCATCGCGCACGACCGCACGGTGCCCTTCGATCCCGCGGTCTTGCAGTGGACCATCACCAAGGTGCCCACGGCGCCCGCCGTCGCCGCGCCGGCGTCGCCTTCCCCGGCCACGAGCGCCACCCTCACCGGCACCGCCGAAGCGGGCGTCACGGTCGAGATCGTCGGCGGCACTTCGACCGTCACGGGCACGGCCTCGGATACCGGTGCCTTCAGCATCGCGGTCCCCTTGCAGTTGAATCGGATCAACAAGCTCTTCGTCACCGCGCTCAAACCCGCCGGGCGCAGCGAGCCGGTGCCGGCGGACCTCATCCAGGACGGCCAGGCGCCCTCGCTCTACATCGACTTCCCGCAGGACGGCGCCACGCTCACCAATGACGCGATCGTCGTCGCCGGCCGCGTCGGCGACATGCTCAGCGGCTTCATGGGCCTGTCTGTAACCCTCAACTCTCAACCCTCAACTACCAACTCGTTCGTCGCGAACGTGAACGTCGGCATCGGGCAAAATGGCACCTTCGAGCGCGGCGGCGTGCCGCTGGCCTTGGGGGGCAAACACGATCACTGCCACGGCCACGGACGTGAATGGCAACTCGGTGAACAGGCAGATCACCGTCACGCGCGTGGCCATCACCGGCCCGCGCATGACCCTCATCTCCGGCGACGGCCAGACCGCGCGCGTCCACGAAAAGCTGGCCGCTCCCATCGTCGTGCGCATCACCAATCCCGACGGCACCGCCTTCCCCGGCAAAGTCGTCACCTTCGATGTCACCCGCAGCGATGGCCGGCTCTCCGCCACCGGGCAGTTTGGCGACCCAAGTCGCCTCCTGCTCCAGGCCACCACTGACGCCGATGGCTACGCCGCCGCTTACTGGACCCTCGGCGGCGATGCCGGCTGCGGCAATAACCGGGTGAGCGTCACCAGCCGGGACATCGCCGGCACCACCTTCTTCTGCGCCTCAGCCAACCCATCGCCCCCGCGGCAAATCAATATCGGCTCCGGTAACAACCAGCGCGCCGAAGCCGGCGGCCCCGCCCCGGAGTCCCTGCGCGCCTGGGTCAGCGACTCGTGCAATGGCGCGAATAACATCCACGTCACCTTCACCGTCACGGAGGGCGGTGGCAAGGTGAACGGCCTCGACTCAGTGACCGTGAACACCTCCACGACCGGCCACGCCGAGGTTAAGTTCACCCTCGGCCCCGACGCCGGCAACAACACCATCGAGGCGAACTTCACCGGAAATACCGGCTCACCCGCCACCTTCATAGCCTACGGCGTGGTGCGCGACCTAACCAAACCCACCACCTTCACCGGCCTGGTGCTCGACAATACCAGCCAGCCCCTCGGCGGCGCCTTCTGCAGCCTCACCGTCGGCGGGCAGACCTTCACGACTCTCAGGGATCTGCAGGGCCGCTTTCGTTTCGACTCTGCCATGCTCGATCCCCCGGTCGCGAGCATCCCGAGCGGTGTCGCGGACTTCACCGTCAATGGCCTCAACGTCACGAGCATCGGCGGTGTTTACGTCCAGCCCAACTCGTTTCCCGGCCTCAGTTACACGCCCACCCTCATCCCAAATGCCGAGAACTCCCTGGCCACCCCCGTCCTGCTCCCGCGCCTCAACCCGAATAACACGAAATTCTACGACGGCACCACCGACCTGGTCCTGACCTGCGAAGGCATCGCCGGCCTGAAGATAACCATCAAGGCCAACTCCATGCGCAAGCCCGACGGCACCCTGGTCACTCCCACCAACACCACCATCGTCTCCCTCAACCAAGTCCACACCGACTCCGTGCCGATGCCCATCCCCGACGGCGCCAGCCCACCCTTCGCCTGGACCCTGCAACCCGCCCGCGCCACCTTCGATCCCCCGATCGCCCTCGAATACCCCAACATGAGCGGGCTGCCCGCCGGAGCCATCGCCTACTTCCTCACTTACAATCACGACACCGAGAAATTCGAAATCTTCGCCAGCGGCCACGTCACCAATGACGGCTCGACCATCCTCAGCGACCCCGGCGCGGGACTGAGGGTTTCGGGCTGGGGCTGCAACTGCCCGCCGTACTCGGTGACCGGTGATTGCGATAAATGTGCTGACGGAACGAGCGGTGTCGTAGGGAAAGAGTTTGGCAGCTTCAAGGACATAGATATCTATCCAAAACATGTGTTCAATCCGGTGTCCCTTTGCGGCCTAACTAGATTCTTCTGGTTTAAGGAGGCGTCCTGCCAGTGTGATCCTGCCACCGGCCAAAAGAAAACAGTTGCCGCCGCCAAAGTCGGTGGAGAAGTGAACGATAAGTGGTACGCCGATTGGATTAAGGACGCTCCTGATATTGCGTTTGTAACAGGCCACGAGAACAGACATGTCGCCGTTGCCAGGAATTTTTACGATACAGTGGCGGCCATGGCGGCGGAAATCGACGGGAAGCGCTACCCGACTGAAACAGCGTGTTCGGCCGCCGTTGCTGCATTCAATGCAGCATACGCCAAGGCCGAAAAGACACGAGAGGTCGAACAAGCTGCCGTTGACACCAACGCCGATGCTGAGCAACGCGCAGCACTTTTCTTGAAATACCAACCGAAGCCTTCGGCTCGTCAGATTGCAACGGTGCCACAGGACTTCGCTGATGTGAACGGTTCCCCGGAATGGACTATTAGTTTAGGAGGGCAAGCTGTGGTAGCGGCTAGCTCGAGTAGCTTCCATCTCGCTAACGTGTCTGCGCCGGACCAGTTTGGTGCTGGAGGACCAGGAACACCCCCGGATTTCATCAGCGACGACTTTGTTCGTCTTATCGGTGTCAGAACGGTGGATGGGAAAGCACAATATTTCTTTAGTGAGTTCTTCCGAATTGGAAGGGGCAACACCTTCACGATCGAAAACCTAACCTCCACCGATATGCCGCCTCGGAAACCGGACATGCTGATGGTGGTGCCGGATGCGGCGACTTTGACGGGCGCGCTCGGCCAGGCCACGCAGGCCCGTGTAACCGCGACCTTTGCGGACCAGACCACCGGCGATGTGACTCCCGCCACGAGTTGGACCAGCTATCGCACTAGCAACGTCGGCGTGGCCACGGTCGATGCCGACGGACGGGTCACCTCGACCGGCCCCGGCATCGCCTACATTACCGCCGTCAACGAAGGCACGACTGCGGTGGCTCGGATCACCGCCGTGCCAGGCGATTCGCTGACCACCGTCGGCGGCTTTCTCCGCAGGCCGGATGGCTCTGCGGCCGTCGGGGCGGTGGTCACGATTGCGGGGCTGGAACTGTCCGCCGTCGTGGGGGCGGATGGCAGCTTCAGCTTTTCCAATGTGCCGACGACGCTGGGGAATTTGACGCTTTCTGCGGTGCTTATCGAAGGGGGTGGGCGATTGGTCGCGGTGGCGAAGAGTCTCAGCCCTGTGCCTGGTGGCTTGGTGGATGCAGGCATCCTGACCCTCGCGCCCTTTGCATCTGGTGCCACTACAAAGGCCATTGCCGCCGGCTACTTTCACACCTTTGCCTTGAAGACCGACGGCAGCCTCTGGGCCTGGGGCTCCGGGGAACTGGGCGATGGCGCTTATGCCGACGCCGAACTCAGCCCGGTGCGCATCGGCACGGGTAACGAATGGGTGGAGATCGCCGCCAGCGAATTCCACACCGTGGCGCGCAAGAGCGACGGCAGTCTCTGGGCTTGGGGCGACAATAGCTTTGGGCAACTAGGAGATGGCACGACTGGCGGCAAGCTCAGCCCGGTGCGCATCGGGGCAGGCAACGACTGGGGGGAGATCGCCGCGGGCACAAGCCACACTGCTGCGCGCAAGACCGACGGCAGCCTCTGGGCGTGGGGCAACAATTTCTCCGGGCAACTGGGAGATGGCACCACTGACGGCAAGCTCAGCCCGGTGCGCATCGGCACGGGCAACGACTGGGCGGAGACCGCGGCGGGCGAATCCCACACGGTAGCGCGCAGGATAGATGGCAGCCTCTGGGCGTGGGGCAACAATGAGTCCGGGCGGCTGGGCGATGGGACCATTGACGATAAGCTCAGCCCGGTGCGCATTGGCACGGGCAACGACTGGGCAGAGGTTTCCGCGGGCAGCAACCACACCGTTGCGCGCAAGACCGACGGAAGTCTCTGGGCGTGGGGCAACAATGACTTCGGGCAATTGGGGGTTGGCACCGGAGGCGAGAAACTCAGCCCGGTGCGCATCGACACGGGTAACGGCTGGGCCGAAATCGCCGCCGCCTACGACCACACCGTGGCGCGCCAAACCGACGGCAGCCTCTGGGCGTGGGGCCTCAACGAATACGGGAAACTGGGCGTGGATTAAATCGTCGGGCCCATCGGCGGCACCTACGACTGGGGCCTGCCAACCGACGCCCTCGCCCCGATTGCCCCCGCGAAGTCCCCCGCCATCGTGACGGCGCTTGGGAGTGGCAACGGATCATCGCCCAATCCACCCACCGCCCCCACCCCGCCCGGCGCGGACAACGTGGTGCGCCTGAGCGCCCTGACGCGCAGCGCTGCGACCAGCTCCGGGCCTGCGGCGGGCAGTGTGCAGTTTCAATTCCAAAGCGAAGCCGGCCGCCACTACCGCCTCGAAGGCACCCCCGACCTCGCCAGCGGCCAGTGGGAAGTGCTCCTCGACCAAATCGAAGGCACCGGCGGCCCCCCGGCAAGTGACTGACCCCAACGCCACACCGCACGCCAATACTTCTACCGCATCATCACACTTCCATGAAAGGTAGGGAAGGCTCGCCGAGCGTTCCCACGAAGGCGTGGGTGAAAGCGGCGGGCGGTGGAATTCGTCCCCGCTTCCGCGAACGATTTATCGTACCGGCGTGCTCCGCGCCGCCCCTCCACTTTTCCATGCCGCAGGATCAGGGAACGTTGCTGGGCGCCTCCGCGCCCACCCTTCGGGCTGCCTTTGGCAAGTTATCTTGCTCCGCTCGGTTCGGCGAGTCTTCCCTACCACGTTCGGCGATTGCAAATCGCCGCTCATTCCATTCCATTGTTCTTTTTCCGTGAGCCATTCGCCGTCCCCAATCTCGTCGTGAATTTCGAGTTCGATCCCGCCAAGAGCCAAACCAACATCGCAAAACACGGTGTAAGCTTCGAGGCTGCGCAACGAATGTGGAGCGTTCCTGCCGTCGAAGCTGACTTGGGCATCGTCAACGGCGAATACCGCTATGCGCGACTCGCGCCGCTTGCAGGAGAGATATTCATCGCCATCTTTACGCACCGCGCCGGACCAGCGATTCGGCTGATCAGCGCCCGCAAAGCCACCCCGAAAGAAATCGAATTCCATGAGCAAAACAAAAGGTAAGGAGCAACCGGTCCTGACGGACGATCTCATCGAATCGGGCGCCGATCTTTCCGGTTTCCTCTCTAATCCGCGACCCGTACCGGCGGCAATCGAACCGCAGAGCATCGGCGTCGAGTTCCCGACGTGGGTCGTGAATGCGCTGGACTTTGAGGCGAGCCGAATCGGTGTTCCGCGGCAGAGTTTGATCAAGGTTTGGATCGTTGAGCGCCTGGAGAGCGAAGTCGCTAAGCGCTGAGCCTTAGTTTCGTCGCTGGCGCAAAGAGCGAGCGGCGCGGAATTCCAGTTTCCGACCGAGGCCGGAGCCCGCTATCGGCTGGAAGGCAGCGCCGACCTGCAAACCTGGACGGTGCTGCTCGAAGACCTCGCCGGCACCGGCGGAGTCCTCCAAGTCCGCGACCCCGAAGCCGCCACCTTCGAGAGCTACCTCTACCGCGTGATCCAAAACCGGTAGGGAAGGCTCGCCGAGCGTTTCCACTCTTGGCGTGAGCCGAGAGGGTGGTGAAAGGGAATCGGGGCTGGGAGGCGGGCGAGAAAGCGGCGGCGGGGCGGTGGAATTCCGACTGCCCGATCGCGCGATGCGAGACGAACACACAAGCTCCGCACCGCCCCTCCACCTTCCCACGCCACAAAATCAGGGAACGCTCGGCGAGCCTTCCCTACCAATGTTGTCATGCTGCCGCGACCTCCCCTGAAAGCCGTGATTGCTTTGCTCGCATTTCCGCCTTTGATGGATGCCATGCATACTCTCACACCCACCCAAGCCCAAGCCAAGCTTCCTGCGCTCTTGCGGCAGGCACTCGATGGGCAGGAGATCGGAATCGTGTGCGGCGACCGGATCGTGGCGTTGCGTCCGGTCGAAGTCACGGCGACTGATTATGCGCGGATGGAGTACGGAATAACAGGAGATGAGATGGCTACCATCGCGGCAAACCTTCATGCCAAAGCGAAAAAAGCGATCACGACCGGCAAAGCCCGCACCTTCACCGGAGACCTCGAAAGCACCCTTCGAGGTTAAGCTCGACCCCGATCTGCTCGAAGAACTTCGAGCGCTGCCGAAGAATGAGCGGAAGGAGATTGGCGAACTGATCGAAAATGTTCGCGCTGGCTTTGGCCACCCGCATCTGCACAGAGGAACCGGCATCCGTGCCTTGGGGCGCGGTCTTTACGAATGCCGTTATGGTTTGCATTTGCGGCTGGTCTTCAGCGCCTATCGCGCGCTCCTCTACTTTCACATGATGGGCACGCACGATGAGGTACAACGATTTCTCAACGCACATCGCTGAACCACCGCCGCAAAGAGTGAGCGGCGCGGAATTCCAGTTTCCGACCGAGGCCGGAGCCCGCTATCGGCTGGAAGGCAGCGCCGACCTGCAAATCTGGACCGTGCTGCTCGAAGACCTTGCCGGCACCGGCGGAGTCCTGCATGTCCGCGACCCCGAAGCCGCCATCTTCGAGAGATACTTCTACCGCGTGATCAAGCTCCCGTGAGCGAAGCGAGCCCAAGGAGGGGCGATTTGCCATCGCCCAATCAGCCAACCGAGCGAGAGCGAGCACTTCCATCGAAAGTAGAGCGGGTATCGATGAGCGCAAAATCACCGCCGCTTTGCCGGGATTGGCGCGCTCGGCGCGGAGGTGGGTTGGGCGATTGGAAATCGCCCCTTCGTTACGGCGTGAGCGATCTAACGTAGCGATAGAACTTCTTCGGGGCGGCGGTGGTGTCGGTGCGCAGGATGGGGGCGTCGAGGCATTGCACGAATCCGGCGGGGTCATCGACGAAGGGCTGGGTGAGGTCGAGCGTGCTCTGGAGCTTGTAAAAAAGGCCGCGCACACTCTCGCAGCGGAGTTCGCGTTGGGTTGCGTTTGGTGCATGGATGGTCAGGGCGAAGGGGGACTGCACGATGGAACCGTCGAAGAATTGCCGGGCGAGCGACCACGCGCCTTTGCCGCAGAGGGAGCCGGCGCGGCGGCCGGTGACATCATCCACCGGCACATGGATGCCTCCCCAGAGGCGGGAGAGGCCGGCTTGATCGGCGGCATCGTAGTAAGTGCCCCATTGCAATTGAATGGTCTGGCTCGGGCCTTTCTCAAAGGTAAGGGTGGTATTGGCGGAGGCGTTGTGGACGCCGAGGCCGCCGGGGAAAAAGGCGGAGCCGGTGATCGCGGTCATGACTTCCGCGGCGGAGCGGCTAAAGGTGCTGTGGCCAGAGACGAAGCCGGGAAAGCCGGGTGTCACGAAGCTCTTTTTCTGAAAGGGTTGCCACGCGGCAGCGAGGATCCACTTTACTCCGCTGTACTGGGTCACGGGATCGGTGGGTTGGCCTGGCCAGGAAAGGATGGCGATGGCGCCAATGGGTAAGCCGGCGTGGCGCTGGCCAGCGGAGGCGGTGGCCGTAGTTACCAGTTCGATGAGGCCGGGGACGAGAGGCAGGCCATCGGGATGATAGGAAGGGGTGGCCGGAATCGTGGACTGGCCGACCTGACCCATGTAACGAATCGCGGTGATCGGACGGTAGCCATCGTAGTAGCGCTTGAGCGACCAGGCTACGCACGCGGCATCGTGGACGGCGCCATTGAGGGCAAAGTAGAGTTTTACCTCCCACTCGAGATCGTCGAGCACGGGGCCGGTGCCGCCGAGGCGCTTGAGAAAGGATGCGTGATCGCTGACGGTGTTGGCGACGACGTTCCAATGGCCAGGCGGAGTCTCCGAGCTGGGTCCGTCGGCCCAATACTCGGCAAGCACGCGGGCGAAGTCGCCGCGTTTGATGGAATTCGCCGCGTAGGGCAGGCTGGTGATGGGATTCACGGTGTGGCCAGCGCCATCATTCGCGCCGAGGCTGTTGTTGCCAAAGGCGCCGGGTGAGTAATTCACGACGACGCCATCGTCGGGTGTTAGTTCGCTGCTCCGGCGAATGACTTCGACGACTTCGCTGCGGAACTGTGCGTCGCCCACGCCATTGAGGTAAGGTGGAGGGCCGGGGTCGAACCATGGACGGGTGGAATCGGTGCGCGGGAGGGCAAAGGCGCGCACGCCGAGCCATTGCGGACCTTGAAAGGTTTGGAGCGGTCCGATCGGGTTGCCGTTTTGATCGAGGGCATTGGCGATGGCGAGCGGTTGCCAACGGTTGACGTCGATGACGTTAGTGCCGGTCAAGCCAGTAGCCATGTGCGGATTCACCGATACATAGCCGCCCGAACCCACGGGATAATCCGCATAGGATTGCAGTTGCCGCGCGCCGTCATTGATGAACCAGGCGGAGACGGCGGCCGCGACGGAGTTCCCCACACCGGACGGAGTGGCCGGGTTCGTGGAAGTATTGGCGGTGCTGTAGCCGAGGCTGGTTAGCTGTGCATCGAGAGCGGCGAGGGTGGTCGCGGCGTTGAGCGAAAGGGCGTAGCGCTCGCGCAGGGTGCGATACGCGGCATAGCTGATCGCCTCGCGGCGCGCTGCGGCGACATCAGCGGCGCTCGGTTTTCCCCGATAAATGAAACCGACGGCCGTTGAGTCGTAGGCGGCCCAGGCGTCGTACATCGCAGCGGAGACGCTGAATAAGTTGCGCGCCTGTACTGGTGGATGCGGACGGTCGATGCGGATGGCGGAGAGTTGCTGCTCATTCCACACCCGCGCGACTCCGGTCGCAGCGACTGCCTCGCTGGTGATACCGTGGAAACAAAGAGTGCAAAGTGCAGCGCGGACAAGGTGCAGCCAGCGGTGGGTAAGTAGAGGGGAGGGACGGTCCATGGAAGTTCTCGGTTGGAGCAAGCGGCCTTCACTCAAGTTCGAAAGGGAGAAGGCGGCGGAAGCGTGTCCGAAAATGAGCCGGCGGGCAACTAGAGAAGCGTCCTTCCTGGCGGCGAGAACGCTAGAGATTCAGGGCGCGCTGGCGGTAGTGTTCGTCGAGGCGGTTGGCGATGCGGTCGATTTGCTCGGCGGTGAGGAAGGTGGGGCCGCCGAGGTGGACGGCGCTGAGGTAGATCTGCGCGGCTTTTACGGTCATGAAGGTCGCGGCTTTGACGGCTTCGGCGGAGGCGCCGAGGGCGATGAGGCCGTGATTTTGCAGGAGGATGACGCGCGGGGGGACGCCCTCCGTTTCCATGAAGCGCGTGGTGTGCTCGCGGATGGCTTGGGAGAGCTGGAGGCCGGGGTCGCAGTAGGGGACGAGCACGGAGGAGGTGCCGCAGCAGACGACTTCATCCGGGCACATGCGCTCGGCGGCAAATCTTTCCGCGTGCGGGGAGCAGAGGATGGAATTCACGGCGACGGGATGGGTGTGGCCAACGAAGTTGATGCCTGGGAGTGAGAGTAGCCAGGCGTGGAAGAGGGTCTCGATGGAGGGCTTCTTCGCTTCGCGTTCGATGCGGCAGGCAAAGAGGGTTTCCTCGATGGCATTGGGTGCGACCTCGGCGAAATCCAGGAGCGGGAGCAGGGTATCGAAGCGGCACTCGACGGTGTCTTCCTCGCGCAAGGTGCCGAGGCTGCTGCCGCTGGCTTTCACGAGGAAGCTGTGGTCGCTGAATTTCGCGGAGGTGTTACCTTCGCCGAGGATCGCGAGATTGCGGTGCTCGGCGCCGAGGATGTGGGAGAGGGCGAGGAGGGCCTGGCGGGTTTCCGCGAGGTGGAGCATGGGAGGAGTCATCTGGAGTTGGTAAGTTAATGGAGGTCGCCGCAGAGGGAGACTTCGAGGCCGAGAGCTTGCATCGCGGAGGCCTTGGCGAAAAGGCCGCGCAATGCTCCGGCTTTGTCCGGTCCGTAGGCGACCTGGATGTGATTGGCCTTATGCCGGGCCATCATCTGGTCGCGGGTGATGCCTTTCAGGACGGCGTGCATGATGGGCCACTGCGGGGTGCTGAGTTGCCAGCGTTCGGCGGTTTCTTTTTTCGGCAGGCGCACGACTTCGGCGAGGCCGGTGTCAAATTTCAACCGGCCATCGGCGACGAAAACGCGGCTCCAGACAATCCAGCCGGGTTTGCTGATGCCTTTGAGCGTGCCTCCGCCGAGCCGGAAGTACATCGGCGGCTGGCGCTCGCTGCTCGCACCTTTCCATCCGCCGACAAAGTGCGCGGGCGGCGCGGCGCCGGAGATGAGAAAGACCCAGACGTAGGCATCAAGCGTAGCGTCCGAGTAATGTCGGCCCCAGCGGAGATCGTGTAACGTATTCTCCGGGGCGAAGCCGAGTTCGCGCCACAGCCGGTAAGTCACGAGTCCATCGAGGCCCGCGCATTCATCGACTTCATTGAAGTGCGGGAGTGCCTCGCCTGGGAAAAGTTCGATGCGGGTGCCGCGGCGATAGACCGGCGGGCGATCCACGTTATTCAGCGTGCCTTCCACGAGATCAGAGGCGGGCGCGAGATCCTTCAGACCTTGCTGGTATTGGATGCCGATGGTGGCGCAGCCAAAGTCATCCGCGATGCGCACGGCGGCGATGTACATCCGGCACTGATCGAGGACTTGCTTTTCGGTAAGCTCGGTCGCGTCGTCTTTGCCGAGCTGAAATTGCAGCCCTTTTTTCCGATACCACGCATAGACCGCGCGAGCCTCCGTGGCCGTGACGGTTTGCATCGCGGCATAGAGCGCGGACTGGCTGAGCCGCTCCTTAAAGACACCGGTGCGGTGCAATAACTCATCCGGGATGATTGCGTTGTACATCCCCATACAGCCTTCATCGAAGACGCCCATGATCGCTTTTTCTTTCAGGAACTTTGCGGCGAGACGCTCGCCTAACTTTCCAGATGCGACGGGCACTTTCACCGCGGAGAGCGGGCGGACGTGCGAGGTGTCGTGCTTGATCGCGCCTTTCGCGAGCCAGCTCCGCAGGCCGCGCCGGAAGAAGTCGTCGTCGAAGGTTTCACTCCACAAAGTGCTGTAAGTAACGCCGGCTTTGGTGAGCGACCCGTTGAGATTGAGCATGCCCACGAGGCCGGGCCAGGTGCCGCTCCAGTTGGCCAGCGTGAGGATCGGTCCGCGATGGGTCGTCAACCCCGCGAGAACGTGATGGCTGTATTGCCACACAGCTTCGGCGACGATCAGCGGCGCGCTGGGGGGCAGGGTGCGGAAGACTTCCATCCCGTACTTCTGGCTGTCGATGAAGCCGTGTTTTTTCAGCGGATCGAAAGAGTGCGCGCGAATTGCTTTCCAGCCTTCGCGTTCAACTGCGGCAACGATCTCGCGCTCCATCGCGGCTTGGGCAGGTTCGCATTTTTGGTTCGCGGAAAGGCGGAGGTCGCCGCTGGCGATCAGGTAAACAGTTTTCATGGGGGCATGGGACGAGGGAGATCAGGCGGAAATGAACGTGGGCTTCGGTAACTCGCGGTGAATTTCTTCCACCCGATAACCGAGCCCTGGTCCGCGAATGCTGGAGAGATCGAGTCCGCCTCCACGGCGCTGATAGATGCCGGGATGCACCGCGGCTTCCGGCGCGGAGGCGGCGGGGTAGAATTGCATGGCGTTCGTTTCGACGCCCATGATCGTGGGGACATGAGCGGCGAGGAGAACGTGCGGGATCTGGGCGAGCATCGGGTTCGTGAGGTCCTGGACCATGAGGGTCATGCCGTGGGCTTGCGCCCAGCAGGCGCTGAAGAGAGCGCCGGTGAGGGTCTTGCAGGTCTTCAGAGCGACGCCGGTCCAGCCGAGTTCGCGGCCGAGGCGGACGTGCTGCCAGTCGTGCGCGCTCTCGTCGAGGAAGAGCGGCTTGCGCGCGGAGACGCTGTGGACGTCGATGGCGTGCTCTTCCAGCTCGTAGGGAAAGGGCTGCTCGACGTAGAGCAACATGCCGTGGAAGCGCGGTTCTTCGTCGCGCAGGCGATCGAGGATGGCGTTCACGTAGGCGGGATCGTGGACGGTGCAGTTGAAGTCCGCAGTGAGCCACGGGACCTCGTGGGCCACGGCGATGCGACCGATGCGGACGATGCGCTCGAAGTCCCACGCGGCGTCATTGCCGCGCAGTTTGATTTTCAAGCAGCGAAGGCCGTCGGTCTTGATCCAATCGGCGAGGAGCACGGGGTAGCCGTCGTTGGGTTCGGAGCCGTTGAGGTCGGAAGGTTCGAGGGGATCGACACCGCCGACGAGGTGCCAGGCGGGGAGCGTGTCGCAGCGTTGCGGGCGGAGAAAGTCGCGCGGGTATTTCCCGGTGAAAGAGAGGCGGGTGCCGGTCGCGGGTTGAAGATAGACGCCGAGGTCTTCATTCATGTGCTCCGGGCCGTAGGTTTCGAAGACGGGAATGTCGTGAAGTTTACCGAAAGCATCATGCACCGCGATGTCGAAGAGCGAGCAGCAGACGAGCGCTGCGAGCCAGGGCATCGGCTCCTGGCCGCCGCGCTGGGCATTGAAACGGGAACGGAGGGCGGGCAGAGATTTTTCCTGAAAGGTGTGACCGATGCGCATCGGATGGCCCACGGTTTCGAAGCGCGCCCAGGCTTCCGCGAGCATCACGCAGAATTCCTCGAGCGCGCGGCGGCGGTCGTCGATCGGCAATTTACTCGGCCAGACCCAACTCGCGCTGAGCGGCGTCTCGCCCCAGCCTTCCGCGGTGCGCCCGTCATTGCCGCGCACGGTGACTTTTGTCCGCGCGCAGACCACATGGGTGACGGTCTCGGCGCCGAACTTGAGCGGCATCCGAAGTGCGATCGGGAGGAAGTAAAGCGTCGTGGCGACGACGCGGCAGTCGGTGGGTTTGGCGGACATGGGAAAGAGCCGCGACTCTCTCAGGCCGTGAACTGCGGAGCCAAGCCGCGAATTACGCGAGCGCCCTGACGTTTCACCGTCGCGCTCCGCTTGCAAAATGGGCCGGCTTTCTACCCTGCGACCGCCGCCGCAGGAGCGCTCATTTTTGCCATCCACTCGCGGTGCAGCGTCGGCGAGATCTCGCTCGGCTTGATCTCGCTGCGGCCGCCCCAGAAGACATTCGTGTAACTGACGGGTATGCCACCTTGGGCGAGGTGCGCGTCGATCGCGGCCTTGTGCGCCAGCACGCGGTCCTTCTCTGTGCCGTGGGCGACGCCCATGACGTTCACATTTTTGAATTCCGCGCCACCTTCGCGCCAGTAGGCGTGCGTCATGCACTGGTGCCGGCCCACTTCGCCACCCGCCTCGACTTCGCGCCCCACGGGCACGGCCCAGTGGAAAAGGGCGTTGAACCGCGTCACGCGTTCGCCGCCGGCGCTGGGTTTGACGTGTTCCAGGAAAGTGGAAAAGCGGCCGATGACTCCGCGGGTATTGAGTTCCTCTGCGGTGCGGCAAAAGGTTTCCAGATCCACACCCGCCTCGGCTGCGCGCGCTTCCCAGAGGCCGACCCGCACTTCGTCGGGCGCGAGTTCGCGCTTCAGGGCGAGCAGCACGTCCCACTCGCGGTCATTCAGGGCGACGTTTTCCACGCGCTGCATGACGGCCGGTTCATCGAAGCGATCGCCGGGTTCGATGGTCTTCCGCCGCACATGGCCGACGCCGAGCGCAAAGATTCCCTTTGCCGGCATGAGCTTGAAACGCTCGCAGCCGGTGTGGTGGATGAGCACGCGGCAATGTTCCTCCATGGAAATGCCGACCGGCACTTTCAGGGTCGTCCAGAGGCGATACTGCGAGCCAGGCGTCTGCGCATCCGTGGACCGCACCACGACGTGGCCGCTGAAAGGATCCTGCTGGAACATGAAATCGAAGGCCGAATTTAACTTATCCTCCGGCACGACCCACGCGACCAGGGCCCCATCCGCAAGTTGCGTGGACATGAGGGTCTGGCGCACGCGCCGGATGGTGCCGGCCTGGAGCATGGTGCGGATGCGCTCGAGCACGGTCTCGATCGGCACGCCGGACTTCTGCGCGATGTCGAGGAAGGGTTCGCGGACGAAGCCTTTGATCTGGTCTTCGGAGACGGCGAGGATCTGGGCGTTGACGGGATCGGAGTGTTCGATGGACATGGGAAGCGGGATTAAAGCGGGATTTGCTCCCGATTCCACCCGCGATTTGCGCGAAGCCAGCCGCAATTTGTGCGACGCGTCAGCGCGGGGGAAGGCGCTCGGAGCGATTGCCGAAGGGATCGTAGAGAAATTTGACGTCGAACGCGCCGTCGTGGTCTTCGTCCACCCATTCTTCGCGAAAGACTCCGTGGCGATAGATCTCCCGACGTATAACCTGTCGCGATTCATTGGGTGTCATCTCGCCCTCATAGAGGATGCCGTCCTCGTAGAGGCCGTTCCAATCCGAGTGGCCATCGAAATCAAGATCGCGTTTGGAGGTCGCGATCACGCCATTCTTGTAAGCGAACCACGAGTCAACTCGCCCGTCGAAATCATCATCCAATTCCACCCTGAGGCATATCCCATTGCTGCCGTGAAAGGTCCATTCGTCAATCTTCCCATCGCCATTGCGGTCGGCTGTTCCACGCTCCATGTAACCGTCGTGAAAGGTAAAAAAGTGGTCGGGTTGTCCGTCCTGATTGTAGTCGAACTTTTCCGTAAGCGGGCCGGACGACCGTCCCCAGCGCGAGTTTGCTGCCACGTCGTGGAGCACGTACCCAAGCACTCCGAAAAAGACCGCTCCGAGGATGATCAGACCGGGCGACGTTTTTGGCCGCGGGCGCTCCGCTGCCATTTCGCCAGAATAAGGCTCGCCGGTGCGGAGCTCCGCAGGCGGGCCGGTCGAAAGGATTTGCATTGCCCGCTCGGCGTCTTCATCCGCGACCTGCAAGCGAATGCCTGCCGCAGCCATCCCAGGAGTCAGTTGAAAGGTTTGTTCATCGAGCAGCGCTGCTCGAATGCCTCTCGATTCGAGGAGAGAGGAGGCAAAACCCGCTTCGGCAAGATTTGAGTAAGTCCTGACGGTTTTCATCCCTCCCCACTTTTAGGCGAGCTGCTCCGAGGCAGCCACGTAAATCTTCCGCAAAGGTCCGGCACTGCGGGGCCCAAGGTCTGCCGCGCCCTACTCGAGGTCGAGCGTGGCTCGCACCGCGCGCGCAGGGCGGGTATCGAGCGCGCTTTCCAAGCGGCTGAGGCGATCCTCACGGGCGCGGTCGGCGGTTTCGAGGGCTTTGATCCGAGCCTGCAAAGTGCTGATCGTTTTCTGCTGCTCCTTGATCGCCTCGACGAGCACCGGCGTGAGTGCGGAGTAGCCGACGGAGAGGTAGCCAGCGGTGTCTTCGGAGACGATTTCCGGCAGAATCTTACGGACTTCCTGAGCGACGAAGCCGAGCTGTCGGCGGTCGTTGAAATTCTTCTCCGGGAAGCCGGCGCGATTCCACGAATAGCTCACGCCGCGCAGTCGGAGCACGGAATCGAGGGCGCTGGAGAGCGGCTCGACGCCCAGCTTGAAACGGGCATCGGAAGTGATGTCCACCGCGCCGATGCAGCGCAGGCCGCCATTCACATCCAGCTTGAAGCTGCCGGGTGTGGCGGTGCCGATGCCCACATTTCCATTGGCGGCCAGCGCGACACTGCTGCCGCCGATGCCGGACTGGAGCAGGAGTTTCGTGCCGCTGGGCGCGCGGATGATCGCGTCACCGGCGTCGGCATCAACGCTGAAATTTCCGGCCGAGCCCGCGATCGCAAAGTCGCCGCGGATGGTGCCGGAATTTTCCATGAGGGAAAGGGAGACGCCACTTCCGACGCCGCTCGCTTTCAGGGTGGTGCCGCCAAGCACTTGCAGTTTGTCGGCTGGGGTGGAGATGCCGATGCCGACGCTGCCATCGAGGTAAAATAGCGTCCCGGCATTTTTGTTCCAAACCCCGACGGCGCCGGAGAGGTCGCTGGCGGTGATGGAGGCATTGGCGATCTGGGTGGAGCCGATGGCGCCATCGGCAATCTTCAAAGTGGTGACCGCACCGTCGGCGATCTTTGCCGTCGTCACGCTGCCGTCGAGCGGATCGACCGAAGGGAAAACGAAACTGCCGGCAAGCATCGCATTCGTGACAGTGCCATTGGCAATGGCCGAGGAGGGCAGGGTGAAGCCGCCGGCGAGCTTCGCGGAGGTCACGGAAGCATCGGCGAGCTTGAGGGTCGTGACACTGCCATCGAGCGGAACGACGGAGGGGAAAAGGAAGCCACCGGAGAGCATCGCATTCGTGATCGTGCCATTGGCGATGGCGGAGGAGGGGAGGGTGAAGCCGACGGCGAGTTTGAGCGCCGTGACGCTGCCATCGAGAGGGGCGACGGACGGGAAAACGAAACCAGCGGCGAGCATCGCATTCGTGATGGTGCCATTGGCGATGGCGGTGGCGGGGAGGGTGAAGCCGACCGCGAGCTTGGCGGCGGTCACGGCGCCATCGGCGAGTTTCAAGGCGGTGAGGGTGCCGTCCGCGATGGCGGTGGACGGAAGAGTGAAGCCGCTGGCGAGTTTGGCGGCCGTCACGGTGCCGTCAGTGAGTTTTAGGGCGGTGAGGGTGCCGTCGGTGATGGCAGTGGACGGCAGGGTGAAGCCGCTGGCGAGCTTGGCGGAGGTCACGGCACCGTCGGCGAGTTGCAAAGTGGTGAGGGAGCCGGCGCCGATCGCGTCCTGTACGTCGAGTTCCAAGGTCGCGGGCAAGCCAGTGGCGGGGCCTTCTTTTGAACTGAGGAGCACACTCGTGGTGCCGGTGGTGCTCAGGGCAAAGCCAAAGTCCGTGGCGGGAGCGGCGAGCCATCCCAGGACGGTGGAGGTCACGTCCACGATGATGAATTGTTTGGCGACCACGGAGCCGGTCGGAATGGTCGTCAAGGGCGAGGAAGTCGGGATGACGACGGGCGCGGTGGTCACGACCTCCGACCAGTTTTGAGTGACGCGGCTGAGACTCAGCGCGCCGGGCTTGGTGACTCTGTTGACGTAAATGATCAATCGCGCCCGGGTGACCTGACTGCCAGCGAGGGCGCTCGAAAAGGCGCCGACGTCGAAGCGAATCAACCCCATGCGAGTGCTCGAAACGGGCAGGGTCGTCGCTTTTCCGGCAATCTTGGCGACCCGGAGGCTGGTGGACGTGGAGGTGTCCTCCGAGGGCGGCAGAGTGAGCGCCGGTGCGGGAGTTTGGAATGCGGCGAACAGGATGCCAGCGGCGACGAAGGGGCGAATGGATTTCATAGGCGAACGAAACAGTGGGGAGGATTAAAGCGGGGTGCGTTCCACGCGAGGATCAGCGGACGTATCATCATTTGTGTTAAATATCGAGTGCTGATTTCCCTCCGCTCGACTTTCTGACGATGCGCAGAGCGTTTGCGGCAGAAGTCTAGCGCGCGGCTACAAATTCCTGCCGCACCCAGGCGAGCGCCTCCTCCTTATCCTTCAGGGCTCCTTCGAGTTGCCGCGATTGCACGGCTTCCAGGATTTCGCTGAAGAGCGGGCTGGGGGTGAGGCCGAGCGCCATTAGGTCACGTCCCGTGACGAGCGGCGGAGGGATCAGCGGTTCGGCAGCAAATTCCGCCTGTTTCGAGTGGAGAAACTCGTAGTTATCCAGCGCGCCATGGCTGCTCGTGCAATCGACCCGGTGGAGCTCCATCTCGTCGGCGAAATACGGGCGCGACATGAAACGCTTTAACTTCGCCACACGCATCTGCTGGACATCCTTGAAGACCATGTGCTGAGCCACGGCTTCGACGGTCGCCTCGATATCGCGGCGCGCGAACCGGAGCCGGGTCAGCATGGCCTCGGTCATCGTGGCCCCGAGCTTGTCGTGGCCGGAAAAACGGATGCGCCCATCGGGGTCCACGCTGGAGGTGCCGGGCTTGCCGATGTCGTGCAAGAGCACCGAGCAGACGAGCGGTACGGTGACCTCCGCCGGCAGCAGCGAGAGCATGATGCGCGTGTGGACGAAGACATCCCCTTCCGGGTGAAATTGCGGTGGCTGCTCGCAGCCTTTCAGGGCCTCCATCTCGGGCAGAATCTCCCGGAGCAGTCCGCTTTCATCGAGCAGATCAAAGCCGCGCACGCGGCGCGGATGGAGGAGGATTTTTACGAGTTCCTCGCGGATCCGCTCAGCGCTGACTTCGTGGATCGCATTGGAATGTTCGCAGACCGCCCGCCAGGTCGGTGGGTCGATGTCAAAGCCGAGCACCGTGGCAAAGCGCACGGCCCGCATCATCCGGAGCCGATCCTCGGCGATCCGCGCTGCGGGGTCGCCGATCGCCCGGAGGAGCCGTGCGGAGAGATCGCGCTGGCCGCCCACGTAGTCGATGACCTCCTCGCGGATCGGATCGAAGAACATCCCATTGACCGTGAAATCGCGGCGCTGCGCGTCCTTTTCCGGAGTGGAGAAAGTGACGCTCTCGGGATGGCGACCATCGAGGTAGAGGCCGTCCGCGCGAAACGAAGCGACCTGAAACTCGGCGTCATCTTCCAGCACGCTGATCACGCCGAAATGCGCGCCGACCGCCACCGTGCGGCGGAAGAGTCCCTGGACCTGCGCGGGCTGGGCATCCGTGGCGATGTCGTAGTCGTGCGGAGCCACCCCCATGAGCCGATCGCGGACGCAGCCGCCGGCGTAGAGCGCCGTGAAGCCAGCCTCCTGGAGGCGCTGGACGATCGAGCGGGCGGACGTTTCTAGGGAATCTGGCATGAGAGGAAAATGAGCGACGGTGCGTTGGCGAAGGCAAGAGCCTTTGTGAAAAGTCCGAGCGGGAAAGAAAAAGGGCGGCTCCGCATCGCTGCGGAGCCGCCCGAAAGCTATTCAGCGCGCGGTCGGACTTAGCGGAGAGCGGGAGCCTTTGGCTCCTCTTTTGCCGCTGGGGCAGCGTCGGCGGGCACCGCCGGAGCGGGCTGCGCGGCGGGCTGTTCGCCGTTGCGTTTGATGCCCCATTTGTCCACGATTTCCTTCGCGTCCTTGTCGTCCTTGGAGAGTTCGAGCAGGTCGTTGAACATGTTCGTGTATTGCCCCTGGATCTGCTGCGCCTGCTTCACGACCTCATCATTCTTCATGATGATGCCGCTGAGTTCGCGCTTCGCATTCGAGAGAGATTCCGTCTGGCGGTCGAGGCCACTGAGCTGCCATTTCAGGACGTCGGCCTGCTTGCCCGCGGAGCGGAGCTCGGAGAAAAAGTAGATCGCGAAGGCGAGGCCGATGAGGGCGATCGGGAGGTGGAGGCTGCCCGCAAAAGACTGCGGTTCGGCGGAGTATTCGGTGTCGTCCATGGGAGATTCTTATTTGGCGGGGGCTGGGGTCGCGGTGCCGGGGGCGGAATTCGCCTTCGGCTGTTCTTCAAGGAGCTTTTTGATCTGCTCCTTGTCGGCGTCACTCACGGTCACGCCGTATTTGTTCAGCATGGCGAAGATGCGCGCGTTGTTCCCGCGCATGCCGACGATTTTCAGGCTGCCGATGACTTGCGGCCCGAGCTGCTGCGAGAGCTGCGTCGCCGTATTCACCTGCTGCTGCATCGCTTGGAGCTGCTGCTTTTGCAGTTCCAGCTCCTGCTGCTGCGTCTGGATGTCCTGCGAACGCTTTTGCATTTCCGTTTGCAGCGTCAGATTCGAGCCGACGCGGAAAAACACGATCAGGCTCAGGAGGGCCGCGAGGGCGGAGATGGCGGTGGAGGCGAGGGCTGGAGGACTCATTTGGGGGCGGTTTTCTCGGTGAGGTTTTTGCGGGCGTCAAGGCCCATTTAGGAATCGGTCTGCCGGGTAGCTATTTGCGGGCCACCGCGCAGGAGTCGCGCTTCACCAGGGACACCGGCAGCAGCACCTTCCGCGGCTCGCTGGGGATGGGCTCGCGGACCATGCGATCGATCTCCGCGATGCCCGCGGCGGCGAGTTCTTCCACGGGCAGCCGGATGGTCGTGAGCCGTGGATGCACGAGGCGCGCGCAGGGATCGTCGCCACAGCCGATGACGCTGAGTTTTTGGGGCGCGGGGCTCTTGCGCTCCGCCGCGATCGCCACGGCCGCCGCTGCCGTCGCGTCGGTCATGCAGAAGATGGCGGTCGGCTCCGGTTTGCGCGCCAGGAGCTCGGTGAGCGCCGCTCCGAGGTCGCCGGCCGCTTCGCTGTAGATGATGTTGTGCGGCTCGAGCGGGATGCGGAGCGCGTCGCAGGCGAGGCGGACGCCGTGATTCAGCTCGAGGATCGGCCAATCGCTCGTCCCGAAAGCCCCGGAGATGATGGCGATCTGCCGATGTCCCAGCTCGACGAAATGCTCGATCGCGAGGCGTGCGGCCTGCATGTAGTCCGGCACGATGCTGACCACGCCAGGCAGAGGAGCGTCGTAGCCCAGACTCACCATCGGGAAGCCGCGCTTGGCGAGGGTGTGCAGCAGAGAACTATTCGCACTGCCGTGGCAGAGAAATTTCGAGACCACCCCCGAGGACACTGGCTGCGGGAGGATCGTCGGATCGCCCGCGTAGTCGCGGGCGTCTTCGTAGGTGGCGAGGGTGAGCGGGCGCGATGGCTCCTGCATCGCCGCCTGGCACCCCGCGGCGAGGCGGGCGCAGAATGGGTGGGCGAGTCCGCCGGGGATTTGGTCCGAGAGCAGCAGGCAGAAATCGCCGAACTCCGGATACATCCGCACGACCGCGCGCAGATCGTTCGGAATGTAGCCGAGATCGCGGCACACCTTAAAAACACGCTCCCGCGTTTTCTCACTCACCCGGATCCCGTAGTCGCGGTCATTCAGGAGCGAAGAGATCGCGCCTTGCGAGACTCCCGCTTGCTTGGCGATCTCGGCCATCGTGATGGCTTTATGCAAGTCGCCGAGCTTTTTGGGTGCCGTGCTCCCGCCGCCCGCTCCATCGTCGCGCTCGGGGGGCAATGCCTCATTGGGCGAATTCATAAACACTTGAGTAAATTCCCGCCGGGGTTTCACAAGATGAAAAAGCGGGATGGGCTGATAAAATTAGACCATCGGGCTTTTTGGTTCCTTGGCGGAGGAGGCAAAACTTCAAATCGGCACCCGTCCTTCTGATGGTGAGCGCTTTCCGCCCTTCCCCCGCGATCCTGTTCTGGCCCATACTCGCGGCCCCATGCCACTCCCGCCCATCACAGTTTATCGCTCGGCTGCCGGCCTGATCGCGCAGCGTGGTGAAGGTTTCGCCCTGCTTGCGGAGCACAGTCTCGATGCGCTTTTCACCGCTCCCGACCCCGCCGCCTGGCTCGCCGCGGCGGTGAGCGCTGCTCCCGTGATCGCGAAGCCCACGCAATGGCTCGCGCCGATCGAGAGTCAGGAAGTGTGGGCCGCCGGCGTGACCTACCTGCGTTCCCGCGACGCGCGCATGGATGAATCGAAGGACGCAGGCGGCGGAACCTTCTACGATCGCGTCTATGCCGCGGATCGCCCGGAGCTTTTCTTCAAAGCCACGCCGCACCGCGTCGTCGCGCCCGGGTCCAGCATGCGGCTGCGGAGCGACGCCCGGTGGAATGTCCCGGAACCCGAACTCGCGCTCGCGATCAATTCCCACGGCGCGATCTTCGGCTACACCATCGGCAATGATCTCAGCTCCCGCGATATCGAGGGTGAAAATCCCCTCTATCTCCCACAGGCCAAAGTCTGGAGCCAATGCTGCGCGCTCGGCCCCGGCCTCGTCGTCCGCGAGCCAGTGCCGCGCGAGACCGCGATCGAACTCAAGATCGTCCGTGCCGGCGCCACCGCCTTTCACGGCGCGACCTCCGTGGCGCAGATGAAACGCACGCTCCCGGAGCTGGCCGACTGGCTCCTGCGCGACAATTTCTTCCCCGCCGGCTGCTATCTCCTCACCGGCACCGGCACGGTGCCGCCAAATGATTTCACGCTCCAGAGCGGCGACGAAATGCGCATCTCCATCGCCGGCCTCGGCGAGCTCGTGAATACGGTGGGGTGAAGCGGAGGGGCGGTGGGGAGTGAACACCGAACATCGAACGTCGAACGTCGAACGCTGAACGCTGAACGTCGAACGCTGAACGTCGAACGCTGAACATCGAACGCTGAACATCGAACGCTGAACATCGAACGCTGAACGTCGAACGAAGAGCACCCCCGCCGCTGCGTTCAATGTTCGATGTTCGATGTTCGATGTTCGATGTTCGCCGAGCCACTGCCTTCTGGCCTAAGCCTCGTACCCATCGACCCGCCCGCCGAAACTCCGCAAACGTCCCCAACTTGATCGCCGCCCGCACCTTCTCCACGCGGCCGGGATGGGAGTGCAGATCGTGCCGGTCCTTCGACTACGGCTTGGTGATCTCCACCTGGTAAAACTTCTTCGCACCCGTCGCGTTCAGGTCGGTCACGGTGCGTTGCTCGCCGGCGTCGCTTTGCGTCGTGCCGGTGAGCGCCGTCCAGGTGCCGGTCGCCAGGTCGGGGCGGAACTTCACCAAATAACTGCGGCCCCCGGTGAGGACGAGCGGGTTGAAGATGATATTCTTCCTCCCAGGCTGGCCGGCGACGGATGCGATCGCGATGCTGAACCGCGAGGCTGGATCCGTTGGCACGAGCCCGGCGGTGTATTCGAAGGCATTGCTCTGCCCGTCGTTGTCGGCGTCCACGAGCGGGCCGGCGTTCGCGTTCGGGGGCTGGCCGAAGTATTGCACCTGCCAGGCGTCGTCGAGGGTGTCGCTGGCGTAGGCGCCAAAGTTATCCAGGTTCACATTCAACACGGTGAGCGCGAGGGTGCTGAGGTTACCCGCGAAGTTACCCTGCGCGGTGGCGGCGGTGTTTTGATACACCACACCCGCGGTGGCCACGCCGCTGGCATTGATGGAGGCGAGCGGCCCGGCGGCCACGCTCCACGCGACCGACGCAGCCGGCACGGCGAGCGTCGTCGCGTCGTCGAGGAGTTGCGCGGCGCTCAGGGGCAGCGTGCCGCCTTCGTTCACCGTGGTGGGCGTGGCGCTGAGCACCAGGCCGGTCACGTCGTAAAGCTGGCCGAGGTAGCCGTGCTTCGCGGTCTCGGCGGGCGCGGCGACGGTGGCAATACCCGCGATGCCGCCTGCGCTGCCGTCATTCGTGTAGTTGACGCTGGTACTACGCTTGCCGCCGGCGTCGGCGGTATCGGTGACGATGGAGTAGCTGGCCGAGGTGCGCGGGCCGGCAAAGGACAGCGCAGGTGCGAGCACCGCGGCGAGGAAGATGGGTGTTTTCATGGCAGGAGAGAAAGCGGTCGCGTCACCAGATTCGCGGCACGCCGTAGGCATCGAACGCCGGATCGGTGCCGACGACGGTGAAGCCATCCGCGAGCGCCTGCGCGACGAGCAGACGGTCGAAAGGATCGCGGTGATGCAACGGGAGCGCATGATAGCGGTGCAAATGTCCCGCCTGAATTGGCAGGATGGAAAAGCCGCGTGCTTCCAGCGCACCGGGAAACAATCCCTCGAAAACCAGCGGCAACCGCAGCTTTCCCAGCTGCGACTTGATCGCCATCTCCCATCCGCTGGCCATGCTTACCCATCGCTGGTTCGCGGGTTCCTCGATCACCTCCCGCGCCGCGGCGCTCAGTTTCGGATCATTCTCCAGAAACCAAATCAGCGCGTGCGTATCGAGGAGCAGATTCATTCCATATACTCCCGGAAGTCCTCCAGCGGCGCGTCAAAGTCCGGTGCCATCCAAAAGCCTTTCAGGCATCCCGCCTTCGGGGTCACGGGCATGGCGGGCACGGCCTCCACCGCATCCTCGATCTGCAGCACCGCCCGGTGCGGACCCGGCTTCACCGAGGGCGGCAGCGTGATGACGGCCTGCCCTTGCGCATCCACCATGAGGGTTTCCTGGATGGTAATCATGGCGCGGAGACTAGCGAAACCGGGCGCAGCGGGCAACGGATGGTTTGTGCCACCGCCTTCTTCTTCGCCCGCGCGCTCGAAGCGCGGATGTTCGCGAGGGGCGGCGAAGGAGCGGCGGCGGGGGTGTTCATGGTTCCTTGTTCAAAGTGGGATGCTCCCGGTTCGATGGGCAGCCGGCGCGGCGGCGGGATGGGGGCGGGCATGGGCGGCGGGGGGGCGCGGCTAGAGCTTCGTCACGTTGTTGCTGTTTTGGTTCGCCACCCAGATGCTCGCTCCGTCAAAACAGATGCCGTCGGGAGCTGTGCCCACGGCGAAGGTGCCCTGGACGGCTCCGGTGCTCGCGTTCAGCTTCGTCACGTTGTTGCTGCCAGAGTTCACCACCCAGATGCTCGCTCCGTCAAAACAGATGCCCAGGGGACTTGGGCCCACGGCGAAGGTGCCCTGGACGGCCCCGGTGCTCGCGTTCAGCTTCGTCACGTGGTTGGTGAAATTGTTCGCCACCCAGATGCTCGCTCCGTCAAAACAGATGCTTACGGGATTTGAGACCACGGCGAAGGTGCCCTGGACGGCTCCGGTGCTCGCGTTCAGCTTCGTCACGTTGCTGCTACCGTTCGCGACCCAGATGCTCGCTCCGTCAAAACAGATGGCGTTGGGACTTGTGGCCCCGGTGAAGGTGCCCTGGACGGCTCCGGTGCTCGCGTTCAGCTTCGTCACGTTAGCGCTGACACGGTTCGCCACCCAGATGCTCGCTCCGTCAAAACAGATGCTTACGGGATTTGAGCCCACGGCGAAGGTGCCCTGGACGGCTCCGGTGCTCGCGTTCAGCTTCGTCACGTTGTTGCTGGAAAAGTTCGCCACCCAGATGCTCGCTCCGTCAAAACAGATGCCGCTGGGAGCTGTGCCCACGGCGAAGGTGTTATTGACCGAGCTGACGCCCCATTTGAGCAGGGCGATCTGCTGCGGGCTTCTCGATACCGTCGTCGCGACAACTCCCGTCAGCCCCGAGCCGTCCCCCGCGAAGGCCGTGGCGGTGACGGTGCCCGCGACTTCGAGCTTGGTGGAGGGATTCGGAACCCCGATGCCGACGTTGCCGCCGCTGCGATAGACATCCCCGCCATTCACCGACCAGAGGCCGACATCAGCGCCGAGGTTGGCCGCAGTCACAGCGGCGGGCGCAATCTGAGACTGGCCGACGGCACCCCACTGGCCGTTGCCGAGGTATTGGAGTGTGGCAGTGGTGCCCTGGGCTCCGCGGATTCCGGCGAGACCAGAGGTGTAAATCTGGCCACCATAATTTGCCGCGACCAGCTTGGTGCCGTCGGCCGAGGAGGCCACGGACTGCCAGGAGCGGTTGGACTCCCGCGGCGTCCAGCTCACCCCGGAGTCGGCCGAGGTGTAAATCGGGCCGCCATATTCCACCGCGACCAGCTTGGTGCCGTCGGCCGAGGAGGCCACGGACAGCCAGATGCGGTCGCTCTCCCGCGGCGTCCAGCTCACCCCGGAGTCGGCCGAGGTGTAAATCCGGCCAGAATCGCCCGCGACCAGCTTGGTGCCGTCGGCCGAGGAGGCCACGGACTGCCAGGCACGGTTGGCCTCCCGCGGCGTCCAGCTCACCCCGGAGTCGGCCGAGGTGTAAATCTGGCCGCCAACGACCGTCGCGACCAGCTTGGTGCCGTCGGCCGAGGATGCCACGGACCACCAGTCACGGTTGTTCTCCCGCGGCGTCCAGCTCACCCCGGAGTCGGCCGAGGTGTAAATCTGGCCACCATAATTTGCCGCGACCA
>JANNXQ010000211.1:0-9098 GCA_031409655.1 Chthoniobacteraceae bacterium | reverse complement strand
CGACGCGCTTGAAAACCGAATACCGCACGCTCGCGGAATCGCTGGAGGACGCCGGTTACGCTACGGGGCATTTTGGAAAATGGCACCTCGGGCCGGAACCGTACTCGCCACTGCAGCAGGGCTTCGATGTGGATGTGCCGCACTGGCCGGGACCAGGACCGGCGGGCAGTTTCGTCGCTCCGTGGAAGTTCAAGGACTTCGATGCGGATCCCGGTGAACCGAATCAGCACATCGAAGATCGCATGGCCAGGGAGGCGACTGCGTTCATGGAGAAGCACAAGGACGAGTCATTCTATTTGAACTACTGGATGTTCAGCGTGCACGCGCCCTTCGACGCGAAGAAGGCGCTCATCGAGAAGTATCGCGCAAGTGTGAATACGAACGATCTGCAACGCAGTCCCACTTACGCCGCGATGGTCGAGAGTATGGACGATGCGGTCGGGACGCTGCTCGACTCGCTCGAACGACTGAAGATCGCTGACCGCACGATCATCATCTTTACCGCCGACAACGGTGGAAACATGTATAACGAAGTCGATGGCACCACGCCGACCAGCAATCGTCCGCTGCGCGGTGGCAAGGCGACGATGTTTGAAGGTGGCACGCGAGTGCCCGGCGTGGTGGTCTGGCCCGGAGTCGCGGCTGAGGACAGTCGCAGCGATGCGATCATCCAGAGCGAGGATTACTATCCGACGCTGCTCGACGGTCTCGCTTTGAAGCCTTTTGAAGGGCAGCGTTTCGACGGCGCCAGCATCCTGCCCGCGCTAAAAGGCGATGCGCTCGCGGACAAGGCCGCCTTCCAATACTTCCCGCACAATCCAGGCGTACCGGACTGGCTACCGCCGGCTGTTTCCGTGCATCGCGGCGACTGGAAACTCATCCGCCTTTTCCACGGCGGCGAGAAGGGCGCTCACCGTCATCTGCTCTTCAACCTGCGCGAAGACTTAAGCGAGAAGAGCAACCTCGCGGCCTCAAAGCCCGAACTCGTCACCGAACTCGACGCCTTGATCGAAAACTTCCTTGCCGACACCAAAGCCGTCGTGCCCGTGCCGAATCCCGCGTTTGATCCGTCGAAGTATCGCCCTGAACTCGAAGGCAAGCAGACGAACAAGGTCAAACCAAAGGCGAAAGCACCGGCGAAAGCGGCAGGAAAAGACGATAGCGACCCCGCGTTGCAAGGATGGAAGGCCCGCGGGTGTACCGCAATGGTGAAGGACGGCGTCGTCACGGTGACTGGGAACAGCGATGCCCCGTTTCTCGGAGTGGGAGCAGGACAACTCTCCGGGCGGACCACGGTGAAGTTTCGTGCGCGCACAACCACCGGCGGCCCGGGGAAGGTGGAGTGGCTCTCGAGCGCTCAGGACCCAGCGAATGCCAAGTCCGTGGCGTTTCAGTTGCGTGGAGGCGAATGGCAGGATCTTACCGTCGAGCTTCCGGCGGAAGGAGCCCTCGGAATCCTGCGCGTCTATCTGCCCGCGGAGAAAGAGCCCGTGCAAATCGACTGGATCGCCCTCCAGAGCGGCGAGACGACGCGGCGTTCGGATTTCTAAGTGCGATGCAACTCACCCGATTCGTCGCCATTCTTGCGCCTTGCGTTCTCTTCGGAGGCGGACTTAACGCCCAAACGCCGGCCGAAGCGATCAACCCCGGCACGCCCTGGCCGGCGACGGATGCCCTCGGCCGAGCTGTCCCCATCAATCTGCAACCCGGACCGATCAAGCCCAATCGATGCGTGGGGCTCTTCTACTTCCTCTGGCACGACAGACTCAGCCAGGATTTGCCAAATGATCTGGCGAAGATCCTTTGGCAAGAGCCCGATGCCCTCCGGAAACCAGGCTCCCCACTTTGGGCAAAGCCCGGCCCGTACTACTGGGGTGAACCCCACTACGGATACTACAACGCCACCGATCCGTGGGTTCTCCGCCGCCACGCTCACCTGCTCGCCGATGCCGGCATCGACACGGTCATTTTCGACACGACGAATCGTGCGACCTACCGGGAGGTGTATTCCAAGCTCTGCGAAGTCTGGACTCAAGTGCGCAAAGAAGGCGGACGCACGCCGCAGATTTGTTTCATGGTGAACACGAAAGCCGGGGAGACGGCCCGGGAAATCTATCGAGACCTTTACGCGACGGGACGTTTTAAGGACTTGTGGTTCCTCTGGCAGGGAAAACCTCTGCTGATCTGCGACCCAAAGGAAGCAACCCCAGAGTTGACCGCGTTCTTCACCCTGCGAAAAGCCCACTGGCCTTTCACGATGATCAATACCCACAACGCCTGGCACTGGGAGGCCACTTATCCGCAAGTCTTCAGCTACGACCACGATCCCGCCACACCTGAACAGGTCAATGTTTCCGTTGCGCAGAATTTGCGCGCCAGCGACGGCAAGGTCACCAATATGAGCGAAGGCGACGGTCGTGGTCGCAGCTACCACGCAGGAAAGAAGGATTCTTTGCCAGGCTCGGTGGACCAAGGCTTGAACTTCGCTGAGCAATGGAAGCGCGCGCTTGAGCTCGATCCACCCTTTGTCATGGTCACAGGTTGGAACGAATGGATCGCGAGTAAGTTTAGCCGGCCCGGACAGCCGATCGTCTTTGTGGATCAATACGATCAGGAGTACAGCCGCGACATTGAACCGGTGAAGGGAATGCACCAGGACAACTACTACTATCAGTTGGTCAGCAATGTGCGGCGCTACAAAGGCTCCCCTGCCCTGCCCGCTGCCTCGCCACCAAAATCGCGCCCTATGACGGGCGCGTTTAACGAATGGCGGGACGTGCGGCCCGAATTCGCGGACCACTCCTTTGACAACGATCATCGAGATTTCGGCCGCGGTGCGCGGCACTATATCGACACGAGCGGTCGCAATGACATCCAGCAAGCGAAGGTCGCTCGGGACAGCGCACACGTGTTTTTCTATGCGCAAACCCGCGAAGCACTATCGCCAAGCGATGGTGCAAACTGGATGTTGCTGCTCATCGACGCCGACCAGAACGCGAAGACCGGATGGGAAGGATACGACTTCCTCCTGAATCGCTCCATTGACGGCCAGGAAAGCTGGCTGGAGCGAAACACGGGCGGCTGGAAATGGGAGAAGGTGGCGAAGGTTCCACTCAAGGTGCAGGGCAGCGAACTCATGCTTGCCGTGCCGCGCTCTATCCTGGGGACCGGGGACGGGGATATTGCCTTGGATTTCAAATGGTGGGACAACCCGCAAAGGCTCGGCGACATCATGGACACCTACTTGAGCGGCGACGTCGCTCCAGATGGTCGCTTCAATTTCCGCTACACCTCCAGCACAGCCCACGGCCCTGCCCCACCGGCGCCACTGCCCAAACCATGAGAATCACCATCCCCCCATTCTTCGCGTGGCCTTGGAAGAGTGTATTTGGAGCGCTCCTGTTTTGGGGAAGCCACCTTCTCCCGGTGAACGCCGCCCGGCCAAACATTCTCTTCATCCTGACTGAGGATCAAGGAGCCCAGCTTGGCTTTCTGGGTACGCCGGGACTGCGGACGCCGCACATGGATTCGCTCGCGCGATCCGGCGTCTATTTCAATAACGCCTTCGTCGCTTATCCTGTCTGCTCGGCTTCGAAGGCCGCCATCTACACTGGCCTGCACAATCACACCAATGGGATCCTGAACAACACGCTCAACCTCCACAAGCCGGCCTCGCAACTCACTGCCGCCGAGCGAGCACACCCCTTGCTTCGCGGCAACCGTATCCGCGACGGCGTGCCCACCCTCATCGAGCGTCTCAGCGCGGCAGGCTATTACCAGGGAGTCACGCACAAGCTCCATGTGCTCCCCAACGAGAAGTTCCCCTACGATGAATTCATTCCGGGCACGGGTCGCGCCGCGGCTTCCGGTTTCATGGATCGAGCGAAGAAGAGCGGAAAACCCTGGCACCTGTTTTACAATATCCCGAACTCACACCGACCTTATCCGAACAGTGATCAGAAGACGATTCGCGTGAACCCTGCCGAGGTCGCATTGCCTGCTTATCTGCCCGATACGCCGATTGTGCGTCAGGATTGGGCCGAATATCTCGCAGCCATCGAGGAGGCGGACGCGCTGGTCGGCGAAGGCTTGGAGGCATTGCGGGCCTCGGGTGAAGAGGCCAATACCATCGTCGTCTTTCTTGGTGACCATGGGCCCACCTTTCAACACGGGAAAATGACCCTCTACGATCTGGGCCTGCGCACGCCGCTTGCCATCCGTCTTCCGGGAATGAAGGGCGGCTTCCGAACAGACGCGCTCGCCAGCGAACTCGACCTTACTCCCACGCTCCTGGATTTACTCGGTCTCGACCCACTCCCGCTCACTCACGGAGTATCTTTGAAGGCAGTGCTCTCTGGTGAAGAAGGGGCAAAGGGCCACAAGATGATCTTCTCCGAGATATCCAACCTTGGTCCGCTCCCGAATAACGGCATGCAGGAACGGAGCGTCTTTGATGGACGCTGGAAGTTGATCTATCGCGAGAAGATCGAAGCCGGTTGGCGGCAGGTGCAGGCGGACAGCAAGGATTGGAAGCCTTGGGGTAACCGGAGCTACGACGAGACGGTGAAGCACAAGGAGCAGTTCCCGGAACCGTTCCGGGTCCTGGCGGAGATGGACCCTCAGACTCTTGGCGGAAAGGTGCAGGCCATCGAATTCTACGATCTAAAAGCCGATCCCGATGAGCTGCGGAATCTTGCCGGAAACCCAGGGCAGCGCCCCGAACTCGAACGCCTCTACGCCGCACTCCGGGATTGGGTGCGGGAGACAAACGATCCGGCGGTGCAACCGCCCGCGGTGTTGCCGACGGCGAATCCATGAAGTGGCTCGGCACGATGCTGTGGTTACTTGGCGGCTTTGTCGGGGGCGCACGCGCGGCAGACACAAAGCCGAATATTCTCCTCATCGTCGCTGACGACATGGGGTACAGCGACCCTGGATGTTTTGGCGGTGAAATCGCCACGCCTGCGCTGGACCGACTGGCGACCGACGGCGTGCGGCTCACCCATTTCTACAACGGCGGGATGTGCGTCATCTCTCGGGCTTCGCTGCTCACGGGACAATGGTGGCCGAAGGCCTTACCGCACTTCGCAAAGACGCCTCTGCTTTCGGAAATGCTCCGCGCTGCTGGCTACCGCACTGGATTGATCGGGAAGTGGCACCTTCCGGGTGATCCCATGGATCGTGGCTTTGATCACTACTTCGGGTTTCTCAATGGCTTTGCCGATCACTTCGCGGGTTCTGCCAGCTACCGCCTGGATCGGGAGACCTTTCGCGCATTTAGGGATAACTACTACAGCAGCGATGCCTTCACGGATCGCGCGATTGCCTTCATCCACTCCTCCGCACCCGACAAGTCGGAGAGGCCTTTCTTCCTCTATCTCAGCTATCAGGCACCGCACAATCCGCTCCAAGCTCCGAAAGCCGATGTTTTGAAGCACCGGGGAAAATACCTCCGCGGCTGGCAGGCCGTGCGGGAGGCGCGGTTTGAGCGTCAGAATAAGATGGGGATCGTTCCCGGCGGTGCTGCGCTCCCGGAGTACCCGCAGAATCTGCCCGAGTGGAACTCCCTCACGCCTGAACAACGGGACCTCGAAGATCTGCGCATGGCCACCTATGCGGCGATGGTCGAACGCATGGATACCGGGATCGGCCGGGTGGTGAAGGCGCTGGCAGAGGCCGGCAAGGCGGATAACACGCTCGTCATTTTCATGAGCGACAATGGTGCGGACTCTTTTTCGTCCGCCGACGAGAGTATGTTAAAGGCGGGCAAACTGCCCGGAGATCAGGCCTCCAATTGGCAGCCCGGCACCGGCTGGGCTTACGCAAGCGTGACACCTTGGCGACACTACAAGATCAGCCAGCACTCGGGAGGCGTCGCCAGCGGCACGATCGTCCGGTGGCCGCGCGGGATTGCGGCACCGGGACGGATCGAACACAGCCTTATCCACATGGCGGACGTTTTGCCGACCTTGTTGGAAGTAACGGCGCTTTCTCCGCGAGCAGCGACCACGGCGGGCGAATCGTTTCTACCGTTACTCAGAGGGTCAGCTTGGAATCGGACAGGCTCACTGTTTTTCCAGTTCGCCGATAACCGGGCCATCCGCACGACCGAGTGGACGATGGCGGAAGTGGATGGCGCAGGCTGGGAGCTATTCCGCATCGGGAGTGATCCGCTGGAAACGACGGATGTCGCAGGGAAGCACCCCGATACTGTCGCTGACCTCGAAAGACGCTGGTCGCAATGGTGGCGCACGGAGAGCGGCAAGCCCGCTTACCTGCCTGAGTCCACCCGCGACAGCAGCCACTATGCGCCGCAGGGGGACCGCGGCACAGGCCAGCCATACCATCCCAGTGCCATGCCCGCCGCACTCGCCGATCGCTATCCGCTCCCATGAAAATACTCGCCACACTCCTTTGCCTTACCACCAGCTTCTCGATGGCCGCCACGCCGCCCACGAGAAAAACGCAGGTCAGCATTGTTGGCGAAGACTTTCACATCAACGGTCAGCCGACCTATGTCGGTCGCATGTGGCGAGGGCAGCGGGTGGAAGGCCTGCTGCTAAACTCGCGGATGGTGCAGGCGACTTACGATGACTTGAATCCGGAGACGGCCACGCGCTGGGCTTATCCCGACACGGGGAAGTGGGACGCGGAGCGGAATGTGCGCGAGTTCATCGCGGCGATGCCGGAGTGGAAGCGGTACGGCTTACTCGCGGTGACGGTGAATTTTCAGGGTGGATCGCCGGAGGGTTACTCAAAGACGCAGCCGTGGGTAACGGGCGCATTCGAGGAGGACGGCAGCTTCCGTCCGGCCTTCGCCGATCGCATGCGGCGCGTGCTCGATGCGGCGGACGAGCACGGTATGGTGGTGATCCTCGGTTACTTCTACTTTGGCCAGGATCAGCGGCTGCGCGATGAGGCCGCGGTGCTCCGCGCGACCGATGAGGCGACGAAGTGGCTCCTCACAGGCGGCTGGCGCAATGTGCTCGTCGAGGTGAACAATGAGACGGATGTGAAGGCTTACGATCACGAAATCCTGAAGCCGGAGCGGGTGCATGAGCTGATTGATCGGGTGCGCAAGATGGAGCGCGATGGCCGCCGACTGCTCGTCGGGACGAGCTATAGCGGCGGCGCTGTGCCGAAGGAGAATGTGGTGCGCGTGTCGGACTTCCTGCTGCTCCATGGCAACGGCGCGAAGGATCCCGCACGGATCACGGAGATGATAAAGCAAACGCGTGCCGTGCCGGGCTACCGGGCGATGCCGATCCTATTTAACGAAGACGATCACGAAGACTTCGATCAGCCGCAGAATAACTACGCCGCAGCGATCGCAGAGCACGTGTCTTGGGGCTGGTTCGATTACCGCCGGAAGGGCGAAGCGCTGGAGGAGGGCTATCAGTCGCCGCCGGTGAATTGGGGCCTCAGCTCCGCGCGGAAGCGGGCGTTCTTTTCGTTCACTGCGGAGATCACGGGCGCTGGGAAAGCGCCTTAGCTCTTGGCTGCGTCTCTGCTAGTATCGGGCGCGCCTTTCCGGCGCCCGCACCCTTTTCCTTTCATGAAACTTCTCCTGCTTTTCACCACGCTCGCGCTCGCGGCCCTCAACACGACTTCGCTGCTCGCGCAGCAGAATGTCACCGTGGCCGCCGTGGACCCGGCGGATCGACTCGCGGGCAGCACCATCCTCGGAGAGTGGGCGACGGACGGAAATCTCGACGGTTGGGCGGGCGCGAATGTCACGAACCTCGCGGCGGCGGGTGGTTCGCTCGTCGGGGAAGACACTTCGACGACGGCGGACGCCTCCGTGAGTGTGACTGCGCTCGGCGGCGGCCCGGATCTCGACCTCGGCTTCAACGACTACCTCCAAATCCGCCTGAAAGTTCCTGCGACGTATCTCGGCGATGTGAAGATCGAGTTTGGCACCACGACGCGGACCGGCTTTGCCGCCACGCGGCAGTTTGTGATTCCCGCGGCGAGCCTCATCGACGACGGCGCGTTTCACACCTACCGCCTGGAGATGGGGCTCGAAGTTTTCTGGCGCGATGCGCTGCGCGACGTTCGGATCACGCCGCTGGTCGCGAGCACCGGCGCGTTTGAAATCGACTACGTGGAAGTGGGCGACGTCGCCGGCACTGCGCCGGCGCTGAACACGAGCACCAACTTCCTCGCCCCGCTCACTGCGGCGAACACCAGCCGACTCGAGAGCAAACACGTGTGCATCTGGTGGAACCCGGCGGACGCCACTTTCACGCTCACGCAGGCGCGGCGCGCGCTGCGGATGTGCGAGGAGAGCTATCAGGTCTTCTGCCGCAAGCTCGGCTACAATGAACCTTTTCGGGAGTTCGATTCGACCACGACGCCGCGCTACAAGGTGAACTTCGTGACGTGGTATGGCGGCTTCTGGGCGGGCGGCTACGCGAACCGCAGTCACCTGAATGTCGGCTCCGGCGGACTTGCCGATGAAGGTTCGGGCAATCCCGTACCGCATGAATTTGGGCACGTGATCCAGATGGCGCAACCGGGGCGCATGGCGGGCGGGCATTGGGAAAGCCACGCGAACTATCTGAGGGCGCAACGCAACCTGCATTTCTACAACGCGATTCCGGGCGCCCGTCCCGCGATCGACAATCTGACCGGCAACTCGAACTACCGCCCGGATCACAACCGGCACATCTACGCCGACCAGCGCTACTACCTCGCGCTGGATGATTACGGCACGCAGTTTGGCCTGCCCACGAACTACGCCGCGAGCGCCTGGCGCGATGGTCTGCGCGACAGGACGCTGATCGAAAAACTCGCCGCCGTGCTGCCCGGCGGCACGTCGGTGAAAGATGTGGCCTGCGAATGCTGCAAGCGCTGGCCGATGCTCGACTTCGTCGAAAAGACCCGCCTCCGCGCGCAGCACTGGGGCACTACGGCGGCGCGCATCGAGCACTTTTGGAAACAAGGCGCGCAGTTGATCCCGGAGCAGGATCGGCCCGGCTGGTGGCGCGTGCCGCCCGAACGTGCGCCGGATCGCTGGGCCTACCAGATGCACGATCTCACCGCGACCGCCGGCGCCACGATCACGGCGGAACTCCGCGGCTTCGACAAACCCGGCC
>JANNXQ010000210.1:0-4785 GCA_031409655.1 Chthoniobacteraceae bacterium | reverse complement strand
TGGTTTCGTGAACGATGCGCAGCCAGCTCATGGGTTTGAATTCAGCCGTTCGGTCTCGCCCAAGCCGGCAAAGAGATAACGCGCTCCGATGTCCACCTGGCGGTGCCATACAGCCGACGCGAACCCATCCCGCGATAGTTGTGCTGCGCGGATGAACACCAGCGAAACCCTCACCTTCCTCTCCCGCGGCATCGCCATCGTCGTGGCCCTGCTGCTCATCTCCGCGCTGAAGCTCGGGCAGGACGTGCTCATCCCTGTGGTGCTCGCCGGCCTCTTCAGCTTCCTGCTTTCCCCGGTCGTGAACTGGCTCGAACGCTGGCACCTGCCGCGCATCCCCGCGGTGCTGCTGACCAGCGCCTTCGCCTTTGCCGTGGCCGGCGCGCTGGCCTACGTGGTCGCCGGCCAGCTCCTGGATCTCGCCTACCAGTTACCTTCTTACAAAGACAACATGCGCGGGAAAATCGCCTCCTTGCAGGTGCCGAGCACGGGACCGCTGGGCAATCTCACGCGCACCTTCACCGAGCTGCGCGACGAAGCCATCAAGGGCGGGGACAACCAGTTCGAGAAAGCCGCCGAGGCCACCGTGCCCGAAAGAAAAAATGCGCCGGCCACCCCCGTCGAGGTCGTCAATCCGAGCAGCACGCTCGCCGATCTCGCGCAACGCGTCGCGGCGCCGGTGCTCGGTCCGATCGGCACGGCCGCCGTGGTCATCGTCTTCGTCCTCTTCATGCTGCTCAAGAAAGAGGATCTGCGGAATCGCCTCATTCATCTCGTGGGCCGTTCGCGGCTGAGCCTCACCACGCGCACGTTGGAAGAAGCCGGCACGCGCGTCAGCCGTTACCTGCTCATGCAGCTCGTGGTGAATGCGACCTACGGCATCCCCATCGGCGTGGGACTGTGGTTCATCGGCGTGCCGAATGCGCTGCTCTGGGGCGTGCTCACCGCGGTCCTGCGCTTTCTGCCGTACATCGGCCCCTGGATCGGCGCCTTCTTCCCGCTCGCACTCTCGCTGGCCGTCTCCGACTCGTGGACCATGCCGCTGCTCACCCTGACGCTCTTCGTCGTGGTGGAATTGCTGAGCAACAATGTCGTCGAACCCTGGCTCTACGGCGCGAGCACTGGGCTCTCGCCGGTCGCGATTCTCGTCGCCGCCGTTTTCTGGACGTGGCTCTGGGGCACCGTCGGGCTGCTCCTCGCCACGCCGCTCACCGTCTGCCTCGCCGTGCTCGGGAAACACGTCCCCGCCTTCGCCTTTCTCGATGTGCTCCTCGGCGATCAGCCGTCGCTGCCCGCACCGGATCGCTACTATCAGCGCCTGCTCGCAGGCGACGCTGCGGAGGCCGCGAAGGTGCTCGCGGAATACGAAAAGCAAACGTCCTTCGACGGTGTGCTCGCCGGGATGCTCGCGCCGGCGGTGCTCGCCGGCGAGGCCGATCACGCGGCCGGCGCGCTTGATCAGGAGGGCTACGATTTCCTCCTCGCCACGGTGCGCCAGCATGCCGTACGCGACTCGCTCCGGACCGCGCCTGTCGAGCCCGACACCGCACCGCCCGACGTCCTTATCATCCCCGCCGAAGACGAAGGCGACGAAGTGATCGGTGTGATCCTCGGCGAGTTGCTCGGCGCGAAAGTGCGCACCCGCGTGACGCCGCACCAGATCCTCACCAACGAGAAAGCCGACGCCGCCCTCGCCAGCGGGGCGCCGGTCGTGTGCATCTCGGATACCTCGCTCGCCGATGCGCCCCGCGCACGTTTTCTGGGCCGGCTGCTCCGCCGGCGCGATTGCCCCGCGTTTGTTTTCACCGGCCTCTGGAGTCTTGACGATGAGGAGTCGAATCTCACCGCGCTCGCCGAGAGGTTCAGCGCCGATCAAGTGGGTACCAATCTCCTCACCGCCCGTGACGCCCTGCGCGGCTGGGCGGTGCAACCTTCCGTGATCGCCACCACGTCCGCTCCCGCCGTATGAACCCGCGCCCACCCGGCCTCGTCGCCCACAGCGCCGCCTTCCTCGCCGCCACGGCACGCTACGCACGCGCCCGGCTCGCCCTCGCGGGCCTCGAAGCGCGCGAAGCCGGCACGCGCTTCGGCCTCGCCGCCGCTCTGTTCGCCGGGGCGTTGTTCATCGCCGTGCTGGGCTACGTCTTCCTCGTGATCACCGTGGTCTTCGCCGTCGCCGCCGCCTTCGACGCCCCACACGCCTGGCTCTGGGTGCTCGCCGCCGCCGCGCTCCTCCATCTCGGCGCCGCCGTCGTGCTCGCCTGGATCGCCTGGACTCGCGTGCAAGCCGGCGCTTTCCCCGCCACGCTCGAAGAATTCCGAAAGGACCAACAATGGCTCACCCTGCTCGCAAAGAAATCCTGATCGCCGACCTCGCCACCGCGCGCACCGAACTCGTCGGCATCGGCCAGGCCCTCGCCCACGATCTCGATGTCGGCGCGCGGATGAAACGCGGCATGCGCTCACATCCCGCCGGATGGTTCGGAGGTGCCGCCCTCCTCGGCCTGTTCCTTTCCAAGCTCCCACCGCTGCGCCACAAAGTGGTCGTCAAGCCCTCGCTCTTCCGCCGGGAGCCGGCGAAAGAAGCCGGCAAAGCCGCCTTGATCGTCACGCTCGCGAAGTTCGCCATCGACCTCGCGAAACCTGCGATCACCGCGTGGATCAAGCGGCGCCTCTTCTCCGGTGGGGCGACCGCGCCCGAGGGACGACGCTCTGCGATGTAGAGGCGCAGGACAGGCGCTAGGTCACGACTGGCATCAGGACGCGCCCTTCTGATCGCAGATGGGGAAAATATTCATCCAAGAAAGAGGGAGACGGACCCTGGACTCGCACCAGGTAAGAACAGACTTGCGACCTGCCGCCTCGTAAACTTCGGCATGTCCGCCATTGGGAAAATCGGGGACGGTCAATAGGCGCGCACTCCGCCGGACACGCCGGGGCCTTGCGTGGAGCCGGCAACGCCGACTCCGTGGCGATGGCCATCGTGGCCGACGGACGCACCCGCGGCGCAACCGCTTTGGAGGATGGCACACGCGAGCAGGGAAGTGAGAACAAGAATGATTTTCATGGGTGGGTCTTTGGGTTCGATGCATAATCGTCCAGCGCGTGAAACGTGGATGTATCGAGATCATTTCATTCGATGGGAAGGCAGCCACTTTCGTCCTTCCAGACGAATCCACCGTGCCATGACGACTTCCCCATCCATCCGCCGCATCCTGGTCATCGACGACGATCCGGGCATGACCACGCTCTGTCGCCGCGTCCTCGAGGCGACCGGGCACTTCACGGTGCTGGAGGAAAACGATGCGTTGCGCGCTCTCGACACCGCCCGCGCGTATCGCCCACACCTGATCTATCTCGATCGCAAGATGCCCGGCAAAGACGGCGCGCAGATCGCCATGGAACTGGCCCGGGAAGACACGCTGAAGCAGGTGCCGGTCGTCTTCCTTACGGGCGCGGTGGAGTGCGGCGCGAGCATCGACGGCCACCCTGTGCTGCTCAAGCCGGTGCGCGGCACGGACCTCATCGAGGCGGCCCTGCAACGCGCGCTCCCGGCGCTGGAGTAGCGCCTCCCGGATCTCACGCTCACGCCACCGCCGGCCAGGATCTCGGGGGACCGTAGGAAGCGCCCAGCTTCGCTGCAAACTCCCACGTCATCGGCTCATCCGTTTTTGCGATGAAAGAGGCGGCTCCGTTCCGCGCTCCAGCGGAAAGCACAAGTTCCGGGCATCGCAAAGGTGCCTGACCCACTCCAAGAGAAAAAACAAAACGCCCGGTGAGCCTCGCGGCGCGCCGGGCGTTTCTGGATCTTTACTGACCGATCCGCCAGGCGTTCGCCGGAACCTCGATAGGGAGCCGGCAAAAAATTTGGAGGAACACAGCGACCTTGCCGGAGATTCTCTGCGGCAACAACCCGAGCGTGCCATCGGGGAGGAATTCGGGGGGATCACTGCCCATTCGGTCCCGGTCCTGATGCCGGAGTCGGGGGAAAGAATTACCCGCACGATGGGGGTGGGCGGCGATCCATCAACCTATGAAACAACAAGCACTGCTTCTGACCATCGCTGCTGCGCTCGCCTTGCCCGCGAGTGTGCTGGCGCAAAACAATCCGGGCAAAGCCAGCGACTCCGTGAAGGAACCGCCGGCCAAAGCGCCAGGCACCACCGAGCCCGCGCGCAGCCCATCCACCGCCCAGCCGGGCAAGTCCGGCGACGCGGTGCAGGAACCTTCCGCCGCGATGACGCAGCGGGAATTCAAAGGCAAGATCACCGGCGTGAATCGCGAGGAGAAGACGATCACGATCAAGGATGAAAAGATGGACGCACACACCCTGC
The DNA here is from genome assembly GCA_031409655.1 of Chthoniobacteraceae bacterium. Taxonomy (GTDB): domain Bacteria; phylum Verrucomicrobiota; class Verrucomicrobiia; order Chthoniobacterales; family Chthoniobacteraceae; genus JANNXQ01. The sequence goes on along the minus strand of JANNXQ010000210.1, from coordinate 454 downwards.
ACATCGGGGAAACGACCAAGCTGAAGCGCGGCGAGGGAATGGCTTCGTGGGACGACCTGAAGGTCGGCGCGAAGGTCATGGGCACCTGCCGCGGCGGCAAGGATAAGGCGCATGCGGAGACGCTGACGGTGGGCAAGTAAAGGGCGCCGCGAACCTGGCGGGATGACTCCCGCCGGGTTTTTCGCGGAGGTCCACCAAGGAGCAGGGGCGCCCCCGCCCCAAGGATCCTCGGGGCGAGGGCGCCCCTGCTCCTTGGAACCTCTGGCCTACTGAAGTCGGCGGATTACTTTCGCGCGCGCAGCCAGGTGCGCAGTTGTTCGAGGTCCACGGGTTTCACGAGGTATTCGTCGAAGCCGGCGAGCTTCGCTTCCGCGCGGTCTTCGTCGCGGCCGTAGCCGCTCATGGCGATGATGAAGACGCCGGCCAGCGCTGGCATGGCGCGGATCTGGCGGGC
>JANNXQ010000209.1:0-2417 GCA_031409655.1 Chthoniobacteraceae bacterium | reverse complement strand
CGCGACCGGGCCGCGGCCGCTGCGCTCGAAGGCAGTGGCCAGCCGGTCGCGCGCCTCGTTGGCGAGCGGGTCGGCGGGAAACAGTTCGAGGAACTGGCGGCCGGTGACGATCACGTCGTCGTGCCGGGCGGTGGCCGCGTAGCCATCGATCAACTTGAGCATGACCTCCGCGCGGCGCGGATGATCCGTCTGGGCGCGCGCGAATTTCCCGGCGGTCCGGATCAGCCCGAAGACCTGGCCGTCCTGCCAGTAATGGTCGACCAGTTCGAGCATCAACGCCTCGCCGGCCGGCGAAGTCTCGGCGGTTTCCTTGAGCCGGGCTTCCAGTTCGATGGCCTTGTCCACCTTGTCGGCGGGAGCCGCGGAGGCCGGCATGGCGAGCAGGAGCACCAGGGGAAGATGGCGGAAGAGGGTTTTCAAAATCCTGCACAGACGTCCCACAGGACGGCCTGGGTTGAGAGGAAATGCGGGCTTTTGCTGGGTTGAAATCCCTGCCACTCGGTAGGGGGGGTAGGAACTGATCATCCGGTAACCGCTGACGGTCGGACCCGGTCCATTCTTTCATCCCAAGACTCGCGTCAGTCCAAAAGGTCGGTCCACTCCGCACCAAGCGCTCGCTTAAGGCGGGCAATGATATCGATGCCGGGATTTGCGCTGCCCCGTTCGATCCGTTGGACGGAGCGTCGGTCGATTTCCGCCATTTCGGCGAGTTCCTCCTGTGTCAATTCGCGCTGTTGTCGCAAGCGGTTGACGTTCTTCCCAAGGCGACCTCGCGGGGCTTCTTTCAAGCACTCAGGCTTCAGCAACGATTGAATTTCGAGATGTCGGCGACTGAGCAAAAGTGGATTTAATTGTCTGAGCAAAAGTGGACGGGCGGCTCCTGATGCTCAAGGTGGCTAAAGACGGTATTCCGCGAGGATGTCGGGCCACTGCGGGTCTTGGGGAGTGGGCGGGCGGGCGATGACCCGGAAGCTTTCGGGCTGTTGGACGATGGTCACCTGCTTGGTTTCGCCGGGTGTGATCGCCCAGCGGCGGCCCAGGAAGCTGATCTCCCCAGCTTTCTGGACAACCCGGGTGTGGTGGGTCGCGAGATGCAGGTCGAGGAGTGATTGGGGCGGTGCCGGCCGCCAGCAGGCGCTTCCTTCCGCGATGCTTTTCTCGACCGCCTGGAGCGGCGTGAGCCCGGTGCTGCGGGAGACGTGATTGCGGTGGTGCCAGTCGATCTGGGTCGCGAGCAGCTCGTTGGCTTGCACGCTGTTGACGACCGACTCCATGGCGAGAAGGGCGGGAAGGCGTTTCTGCCAGAACCCGAACTGGCGCTCGATCTTGCCTTTGGACTGGGGATCCTTGGCAACAAGGTGGCTGACGCCGAGGCAGCCGAGGGCGCGTTGGAACTGGGACAGGGCGTCGGTGTCGCCGGCTTTGCGCGATTCGTGGCCGAAGAGGCTCAGTCCGTCGGTGTAGAAGTCGTTGGGAAGACCGTGGGTGAGGAAGATCTTCCGGACATGGGCGAGGTGGGCGAAGGTGGTTTCGGCCTCGATGAAGCCTGCCCCGACGATGTAGCGGGTGGCGTCGTCGATGGTCAGGGCGAGGATCTGGAGTTCTCCCCCGGGCCACCAGCGGTGCGGCGAGCTGTCGTGCTGGAGGAGGTCGCCGTAGCCCTTGCGCTGCCATCTGCGGCGGGGCTTGGGGCCGCGTTTGAGCGGTTGGTCCAACAGCGCGGCCATGTGCTTGAGGACATGGCTGCGGACGTTGGAGACGGAGCGTTTGAAGGCGAAGCGGCGGAAGAGTTCGTCGGCCAGGAAGCTGAAGTTGGCGGGTTCACCCGTGGCGAGGGTGGCGCGCATGAAGACCTCCGCCGCAATCGGCCAAGGGGCGGAGTGATCACCACCGGACGGCGCGAGGAGCAGACTGCGTCCTCCGGCGAGCCAGAGGGTCCTCAGGGTGTAAAGGCGTGACCTGCCGATGCCGAGCCGGGCACTCGCGTCCTCTTGGGACAGCAGCCGGTCGTTGAACGCGGCGAGGGTTGCTTCGACGACATCGAGGGGCAGGCGGTTGAAAAGCTGTTTGTTTTCATCCGGACATCGAAGTCAGGTCCGCCACCCGCCAGCCAGCGCATATGGGGCTCCCTCCTTCGCCAAGGCTACGGAGGACAGGCTGCCCCAAACCCCGGAGTTTATCGAATCGGGGCGAATGGCTCCAGGGAAAGCGTCCCTTCCCTGGAGCGCGGTTCCCATCCTGGGAGCCTATCGCACCTTCCGGACCTCTCGGGTTGCTCTCCAGCAGAGCCCTGTCCGTTCCGGCGGTGGGCCGAACGAGAAACATGGGATGCGGAGATTCGAGAGCAATCGGCTGGCCGGCGAAGCAATCCACTTTTGCTCAGATTAATTCCGTCCACTTTTGCTCAGCCCGCTACA
>JANNXQ010000208.1:0-49850 GCA_031409655.1 Chthoniobacteraceae bacterium | reverse complement strand
CTCCGCGCGGAGCGCACGCTGCTGCCCGAGGACGGCGGCGCTCCCGGGCTTGCAGCGCCGCGAAACAAAACGCCCGCTCCAAGCAAATGGAGCGGGCGTTTCGCAAACGTGCTGCGGTCGAGGCCGCGCTGGGATCAGTTCGGGATCAGGAGCTTCGAGTCCTTGGTGAGCCACGGCGTTTCGCCGCCGACTTCCTTGGTGAGGGCGCTCTTCGAAGGATCGTCGTCCCGCTTGATGTGCGACTTCTTGCTCGTCTTGGATTCCTTCACGCACTTCTCGATCGTCGCGCTCATGTCACAGCGGACGGCCACGGCGTATTCCCCACGCCAGAGGCCGCCTTTTTCGCTTTCGTCCGTTGAGTAGTTTTCACGATCGTCGGAAGGTGCCGTCACGATGAGCGGCCAGCGGGAATTCGACGTGTCGCTCAGGTCCAGCATGTAAGCCCACGCATTTTCACCGGTTTCGAGGGCTTTGGCGCCCGTGATGTTTCCATCCGCACCCCGCTTTGAGTAGGCGGATTTGGGGATCGTGAAGATCGTCTCATCCGCGCAGTAGTCAGGGATCAGCGTGGCGAAGAGAACATTTGAATCGGTGGGCTCGCCGGTCTTCTTCACCGGGTCGGTGTATTGCGGAAAGAGGCCATTGTAGTCCTGGGAAAAGAGGCGGCAGGCGAGGCCGATCTGCTTGCCATTCGACAGCGCCTTGGTGCGCGTCGCACTTTCCTGGGCCTTGCCAAAGACCGGGACGGCGATACTGGCCAGGATCGCGATGATGGAGATCACGACGAGCAATTCGATGAGGGTGAAAGCATTTGTTTTGGAGGATTTCATAGTGCGGGTGGGAATTTTTGGAGAGGGAAGGATACGGTTGTCGATTGCGACGGCAAACCGAAAGTCGCACTTCTTAGAAATAACTTTCCGCAGCCAGAGTCCTCCGCAAACAACGGCGCCGTCACGGCTGCACCGCGGGAACGCTTGACGGCGCAGCGGCGAAACGGAACCCTCCCAGTGCTCTATGCAAGGCCTCGCCAAACCCCAACTCCCATCCTCCGTCCGAACGGTCCCGACCTTTGGCGCCCAGGGTTTCCTCCCGATGACCGCATAGTTGCCCAACTAGCCAAGTCCCGATCTCGAGAAACCCTGCCCGCCGAAAGGTGCGCAGGGTTTTTCCTTTCGCATGAAACCGCCCGCCCTCCCACCTCCCCCTCGTCTGCTCGACGACCTCCGCGCTTTGCCGCGACCGTTCTGGGTGCTCTTTGCTGGGACCTTCATCAATCGGGTCGGCACTTTTGTCTGGCCCTTCCTGACCATCTATCTCACGCGCCAGGGCCACTCTCTCACCGCTGCAGCGTGTGCGGTCGGTGCCTACGGGGTCGGGAGCGCTGGCGGCAGCATCCTCGGGGGCTGGCTGGCGGATCATCTCGGGCGGCGCCAGACCATCGTGCTCGGTTCCGCCGCCGCCGCCGTCGCGGTCATGCTGCTCTACGCGGCTGGCTCCCTCCCCGCCGTGATCCTCGCCACGATGTTCATGGGCGCGGCCAGCGGCACCTACCATCCCGCGGCCAGCGCCCTGCTCGCGGATGTGGTGCCACCGGACCTGCGCGTGCGGGCCTACGCGGCCTTCCGCCTCGCGGCGAATGCGGGCTTCGCCTGCGGCGCCGCGCTTGGTGGAGTGCTGGCAAACTATTCCTTCTTCTGGCTCTTCGCTGGCGACGCCCTCACCACGCTCGTCTATGCCGCCGTCGCGCTCGTCGCCCTCCCGCACGGCCTGCGCGGTCAGACCCGGCAGGCGCCCTGGAGCGTCGCCCTCCGTCAGGTGCGCCAGGACCGCGCCTTTCACGCGCTCTTCGCCTCCGTCTTTTTCTCGGCGCTCATCGTCATGCAGTGCGGCACCACCTATTCGCTCCACATCACCCACGCCGGTCTCACGCTCGATCTCTTTGGCTGGTCGCTCCGGCCCGAGGCCATCTACGGCCTGCTCATCGGGTGGAATGGCGTCATGGTCGCGCTTTGCGAACTCCCGCTCTCCGGCTGGACCCAGCGCTTCCACCCGGGCCGCACCATGGCCTTTGGCTACGTGCTCCTCGGCGGCGGCTTCGCCCTCAATGGCTTTGCCCACAGCCTCCCGCTGCTCTTCACCGCCATGACCATCTTCACCCTCGGCGAAATCATCAGCGCTCCCGTGAGCGGTGCCTACGTCGCCCGCCTCGCTCCCGAAGCCCTGCGCGGCCGCTATCTCGGCACCCTCGCGCTGGCCTGGAATTCGTCGGCCATCTTTGGCCCCTACCTCGGTTCCCAGCTCATGAAAATCTCGCCAGCGTGTCTTTGGTCGGCCTGTGCCATCCTCGGCTTGCTGAGCGCCCTCGTGATCCTACGCGCCAGCCCCGCGGTGGAGATCCTCGCCACGGAGGAGGCTGCGCCTTTGCCGATGCCATAGGAACCCGGGCTCCCGGTGGATGGCGCGCTCCGCCGCGCCATGGCGAAAATGCAACGCGGCAAGGCCCCATCCTGCCACGCGGCGCTTGCCGCGCGCCTGCGCAATGACGGGCTGGCGGGTCCATGCCTGGGTGCTGATGAGCAATCACTACCACCTGCTGATCGAGACCCCGGAAGCGAACCTGGTGAGGATAAGTGAGGATAAGGGTCAGGCGACATCTCTTGACAGCGAAGAGTGAGGAAATGAGGAACGGCGCTTGCCGCGCAGCATCCGCCTTAAAAATCCCGGTGCGTATTGCCACGTGATGGCGCGGGGCAACCAGCGGGAGAACATCTATGTCGATGACGAGTCAGGAGGCGGGATCAGTCTTTGAAAGGCGGTCTTTTTCTTAGCGAGAAGCTGGTCTTGCCGAGTAGAAAACGGGGATGGCAGGCAAGACCCGAGTTGAATTCGAGGGTGCGGTGTATCACCTGTTCGACTGGGGTGCTTGGCGCGAGGCGATGTTCCTCGACAGTCGCGACCGTGCCTGGCCTGCGCGATATCACACCGGTCACGCGCTCTTAGTGGGGCGTCGGTGCGAAGAGCAGTTTCCAGCCAATGAAGTGCACGCCGCTGCCGCTAAGGCCGCAGGCGACCACGCCGAAAGCCACCGGGCCGATCGCATTCACCCCTGTGGCGAGCACCGCCGCCACGCTCACCACGCCAAGGGAAAATATCCCGACGCTGACCACGCCGATCGAGACGAATCCGCCCGCGACGATCCCGCAGGCGATGCCCCCGACTGCGCGCAGGCCGACGGCTACGATGCCGCGCGCCACCCGCGCGCGACCGGAGGCGTCATTGCCAAAGGCCACGTGGACGAGCGGCAGTCCCAGCCACGTCGCGGCGGTTTTCCACTCGTAACCTTCGCCCTGCCAGTCGCGTTGCGCGGGCCGTGGCGCGCCGCAGTGCGGACAGACGACGGCGTCATGGCTCACTTCCGCCGCGCAGTCTCGGCAGGTGGAAAGTGGTGACTGGGAATGGGCGGCATCTGCGATGGGCGGATTGAACGGCGTCGTGCGGGCCGGGCGCAACCGGCAAATCACCGACCCGAGTGCGGAATCGCTAAGCATTTTCTCCAAGCGGGATTCCCCAATCTCCTACTCCATGAAACTCCTGCCCTTCCTGTCTCTCCTCTTTGTCACCGCTCTCGCTGCGGAGGCCGCCGAGCCCAAGCGCGTGATCGTCTGCACGGTAACCGCGGGCTTCCGCCATTCGTCGATCGGTGAAGCCGAGAAGACCCTGCAAAAACTCGCGGACGAAACGAAGGCCTTCACCATCGTGGACTTTATCCGCCAGCCGGAAGTGCAGGTGCCGAAGAAGCCGAACGGTCCGAAGCCACTCGCGGCCGATGCCGATGAGAAGGCGGAAGCGCGCTTCGAGCGGGACGTGCAGAAGTACCAGGAAGCGCTCGCGCTGTGGACGCCAGAAGTCGATGCCGCCGCGAAGGCTGCGCAGGCCGAACTGAACTCGAAGATGCGCGTCGCTCTGGAGAAACTCTCGCCCGCCAATCTCACCGCGCAGAAAATCGACGGCGTAATTTTCGCCAATACCACTGGCGATCTGCCGCTGCCGGACAAGGACGGCTTCATCGCCTGGATCGAGGCCGGCCACGCCTTCATGGGTATGCACTCCGCGGGCGACACCCTGCACACTGGCGGCAAGCCGCCCTTCATGGGCTACGTGGAGATGCTCCAAGGCGAATTCATTGGCCACAAGGCGCAGGTGCCCGCCGCGCTCGTGGCTGGCGACACCGCTCATCCGGCGAATGCAGGCATCGGCGCAAAATGGGACATCTCGATGGAGGAGATGTATCTCTTCAAAAATCACGACCGCGCCAAGGTCCGCGAGCTGTGGTTCATGCGGCACGATCCGAATGAAACTTCGGTGGCGGGACATTTCCCCGTCGCTTGGTGCCGGAAGGCGGGCACGGGCCGCGTTTTCTACACCTCGCTCGGCCATCGCGAAGATCTCTGGAGCGCCAACCCCGAACTGAAGGACCGCAAGAACAGCGTCGAGATCAGCAAACAATTTCAGGCGCACATTCTCGGCGGCATCAAGTGGGCGCTGGGTCTCGCCGACGGCAGTGCTGAGCCAAATCCGGAAGTGAAGTGACGCGCACTTACCGCAGCCACTGGTCTGCATAGTCCAGCCACACCTTCCAATCCGCTGCCGTCATCGCATGGGTGCCCGGGCGGATGAAATATCCGAGCCGCGAAGCGAGCAAGTGCCCGACCGCTGGCATCGTCTGCGCGCCGATGCCGTCGCCGGCGATGAGCCGATAGACGGGATCCGCGCCGCGCAGCATCTCGAATTGTCCGGTGGGATTGGCCCACTGGTCTTCGGTGGCGCAGGAGAGCAGCACCGGCCGCGGCGCGCAGAGCGCGATGAGGCAGTGCTGATCGAAGGGCAGCCTGGCGGTCGCCGTGTCGAAGGCCTTGAAATTATCCGCGAACCAGTGCGGGAACGACTTGTTGATCACCGCGACGGTCTCGGCAGTCGGGCGGCCTTTTTCGTTCAGCTTCGCCAGCTCCGGTGCGGTCCGGGAAGGCGCGGTCCCGCCGCAGCCCGCCTGGCTCGGCACGACCAGCGCAAAGCGCTCGTCAAACGCCGCCGCGACCAGCGCTGTCTTGCCATTGCGTGAGTGTCCGACCACCGCCACGCGTCGCGCGTCGATCTCCGGCATCGTGACGAGGCAATCCATCATCCGCGAAAATCCCCAGGCCCAGGCCATGATCGTCGCCGTGTCCGCCGGGCCGCGTGTGGCCGTTCCTTTCCGCAGTTTCGCGAGCATCGCTTCTGCGAGCGCCGGTTCATCGGGCACGATGTCGCCGTGGTAGAAAGTGGCGAGGGCGTAGCCGCGATCGATGGTCTGCTCGAACGCCCAGATGTCCTTTTGCCCGCCGCGCGCCGCGTCCGTCGCGCGATTGGCGACGATCCCCGGATACCGCGCCGGCATCCAACTTTGCGCGAGCTGGATCTTCGGATCGTCGAGCACGGCGTGATTGCCGGCGAAGTTGATCCCGAGAAAACAAGGCGCCGGTTTGGGCCGCGCGTTGGGGATGAAGACGAGCAGATGCACCGGCGCGGTGAGTCCGCATTGCACCAGCACTTCGCGCAGCGTCGCCTTGCCGCCGAGCGCCGTCCGGTCCTCGCGCAGCACCTCACCTTGCACCGCCATCGCGGCCGGCTGCGTGCCGTACATGTAGTTCTGGAAAAGAGCGCGCAGCTCCGGCACGCGCTGCGTGCTCCATGCTTCCTTCGTCGTGATGCGCGTGCCGTCGCGCAGCGTCAGCGCGTCGGGCGGCGTGCTGCTTTCGGGCAAAGTCGCGGGTTTGGGGAAGTCGGCGGCGAGTGAGGACATGGCGGTGAAGATCGGGAGGAGGAAGGTGGGGAGCTTCATGAAAGTGAAGAGCGTACGTGCTGGCCCGTCGGGTCGCCGATGCAAAACTCCGACGGCTCCGGGGGCCTTGACGGGTGCGGGAAATTTGGAGCTTGGAAAGGCAACCTCGCTCCCTGTTTCATGAAAGTTGATGAACCTCCGCACCTTCCTTTTCGCGCTGCTCTTCCTCGCCGTGTCCGTCGCCTCGGGCGAGGCCGGACTCAAAGTCATCAAGGCCCGCTACGGTCGCGACACCGCCTACGCCGACGTGCGTGGCTGCATCGACGCCTATATCCGGCACAATAAACTCTCCTTTCTCGTGACCAATCAATCCATGGGCGCCGACCCGACTCCTGGAGAAACGAAGTATCTCTACATCGTCTATCAGGTGGATGGCCGGGAATACAAAGAGACCGTCACGGAGGGCAAAGTCTTTACCTTTCAGGGCATCCGCGGAGTCACGGCGGAGCGGCCGATACTCGGCTTCATCCCGCCGTCCGCTCCGCGCACGGCTCCGGTGCGCATCTCGAATCAAACGCGTTCCACCGTCCTCGTGTATTCGCTCGATCGCTACGGGCGCTGGAGTTGGGAAGGCGAGTTGCCGAGTGGTCGTGAGCTCTCCGCCACTGCCGCGGTCGGCCAGCGCTGGCGCGTGACTTCGCGGAACAATGAAGAGCTCGAAAGTTTCACCGTGCGGACCAGCGGCAACCAGTTCGAAGTCGGCCCGCCGCCACCGTCGCTGTCCTCCGGGCCGATCCGCCTGACCTTTGACAATAGCTACCGCGGCGAACTCTACGTGTACAAGCTGGACCGCTATAGCGCGTGGGAATGGGTGGCTCGTTTAGCCACCGGTTCGAGTTACACCGCGCCTGGTCGCGTTGGTGAAAACTGGGTGGTCACCGACACCAATGGCCGCACCGTGCGGCAGTTTGTGGTCACTCCTGGCATGTCCACCGTCCGCTGCGGCCCATGAATATTCCCGGCCTGCGCAGTCCCCACGAAAAGCTCGGCGGCATCTGTTACATCGGGCGGATGCTCGACAAGATCCGCCTCCAAGCCGCCGGCAAGCTGCCTGCGGACTACCTCGGAAATCTCGGCGGTGGCTTCGATGAACGCGCCGTCAATTTCCTCTGGATCGACTACCCGGCGCTCGTCGAGCGGGTCAAGGAAGGTGGCAACGACGAGGAAATCCTCGAGTGGTGCCAGCAGCGCGGACGCAGTCCTCGGGAGGAGGAGATCGAAGTCTGGAATGAATTCCTGCGCAAGCGCGGCTGGAACGACGAAGCCTCGCCCCGTCTCGCCCAGCGCAAGCAGGAAGGCGGCTTCGGGGCCCGCGACGACATCCAGACTTTCTTCGACTACATCGACCTCGACGAAGACCGCGACCCGGCGAGGTGACGATTGTCAGGGTGCGGGCGCGGCGTGCTCTGGGCCGGTGATCCGCACCTCGAGTTCGATGGCCTGAAAGGCGATCTGCTCGCGCACCAGCGCGAGAAATTTCACGGCCTCCTCGCTCGGTGGATGCGTGGTATCGAGGATCAGTCGGAGCGGCTTGCCCCCATGCTCGGGATACGCCTCCGCCATCTCGCCATCGAGAGCGAAGGAAACGTAGGCATTGAGCTTTTCCTGAAGCTGAAAAAGCTGCTCCTCGCCGAACGTCCACGGCCGCCGCTCGATCATCACCAGCCAGACCTCGCCGGATTTCGCGTCGTGCATCAGCGCGTCGATCATGCCCGCGTGTTCAAGTCCCCGCGCGGACTTCGGGGAAGCAGGATGGGAATCAGGGTTCATGGCACTGGCGTCGGACATTGGCGGGAACGTGACAGCTTCCGCGAGGCGATGCGAGCCGCAGGGTGGGTTTTCGCGCGGAGTCTCCGAGGAGTAGCGCCGGCTTCCAGCCTGTTGGCGTGCCACCGGCATCCGGCCTGGACCCGACGGCAGGCTGGAAGCCTGCGCTACTACTACTTCCGCGCTTCGGGCGTGACGGTGATCTCCACGCGTTTCCCGTCGCGCTCGACCACCGCCTTTACCGGCACGCCGATCTTCACCGCATCGAGCGAATACGTGTAGTCGTAGATGTTTGTGATCTTCTGCCCGGCGAATTCCACGAGCACGTCGCCGCCTTGCGCGCCGGCCTTTTCCGCCGGACTGCCCGCGCGCACGCCGCTGAATTTAACGCCCTTCACCTCGGTGGTGTAATCCGGGATCGTGCCGAGATACGCGCGCAGCGTCTCGCGTGATCCACCGGCCTCGGTCTTGCGCTCGACGCGCGAAAAGTCCGGCCGCTCCGGCGCGGTCGCCACGTCCGTCACGATCTGCGTAGCGAACTTCGCGATCCGCTCGGTGCCCGCGTAGTCGATCTTCTCCGCGGTGTCCGTCGGGCGGTGGTAATCCTCATGCGCGCCGGTGAAGAAATTCAGCACCGGAATCCTCTTCGGATAAAACGACGTTACATCCGTGGGCAGATACGGGTCCTCGCCCATCACGAGCTGGAAGCCCGCGGCGACGTTGCGCTTCTCCAGCAGTCGCCGCCAGACCTTGCTGCTACCCACGGCCTGCACGGAGAGCTTGTTCTCCTTCAGCCGGCCCACCATGTCGAAGTTCACGTAAGCCACGATCTTCTCCAGCGGCACCGGCGGCTTCTCGACGAACGACGAGCTGCCGATGATGCCGATCTCTTCACCACTCCAGAGGGCGAAAATCACGCCGCGCCGGAATGCGGGCGCTGACTGCGCGGCAAGGTTCGCCGCCATCTCCATCACGGCCGCAGTGCCACTCGCATTGTCATCCGCGCCGGGGTGAATCTTCGATTCTTCGCCGGAGCGCGCGAGCGAACTGCCCGTCGCTCCGAGTCCGAGGTGATCGTAGTGTGCGCCGACCACCACGTATTCATCAGTGCCCACGGGCGGCAGCAGTGCGAGGACGTTGCGATCCGGCTTCTTCACATGCTCGAGCCCCGTGCGAATTTTCACCTTCACGTCGGGAAGAGCGAACACCCCCTCAACATGCGGATTCTCCCCATCGAGGCCACTCTGCACTTCCTTGAGCGACTTGCCCGCCGCACGCAGGAGCTTCTCGGCAAGCGTGCCGCTAATCGACCCGGCGATCACGCCCGATGTGGCGAGCGCACCATCGCCCCTGAGCTCAATCCGCTCTCCTGCGCCGGGCGAGTTTGGGCCCGTCACAAACAGGATCGCTTTTGCACCACGCTCGCGAGCCATCATCGCCTTGTAGCGCAGGCCCGCGTAGCGATTGAGCTGCGCGCGCCGCGCCGGCTCCGCACCTTCCGGCACGTAACGCAGCGCGAGCACGACCTTATCCTTCACGTCGAACCCGTCGTAGCTGTTGTAGCTCGGATTCTTCCCATCCTCGGGCACCGTGAGCCCGTAGCCGACGAAGACCACTTCGCCTTCCACCTCCCCGCTGTCGCTGAAGCCGATCGGGTGAAAATCAAGCTCGCGTGTCAGCGGCTGCACAGTTCCGGGACCGGACGGCAGCGACAAATCGAGTCCGTTTGCGTCCGGCAGGAGCTTGATCCCCGCCTCAAATTGGAACGGCTGAAAGTAATCCGCACCAAGTGGCTTCAGACCCGCGGCCTGGAAGTACTGCGCCGCCCACTCCGCACTCGCGCGCGCGCCATCCGTGCCCGTGCCACGCCCGCCGCGCTCCTCGGCGGCGAGCCACTCCACTTGCTTCCGCAAGTCCGCCACCGTGATCTCTGCCCGAGTCGCCGGAGCCGTCGCCGGACCCGCGATCGCCGTCACCGTCGTGCTGCCGCTGCGGGTCCACCCATTTGCCACTGCCCGCTTTGGCGCCGCCGTCAGTGCAGCCCGCGCTGCTTCATGATCCCACTCCGCTATGAAAAGCTGCGACTTCCCATCGCCCGTGCGACCTGAAGTCCAGCTGAGCCGTTTCCCGTCCAGCGAAAAGACCGGCAGCCCATCAAAGCCCGCTGTGAAGCTCACCCGCACTGGCTCGCGCGCGCCCGCTGCATCCGCGATGAAGAGCTCGAAGTTTTCAAAGCCCAGCTTGTTGGAGGTGAAGATCACGTACTCGCTGCTCGGATGAAAATACGGCGCCCACGACATCGCCTTGAAATCCGTTACCCGTTCCACGTCCGAACCATCCAGCTTCATCGTGAAGACATCCGCATTCATCCCGCTCGCATCGAAGCGCCGCCACACGATCCGCTGCCCATCCGGGGAGAAAAACGGGCCGCCATCGTAGCCCGGCGCCGTCGTGAGTTGGCGCACATTGGAGCCGTCCGCATTCATCAGGTAGATGTCGCCGAACCACGCCGGGTCCTTCTCCAGCCGCGCCTTCTCCTCCGCCGAAAGTTCGCGACCATACGCGGCGCGCAGCGAGCAAAAGACGATCTGCTTTCCATCCGGCGAAAACGCTGCTTCCGCATCGTAGCCCGGCGAATCCGTCAGCCGCTGAAGCTGCGTCCCGTCTTGATTCGCGGTGAAGATCTCCATCGCCGCATCGTAGTCCCACGAGTAGCGCCGCTGCTTCCCGCTCGCGCGGAATTCCAGTTCCGCCTGCTGCTTCGCCGCCGCCTCGGGATCGAGATGCGTGGAGGCAAAGAGTAGTCGCGAAGCCCCCGGCTGAAAAAACGCACACGTCGTCTTCCCCGCTCCCGTCGAGACCCGCGCCGTCTCTCCGCTCAGCAGATCGAGCAGGTAGATCTGGTAGAACGGATTCCCCTCCTCCCGCTCGCTTTGGAAGGCGAGCAGATTCCCGTCCGGATGAAAGTAACCTTCGCCGCTGCGCTTGCCTTCATAGATGAGCTGCCGCGGATTCTTAATGAAGCGCGCCTCGTTCACCGCGTCATCGGCGCGCAGGAAAATCGGGAGAGCACAAAGAGCGAGGAGCAGGCGAGTGGTCATGGTCAGCCGTATGTAGCGGCGGTCGATGACCGTCGCAAACATGTCTCGAAGATCGCCTGGCAAAAGGGATGGCGACAGTCCCAGACTGGCGCTACAAGCGCGGCATGAGCCTCACCATCTACGAGATGGAGTGCAGCCCGTTTTGCATTCCGATCACCGCTGCTCTCCGCGCCTGCGGGCGGGAATTTGAGCGCCGCGAAATTCCGAACTGGGATCGCACGGAACTGCTGCGGCTGACCAATGGCGCTTACTATCAGGTGCCGGTGCTGGTGCATCGAGATCGCGTCGTCTTTGAGTCGGCCGCAGACAGTGAAGATGTGGCCCGCTACGTGGATCGGCAATTTGCCGGCGGGCGGCTCTTTCCCGAGCGGCTCGATGGCTTGCAGCAGATCGTCGTCGAGTTCCTGGGTGACGACTTGGAGTTTCATACGTTCCGGTTGCAGGATCCATTCACGCTCGATCGCATCACTGATCCGGTGGCGCGCGGGCTTTTCCTGCGGCACAAGGAGCGGAAGTTTGGCCGGGGCTGTGTGGAGCAGTGGCGGCGCGAGGCGACGTCGATTCGCGCGGAAGCGGATCGGCTGCTCGCGCGCTGCGAGACGACGCTGCGGCACTCGCCATTCCTCTTCGGCGATACGCCGGTGTATGCGGATTTCCTGCTCTACGGCGTGCTCGGGAATCTCACCTATCGCGGGAACAACGGGCTCAACGCGGAGCAGGAGGCGCTGGCGGGATTCGTCGCGCGGCTTGGCTCTTGGCGGTGGTCCGGGTAGCATCCGCGTCTCGCGTGTCGGTCGGTGCGTCCCGCGACGACGAACTTTCTGAGGCGCGCGAATCCACAAGAGCTCCGCGCAGGGAAGACCAGCCTGCGGTGTCTGCGGGCGAGGAACTCTCGCGAGGATCGATCGCGGAGGGAAGGTCGTCGTCGCGGGACGCGACGACCCACACGCGGTCTGCGTATGCTACCCAGACTTCCTCCGCACGCGGGCCCTGGTTTCTGGATCGGTGCTCTCGACGGTGGAATGCACCGTCCCGTCGCGCAGTGCGGTGATGAGCTTCGCTCCCGGCTGCACGGCCTGCACGGAGACGAGGGGCTGGCCAGACTCGGTGGTCGTGATGCTGTAGCCGCGCGCGAGCGTGGCTACGGGCGAGAGCAGGCGCAGCATCGCCGCGGCCTTCTCAAAGCGCTGGCGGCGTTCCGCGACCGTCCGGCGCCCGTGTTCGAGGAGTCGCCCGCGCAAGCCAGCCAGACGCTCGCGGTTCAGCGCGAGGAGTTGATCGGGCCGATACTCACGCAGGCTGGCGGAGACGGCGTCCAAGCGGCGGCGCTTTGCGCTCACGGCATCCTCGGTGGCGCGCTGCAAGGCGTCCGCCGCGAGATCGAAGCGCTGCCGCCATTGCAGCAGGCGAGAGGTGATTTGCCGCTGCGCTCGGAAGGCAAATTGCCCGATCTGGCGGAGGAGTTCCACCGCATCGGGCACGATCAACTCCGCCGCCGCGCTCGGCGTCGGCGCGCGCAGGTCGGCGACGAAGTCGGCGATGGTGAAGTCGATCTCGTGTCCGACGGCGGAGACGACCGGAATCGCCGACGCCGCGATGGCGCGCGCGAGGATCTCCTCATTGAAGGCCCACAAGTCCTCCACGCTACCGCCGCCACGCCCGACGACGATGACCTCGACCGGTGGCAGCCCGCACTCTTCGAGACGATTCAGATCCTGGAGAGCGCGCACGATTTCCTCCGCCGCGCCATCGCCCTGCACCCGCGCCGGACTCACCACCACGCGGACCCACGGGGCGCGGCGACCGAGGACGTTCAGCATGTCGCGCAGCGCCGCGCCGGTCGCGGAGGTGACGATACCGATGGCGGCGGGGAATTTCGGCAGCGGACGTTTGCGATCCGGCGCGAACAGTCCCTCCGCTTCGAGCATCCGCTTGAGCGCCTCGAACTTCGCCTGGAGCAAGCCCGCGCCCGCAGCCTGCACGAGCTGCACATTGAGCTGATACTGCCCGCGCGCTTCATACACCGTCAGCCCGCCGCGCACCTGCACCTGCATGCCATCGGCGAGCGGCGTCTGCTTGCGCCAGGCGGAGCCGCCGCGGGCGGCGAACCAGACGCACGGGAGCTGCGAGCCCGCGTCCTTCAGCGTGAAATACTGATGGCCGCTCGGTTGCTTGCGGTAATTGCTCACCTCGCCCTCGACCCAAACGCTGCCGACCGTCTCTTCGAGGACCGCGCGCACGGTGCGCGTGAATTCCGAGACGGAAAAGACGTGCGGCTCGCTCGCGGGTGGCTCGGGTGGGGCGAAGAGGTCGTCGGGCATCGGGCGTTTTTCTAGCGAGCGTCAGGATGCACCGCCATCGCGATAAGCGCGCGCGAGCAGGGTGATGGGATGCACGACCTCGAGGCCGCTGCCTGCGGCGCGCACGCCGGCTTCGAGTTGCACGGAGCAGCCGGGATTGGCGGAGGCGACGACCTTCGCGCCGGTCTTGGCGATGTTTTCGAGTTTCCGGGCGAGCAGCTTCGCGGACATTTCGGGCTGCGTGATATTGTAAATCCCGGCGCTGCCGCAGCACCAGGTGGACTCGGGGAGTTCGACGAGTTTCAGCCCGGGGATCGCCTTCAGCACTTCGCGCGGCTCGCGCGTGATCTTCTGTCCGTGGCAAAGGTGACACGCTTCGTGATACGTCACGGGGGAGCAGGGTTGAGAGCGGGTTTTAGGCGTCGCGATGCCAGTCGCAGACAGCCATTCGTGAATGTCGCGAAGCTTCGCGGACCAGACCCTCGCGCGGGCCGCGTAGCGGGGATCGTCGGCGAGCAGCTCGTCGTAGTGCTTGAGATGCGAGCCGCAGCCGGCGGCATTCGTGATGATCGCGTTGAGCGCGTCGAGCGAACCGGCGCTGCGCTCCATGGCGTCGACGTTGCGGCGGGCCATCTCGCGCGCCCAGTGCAGTTCGCCATTGTGCGCGTGGAGCGAACCGCAACAGTGCTGGGCGCCGGGGGTGACGACCTCGCAGCCGTTTGCGAGGAGCACATCCACGGTGTCGCGGTTCACATGGGAATACGTGAGATCCTGCACGCAGCCGGTGAGCATCCCAACCCGATGACGCGGCTCCTCGCGCGGCACCTCGTGCTCGCCGATGAGGGCGTCGGAAAAGTCGCGCTGCACGCGCGGAGTGAGCGGCTCAAGCTCGCGTAGATTGCGCGGGAGCAGCGCCGTGAGCCGGAGCTTGCGCACGAGCCACTCCGCTCCCGACGCTTGATACCACCGCAGCACGCGCCCGAGCGCGCGCAGCAGCCACGGACGCGTGAAGACGAGCCGCAGCATGATCGCGCGCACGAAGTCACGCTGCGGATGCGCGAGCACCTGCGCGTCCTCGATGTCCGCGCGCGCGGCTTCAAACATCGGCGCGTAGCTCACCCCCGCTGGGCACGCGGACTCGCACGCGAGACAGCCAAGGCAGAAGTACATCTCCTCACCGAACGCCTCGGTGACGCCGAGCTTCCCATCCGCGATCCCGCGCATCAGCGCGATGCGCCCGCGCGGGCTATTGCGCTCGAGCTTCGTCTCCACATAGGTCGGGCACGTCGGCAGACACATCCCGCAGTGCATGCACTGCTGGAGCACGGAGTAGTCGAGATGCTCGAGGTGGAGCGGCCCCGAGCTCATCGGATCGGCAGTCGGCGAAATCGTGGTCGCGTTTTCCCAATTGAAACGATGCCTCCTTGCGCCAGCCAGCTTCCAAAGTCGCGCAGCACTTCTGAAATGAGGACAAAGAAATCGTGCGCTCGCAGACCTTGGCGCCGCACCATGATCACCGACGGAGAGGCCGCACGCGTCAACGCCAGCAACTGAGGAAAATCGCGGTCGAAGCTGACAACGATGCGCCCCTCGGCATGCGCTCGAGCGACGATTTCGTGATCTGGCGCACGGGCCATCCCGAGTTCTGTCGCATGGACCGCATCCACCCCCGCCGAGCGAAACATCGACGCTGAGGACAGAGGCGTTCCCTGGTCGAGAAACAACTTCATTCGGCGGCCACTAGTTCCTCCCAATCCACGCTCTCATCGAGCGCCTCAGCAGCAAATCGCAACGCCTGCTCAGCATCCTCGGCCTCCAACTCAGGATAATCCTTCTTCCACGCATCCGCGGTCTTGTAGGTCGCGACGATATCCAGCACGCGGCGGACGGTGAGCCGATAGCCGCGGATGCACGGCTGGCCGTTCATTTTTCCGGGCTCGATGGTGATGCGGTCGAACTTCATGGGCGCACGCTATCAGAGGCTGCGTCGAAAATCTTCCCCGGATTCAGCAGGCCGTGCGGATCAAGCGCAGTCTTGAGTTGGCGCATCAGGGTGAGGCTGGCGTCGCCGATGGCACCGCGCAGGAAGCTCTTCTTCGCGAGGCCGACGCCGTGTTCGCCGGTGATGGTGCCGCCGAGTTTTACGGCGAAGTCGAAGATCTCGCGCATCGCCAGTTCGACGCGGTGCATCTCGTCGGCGTTGCGTTCGTCGGTGAGGAAGGTGGGATGCAGATTGCCGTCGCCCATGTGGCCAAAGGTGCCGATGCGCAGGCGGTGACGCGCGCCGACCTCCTGGATGAAATTGATCATCTTCGTGAGTTCGCTGCGGGGCACGGTGGCGTCTTCGAGGATCGTGGTGGGCGCGACGCGGGCGAGGGACGAGAAGGCGGCACGACGCGCGGTGGCGAGACGGGCGGCTTCGGCGGCGTCCTTCGCGGTGACGACACTCACCGCGCCGCACTGCCGCGCGATCTTCTCCATCGTCTCCGCCTGCTCGGCAACCACGGCGGGATGGCCATCCGTCTCCATGAGCAGGATAGCCTCGCAATCCAGCGGCAGTCCGACCTTCGCGAAGTCCTCGACGCAGCGGATGGTGACCTTGTCGAGGAACTCCAGGGTGCAGGGGATGATCTTCGCGGCGATGATCGCGGACACCGTATCCGCGGCGGCGCTCATGGTGGTGAAGGTCGCGAGTTGCGTCTTCTTCGCGGCGGGCTTGGGCACGAGCTTGAGCAGCACTTTGGTGATGATGCCGAGCGTGCCTTCGCTGCCGATGAAGAGGTCCTTCATCGAATAACCCGCCACGTCCTTCACGCACTTGTTCCCGAGCCAGACGACTTCGCCGGTGGCGAGCACGACTTCGAGACCCATCACGTAATCGCGCGTGACGCCATACTTCAGCCCGCGCAGACCGCCGGAGTTTTCCGCGACGTTGCCGCCGATGGTGGAAATTTTCATCGAGCCCGGATCGGGCGGATAGAGCAGCCCGACGGCATCAGCGGCATCGGCGATCTGCTGCGTGATTGCGCCGGACTCGGCGAGCACGGTGAGGTTGCGTTCGTCGAGTTCGAGGATGCGATCCATGCGCACGAGGCAGAGCACGATGCCGCCAGGGACGGGCACGCTGCCGCCGCTCAAGCCCGTGCCGGAGCCACGCGTGACGATTGGCACGCGATGCTCTGCCGCGTAACGCATGACGCGCGCGACTTCCTCCGTCGTCTCGGGCAGCACCACGCAAGTCGCGGGCGCACTGAGCGCCGCGGTGCCATCGAAGCCGTAGGTCAGCAAGTCCTCGGGCTGATGGAGCACGCGCGACGGAGCGAGGAGCGCGGTGAGATCGGGGACGAGAGTGGTCATTGGCGGGACGGAGTTGGTGGATTCGCGCTCGTGGAGAAAGCGGCGCGAGGACGCGCCGCACTCCAAAATGCTCCGCGCAAAATGCTAGGGCAGCTTTTCATAAAACCGCAGCGCTTCGATCTTGTTGCCGAATTCGCGCAGCGGATAGAGCCCTTTGGCCGCGCCGGCGCCGGGGTCGCGGGTGAGGTAGTCGTAGCCCTGCTTGCCGGCGAGGACTACAAAGTGGGTGATGCCGCTCGGATAGCGGAGACGGACGATCACGGGATTCCCGCGCGCGAGGTTGCGGTCGATAAGTTGGTAGGTCGGCAGATCTTCATAGACGTGGCGCACGCGCTCGGGCGCTAACTCGGCGGCTTTTTCCCAATAGATCCAGCCTTGCGGCGTGTAGCCCTCGTTCGTTTTGAGGAAGGCATTCAGGCGGCCTGGATCGGTGTCGATACCGTAGCTCGCGAGCACCATCGCGGCGGAGGAAACGGCGCAACCTTCCGCGCCCATGGTGTTCGGCGTGGGGCCGAGGCGGTCGGCGCGCCAGCGTTCGTCGCCCTGGCGGAAGCTGGGGACGGGGAGTTCGAGGCGCTGGAAAAAGTACCGGCCACCGCTCGGGGCGAGCTGGCCTTTCGTCGTCCAGCCTTCCCAGACACCGGCGGAAAAGAGGATCCCGGCGAGCAGGCCAAAAAGCAGCGTGAGCTGGACGAGCTTGCGCAGGGTGGTGAGGGCTTTCGCGGCAGACATGGGGTCCAATGGGATACGTGCAGGGGCGGCGCGACGGCAAACTATCGCGCTGACTTTCATCCGCGCGCCTCTACGCTCCCGCGCCGTGATCGAGCCCAGCAAATCTTCCGCCGCGCCGAACCCGCAGGGCACGCTGGGGATCGGCTCCGGCACGCAACTCGCGCTCCTCGGTGTGGTCGTGAATTTCGCGCTCGCGCTGGTCAAGATCGTCAGCGGACTGCTCGGGCACTGCTACGCGCTGATCGCGGATGGCATCGAGTCCACGCTCGATATCTTCGGTTCGCTGCTGCTCTGGTTTGGCCTGAAAGTCGCCGCGGAACCGCCCGATGAGACGCACCCGTATGGGCACGGCAAAGCGGAGCCGGTGGCCTCGGTGGCGGTCGCGCTCATCGTCATCGCCGCGGCCTTCGGCCTGGCGGTGCAGAGCTTTCACGAGATCATCACGCCGCATCACGCGCCCGCGCCATTCACTCTCGCAGTGCTGGTGCTCGTGATGTTGGTGAAGGAGACGCTCTTCCGGAAAGTGGCGCGCGCGGCGGAGGATCTCGGCAGCCTCGCGGTGAAGACGGATGCCTGGCATCACCGCTCGGATGCGATCACTTCTGCCGGCGCTTTCATCGGCATCTCGGTCGCGCTCATTGGGGGAAAAGGTTGGGAGCCGGCGGATGATTGGGCCGCGCTCTTCACTTGCGGCATCATCGGCTTCAATGGCTGGCGGCTGCTCGTGCCCGCAGTCCACGAGATCATGGACACGGCGCCGCCGCGCGAACTCCAGGACAGCGTGCGGGCCGCTGCTGCCGAGGTGCCTGGGGTGATCGAAGTGGAGAAATGTCGCGTGCGGAAGATGGGCGTCGAATTCTATGTGGACATCCACGTCGGGGTGGATGGCGGGCTGAGCGTCCGCGAAGGGCACCGCATCGCACATGCCGTGAAGGATGGGGTGCGGGCGGCGCAACCGCGGGTGGCGGACGTGCTCGTTCACATCGAGCCGTCCGACGCGAAGAGCTAGCGCGGGGCGCGTTTCCAGATCGGCACGTCGGCCTTCATGCGGTCGATCGCGTCGCCGCAGAAACGCAGCGCCGCACCGCGATGCGCGGCGAGCACCCGGACGAAGAGCGAGGCCTCGCCGACTGGGACCCAGCCGAGGCGATGGATGAAAATGACCGCGGCGCAACCGAGGGCGGCGTGAAGTTCATCGAAGATGCGGTGAAGCTGCCGCACGGCCATCGGCTCGTAGGCTTCGTAGTCCAGGCCTGCAAGAGCTCGCTCGCCTTCGATCTCGCGCACGATGCCTTGAAACTCGACGCACGCGCCGATCTCGCGACTTGGCAGCACCGTGGGCGGCACGACGATCGGCTCGCGGGTGAAGGTGATGAGCTTTTCCATCTAGCCTCCGCTCACGGGTGGGATGATGGCGACTTCCTCGGCGCTTCCGAGTGGGGCGTCCCAGTCGCGATACTCGCAATCCACCGCGACGCGCAGGCCGGTGGGGGAGAAGTGGGGAGCGAGTCGCGCGAGCAGGGTACGCGGCGTATCGGCAGCGGCGCACTCCACGAGCCGCTCGTCAAAGCCGAGTTGGTCGCGCGTTTGCGCAAAGGCGAGGAGTCTGACCTGCATCGCTGCGATGTAGCCGGGTCCGGCGTTCGCGGCTACTACTTCGGTTGCCATGATTTCCCTCGAAGAAGCGCGCCGCATCATCGCTGAGCACACGCGAGCCGTCCCGCCCACTACGGTCGCGCTGCACGCTGCGCTTGGCGGGGTGCTCCGGGAGACTGCCACGGCGCGCGAGTTTTTCCCGGAGCTGGATCGCGCGATGATGGACGGCTACGCGCTCGGCGCAGAAGATTCGTCGGAGCGCTTTCGGGTGATCGGGGAGATCGCGCCAGGCGCTGATTCGGCGCTCGCGATACAAGCGGGGGAATGTGTGCGCATCTTCACAGGTGGCGCCGTGCCGTCGGGAGCTTCGCAAGTGCTGAAGCAGGAGGACGTGAGCCGGGAAGGGGAATGGATCTCGCCGCTTCGGAGGGACGCGGTGCGGTTCATCCGCCCGCGCGGTGCGGAGGCGCGACCGGGCGATGTGGTGCTCGCTGCCGGCACCGTGCTCGGTCCGGCGGAGCTGGCCATCCTCGCGCAGCTCGGCCAGGTCCGTCCGAGCATCTCCCGGGCACCGCGAGTCGCGCATCTGGCCACCGGCGGCGAGCTCGCCGACCCCGCAGCGCCGCTCGCGCCGGGCCAGATCCGGGACACGAATTCCTCCCTCATCGCCGCGCTCGTCGCCGAGGACGGCGCGCAGCTCGTCGCCCACGCGTGCAGTGGCGACGACCTCGCGCGGATCGTCACCTTCATCGGGGAAAATCCCGCCGACCTGCTCCTCATCTCCGGCGGGGCGAGTGTGGGCGAGTACGACTTCGGTGCGCGGGCGCTCCGCGAATCCGGCTACACGATCCACTTTGAAAAAATCAACCTCCGGCCCGGAAAGCCGCTCACCTTTGCCACGCGCGGCGCGGAGGTGGCCGTGGTCATCCCGGGCAATCCGGTGTCGCACTTCGTCTGCTTCCACGTCGGCATCCGGCTCGTCCTCGAGCGCCTGCTCGGTCGCGCGCCGCGCTGGGATTTTCTCGATCTCCCTATCGGCGGCACCACCGCGCTGCGCCGCGATGCGCGCGAGACCTTCTGGCCGGCGCGGGTCGCCGGTCGCGAAGGCCGCCTGATCGCTGAACCGCTGCGCTGGTCGAGTTCCGGCGACACCTTTGCCCTCGCTGGCACGAATGCGCTCATCCGCATCGCGGCGGTTCGCGAGCCCGGAGCCGAGATGCCGGTGCTGCTGCTGGATCGGTAGCGGTCGGGAGTCGCAAAATCTCCTAACGCGCATTTCCGGCCACGGTTAGTTTGGGGCGATGCGTCTTCTGTCCGTCACTCTTCTACTTTCCTTGGCCAGTGGCCTTGTCAGCGCGCGTGCGATCACGCCGGCCGAGGGAGAGTTCTTTGAGAAAAATGTGCGGCCCGTGCTCCTGGAGAGCTGCATCAAATGTCACGGGCCGGAGAAGCAGAAGGCTGAACTCCGGCTCGATTCGCGCGCGGCTTTGCTCAAGGGCAGCGATCTCGGGCCAGTGGTCGTGCCGGGCAAGCCAGAGGAGGGGACTTTCATCAAATCCATCCGCCACGAAGGCGAATCGAAGATGCCTGAGAAAGCCGAAAAACTGCCCGATGCGCAGATCGCCGCGCTCACGGAATGGGTGCGCATGGGGCTGCCGTGGCCAGAGCATACGGGCGCTGCGCTCACCGCGCAGGAGCAGGCGGCGAAGACCCACTGGTCTTTCCAAAAGGTGCAGCGGCCCGCGTTGCCGGACATCGGCGAACTGCAAGCGAAAGCCAAAAACGAGATCGATACTTTCATCCTCGCGAAGCTCGGCGAGCAGGGTCTGCAGCCTTCCCCAACGGCGCCGCGGCGCACACTCGTCCGGCGCGCGACCTTCGATCTCACGGGCCTGCCGCCGACCACCGCGGAGATCGAGGCTTTTGAAAAAGACCCCGCGCCGGATGCCTGGGCAAAAGTCATCGACCGGCTGCTGGCTTCGCCGCGCTACGGTGAAAGGTGGGGCCGCTCCTGGCTCGATGTAGCGCGCTACGCGGATACGAAGGGCTACCTCGTTGCCGGACAGGAACGTCGCTACGCCTTTGCCTACACCTATCGCGACTGGGTCATTCGCTCGCTCAATGACGATCTGCCTTACGATCAATTCCTGATCCAACAGATCGCCGCGGATCAAGTGGCGCCGCCGAACGATCCGTCGTCGCTCGCCGCGATGGGTTTCCTCACCCTCGGTCGCCGCTTCCTCAATAATCAGAACGACATCATCGACGACCGCATCGACGTGCTCTGCCGCGGGACCATGGGCCTCACGGTCGTCTGTGCGCGCTGCCACGATCATAAGTTCGACCCCATCCCCACGAAGGATTACTACGCGCTCCATGGTGTCTTCGCATCGTCGATCGAACCGGAAGATCTGCCACCGCTCGCCAAGGAACCCGATCCCGTTGCCGATGCGGAATACGAGCGCGAGTTGACCGCGCGAGAAGGCAAAGTGGATGAAGAAATGCAAACGCACGCGCGCCTGATGGCCTGGCGCGTGGCCCTCACCACGGGCTGCCTCGTGCCGATCCAGCATCGCGGTCTGGACAAGCTCCTCGACCGCGCCGGACGCAACGCCTTGCGCACCGTGGAGAAATTGGTGGATCAACTGAACGCCAGCCCGATCGCTCCGCCGCACGCCATGGTGATGCGCGACGCGCCGAAACCCGTGGAGCCGCGCGTCTTCATCCGCGGCAATCCCGGACGCCCCGGGGAAGCCGTGCCGCGGCGTTTTCTGACCGTGCTCAGTGCCGGCGATCCGCAACCTTTCAAGAAGGGCAGCGGGCGACTCGAACTCGCGCAGGCCATCGCGAGCAAGAGCAATCCGCTGACGCCGCGCGTGATCGTGAACCGGGTTTGGAATCTGCATTTCGGCGCCGGGATCGTGCGCACGCCGGGTGATTTCGGAGTAAAGGGTGAGCCGCCCACGCATCCCGAGCTGCTCGATTGGCTGGCGATGCGCTTCATGGACGATGGCTGGTCGCTGAAGAAACTGCACCGCGTGATGATGACCAGCGCGACGTATCAGCAGACCTCCGAAGCCGACGATCTGAAGGCGAAAGCTGCGGACCCCGAAAACCGGCTGCTCTCCCGGATGAACCGCCGCCGCCTCGACTTCGAGGGGACGCGCGATTCGCTGCTCTTCGCGTCCGGCCAGCTCGATCTGAAGATGGCTGGGCGGGCCGTGGATGTGACCGTCGAGCCCTTCTCCAAACGGCGGACCGTTTACGGCCTCATTGATCGCCAGAATCTGCCCGGGGTCTTCCGCACCTTCGACTTTGCCAGCCCGGATACGACCAGCCCACAGCGTTATCAGACGACGGTGCCGCAGCAGGCGCTCTTCATCTTGAACAGCCCCTTCGTGGTCGAGCAGACCCGCGCCCTCGCGACGAAAATCCCACCGCAACCCCAGCCGTGCGCGGCCGACGTGCAGGCGCTTTATGCGCAAATCTACGCGCGCCCTGCAGAGTCGGCGGAGGTCGAAGCGGGGCTTCGTTTCGTGCAGGCGCAAATGGCCCTGCCACCGCCTACTCCGGCCCCGCCGCTGTGGCAGTACGGCTCCGGCGGCTACGACACCGCGACGCGCGCGGTCGCCTTCACGGCGCTGCCGAAATTCGTGAATCGCGTCTGGCAGGCGGGCGCAAAGCTTCCTGATGCGAAGCTCGGCTACGTGAGTCTGCATGCGCACGGCGGACATCCCGGTGCGGACCTCGCGGCCATCCGCCGCTGGACGGCGCCGCGCGACGGCACTGTCGCCATCACTGGTCAGATCAGGCGGGAATCAAAGCTGGGGAATGGGGTCATCGGGCGGATCGTTTCGAGCCGCGTGGGCGAGTTGCTGCAAGTCACCGTCGAGCCCGCGGCAACGATTGAGGCCGCGATCGCGAAGGTCGAAGTGAAAGCAGGAGACGCCATCGACTTCATCGTGGAATCCAGAGGCGACACGACGCATGACGGCTTTGCCTGGACGCCCGTGCTAAAAGGCGACCTCGGCGACTTCGATGCCAATATCGGTTTTTCCGGGCCGCCTCCGCCCCGCACCCCACCGCTCACGGCGTGGGAGAAATACGTGCAGGTCTTACTCGCGGCGAATGAGTTTGTCTTCGTGGACTGAGCGCGCGGTGCAGCGCTGCGGCGTCACGCTTTGGTGAGCGTGGTATCGAGGTAGGCGCGCGCGCGATTGATCTCGGCGGTGACGGCGCTGGTGCCGCCTTCCACGATCGGAATGCCCCGCGGGGTGGGGTGCATGAAGATGTTCGTGAAGCCTTGGAAATCGATCTCGCGGAGCGCGGCGAGCAGGGGGGCAAAGTTGAGCGGTCCGCGTCCCGGGAGTTGGAGCAGCTCCTTCTCCTTCGGCATCACCGTCATGCAGCCTTCGCCATGCTGCCAGGCGATGAAGACGGTGAGATGTTTCCCGCAATCGCGGAGCAGTGCGGCGAGCGCGGGCTCGTCCTGCGGCAGATGATACGGGGCCAGGGCGATCCCCAGCGCTGGCGACGGCGCGAACTCAACCAGCCAGCGAATGCTGTCCATGGATTCCATCAGCCCATTGCCGTGATTTTCGATCGCGATGGTCACGCCCGCTTTCTCCGCCTCCGCGCAGTGCGGCTTCATCTTCTCGGCGAAAGCCTTCACCTCCGCCTTGAGAGCGTCGCTCGCGAGTCCCTTTGGCCCCACGGCCTCCGTCATGATCACGCGACAGCCAAAGCGTTTCGCCACCTTCAGCTCCTCCGCCAGCTTGAATGGCCCGAGATCGTAGCGCGTGAGGCAGCCGAGCTGCACGCCGTGTTTCTCGATCAGCGCCGCAAAGGCAACGTGTCCCAGTGCGTCCATCTGCTCGCGCTGGTCGCCATGTTTCTTCGGCCAGAGGTCGAGGTGGGTGGCCCCGGTCTTTGGCACCTCAGGCACGATGTCCTCGAGCTTACCCATGCCGTACATCGCCGAGCTGAGGAGATAGCGGAGGCGGAAATCCGGCGCGGCCAAGACCGGCGCGGCCGCAGCGAGGGCGACCGTCTGGAGGAAGACGCGGCGGTTCATTTCAGTGCATCTCCACCGCACACGATCCAAGCCCGCCACGGTAGTAGTTGAACTGCACATTCGGATGATCCGCGAGCAGTGACATCGGCACGCAGGAAGTCGGTAGCTTCTTCGAGATCAGGAATGTCGTGAGCCGTTGGCCAAAAGGATTGTCATGCGTGCCCGCCTGCCAGATTGAAACCTTCTCGGCCTTCCACGTTTCGACGGGGCCAACGGTGATGGCCTGCGTCGGCACCATTGAGATATTTCCGCCGCCGCTGGTCCGGGCATTCTGCGCGATGGTCAGCGGGTGCAATTCGACGACGCGCGTCGCGAGTTTCCGATACTCGGCCGGGGTCGGTGGCACGGCTTTGTATTTGCCACGGCGAGGCAGCGGATCATTGAAGGCCCAGTGTTTCACGTCGCCCTGCCCGCCTTGCATTACCGCACAGCGCACACCGGCATCCCAGGTCTGGCGATACGCGGCGGTGTCCGCTTTCGGGAAATGCAGATGCGTGTCCGGCATCCGTTGCTTCTTCGCGATGCGCTCGATGCACATTTCACGATCCGCCTTCTCAAAGCTCAGCGGATGCGTCACCGGCACCTCCCGGCCCGTCGCCGCATCGAACCACTCATCCATCCCCCAGAAGTGCCCGCTGCGCACATCGATTCCGAGTTCATTCACGAGCCGGGCGACGAGCGGGAGTTGCTCCGTCGGCCCGATCGGCCCGCAGATCCCGACGGGATTGTCATCCGTGCTCTGCTTCCACGCGGCGATGTATTCGAGCGCTTCGGCCAGGTAGAAATCTTCGAGGGTCTCGTAGAAGACCACGCGGAAGCCGGGCCGCGAAAGTTTCTCAATATCGCGCGGCGTGAGGCGGGCGACTTCAGCGACGATCGCCTTGTCGATGCAGGTGTAGTCCCACCAATCGGCGGAGATCGAGCTGGAGTGGATTTTCATGATTTTGGTCGGTGATACATTTTCCCAAGGGCTTCGCGCAACTGGTCGTCTTGCTCTGTGCCAAAGCCGTAATGCAGATGCCGGCGCCAACCTTCGCCGTGTTGAAACTGGCGGGACTGTTTTCCGATCGCGAGCGAGAAGCCATCCATGGTCGCGAGGTAACTATCCATGCCCTGGGTCTTATCGAGCCACTCCTTTTGCGAAGCGTGGCAGGCGAGCGCGGCGCGCTTGGTCTCGTGGACGTCCGTCGTGTCCACGATCAGTTCCGGTCGCACGGGTTCGCGCATCGGTGTGCATTGGCCGTGCGGCATCGCGTGGTAGATGGTCACCGGATCGAGCGTCGGCTTGCGAGAGGGTGTTGAGCGGAAATTCGGGATGCCGCGTGAGAAGGTCGCGGTGACAGCAAGCCGGGCGACGTTCATGTGATCTTCCATGTAATCCTCCAGCGCATGGGTGAGCACGACGGTCGGTCGCGCTTCCCGCACCACGGCGCAGATGCGCCGGAGGTTCGCTTCGCCGTAGAAGATGAGGAGGTCGTCGCAAAACGGCGCGTGCCACTTTGCGCCAAGCATCTTCGCCGCGCGCTGCGCTTCCGCCCGCCGCGTGCGGGCCGTCTGGGCGGCGGACATCTCGGTGCTGCCCAGGTCGCCGGTGGAGACGTTGAGATAGTGGATGTCCCAGCCCACGGCGTGAAGTTGCAAGAGGGTTCCTGCCATGACGAACTCGATATCGTCCGGATGCGCGGCGATGGCGAGGGCGCTCGGCATCGTCAGAGGATGCGATCTGTAGAGCGGATGCCGGGGATCAGATCGAAGTGCGCGTCATAGGTCAGCACGACGGCGCCGATCCGCTTCGCGCAGCAGGCAATCACGACATCAGTCAGTGGCAGGTTGAGGCCGCGGCGGTCGAGTTGCCAGAGCATCGCCTCCGCTTCCGCCCACAGCTTGTTGTCCGTCGGCACGTAGAGCATCACATCCCAGCGCGCGTCGAATTTCTTCAGGAGCGCGGGCTCCCTGACGCCCCGGCCCACTTCGCAACGCACGATGCCGCAAGTGGCCACATCGCGAGACATCGCGATCGTCGTCAATTCGGCCATCGGATCCGTCCGCATCCGTAAATGTTGGATGTACCAACAGCTATCTACCAGGACTGGGCTTGCTACCATATTTCGTGGGTTTCCTTTTGACTGCAGGCGGTTTGGGAGCCGCCGGAGTTTCGGCCGCCAAGGACGTTTCGCTGTGATCCGCCCAGGATTTTTCGTCGAAGGCGTTCTTCCAGTCGATGTCGCCCACTCCTTCGGACAATAAGGCAATCAATTTGTTCCTCCTATCCACCTCCGCCAAGGCGGCGTGGATGGCTTCGGTCTTGGTCTTGGCGCCAGTCGTCTCCATGACCCTGGTCAACAAGTCGTCATCAATGTTTAAAGTGAGTTTCATGCGCACAAAATACATACTGGATATGTATTCGCAACATCTTTGTTCCGTATTCGGAGGCCCGGCGGTTACACGATCTCGCTGAGTTTCACGGCCCGGCGTTCCGCGGCCGACTTGTCCGCCGCCGCGATGACGCGGTGCGTATTGAAGGCATCGGCGAAGCTCGTGAGCGGCATGTCCTGGCCGGCGTCGAGCGCGTCGAAGAAGGCTTGGAACTGCGTCTGATAGGGGTGGTCGCTCACGTCGCCGCTATCGAGCATCTTCATGGAAAGTTGCGACCAGTTGTGTTTGTTCAGGCCGCCGAGTTTTTGGGAGTGGAATTTGTTGTCGAGGATTGAGCCTTCGCTGCCGACGAGGTGGGTGTGAAAATAGTATGGTTGGAAGCAATCGACGACGGCGGCGGATTTTCCTACGGCGCCATTTTTGAAACGGAGGATCGTCGTCGCGCAGGTCTGATATTCGTAGGCGGTGAAGATGGGATGGCTGCTTTGCGACGCGTAGCTGGTGACTTCCTCGACTTCGCTGCCCATGCAGAGCAGCAGCGCATCGAGCGCGTGGCAGCCAGCGGTCAGGAGCGCGCTGCCGCCGAGCTTCTTCTGCGTGTTCCAGCGATACTGCCCGTACCAGGGTCCGATGCCGTGGTAGTAGTCCACTTCGCCATAGTGCAGCGCGCCGACGAGGCCCGCGTCGATCGTTGCTTTCGTCGTGAGAAATTGCGACGACCAGCGGCACTCGAAGCACACACAGACTTTCGCGCCGCTTTCCGCCGCGGCCTTTTTCATCGCGACGATCTCGCTCCACTCGATGGCCAGCGGCTTCTCGATGATGATGTGTTTGCCGGCCTTCGCGGCGGTGATGAATTGCGCTGAGTGCTGGTCCGGGTAGCTCGTGATATCCACGATCTGCACGTCCCTGCTGGCGAGCATGGCGGCGAGGTCGGTGTAAGTTTTAATCGGCGAGCCGTGTCGGGCGCTGAGCTCGGCATCGTCGAGTTTCCGGGATGACCACACCGCGGTGACTCGCGCTTGGGCGGTGGCGTTGATTGCGGCGATGTGGGCGGTGGCGGCCCACCCATAGCCGATGACGGCGACGTTGTATTTTTTGCTCATGGGATGGATTGGCTCAGGCGAGCCGTGTGCAAGAAATCAGCCCGGCTCCCCGGAGCCAAGTCGCATCACTGCTCGCCTTTGAGATAGGCGAGGAGGTCCGCAAAATCCTGCGGCGACATCGCGGCATCGAGGCCAGGGGGCATCAGGGAAGTGGGCAGTGCGGTCAGGGACTTCAAGTCGGCGCGGAGCACCGTCTCCTCAGTCCCGCCGGGCTGGCGGATGCTGATGCTGGTGGGTGTCTCGGAGGTCAGGATGCCCGCGAGGCCCCGTCCGTCCTTGGTTTCGCAGGAGTAGGCCGTGAAGGCGGGCGCGATCTCCGCGTCGGGTGAGATGATGTGAAAGGCGATGTTTTCCTTTGGCTGGCGGCGCATGTCGAAAAGGTCCGGGCCCACATTTGCGCCCTCTTGATTCAGCCGGTGGCAGGTCACGCAGGCTTGCTTGAAGATTTCGCGACCGTGCGGGCTCTTCGCGGTGAGCGCGAGCGCGGCTTGCACTTTGGCCTGAGTCGCAGCCGGGCTCGTCGTGGTCGCGGCGAAGACTTTCGCGGCGCGATCGCGGATCGCGGCGTCCGGGTGTTTCGAGAAAAAGAGGCGGCGCGGTGCGGTGAAGGCCGAGGCGGGCAGGCCGCCGGAGTCGATGGCGGCGAGGACGGCACTCGCATTGGCGGGCCGGGCGAGCAGTGCGCCGATGAGCGCTTCGCGGATCGTGGGGCTGTAGTGTCGCCACGCGCCCTGGTCGAGCAACTCGGTGGCCGCGCGGCTCGCATCCAGCGTGGTGAGGGCGCGGATCGCGGCGGTGTGGAGGGTGTCGTCACTCGCCGTCGCGACGGTCTGGAGGAGAGGGGCGGAGGCGCGCTCCCAGGTGCTGCGTCCGAGCAGGCGGATGAAGAGCAGACGCACGGACTGCGGGGTGTGGGGGTCCGGTGCGGATTGCACGGCCGCCTCGATCAGCTTGGAGAAGTGCGGGGTCTTTTCCGCGTTTCGCACGTCGGTGAGCAGCGCGGCCATTTCCGCAGGGCGGTCGCCGGACAGACTCTCGATGGCGGCGAGGGCGGCTGCGGGATCGGCGAAAGAGCGACCGACACCCGCGAGCAATTCGAGTTCGCCCTCACTTCCCCCTTGCAATCGCGGCCACACCGCGCCCAGGAAATCCGCCTCCCGTCCAGCGATGCCACTGAGCACGGCAGCGCGCGTCCAGCGATCCTCGGCGTCGCGTGCGGCGATCTTTGCCAGGGCTTCGGTCGCGGAGGCAGATCGCAGATCACCGAGCACCAGCGCGGTGCAAAAACGGACTCGGGCGCTCGGGTCGTCGGCGAGTTTTGCGGCGCCCTCGGGATCGGTGGCGGACTTCAGGATCGGTGCGAATTCGTCACGAAAAGTTTCCGGTGCTGGCTGCGGGCGCGGCGTCGCAGCCTTGATGCGCCAGATGCGCCCCATGTTCTTGCCGCTCTCGGTGTCCGCGTGTTTGCGCACTTCCTCGGGCATATAATCCGGGTGCTCGATGCTGTTGCGATACATGTCGGCCACGTAGAGCGCGCCATCCGGGCCGCTGGCGAGAAAGACGGGCCGGCACCAATCGTCGCTCGACGAGAGCAGCTCGCGCTTTTCCAGCAGCGGCTCCGCCGAGAAGGTGGCACCACGCGGCACGAGTTTGTCGGCGTGGACGAGATTGCCCGTCGGATCGCACGAGAGAGCCGCGCCGTCGTACCGATCCGGCAGCGCGCCGCCCCGCCAGATGGTGATGGCACAGGCCGCGCTGAAGGAGCCAGCGTGCGAATCCGCGGTGGTGATGTTGCGGCTCGTGGGGAAAAGGCGCACACCGTCGCCGCCGCCCTTCATCGTCGTCCTCACGCCGCGCTCATTGCAGTCCTGCACGGTCTCGCTGAAGGCCAGCCGCGGATTGCGCGCGAGCCATCGCGACGCCAGCACCACATGCTGCACGGGCAGCCGGTTCATGCAGATGAAGCGCCGTCCGAAGTCGTCGAAGGATTGGCCGAACTGCGACTTGCCGTCCACGCCCTCGAAGTCGCCGGTCTGCGGATTCCAGCGCACGTCGCCCGTCATCTTGAGTGAGGGCTTTTCCGGGTGCTCCGGCGAGGTGATCGTACCGCCGGATAGTCCGGCAGCCAGAACGATCCAGCCATCCGGGCCGAGCATCGGTTTGTTCACGCGGAGCTGGGTGCTCTTCGCTGTATCAAAGCCAGTGAGCAGCACCCGGCGCTCGTCCGCGCGGCCATCGCCGTCGGTGTCTTTCAGAAAGAGTACGTCTGGTGCGGCGGTGACGATGACGCCGCCGTCCCACGGCAGCACGCCATTCGGGTAAGCGAAGCCCTCGGCGAAAGTCGTGCGCTGGTCCATGCGCCCGTCGCCATCGGTGTCTGTGAGCAAGGCGATGCGGCCCTGCGGTGGCTCGGCGGTGCGCGGGTAGCCGCGATTTTCGGCGACGAAGAGGCGGCCCTTTTCATCGAAGGCCAGCGCGCACGGGGACTCCACGAGCGGCTCGGCGGCGACGAGTTCGACGCGCAAATCGTCGGCGAGTTGAAAGGATTTCAGCGCGGCATCGGGCGCGAGCTGTGCCGATGCGATGGATGCGGTCGCGGAAATGGATGCAGTCCACGAGAGCCATCTCTTCCGTCCCGAATGGGCCTTGTGGAGCCCCTTCGGGGCTGAAGAAGTGATCATTCGCGTTGGGGAGGTTGGTTGCCGTAGAGCCAGCCGTCGCCTTTGGTGGGCGCGGCGAGCGGGCGCTGCGGGAGGGGCACGGAAGTGAGTTGGCGCGCGAGTTCCAGGCCCACGTCGCGGATTTGGTCGCCGGCGGTGATCTCCAGATTGCTGTAGCTGCTGAGCCGAGTTTCGTAGCCGCCCCCGGTTTTCAGATCAAAGGCTTCGAGCGTCGGGACGTAGCCGACGCAGCCATTCGCCAACTCCACGGGAAAGGTGATCGGAAAGCCGCTGCCCTTTTTCCAATCGAGGCCGTACTGGCAGAAATACTCCGCCGGACTCGCGAGGCAGACGACGGGTCCGATCTGGATCGCCTGACCCTCCACTTCGACGCGCGGCGTCTTCGCGAGCAGCGCATCGAGCAGCACCGTTTCCTTCGCCCACACCCAATCGGGTCCGGCGTCCTTCGGGTCTTTCTGCACGAGCTCCAGCGCCGCCTTCAGCCGCTCCGGCACGGGCGCGCGGCGCGGGATCGTCCAGAGCTTCGTCCGCACCTCCACGGGCACCTCGGCCACGCGCGTCTGTGACATCCCGAGCAACACCTTCAACGCCTCCGCGCCGACGCGGCCACCGACAAATTGCGCCCAAGCGTCGATCTCGGGATTCGTGTGTGGGTCGAGATTGTTCACCTGCGTCACGTCGCCGCAGGTGCCTTGCAGGAAGACGACTTTCGCTTCTGGGTAAAAGCCCGGAATCACGCGCTCCATATAGTAGATCCAGTTTGCCGAAATCCACGGCCCGCTCGTCGTGGCATGGCAGGCGAAATTCACCACGCAGCCGAGCAGCTTGCCTTCGGGATTCCACACGCCGATCATGCCGACCTGCGGATCCACCGGGCCGGCAAAGTCCACGTTGTTCGGATTGCCTTTGCCGGGATGCGAAGCCGCGAGCCCGTTCTTCATCCGGATGCGCCGATTGAAGGCGACCTGATCTTCGTGCCCGACCCCGAAGCCCGCCGTGACTTCCCCGCGTCCTTCATGCGCCGCCACCACGGCATCCACGATGGCCTCGCGCACCTTCGCGAGATACGCGGGATTTGCGGCCGAGGATTTGTTGTACGCCAGATCCTTCACGAGTTCTGACGCGTGATCGTATTCGCCCGGCAGCACCATCCCGACTGGTCCCGAAGAGTGCGAATGCGACGCCCCGATGAGCACGGCGTTCGGGGCGATGCCACAGCGTTTTTCAATGAGAGCGCGAGCCTCGACGACGAGCGCTCGCGGAACGACGAGCGCATCGAGCCCCACGAGCGCGACCGCCTTTTTCCCATCGTCAAAGACCGCGGCGCGCGCCTTGCACGGATCGTGGAGGCGTTTTGAAAAAGACTTCCCGTAGCCGCCCGGCACTTCCATCCCGACCTCGGGAGTGATGTCGCGTTCCGCAAAGCCCGAGCGGAGCGCGGCGCAGGCGGAGCAGGGAATGAGGAAAAGAAGGGCGAGGCGCGGGAGCATGGGGCGGGGGAAATGGAAGCACCGGGACAACCCGCAGGGGGGTGCGATCTTGTGCAGAATGTCGGGAGCAAAGGCACGCGCCGCGCGTGCATCGGAAGGCCCGTCCTACCGGAAGCGCACCGTGTCCTTGTGGATCATCGGCGCGAGCTTCAGGATGAAATCCTGGAGCATCGCATCCGTCGCCGCTTCATCGATCCCGCCCGACCGCAGATTCCTGGTGACGGTCGCGGCCACGGTCACGAAGGCCCAGCGTTGATTGTAGCCCTCGGTGAGGCGGTCAGTGATGTCGATGATGTTGCGATTGAGATGCGAGGCGGTGATGCAGTTGTAGCCCACGAACCAGTAGTAGTTGATGTTCCGCACGACGAGCGGCTGGCCCTCCACGTCGGTGAGAGGTTTCTGGCTGTCCTTGTCCTGCGGGACGCGAATGCTAAACAGGCGCGTCATCGTCAGGGGGCCGCGATCGCGGAGCGGGACGGTGGACTTGCCCGATCCCGCAATCGTCCAGCCCTGCGCCGGGAGACACCACTCAGGCCGGTGAATGCTGGTATTCATGTCCTGCCCCGCGAGTACGATGGAGGTGAGGATCTCGTCGCCGCGGGCGTTCGAGTAGAGCTTGCGGGCAAATTCCGTGTCGTGGCCGAGCACCTCCTGCTCGCGGATCCCGATCTCCTGATCGCGACCGTACCACATTCCACCGACCATCTTTGGCAACTCGAGCTCGATGCCCAGAGGCTGAGTGCGAATCCGGCTCGGCAGGAGGAAGACCGTGCTCAGGCCGCCGAGCAGGACCGCGAGCAGGATGGCCAGGCGGCTAGTAGTCATAGGAAATGGGCGATGGCTTGGTGCCAGGTTTGGCTTCCGCCGCGGTGGGCGAAGCTTCGGGTTCCACGATCAGCGGAGCTTCGCGTTGCAACGCGGCTGCCCCGGCCTTGCGCCAGTTGAGATTCACGAGACGGGCAAAGCCGGTCATCGCGAGCAGCGCGATCGGGAAGAAGACGAAGCCGGAGTAGTCGTGATAAATGCCGCCGCCAATCTCCGGACTGATGAACCGCGCGAAGAGGATGACCGTGAAGAGGCGGCCGATATTTCCGACGATCGCGAAGATGAGGGAAGCACCGAAGATCACCGCTTTTTTCCAAAACGTATCCTGCGTGAGATGCACATAGACCGCCGTGAGCATGCTCATGGCCGCGAGCGAACGCACCCCGCTGCAGCCTTCCGCGATCTCAAAGTTAAAGCTGCCATCGCGGGCCGTGAGTGTGGTGCCGATGGATTGGATGCTCACCCCGACCAAGCGGGACATGGCCTCGATGGAAGCCGTAATCACGAATTGCAGCTTGAAGGTGGCCTGCTGGAGCGCGGCCACCGGGATCATGAACAGGAGAAAGGCGCAGGGAAAAAGGACGATCCGGGCGACGTGCCGGCCCCAGAGAAAGAGGGTGGCGCCATAGAAAAGGATGGGCATGGCCAGGAGCGCCAGACGCGGTTGCAGACAGCGTGCTCCCGCCACGAAAAGCAGGATCGCGAAACCAACGAGGACCAGTCCCCACCAGGAACTGGACTTCGGAGCTTCCGCGATCTCCCGGCGATGGAACCAGACGAGGTAGAGCGAGACGAAGAAGGGAAAGTGTCCGTGGAATTGTTCGCCGCCGGCGAAGTTCCAAGCCATGTAGGCCCACCACGCCGTGCTCTGCGTGCCCAGCACCCAGACGTGATGGAAGAAGTAGAAGTAGGCGAAAGTCGCCAGGCAAGCGGCCAGCAGCGCGGCCTGCGCTGGTTGCTCCCGGCCCCAGCGGAGCAAGCGCGAGCCCGCTTCACCGGGGGTCATCGGTGGCGCGGCGAGCGGCTTTTCGGGAGGCATGGGCCGGATTGTAGTGGCAAATCGGACGGGGGCAAACTTCGAGGTTCAAAAAGCCGCCGCCGCACCGTAATGACGAGTTCCGAATGAAAACCGACAAAAGCCGCCCACCGCTCTGATGCCCCCAGAGATCCCGCGTTTCAACGTCCTCGGAGTATCGGTCAGTGCCATGGATCTCTGCATCGCCGTCGAAGCGATCCTCGCGGCGGCGCGGGAGCGGCGGAAAGGTTACATTTGCGTGACCGGCGTGCATGGCGTCACCGAGGCGCAGTCGGATGAAAACTTCCGGTGCATCTTAAACGCATCCTTCCTGAATACGACGGACGGCATGCCCCTGGTCTGGCTGGGCCGGCACTATGTACGACCGACCGTGGGGCGCGTCTATGGGCCGGATCTGATGCTGGCCATGTTTGCGGCGACCCAGTCCGTTCCTTTCCGCCACTTCTTCTACGGCGGCGCGCCCGGCGTGGCCGAGGAGCTGAAGGCGAAGCTCGAGGCGCGCTTTCCCGGCGTGCAAATCGTCGGCACCTACACCCCGCCCTTTCGTCCCCTGAACACCGACGAGGAAGCCATCCTCACCGCACAAGTTCGCGAGACCAAGCCCGACCTGATGTGGATCGGCCTCAGCACCCCGAAGCAGGAGCGCTTCATGGCCGAATATTTGCCCAAGCTCGACGTGACCCTCATGGCCGGCGTTGGCGCCGCCTTCGACTTCCACTCCGGCCGCGTGAAGCAGGCCCCCGTCTGGATGCAACGCTCCGGTCTCGAATGGTTCTACCGCCTCTGCACCGAGCCCCGCCGCCTCGGCCGCCGCTACCTGGTGAACAACCCCCTCTTCGTCTGGCGCGTCGCTCTGCAACTCCTCGGGCTGCGAAAAAATCCGTAGCTGCCCATTCGTCACCCACTCCGGGCTTGAAGGCCGCGCGCGCCTGTGGAGAGTGACCGCTTCTTTTCCAAACTAGCACCCCTCCCTTCATGAATCGTATCCTCGTCTGCGGCGCCGGTGGTTTCATCGGCGGTCACCTCATCGCTGATCTTCGTCGTCAAGGTCACACCAATCTCCGGGCCGTGGACAAAAAGCCGCTCGGCGAGTGGTATCAGCGATTCGACGACGTCGAAAATCTCTCGCTCAATCTCGAGCACCTCGACGCCTGCGAGACGGCGATGCAAGGCTGCGATACCGTTTACAACCTCGCCGCGGACATGGGCGGCATGGGTTTCATCGAGCTGAACAAGGCGCTCTGCATGATCACCGTGCTCATCAATACCCACCTGCTCCTCGTTGCGAAGAAGCACGGCATCGCACGTTACTTTTTTTCCTCCAGCGCCTGCGCCTACAACGGCGACAAGCAGACCGATCCGAATGTGACCGCGCTCAAGGAGGAAGACGCCTATCCCGCCATGCCCGAGGATGGCTACGGCTGGGAGAAGCTCTTCAGCGAGCGCATGTGCCGGCACTTTCGCGAAGACTTCGGCGTGCAAACGCGCATCGCCCGCTACCACAATGTGTACGGCCCGCACGGCACCTACGACGGCGGCCGGGAGAAAGCTCCCGCCGCGGTCTGCCGCAAAGTCATCGCCGCGAAACTGAGCGGGAAACACGAGATCGAGATCTGGGGTGCCGGCACGCAGACCCGCAGCTTTATGTACATCGACGATTGCGTGAAAGGGACGCAGATGCTGCTGAACAGCGACTTCGTCGAGCCGATCAATATCGGCAGCAGCGAACTCGTCTCCATCAATCAGCTCGTCGATATCGTCGAAGCCATTGCCGGCGTGAAGCTCCAGCGGAACTACAACCTAAGTGCCCCAAAAGGCGTCAACGGTCGAAACTCCGACAATACGCTGATCAATAAGGTCTTCGGCTGGGAGCCGAGCACCAAACTGCGCGCTGGCATGGAGAAGACTTACCAGTGGATCCACGACGAAATGGTCTCCGGGAGTAACTCGGTGGTAAACCGCTCGTAAGGGCGAGTTCCACCCACCTAACTCCGGTGCCGCCGCCTGCCGGTTCGGATAAGTGCCCGTTAGCCTAGATTCGACGATGAGATTTGCCGCCAAGGAACGCAAAGGGCGCAGAGACTGGGAACTGGATCGGAAACGCGGCGGGGCGGACGCTCCCCCTTCGGGTTAGTGACTCGTGTTTTTCAAGTTTCTGCCTTTGCGTTCTTTTGCGGCGATCCGGCGCCGTTTTTAGGGTTAGGAATGCCACTCCCGTCACTTTCAGCGGATTGAGAGTCCCGAGGGCCAGGGACCGTCTGCTTCCCGCCTAACGCGGCAAAAGCGATCTTTCCCGATCATTGACCTGTCCTTTGATGCGCATTGTGTCAGCCTTCATGGTCGGCGCAAATCAGGGCGCAGGGGGCGTGAGGATCGGAACGAAACGGTAAAAGCGTGTGGGGAAATCACCGGCGTTCAGGTCCACGAATTCGTCTGCCTCTTCGCTGGTATCGACGGTGCCGATCGGCTCCCAATTGGCGAGGTTCGTGGAGGCTTCGACAATCCAACCGGCGAGATTCGGTGGCGGTGGCAGCGGGTCGTGCGGGCGTGGGATGGCGGCGTAACGACCTGGGAACCGGATGCGCAAGGCGCGCTGGAAGCGATTGAGCGGCGCGACGTAGTAGTCGCGGATGGTGGCGCCGGCTGCGGCCTGCGTGGCGCTCGTGGCGGCAAGTGCGTAGGCAGGCGGTTCCACATTGAGCGGCGGGGTTTGCAGCGTGAGTGAGACGCTTTCAAAGTCGTCGTCGAAAAGGTCGTCGATCGGGTTCACGAGAATCGTGGCACGATCGGCGGTGGCGGGGATGGTGACGAAGGTGGGGAGGGCGCCGTAGTCCACGCCATTCGTGGCGGTGCCGCCAATGGTGTAGTTGACGGTGAGCGGATTTGTAAGGTCGCCCACACGATACACGGTGAAGGCGGCGGCACGGCTGGGCGCGGTCGATTCGAAGGCTGCCGCGTCGGTGGCGGCGATGCGGATGATCGGCGTGCCGGCGGGCAGAGTCGCATCGCGGATGACGAGGCTCGCAGTGGTAATGGTGCCGAACATGTAGCTGGCGGGATCCGGCAGCGGAACGCTCGGCGGTCGCAGGGAAATCTGGACGACTTCATTCGGCTCGGAGCGGAGGTCGTAGATCGGCGCGA
Organism: Chthoniobacteraceae bacterium; assembly: GCA_031409655.1. GTDB lineage: Bacteria > Verrucomicrobiota > Verrucomicrobiia > Chthoniobacterales > Chthoniobacteraceae > JANNXQ01. Next base: position 13,390 of record JANNXQ010000208.1, on the reverse strand, counting down.
TGACGACATCGACACTGCTCGCACCCACGGGGATGGTGGCGGAGAGCCCGATCGCGGTGTAGTCCACACCATTCCCGGCAGGGGCGACTTGGGAGGTGATGTTCGTGGGCCGCGGCGGAGTGGTGATCGCGAAATTTACCGTGAGTGGCGTAGTGGTCGGACCATCGCGCGTGATGCGAAAGGAGCCGGGATTCGGCGTCTCGCTCGGGGCGGTCTCCTGCGCGTCGGTGTCCGAGGTGGTGAGGGTGACGATGGAGAAAGGCGCCGGGACGGTGTCGTTGTCGTGGATGGTGGCGGTGACGGTGCGCATGGTGCCGAGGTCGTATTGGAAATTGCGCACGGGGATGGCATTCGGGTCCGAGTGGAAGCCGCCTTCCGTGAATTGCACGATGCCTTCAAAGGTCCGCTCATCGATGACAAACGGGTAGGAGATCTCCATGGTGAGCGTCTCGTCGCCTTCCAGATGCAGATCGTCCACGGGCGCGACGACGATGTCCACGCGCGTGCTGCCAGCGGGGAAGAGCGCCCAGCCGTAGTCCGTCGGCCCGGCGAAGATGCCCATCGGCCAGTTCGTCAGGCTGTAGTTTGAGGGCAGCGCGAAGTCGATGGCGGGTCCGGGGCTGGTGAGACGGTAGAGGACGTATTGGTCCACCGGCATCGGCGTATCGACGGTGATGGAAAAGACGGCGGCATTCTGCGGCTGATCGGCGGCGACCTCCGCGGCGTCGTTGTCCAACGTGGTCACCGTCATGATCGGATAGATGTAGGTGACGGTGACGGAGGCAATCGCCGAAGCCACGTTCAGTCCGCTGTTGTCCGTGACTATGACGCGGATGGGATGCACTCCGCCAAAGCTGTTGGGGATGGTGGCGGAGCCGGAAAAGGGCGTGCCGGGTGCTGGCGTGGTCGGGTAGGTGATCGCCTGATTCGTCACCAGTCGCGCGCCGTCGTACACCCGGTAGTTGGTGATGTGGCCATTCACGTCGGAGGCGGTGAAATTTACCGTGATGGTGTGCGGCGAGACAGCGGGAAGCGTGTGGCTTTCCCCATTCACCGGCGACGTGAGGGTGACCGTCGGCGGTGGCGGCACGTCTTCACTGAAGATATTGACGGTCGCACCAATGACGGCGCCGAGCACGTAGGTGCCCGGAGGCGGCGGCATCACGGTATTCGGGTGCGGCGTGAGCGTGAGGGTGACGGTTTCGGCAGCTTCGACGTGCGGATCGTCGAGCACCGGGATGACCACATTGGCGGAAGCCGCTCCGGCAGGAATCGTGACCGTGAGCGGCGGCACCGTGTAGTCCGATCCGCCCGTGGCCGTGCCGCCGATGGTGAAGGCAACATCGATCGCGCTGATCAGATCATTTGTGCGCGAGACGACGAAGATGGCGGGGTCCGTGCCTTGCGGAGTTTCCCAGCCTCCGCCATCGAGCACCGAGACGGTGACGATCGCGGGCGGTGGGATGGCTGCGTTCTCATTGTCGGTGATCACGAAATCGACCCGATCGTCAATGCCGAGCGTGTAGGGCGTGGGCGTGCCGGAGGAGGTTTCGTCATCGAGTTCCACGCGGAGGGTCTCAGCGCCTTCCACAGTCCAGTCGTCGATCGGAGTGATGGGAATATTCAACTGCGCACTCCCGGCCGGGATGACAACGAAGGTGCCGATGGTGCTCGCAAATCGGTAGTCGGCGTTCTGCAGGGCGATGCCGCTCACTTTCACCCAGACGGTGAGTGCGGTGGCCGTGCTCCCGGTGCGAGTGACTCGGATGTTGCCGGGATTGGGGGCCTGGCCAGGGTAGGTCTCTGCGATGGCGGCATCGGTGGCGACGATGTTCACAGTCTGCGCGCTGGCGTGCGAACCGAGGAGGGTTAGAGCGCACGTCAGGAAAAGAAGGTGCAGTTTTTCCATGGGAGGTTCGTTGAGTAGGGGGATGAGTTGAAAAAAAATTCTATTGTCTGCGGCCTTCATTGGCAAGGGATGGATTGTAACAGTGCTGATACAATGGCGCACGATGGGTTCCTCGGAAGCGAGCGGAATGTGGGTGGGCGCGTAGAGAGCGGGACGTGCCGCTTGCCTCCCATCGGCGCGAATCTGACAAAAATCGGAGGCGGCACGTCCGATCCCCGCGGTGCGCGGCCGTTATTCGGCCTTCTTGTAATCCCCGCGGCTGAAGTATTTTTCCAGCCACACATACAGGCAGATGAAGAGGTAGCGGCTGCCCATCTCCTTGATCTTGAGCTTGGCCTCGCCGTGGCGGCGGTTGCGCCAGGTGATCGGGATCACGGTCCACGAGTACCCGCGCACGATGGCTTTGAGCGGTAACTCGACGGTCAGATTGAAGTGTGGGGCGATCAGGGGACGGCAACCGTCGATCACCGTCTTGCGGTAGGCTTTGAAGGCGTTGGTGGTGTCGTTCAATTTTACCTGGAAGAGCATCCGCAGAAACCAGTTCGCCATCCGGTTGATGGAGAGCTTGACCGGCGGGTAATCGATCACGCCTCCGCCTTTCATAAAGCGGCTCCCGAAGACGCAGTCGTAGCCTTCGTTGAGTTTCTCCCAGTAACGGACGACATCCCGGCAGTCGTCCGACTCATCGGCCATCATGATCGTCACGGCATCGCCGCGCATCCCCTCCATGCCGCAGACGATCGCCCGACCGAAGCCATGCAAGCCTTCGTTCTTCACCGGCAGCAACTCCGGCATCCGCTTTGCCTCTTCCTGGAGGATTTCCCAGGTGCGATCCGAACTGCCGTCGTCCACGACCACGATCTCGTGCGGCACCCCGCGCAACTTCAACTCCACGTGCAAGTGCTGCACCGTCGAGGCGATGCAGCCTTCCTCATCGCGCGCCGGGATGACGATGGTCAGCAGTTTCAGCGCGGCTGCGATCGGCGGGTTAGGCGGTGCAGGCGTCATGGATCTCCCCGAGGATTTCTGGCAAGCCGTAACGGTACTTCCAGCCCGGATAATGCCCTTCAAAGCGACGCACATCGCTCACCCACCAGATATGATCGCCGATGCGATTATCTTCCACATAGGTCCAGTCCAGCTTCCGACCACTGATCGCCTCGCAGATGTCGATGGCTTCCAGCATCGAGCAATTCGAGTGGCGGCTCCCACCCATGTTATAGACTTCCCCCACGCGCGGCGCTTGAAAGAACTGCCAGAAAGCTTCCACCAGATCGTGGCTGTGAATGTTATCCCGCACTTGTTTCCCCTTGTAACCAAAGACCCGGTAAGGCTTGCCGCTCACCGTGCATTTCATCAGGTAAGCGAGGAAGCCATGCAACTCCGTGCCCGCATGAGCGGGCCCGGTGAGACAGCCGCCCCGGAAGCACGCCGTCTTGAGGCCAAAGTAACGTCCGTACTCCTGCACGAGCACATCCGCCGCGACCTTCGAGGCGCCGAAGAGGCTGTGTTTCGTCTGGTCGATCGACATGGTCTCGTCGATCCCTTCGCGGAAGGCGTGCGCCGGATCGATCTCCCAGCGTTTCTCCTGTTCGAGCAGCGGCAGGCGATTCGGCGTGTCGCCATAGACCTTGTTGGTGCTCGTGAAGATGAAGACGGCCTCCGGACAGCACTCGCGCGTGGCTTCCAGGACGTTGAGCGTGCCCACCGCATTGACGCCGAAGTCCGTGTGCGGCTCCCGCGCCGCCCAGTCGTGCGAAGGCTGGGCCGCCGTATGCACCACGACCTTGATCGCCGAGCCGTAGCGCGCAAAGACCCCGCGCACCGCTTCCGCATCGCGGATATCGATCGCCGCATGGGTGTAATTCTTCAGCTCCCCCTCGAGTCGCGCGCGGGTTGTCGAAGTCGAAGCCTCTGGGCCGAAAAAGCGCGCCCGCAGGTCATTGTCGATCCCGGCGATCCCCAGGCCCTCCGCGTGAAAACGCTGACAGGTCTCTGACCCGATGAGGCCTGCGGAACCGGTGACAAGTGCGACGCTCATGAAGAAGTGGAAAGGGGCCGGGATGGGTAGCAGGGCCGCCGGGTGATGGGAAGCGGGAAGGAGGAGCGCCTTGCCCCGGCCGGGACGCTTGCGCAGGGTGGGCGTCCGCATGGCCCCGCGCTTTTCCATCGTCACCCCGAGCTTCCGCCAACCCGCCTGGCTCCAGCTTTGCGCGGCCTCGATCGCCGATCAGACCGGCGTGACCCTCGAGCACCTCGTGCAGGACGCCGGCTCCGGGCCGGAGATGGAGGCCTGGGCCGAGCAGTGGAAACGCGTGCGCCCGCCCGGCTCCTTTTCCTTCATCTCTGAAAAGGACGCCGGCATGTACGACGCGGTGAACCGCGGCCTCCGCCGCGCCACCGGCGAGATCTGCGCCTACCTGAATTGCGATGAGCAATACCTCCCCGGCACCCTCGCCGAGGTGGACCGCTTTTTCACCGCGCATCCCAAGGTGGATGTGCTCTTCGGCGATTCCGTGGTCGTCGATGAAAGGGGCGCCTATCTTTGCAGCCGGCCCGTCGTCCGGCCCACCCGCTTGCACACGCAGATTTGCACCCTCGGCATCCTCACCGCCGCCACCTTCTACCGCCGCCGCTTCATCGAGCAGCACGGGCTCTACTTTGACCCCAGCTACCGGGCGAATGGCGACTCCGCCTGGGTGCTCGATCTCCTCCGCAAGCGCGCCCGCACCGCCGTCCTGCGCCGCTTCCTCGCCGCCTTCACCGATACCGGCGACAATCTCATCACCCAGCCACACGCCATCGCCGAGCAGGTCCGCCTCCGCGAGACCGCCCCCCGCTGGGCCCAGCGCCTCGCCCCCCTTTGGGTCTTGCAACACCGCGTGCGCCGCCTCTTCGCCGGCGTCTATTTTCCGAAGAAGCTGACTTACTCCATTTACACCCTCGCCGTCCCTGCCGAGCGCCGCACCTTTCAGGTCGAGCACCCCACCTTCCTCTGGGCCAGCCGCTTCGCGAAAAAGTAACTCCGCGCGGCCTACCGCTTCGGCCAGTTCAGCCGGTCGAGTTCCGGCGCGGGGTCGGGCTCCTCCCCTGGCCAGGTGAAGTTACACGCTTCGCAGAAATAGCTTTGATCGATGACGCCCGCGGCGGCGAGCGCCGAGGGGAGCGCACCGATGAGAGTCTTGCGGGAAAATTGCGGGAACTCGATGCGCGAGGAACTGCACTCGGGGCAATGCACCGCAGCAGTCATCGCCGGGTCGCTCTGCCATTCCTGAAGTAAGGCGAGCGCGCGATCTTCCTCGCTGGAATGCACCCGGAGTCGCAGATGCGCCCGCGGCGTGAGGTTAAAGAGCTTCCACTTCTGTTCATTCGATTCGTCGTGGACCTCGGAGTGATAGCCGAGTTCGCGCAGGCGAGTGGCGAGTTGTTCGGCAGGTTCCTTCGTGTTGAAGGTGGCGATGGTGACGAGCTGTTCCATAGGGCGTGGGGTGGCAGGGGAGTTTTTCCTGCGGTAAAACCTGGAGGATCATCGCCCGAGTGGCGGTGACCTTCAAGAAGTTCAGTGCATTGCGCTCCGGGGGTCGGCGTCGGTAGGGTCCGCCCGTCACGATCCATGAACACCCGCTCCGAACTCCGCCAGCAACTCGCCGCGCTCGATCTCGCCGCCGGGGCCGATGAGGCCACGCATCGCGATCGGATGCTCACCCTGCTGGAGGCAAAGCCGGACTGCTTTTTGCGCACCTGTTTTCCCGGGCACTTCACCGGCAGTGCGCTGGTGGTCAGCGCGGATGGGTCACGTGCTTTGCTCCATCACCATAAGTTTCTCGATCGTTGGCTGCAATTTGGCGGGCACTGCGATGGCGATGAGGAGGTGCTCCGCGTGGCGCTGCGAGAGGCGGAGGAAGAGTCCGGCATCACGGGGCTCATCACCACGTCGCGCCGACCCTTTGACGTCGATATTCACGCGATCCCCGAGAATCCGAAACGCGGTGAGCCGCCGCATTTTCACTACGACATCCGCTTCGTGCTCATCGCTCCGGAAGGCGCCGAGCCGGTCGTGAGCGACGAGAGCCATGCGCTCCGCTGGTTCACCCTGGCGGAAGTGCGCGCGCTCTCGCTCGATGGCGGTTTGCTGCGACTCATCGAGAAATGGCAGGCCTTGCTCGTCCGCCGCGCCCATCGCGCGTGACGCCGGCCAGCCAAGGAGCAGGGGCGCCCTCGCCCCGAGGAGATTATGGGGCGAGGGCGCCCCGACTCCTTGAAGACGCCTTGATGGACACGCGGGCGGAGTCGGGAGACGCTGCGCGCCATGAGAGACGCCTCGCCTGAAATCACTGCCCCGCTGCGCGGGCGCAGCCAGTTTTGGCGGATCTTCCTCTGGCACGTCGTGCGGCACCTGCGGCGGCACCGGCTGCTGGCGCTGCTGAATGTGCTCAGCGTCGCGCTGGGCATCGCGGTTTATCTCGCGATCCAGATCGCCAATCACAGCGCCACGCGATCCTTCGCGGCAAGTGTGGATCTCGTGGCCGGGCGGGCGCATCTCGAAGTGCGTGGGGAGATTGATGAAACGCTTTGGCCAAAGCTCCTGAAGCAGCCGGGTGTGCGGGCGATGACCGCCACGGTGGAAGGCGTCGTTACCTTGCCGGATTTTCCCGGAGAGTATCTTCGCGTCCTCGGCCTGGACATCTTCACCGGTGAGGCCTTCCGCACCTTTGAGCTGCGCGGAAAAGAGGAGCGGCTCGCGATGGAGGACTGGCTCGGGCAGCCAGGCGGGCTGGCGGTCGGCGAGGAATTTGCGCGCAAGTACGGGCTCGGGGTCGGCAGCAGTCTGCGGGTGCTCGGGAATGGCACGGTCCAGCAGGCGCGCGTGCTCGCGCTGATTCCGTCGAGCGAATCGCCTGCCGCGGCGCAGGAGCGCTTCGCCGTCATGGACCTCGGCTGGGCGCAGGAACTCTTCGGCCGCGCGGGCCGACTATCCTCCCTGCTTTTTCTCCTCGAAGAACCCACGCGCGCGGCCGCCGTCGCCGAGCAACTGCAAACGCTGCTCCCACCTGACGTGCTCGTCGCCCCGCCCCGCCAGCGCAGCGCGCAAGTGCAGACGATGCTCTCCGCCTTTCAGCTCAATCTCAGCGCCCTGAGCATGGTCTCGCTGCTCGTCGGCGTCTTCCTCATCTACAATACCATCGCCGCCTCCGTGGCCCGGCGGCGCGTGGAGATCGGCATCCTCCGCGCGCTCGGCGTCACGCAGTTCGAGGTGCGCTGTCTTTTTCTCGGCGAAGCGTGCGTCTTCGGCGTGCTCGGCATCGTCCTGGGTGCCGTCGGCGGCGTCGCGTTGGCGCGGGTGCTCACCGGCGCGGTCGAGCAGACGATCACCTCGCTCTACGTCCTGCTGAGCATCGACCGCAGCTACCTGCATCCCGCGCAATTTCTCACCGCCGCGATCTTCGGCATCGGCTCCGTCCTGATCGGCGCTTGGATTCCGGCCAGTGCGGCGGCCCGCGTGAACCCGGTCGGCGCACTCAGTCTCGGCGCGCTCCTGGAACCCGAAAGGGCGAAGGCGCGGCGCTGGGGCTGGCTCGGCTGGGTGGGTCTGGTGCTGGCGGGAGTGGCTTCGTGGGCCGCCTTGCAGCGCGGTCCGGCTTGGCTGGGCTTCCTCGCCGCGTTCTTCGTGCTGGCGGGCGCGGCGCTCTTCGCGCCGGCGCTCACGGCCCTCGGCGGTGCGGTCGCGAGCCGCTTTGCGAGTGCGGGCATTCTCGTCCGCCTCGCCGGGCAGAATCTCCGCCGCTCCGTGCAGCGCAATGCGATCACCGTCGCCGCGCTCTCCGCGGCCATCGCCATGATGGTCGCCCTGGTCGTCATGATCTTCTCCTTCCGCAGTAGCGTGAATGCGTGGATCGAGCGCGGCATCGTCGCGGATCTTTTCATCGCCCCCGCCTCCAATGAAACCATCGGCCTCGGAGCAGAGATTCCGCCGGAAGTGACCGCATGGCTCGAAGCCCGGCCCGAGGTCCGGTCGGTGGACACCTTCCGCGAGCAAAATGTGAACGTCGCGGTGGACGGGCGCCCGCCGCAGCCCGCCTTGCTGGCGATCGTGAAAGGCACCTATCGCGGCAATCTCACCTTCATCGGCGGCGACGATGCGGGGAAAATGGAGCGCGTCTTCCGCGAGGGTTGCATCGCGGTCTCGGAGCCCTTTGCCCGGCGTTACGGAGTGCAGGCGGGAGAGTCCGTGCGCATCGTGACGCCGCGTGGACCGGTGGCATTTGAGATCGCGGGTGTCTATTCCGACTTCACCCGCGATCAGGGCGTGATGCTCATGGAGCGGGGCAGTTACGCGCGGTTTTGGGACGACCCGCGCATCTTCTCGCTCGCCGTCTATCTCCAACCGGGCGTGGCGTCGGAAGCGCTGGCCGAGGGCTTTCGGTCGCAATTCAGCAGAGCCGGGGAATATCTCATCTACTCGAATCGCAGCCTGCGGGAGCGCATCTTCGTGATCTTCGATCAAACCTTCGCGGTCACTTACATCCTGCGCACCGTGGCCATCATCGTGGCGATCGCCGGGATCTTTCTCTCCGTCACGACGCTCGTCGCGGAGCGCGCCCGCGAGATCGGGATGCTCCGGGCGATCGGTGCTTCGCGTGGCCAGATCCGCGCGCTCTTCATGGCGGAGTCGGGGATGATCGGCTTGCTGGCCACCGCCCTCGGTCTTGGCGCGGGCCTGCTCCTCGCGCTGGTCCTCACGTTCGTCGTGAATCCTGCCTTCTTCGGCTGGACCATCGATCTGCGCCTGCCCTGGCCGACGCTCCTCGCCACGCCACTCTGGATCGTCCCGGCAACCTTGCTCGCGGCCTGGTATCCCGCCTGGCGAGCGAGTCTCGCGCCCGTGGCGGAGGCGGTGAGGGAGGAGTGAACTCGCGTCAGCCTGCCGTCACGCCCCAGTAATCCAGCACGCGCACGCCCGCTGGGAACTGCAGTTTCCGATACTGCGGCCACGGACAGCACACCACCACGAGCTTCACCCCATCAAGCGCCGCAGGGTCGGCGAGCATTTCAAACTCATGCAGCGCGGGACTGTTTGCCGGCAACGCCGCGCCGTCGTGGATGAGCACGCGCCGGCCACTGCGCTTGAGTTGCTGCGCGAGGAAAAGGCCCGCGGATTCTTCGACGATGTAAGTGTTGGGTTTGTAGGAGACGCCGAAGATGGCGACGGTCTCGCCTTTCGCCACGAGCGCCTGAGCCTCCTGGAAAAGACTCTCCTTGGTGAGTTCGTTCACGCGGTCCGTCGCCTCGGCCATCGGCGCCTCCAGACCCACCTGCCGGGCGGTATAGGCGAGCAGGCGATTGTCGCGCGGAAAGCACGGCCCGCCGAAGCTCAGGCCGGGCTTGAGATACTTCGAGCCGATGCGTGAGTCGCTGCCGATCGCCGCGAGGATGTCGTGGATGCTCGCCTGCTCGAACTGCCCGGCGATCATCCGGAGCTGGTTCGTGAAGCTGATCTTCATCGTGATGTAGCTGTTCAGCGAAATCTTCGTCAGCTCCGCGCTGATGAGCGACATCCGGGCGATGCGCGGTTGGTTGCGATTGTAGCGCCGGTAGAGCGCCTCGAGCGCTGCGCCGCTGGCTGGATCGGACTCGCCGATGAGCACGAGATCGGGATCGAGCAGCCCATTGATCACATCACCCAAGGCGATGAATTCCGGATTGTAGCAGACCCCAAAATCCACGCCGCACTTCCCGCCGGTCTCCTTCTCCAGCATCGGAATGAGCACCGAATCCATGGCGCCGGGAGTGGTCGTCGAACTACAGACGAAGAGGTGCCCCTTTTTCCCCGCCGCCTTCACCGCCGCAGCCACCGGCTGCATCGCGCGCAGCAGATACTCCGTGGCAAAGCTCCCATCCGGCAGACTCGGCGACGGCGGGATGAAGAAGGTTACATCCGTGCCGACGACCTCGCGGTGATCAGCCGTGGCGCGCAGCCGCGCCTTTCCTTCTGCGACCGTCTCCGCGAGCAGCGGCTCATCGACCGGCGCTTCGCCGGCGTTGAGTTTGCGGACTTTCTCGGGGTCGATATCGACGCCGATGACATCGAAGCCGCGTACGGCGAGCGTGGCGGCGATACACGCGCCGAGTTTGCCGAGACCACAGACGGAGGCGGATTGGAGGGTTTTCATGAGAGTGCCAGAGAGAAACGAAATCCGAGTGGCAGATGGATGACGGATGCGTAAACGGCGGGTGACGATGCGCATCCCTCGTCCGTCCGCGTCCTACGAGGCATCCCGATACCGCTGCGCGATCGGCATCCGGCGGCCGACGCCGAAGGCTTTGCTCGTGACCTTGATCCCCGGTGCGGCCTGGCGGCGCTTGTATTCATTCAGGTCGATGAGGCGCACGATGCGGTCCACCGTCGGACGATCAAAGCCCGCCTTCTCGATCTCCGCGCGCGATTTTCCCTCGACCACATATTGCTCGAGAATCGCGTCGAGCACGTCGTAAGGCGGCAGCGAATCCTGATCCGTCTGATCCGGCCGCAGCTCCGCGGATGGCGGCTTCGTGATGGTGTTGCGCGGGATGATCTCCTGCTCGCGATTGATCCACTCCGAGAGCCGATAGACGGTCGTCTTCGGCACGTCGCTGATCACCGCGAGCCCGCCGCACATGTCGCCGTAGAGCGTGCAGTAGCCGACCGCCAGTTCGCTCTTGTTACCCGTGGTCAGGAGCAGCGAGCCAAACTTATTCGACATCGCCATGAGCGTCACGCCGCGCAGCCGCGCCTGGATATTTTCCTCCGCGGTATCCTCGGCCTTGCCCGCAAAGATCGGGCGCAACTGTATCTTCGCCGATTCAAACATCGGCTGGATCGCGACCACGTCGTATTGGATGCCCAGATTTTCCGCGAGGAGGCGCGCGTCATTGAGGCTGCCTTCCGAGGAATACTGCGAGGGCAGCGAGATGCCGCGCACATTTTCCCGGCCCAGCGCCTCGACCGCGATCACGGCCGTGAGTGCCGAATCGATCCCGCCACTCACCCCGAGCACTGCCGAGCGAAAGCCGCACTTGTGCATGTAATCGCGCAGCCCGAGCACCAGCGCCCGATAGAGCTTCTCCTCCTCCACGAGCACCGCGGGCGCGATCGGCTGCGTGGCCTCGGTATCCACGACCAGAAAATCTTCCCGGCACATGGCCCCCTCCGCGATGAGCTGCCCGGCGCCGTTATACACCAGGCTCGCGCCGTCAAAGATCAGCTCATCATTCCCGCCCACGAGATTGCAGTACACGAAAGGCACCCGCACCCGGCCCACGAGACTCGCGAGCATCCGCTGCCGCGTCTGATCTTTCCCGAGCTGCCACGGCGACGCCGAGACATTGAAGAGAATCTCCGCGCCCGCTGCCACGAGTTCCCGCGCCGGATTCCGCCGATAGCGCCGGTCCTGCCAAAACTCCTCATCATTCCACACGTCCTCACAGACGGTCACCCCGATCTTGCGTCCGTTGAATTCCACCACCGCATTTTCCTGCGCCGGTTCAAAGTAACGATCTTCGTCAAAGACATCGTAAGTCGGCAGCAGCGACTTCGAGCGCACCGCGACGACCCTTCCGCGCTGCAGCAGCGCCACCGAGTTCGTCGCCTCCCGACCGGGCCGCGTTTCATTCAGCCCCACGTAACCGACCAGCATCCCCACCTCCCCCGTCGCCGTCGCGAGCCGCTCCAGCACCGCGAGATTATCCGGGATGAAGCGCGACTTGTGCAAAAGATCCCGCGGCGGATACCCCGTGATCGCCAGCTCCGGAAAGACCGCCAACTCCACCCCCGCCTCCACCGCCCGCCGATACGCCGCGAGGATCTTCCCCTCATTCCCAGCGAGGTCGCCGACGGTGGTATCAAGTTGAGCTAGGGCGACTTTCAAAAGGGCAAGGTTGGTAAGCCGCGGAGACTCGTTGATCCGCTTCCTCCGCTCAAGTCACATTCCCATGATCGCCTCACCCGGCGCCTTAAATGACCGCACCGACTACAGCATCGGCCCTGGGTGCGCGCCGTGGGCAGCGGCGGCAAGTAAGACCGTCGCGCCCGGCGGGCATCTTCCGCAGCCCGGCGTCGCCGATCCGCAATTCCGCGACAGGAGCGGCCGAACATGCGACGGGAACGCCCCATCCTGCGAAGCGAACGCCCCGCCCTGCGACCAAAACGCCGCCTCTCGCGAGCGGGACGACCGAAACTGCGAGCGGGACGCCTCATCCTTCACTCTTCCGCCTGCTTCCTTCGCCCCGAGCGCCGCGACCTCCGAACGGAATTTCTCTCCGCCGCGAACACCAACGCCGTTCCATCCTCCAGCTCGAGGTTGCGCGCCCCGCGCTACCCCGGGGGCTCCTTGTTGTTTGAGATTGGCATGAGGAGTTGTGACGCCACTCCAGCGGGGCTCCCACACTTTCGACCATCGATGCCCACTGCATCGTTCCGGCATATTAGCACGTGAGGATAAAGGCGGCTTGGGTGAACTTTCCGAGGGTGAGGGGGCGGGCGAGGTGGCCTGCGGTGGACCAGAGTCGGGGGCCGAGGGTGGTGGCGAGGAGGCCAAGGCCGAAGCTCAGGGCTTGCGCTACTTTGTGCCGCAGGCCGGTCTCGGAGGTCCAGATGGGTTGGAGCCAGTAGAGCCAGGGGTCGGCTTCGACGTAGTCAGTGACGCGCAGGCCGGCGGCGGTGGCGAGGGCGCGGATTTTTGCTTCGTCGAGGGGCTGGACGTGGTGGGGGTCCAGGACGCGTTCATTGATGGGGACGAGGCCGATGAAGGCGCCGCCGGGGTGCAGGCATTCGCGCAGGCGGGTGAGGAAGGCGGCGGGCTCGGGCAGATGTTCGAGGACGTGGCTGCAGAGGATGACGTGATACTTTCGCGCCAGCAGGGGATGCTGGGACCAGTGGGCGATATCGATGGTCTGGAGATCGGCGGTCTGTCCGCGCCCAGTGAGCATGGCGCGGACGGCGGCGACATTTTCCGCATCCATCTCGACGCCGAAGAGGCGGCTAGCGCGGGGGCAGTGGCGGAAGAAGGTGCCGGCGCCGAAGCCGTAGTCGAAGACGTCTTTGCCCGAGAGGGTGATCCCGGCCCGGCGGCAGAGATCGAGCGCGAGCAGGACCTTGGACATGCGCATGTAGGCGAGGTGATGAAGCGCGCCCTGGCGGCCGCGGTAGCACTCCATGAAGCCGCTCTGGTCGGGAGGCGTGAGGGGGTGGGCTGGCACGCGCGCAGGGTGGCTGAATTTCGATCGGCTTCAAATCGCATCTTCCGACAAAGTGGCGGCGACGGTGTGACGAGGACGGACGGGCCTGGATCTTTTAGCAGGCTGTTGAAAAACCTCCCGGCCCGCGGTGGATGGCGCGTTCCGTCGCGTCATGAGAACATCCGCGCGCAGCGCCACCCTGCGAAGATGGGCCTTCGGCGAGCGTTTGTCATGGCGCGACGGAGCGCGCCATCCACCGAGCGCCGG
>JANNXQ010000207.1:0-1905 GCA_031409655.1 Chthoniobacteraceae bacterium | reverse complement strand
AAAAAGGGAAAATGGGCGCGATGATTGGGCACCTCGAATCGAAGTGTTCGGCACTGACTGGGGAAGCTGGCAGACCGGTCCGTTGATCATCCGCTGAGCAACAGTTCGGCATCGTCCGGAAGACCGGGCAGCCACTTTCCGCCCAGCCAACGGCGCAGCAACCGGGTCAGAAGCAGCGTCCAGCGTTGCTCCACGGTCCATCGCTCCGTGATGGCCCGGATGTGGCGCAACTCGTTGCTGATCCGCGTGACGGCTTGGGCGATGAGGTCGCCCTTTTCGTGCAGGACGCTGACCTTGACGGTGCGCTGGCCCCCGCTCTGGACCTGCCGCCCGACTCCGGACATGAGCATCGGCCGCGTGCGGATGGCTTCGCGGTGGTGTTCCGCGTCGTAGAAGCGCAGGTAGAGGGCCCACCAGTTGTAGACCAGGGCGATGAAGTTGGCCATGAGGCTGCTGGAGGCCAGGCGGCGCGACGTGTAGCCGTTCCAACCCCATTGGTTCTTGAGCTCGTCGAAGCAGTTCTCCGCGTCCGCCCGGTCACGGTAGTGTTTGGGGATGACGGTGGCGGGAAAGGCTTGCGCATCAAGCGAGGTGACGAGCACGGCAATCTTGCCGCTCCAAGGGGTAGCGCATGACTCCCAGCCTTCTCCGGTGGCATGGGGCAGGCGGCTTTGGCGATCTTTCCCGCGACGGGCTTTGCCGGGTTCCCTGACAGGGGCGGTGGCCGGAGTTTCGCGCACGAGGATGACCCGCCGCTCCTTGCTCCAGCCGCTGAGTTTCAGGGTGGTTTCGAGCGCCTGCCAGCCGTCGCCGCAGTCTTGCCAGGCGGTACCTTGGCGCATCATGCGAAGGACGAGGTCCTTGACCTTGGCGGTGTGCCGGAGCTTGAAGAGATAGGGCAAGCCGCGCTCCTCATGCTCTAACATCGTGGTCTCGCTGCCGTAGCCGCAGTCGCCGCGGGAAAAGGTCGGCCACTGGTGGCGGGGGAGTTTTTCCAAAGTCTGCCACAGGCCGGGCAGGCCCTTGGCGGCGGCGTGTTCGTTGCCGGGGCGCACCTCCACTCCGAGGCTGATGCGGAGGTTGGCCACGAAGTAACTGTGATAGACGTGGCTCGGGCGACCGGGCTTTTGCGGGTTGTAGCCGATCTGCGCGCCCTGCTGGTGGCCGTAGAGCGGCTTGACGGTGACGTCGATGTCGAGGATCCACGGCAGACCCAGCGCGGGGGAGATGCTGCCGAGGATCTGGTCGGCAAGCCAGCCGAGGCCGGCTTTCTCCTCGATCCGGCCGATGCCGAGGCGCACCGCGTCCTCGCTGACCGCGGCCTTCATGCCGAGCAGACCGGGGTTGATACCGTCGCCGCGCACGGCGTTGATGTGGGCATAGCGCCAGTGGCCGCACAGGATGCTGAGCAACGCGGTGCCCATGACGTTGCCGGCACCGCTGCCGCGGTTGCCGGTGTAATGAAGCGGGCAGCCGCGCAGGAACTCTTCCCAGCGTCCGCCGGCGTGGAGGAACTGGAAGAAGAAGATCAGCTGGCCTTCGCGGGTGACGGGGGCCTGGTCGTCCCATTCGGCGTGAAAGCGCCCGCCGGGCGTGTCCACCGGCCAGCTGCCGGAAGGGAAATGACGGAGAGTTTGGCTCTCACCCGCAGGGTGAGCCGAAATCGAGGCCGCCGGAGCTTCCATGGCGTTGAACCTGCGTCATTTGCAGCGGCATGGCCAGTCCGCCATTTTCCTTTTTAGGATGAGTCCGGTATCTGGCGCCCTGTAGGGGCGCGATGGGGCCGGTAAAATGAGACGTCCCGTGCCACCCGCCCCATCCCGCACTTTCAGCGCGGCGGACGGGCTGCGCCTGATCCCGGGGCTGCGCGCTGCTTGCCCCGGGCTATCTCATTTTGTCCCTTCA
>JANNXQ010000206.1:0-10465 GCA_031409655.1 Chthoniobacteraceae bacterium | reverse complement strand
GCGCGGCGTCTTGCCGCCCTTGGCCCCGTTGACGTGCCGCAGGAGTTCCTCCACGCCGCCCGTGCGGAACCACCCCAGCCATTGGCAGAGGGTGCTGTTGGTGCAGCGCACGATCTCGGCGATCCGGCGGTAACTCTCCTTACCCTCCAGCGCCAGGCGGATGGCTTGGAGCCGCTGCCTCTTCCAAGGCGTGCGTTCGCTGCACTCCCGCTCAAGGACTTGCGCGGCTTGGCGGTAAATGTCGATCGGTTGGCGGGCTCGGGGCATGGCGCGGGTATAGGGCTATAAACTCCGTTGTTTATAACGAAGTGGTATAACATCCCCATCGGCCCCGCGCCAAAGCTCTTCCTGCGGCTGAAGGTGACGGACCCGAACCCACAGGCCGGCAGAGAGCGAGTGTGGCGCTAACGCCTACTCGCTGGCTGGGCGCCTTGGAGGGACTTGACGGAGTACGTCCCTCCAAGGCGAGTGGCCTGCCGGCGCGCTCGCCCTACGCTTCGTCGTAAGCCCGGATAAAGTCGTCGCGCGCAATGCCGCTCTGAGTCAGTGCTGTCCGCAGCGTCGAACCTTTGATGGTTCGGTGTCCTGGCAGCGTCATCGGGGTGAGGGTGCCGTCAGGCGCAGTGCGGGCGAGCGAAATGTGATTGCCCCTCCGGACGACCTCGAATCCGAGTGCCTGGAGCGCGCGCAGGACGCGGTCGTAGGGAGCATCGACGGGAAACTTGGCCACGGTGGAACTGCTGCGAAGTGGCTCAAGCAGGAACGGCGGTCTCGGCGACAAAAGCCTCCAGAACCGGATCGTCCTCTGCGGGTGCCAGGGCCGCCGCACCGAAGGTCTCGATGTGGAAGGCCAGTGCGGAACGCACATCGGCCAAAGCCGCCTCGTAGGTATCGCCCTGTCCGACGACCACGCCACGCGCAAGGCCGAGAGGATACGCGACGTAGCCATCGGCGTGCTTTTCGACGACGATTTTCAGTGGCGTTGTCATGAGCGAAGGATGAACCAAGCCCGCGATTTGGGCAAGAGCGCGAAATTGCCTGACGTAAAGAAGTGCCAGGTCAGAAGCGCCAAGAGCGACGCCACGGGCAAATCTACTTTGGCAGCATCGCGAACAGCGGCAACGGCGCCGACCTCAACGACTACAAAGAGGACGGCAAAGTGAATCTGCTCAAGTATGCCTTTGGCCTAAACCCGACGCTCAGCAACCCCGGCCAAATCCCGCAACCGCAGCGCAACGGCCCGAACTTCGTGGCCACCTTCCCGCAGCCCGCCGACGTGAGCGGCATCACCTCCGATGCGGAGTGGAGCACGACGCTGCTCCATGGAAGCTGGACCCCGATCGGCGCGGCGCATGAAGCGAGGAGAATGACGCGACGGACCAACCGGGACATCTGTGCGGCGACGGCGAACGCATTCGGAGGCGAAATGCTTCACCAGTGAGTTGACCCCGCGCACGCAAACTCTTACCCATGTGCGCCATGGAGGAATTTCTCGTCTTTGTGCTCCGGCAGCTCGTCGATTACCCCGACGAGATGGTGCTCGTGCGCACGGCGGTCGGGAAGCGCATCACCTTCCGTCTGCGCCTCCGCCAGAGTGACGTGGGCAAGGTGATCGGTAAACACGGGCTCACGATCATCGCGATCCGCAATCTTCTGAACGCGGCGGCTGCGCGGCACGGAGAAAAAGCCACGCTGGAGATCGTCGAAGAAGGTCCGCCTCCGGCAGCCCGCTGACGGACGGCGAGTTCCGGGGAGCATCCGCGTCTCGCCCGTGCTCCCCGGAATTTCAAACCGCCCGCGCTTTTGCTTGCCGCGCACCGGGGTGCTCGGCCACAAGAAGGTCCAGGGTCAATTTTATGAACACGATGCAGGGAAACACCGTGCCAGATTACGTGGCGATCGGATTTGAAAAAATCGATCGCGACTTGTGCTTTCTCATCGGCTGCCTCGGTGAAGTGCTCGCCGAACTCGGTCACCACGAACTCGCCCGCCATTTGCCTTGGTCGGGGCGACCCGCCCCGGCGGATTCCGAAGAACTCCCGCCCCAGCTCGGGCTCGTTTACTCCGTCGCGTTTCAACTCCTCAACATGGTCGAGGAAAACGCCGCCGCCGCGATGCGCGCGCTCCGGGAAACGAGCGAAGGTCTGACGGCCGAGCGCGGGCTCTGGGGCGATCAGATTGAGCGCTTGAAGAAATCCGGGATCGCTGCCGACGCCATCGCCGCCGCGCTCGGAAAAGTGCGGGTCGAGCCGGTGCTCACCGCGCACCCGACGGAGGCCAAGCGCCTCGCCGTGCTCGATCAGCACCGCGTGCTCTATCAATTGCTCGCTGCGCGGGAACGTGGCGATAGCTCCCCGTCGGACGAGGCCTCGATCCGCGAGAAAACCAAGTCCGCCCTGGAGCGTCTCTGGCGCACTGGCGAAATCCTGCTCGAAAAGCCGACCCTCACCGACGAGCGCCGCAACGTGCTGCACTACCTGCGCGACGTTTTCCCCGCGGTGCTCCCGGAGCTCGACGACCGGCTCCGCCACGCCTGGACGGCGGCCGGCTTCGATCCCGCGCTGGTGCGTGATCCCGCGCGCCTGCCGCTCGTTCGCTTTGGCACCTGGGTCGGTGGCGATCGCGATGGACATCCCGGCGTTACCGCCGACGTCACGGCGGAAAATCTTGAACGTTTCCGCGCCAATGCCCTCGTCGTCTTGCGCCGGGAACTCGAGGCGCTCGCGCCGAAGCTGAGCCTCTCCGCCTGCATGCAAACCCCGCCAGCGGCACTGCTCGCGCTGCGCACGCGACTCACGGATTCGCTCGTTGAAACGGGACGCGCGATCCTTTCCACGAACCACGATGAGCCATGGCGCCAGTGCGTGGAACTGATGCTCGCGCGGCTGCCGGTGGAGTTGCCGTTGCATTCCGTGGCGCAGTTGCGCGAAGGCGCCGGGCGCTACCAATTCGCCGAGGAACTCAATGCCGACCTGCGCGCCCTCTACGATTCACTGTGCGAGATCGGCGCGCATCGACTCGCGGATTCCGATGTGCGGCCCGTGCTGCGCGCAGTGCAGGTCTTCGGCTTTCATCTGGCCCGCCTTGATGTGCGGCAGAATTCCGTCTTCCACGCCCGCGCGCTCGGCCAACTCATGACGGCTGCTGGTCTCGACGGCAGCCAGTGGGAGGACTGGAGTGAAGCGGAGCGCCTGCGTTTCCTCGAGCGCGAGTTGCAGTCGCCGCGCCCGTTCCTGCATCCGAGCGCCACTGCCGGAGCCGAGGCGGATGCGGTGCTCGGCTGCTACCGGGTGCTCGCCGCGCACCTCGAGCGCTGCGGCGCGGATGGACTCGGCGCACTGATCGTGAGCATGACGCGCCGTCTTTCCGATCTGCTCGTGGTCTATGTGCTGGCGCGGGAAGCAGGGCTCACGCGGATGCTGCCGGAAGGTTTCGCGTGCATCCTGCCGGTCGTCCCGCTTTTTGAAACGGGCGACGATCTCGAGGCTGCGCCGGAGATCCTCCGGCGGTTTCTCGAGCAGCCCATGACCCGCCGCTCGCTGGAGTTTGTCGGCTGGAATTGGGGGCGCGATAAGCTGCCACTCGTGCAGGAAGTGATGGTCGGCTACAGCGACAGCAACAAGGACGCGGGTATCGTGGCGAGCCAGTGGTGCCTGCAAAAGGCCCAACGTGAACTCGCGCTCGTCGGCCGCGAGATGGGCGTCGAGATTCGCTTCTTCCATGGCCGCGGCGGCACGGTCAGCCGAGGTGCCGGGCCGACGCATCGTTTCCTCGATGCGCTGCCGCTCGGCTCGCTCGGCGGCGACGTGAAGCTCACCGAACAGGGCGAGACCATCGCGCAGAAATTCGGCAACGCCGTCACCGCGACCTACAATCTCGAACTCCTCGCCGCCGGCGTCGCCGCCACCACGCTCCGGCACACCCGCGGCGAAGCGGCCCCGCACCCGCTCTCGCCGCTCCTGGAAAAGGTCAGCGCGGCCAGCCGCTCTGCTTACCGCACGCTCATCGATGCGGAAGGTTTCCTCGAATTTTACCGGCAAGCCACGCCCATCGATGCTTTGGAAAATGCGCGCATCGGCTCGCGTCCCTCGCGGCGGACGGGGCAGCCGAGCCTCGCGGATCTCCGCGCCATCCCGTGGGTCTTCAGTTGGAGTCAGGCGCGCTTTTATGTCCCCGGCTGGTTCGGTGCCGGGAGTGCGCTGGCGGCGCTCACGCCAGACGAGATCACCCAGCTCGCCGACCACACCCGCACTTGGCCTTTCCTCCACTACGTCCTCACGAATATCGAATCGAGCATCGCCAGTTCCGACGCTGAGCTGATGCGAGCCTATGCCGATCTTGTCGAGGATCCCGCGCTGCGCGATCGCATCCTCAGCCTCATCCTCACCGAGTGGGAGCTCACCAGGACGATGCTGGAGAAAATGCGGGGTGGCTCCATGTCCGCCCGCCGTCCGCGGATGCACAAGACGCTCGAGATCCGCGCCGAGGCGCTGCGCGTCCTGCACTTTCAGGAAATCGCGCTACTCCGCCGCTGGCGTTCCCTGCGCAAATCGGGCGACGAGCCGGCCGCGGAAAAGCTGCTCCCCGATCTGCTGCTCTCGATCAATGCGATCGCGAGCGGTCTCCGCACTACCGGGTGACGGGGAAGAAAAGGAACCGCTTCTGCGCCACCGCAGGCGTCTCTTCCTTCGCTCCGAAGAGGCGCGTCGCCTTGTGGCGGTAGGCTCCGTCACGCCCGAAAGAGTAGTAGGGGACGTAGCGATCGTCGGGCACCGAGGAGACGGCGATGGGCGCCGTGCGCGTGGTCGGGTCGAGGATCCACCAGCGATTTTGATGGCGCCAGTAGATCCAGGCGTGGCTGGTCTTGGCGCGTTTCTCCGCCTTGCCGATCACGTAGAGGGCGCCGGGATCGTTGAGCTGTTTGTAGAGCCAGAGGGCTTTCGATTTGCAGTCGCCCGAGCGCCGCTGGGCCGTCACCTCCGGCAAGTTCGGGCGATAGGGATCGCATGAGACATAGCGGAAGCCGCGTCCGACTTCGACGAACCGGCAGGCGGCGGCGAGAGTCGGCGAAAGCCCGCCCGCCTGCTCGAGGACATCGCGGGCGTCGGTCATGTATCGGTCGTACGGCGTGAATGAGGTGGGCTGGACACCGAGCTCCAGTAAGGAGCCGGAAGGCAGCCGCCGGGGCATTTCCGGAAGGGGGCGTGGAGGGAGCGTCGGACGGGTGGGGATGGGGATGGCGCGGCGGATTTCCGGTTCGCTGCGGCGAGCCGTGCTGTCTTTGGAAAGCGGCGGTCGCAAGCTCGTCACGGCGTCCACGTCAGTGGCCGAACGAAGGCTGAGCTGGTGGCGGAAGAAGGTGCCTTGGCTTCCGGCCTTCGCGACTTCAGCGAAGGCGGGGTGGCTCGGGTAGAGCAAGGCGAGGATCGCGCACGATAAGCTGGAGACTCTGAGAGCGGGGCGCATGCAAGAGTGGCGGGGAGACTAGCAGGGCAGCCCGGCGCTTGGCAATTGGAACTGCCCAGCCACTGAAAAATTCCAGAATCGCCCTTTGCGGAAGGGCATTCGGCTGCGCCGCGAAAGCTCGCGATGGGCGGCGCTGCCGGCGCACCATGCCCGCCGATGACTCGCCTCCTGTCCGTCGCCGGTGCTCTCGTGGACCGCATCAAGATCAACTCGCTCACCCGGGAGTCGCGTGCTGGCCGGCCAGTCTGGATCAAGCGCCGCCGCCTCAGTGCCGGCCCCATCCTGGCCGGCGCGAATTGCTTCTTTCGCCTCGCCGGAAATCCCGTCCAAGCGCTCACCAACCTCGCGCAGTGGCAGCGGTGGGAGGTCGAGTGCTTTCAGCATTTTCATGGCGAGCGATTTCGCGCTTTCGCCGAGGGCGCGCGCGCGGTGGGTGCGGATGAAGTGCCGGGGATAAATCTGACGGAGCCGCTCGACGGTGGAACCTTGGAGCCGCCGATGGTCGCGGCGGCGGCGCGCGAACTCCGGCGGGCCCACGAATGGCAGTGCGCGGAAGCCGGCGGGGCGTGGTCGCACGGTGATCCGCATCTCGGCAATTTCGTTTACGATCCAGCCGAGGGCCGCGCGCGCATCATCGACTTCGAAGTCATGCACCACCCGAGCCTGAGCGCGGAGGAGCGCCATGCGGACGACCTGCTCGTCTTCCTGCAAGACATGGTCGGACGGATCGCCGCGGATCGCTGGCTGGTCAATGCGCAGGCGTTTCTCACGGCGTATGATCGTCCCGAAATCGTCGTGCGCCTCCGCCCGAAGCTGATCCTTCCCCGGGGCATCGCCAGGCTCTGGTGGGGGGTGCGCACGACCTTTTTGCCAGGGCAGGAACTCGCGCGGCGCCTCGCGAGTCTGCGCGCATCGCTATGAGGGGGAACACGGACCTGCGAAGGCGCATCGAGCCGCGACCCACTCCCGCACCGGCGTCCCGCCGAGCAAATGCTCCTGCAAGATCCGCTCAAAGCGCGCGGCATCCACCCCGCCATACCAGACCCCGTCGGGATACACCACGAGCCACGGTCCGCCGGTGCAGATGCGAAAGCACGCGGCCTTCGTGCGCATCGCGGCGAGGCCGGTTTCGCGCACGCGTTTTTTGACCACCTCCCAAAGCAGTTCGGCCTGCCGCGGGTCGCAGCAGTCGGGACCGATGCAGAGGAAAAGGTGGCGCTGGGCTGTGGCAAGGCCCGCCTTGGCGAGGCCGGCTTCGAGGGGATCGCTCATCGCCGGAAGCTACCCGGACTCCACGGACTCTGGCCACGCTCAAAGGTCGTAACCTTCGCGCTGTCCACGGCGTTTCCACTACGATGCCATGTGCCGATGCTCCCTGCTGCCCTTGATGTCCCCGCGTGCCTCGAGCGCGTGCGTGGCGGCGACGACGCTTCGGCCCGGGCGCTCGTCGAGCACTTGCATCCGCTCGTGCTCAAGATCGTGCGCTCGCACCGCACGCGTCGGGTGGCCGAGGAGGATCTCGCGCAGGAGATTTTTTTGAAAATGTTCACTCGTCTCGATCAATACCGCGGACGCGATGGCGTGCCCTTCGAACACTGGCTCTCGCGGATCGCGGTGACCACGTGTCTCGACGCGCTGCGCGCCGAGAAGCGCAGGCCGGAGTGGCGTTGGGCGGATCTCGGGGAAGGGGAGCGCGCGTGGGTGGAATTTTTCACCGGCGAAGAACCGGCCGCTGCGCCGAGCGATGTGGCGGGGGCGCGCGAGATTGTCGGTAAATTGCTCGACGCGCTCGCCCCTGAGGACCGGCTCGTCATCGCGCTGCTCGATCTCGAGGAGCGCTCCGTCGCCGAGATCTGCGCGCTCACCGGCTGGGGGGCGTCGCGAGTGAAAGTGCGCGCGTTCCGTGCGCGGGAAAAATTGCGCAAGCACGCGCTGCATTTGAAAAAGGAAAATCGCTTATGAATGAGTTTGATCGTCGTTGGAAACTTGCGGCCGCCGCCCAGCGTGGCGCGGACGCCACGGAATCGGAGGACGTGCCGTTTGGTTTTGCGACCCGCGTCGTCGCGCAGTGGCGCAGCGGGGGTGGGGAACTTCCGCTCGCGGTGATCTGGCAGCGTCTGGCGTGGCGGGTTCTCGGCGGAGTCGCCACTGCGCTGGCGCTGGTCATCGCCATGCATGTGACGCTCGACACGGATGGCGACGCGCTCGCTCCAGATGTCGCGGATACGATCCCGGAACTTTTTTGGCTCCTATGACGGCGCGCTGGAAAATCACCTCGCTCCTGCTCGCCATCGTCGTCGCGAGCGGGCTCGCCGGCGGCTTCGTCGGCTTCGAGTGGGCCAAGTCCATCGTCCGCAAGCGGAGCAATCCCGAGGCGTGGAATGTGAGCGCGATGCGCACCATCGACCGCCGGCTCAAGCTCACACCGCAGCAGAAGACGGCGGTGCAGGCCCACCTCGACAGGGGCGTCGTCGAACTGAAACAACTGCGCATCGAGACCATGATGCAGACCGCACCGGTCCTTGACCGGATGCTCGCGGGAATGGAAAAGGAGATGTCTCCCGAGCAAATGCCCGAATTTGCGAAGCTGAAAAAAGAGCGCGGCATGCCGACCGTGGACATGCTGAAAGTCGAGCCCCGGCAAAAACCCGCTAACCCGTAACCGTAGCGCCCCATCTGCCGTTATCTCCCATATGAAATACCCGCTCTGTTCCCTCCTCGCCCTCACGCTCACCTTCACCGTTGCCGCTTCCGCGCAGGAAACCGCCGATCTCGAAGCCGCGCAAAAAATCGCGCTGAAACTCAAAACGACCCTCGGCACCCCGACCGATGCACCGCTCGTGATCGATGCCGATGTGGAAAAACCCTGCTTGCTGAAAGTCGATGGAGACGCCGGGATTCTGTTCATGCCGGATCGGAAATTGAGTGCGGCTTCGATCAGTAGCGTGGGTTCCGAGATCGTGCCCCTCGGCCAGCTCTGGATGCGCAAGCTGACCCTAGTGGCGGGAGTGAAGGCGCTCGCCTCGGACAAGGTGCGCACGGTGGCGGTTTCCGACGATGGCAAGGAAGCCAAGGTGCTTCTTTTCTACGTCGGTGCCCGGAAAAGTGCCGCCGGCAGCCCAGAACTCGTGCTTTTTGCCAAGGACACCACGCTGCTCCTCACCGTCCCGCTCGAGTCCACCAATGGCGAGACGGGCGAAGTGCCGGTCGAGCTTTCGGGCCGGAAGAGCAGCGAAGGCGTGGGCCTTCTCACCCTCGCCATCCTCGGTCGGCACCAGGCCGAACTCCGCGTCATGAAAGGCGAGGACTAGCGCTCCGCGGCGGCCCGGATCGGCAGCGCGGCTTGGATGGCCGCGACGATGTGCGGGTTCACCTCATGCCGGATCGCTTCCGTGGCCATGCGGATGGCGTTCTTCACCGCGATCGGCGAACTGCCGCCGTGCGCGATGATGCAGGTGCCGTTCACGCCGAGCAGCGGCATGCCCCCGTATTCGTCGGAACTCGTCTTCTTTTTGATCGTGCGAAAGGCCGGTTTGGCGAGGAGTGCGCCGAGCTTGGTGATCGGGCTCTTGTAGATTTCGTGCTTCAGCCAGGCGAAGATCGCACGCGCGAGTGCTTCACTGGTCTTCAGCACGATGTTGCCGGTGAAGCCATCGGCGACGACGACTTCCACCGGATCGCCAAAAAGATCGTGGCCTTCAATATTCCCCCGGAAATTCAGACCGCTCGCTTTGAGTAACTCGAAGGTCTCGCGGGTGAAGTCGTTGCCCTTCTCGTCTTCGGCGCCGATGGACATCAGTCCAACGCGCGGATTTTGATATCCGAGAACGTGGCGCGAATAGACGCCGCCCATGATCGCATTTTGCAGCATCTGCTGCGGCGTCGGGTCGGTGTTCGCGCCGGCGTCGATGAGGACGAAAAGATTCGTCTGCGTCGGCATGGTCGCGGCAATCCCCGGCCGGTCGATGCCCGGCAGCGTGCGCAGTTTGATAGTGCTCGCGGCCACCGCCGCACCCGTGTGCCCGGCGCTGACCACCGCATCCGCGTCGCCATTCTTGACGAGTTCCACGGCGCGACTAATCGAGGAGTCTTTCTTGCGCCGCACGGCATCGAGCGCGCTGTCGCTCATCTCCACGACCTGGGTCGAGTGGACGATGTGGACGCGCCCGTCGTTGCAACGGATGCGTTTTAACTCCGCCTCGAGCTGCGGCGTATCGCCGGTGAGGAAGAGCTTGGTGATGTCCGGGAAATCGTGGAGGGCAAGCGCGGCGCCGGCGACCAATTTTGCCGGCCCCTCATCGTGGCCCATGGCGTCGAGCGCGATCCTCATCCGATGAAAATCCGCAACTCGAAGCTCGAAATCCGCAACAGCTTCAGATGCATGGAAAAAGGCCCGGGAGACGGAAGCGCAATCCTCTCGTTTCCCCTCATCTCACGCTCGTCGTGTTTGGTTTCGAGCGTCGGGCTCCGAGCTTCGAAGATCCGGCCCCGCCGGTTCTAGGTCTCGATCGTCAGCACCTGGCGTCCCTTGTAGTAGCCGCAGGACGGGCAGACGATGTGCGAGGGCACGGTGCTGCCGCACTGGCCGCACTTGTTGAGCTTCGGTGCGTGCCAGCGATTGGCGGCTTTGCGCGTGCGCAGCCGCATCTTGGACATCTTGCGTTTTGGAACTCCCATATCGGTATCGTTATTTCAATTTAAGCTGGTCGAGCGCACCCCACACTTTTTCAGATTTCGACTCGAGAGTTTCGTCGGCGGTCGGTCCCAGATTTGCAGGGATCGTCGCGCCTTGGCACACTCTCTCGCCGTTCCAGTCGCAGTGCGGATGGGGCGGAAGGGCGAGCAAAATGTCTTCCCTCACCGGGTCTGTCAAGTCCACCGTCTCCGAACTGGTGAGATCGATCTGACAGGCGAAATCGGAGACCTCCAGGGGAAAGTGAAAACGCTCGAGGCAGGCGACGCACTGGAGGTCCAGATCGACCCCCACGGTGCCGGTGGC
>JANNXQ010000205.1:0-20240 GCA_031409655.1 Chthoniobacteraceae bacterium | reverse complement strand
GCGCGGCGTCTTGCCGCCCTTGGCCCCGTTGACGTGCCGCAGGAGTTCCTCCACGCCGCCCGTGCGGAACCACCCCAGCCATTGGCAGAGGGTGCTGTTGGTGCAGCGCACGATCTCGGCGATCCGGCGGTAACTCTCCTTGCCTTCCAGCGCCAGGCGGATGGCTTGGAGCCGCTGGCTCTTCCAAGGCGTGCGTTCGCTGCGCTCCCGCTCAAGGACTTGCGCGGCTTGGCGGTGGATGTCGATCGGTTGGCGGGCTCGGGGCACGGCGCGGGTATAGGGCTATTCACTCCGTTGTCTATAACGAAGTGGTATCAGACGGCATGGATGGCGTTTCACAGAAACGCGCTACAATCATTTGGCCGGCGGCCACGGCATTTCTTAAACCGCTCTAGCCCACTCGCTGGCTGGGCGCGTGGAGGGACATGCTCCGTCATGTCCCACGCTTCCGGGCGGAGGTGGTGGGGGCTCCACGCCGCCTCCACCTCTTCGATCAGGGACGCGACGGAGCGCATCCCTCCAAGGCGAGCGGCCCGCCGCCACACTCGCTCTACGCTCCGCTCGCAGCGCTCAGCTTTACGATCTCTGCGAAGCCGCGGGGGTCGAGCGCGGCACCGCCGACGAGCGCGCCGTCGATGTCGGGCTGCGCCATGAGTTCAGCGGTGTTGCCGGGTTTGACGCTGCCGCCGTATTGGATGCGCACCTTATCCGCCGTCGCAGTGTCGCTCATTGAGGCGAGCGTCTTGCGGATGAAGGCATGGGCTTCCTGCGCCTGCTCGGGCGTCGCGGTGCGGCCGGTGCCGATGGCCCAGACGGGTTCGTAAGCGATGACGGTGTCGGCGAGTTCCTCGGCGGTGAGGCCGGCGAGGCTGCCGGTGAGCTGCGTCTTGAGCACCTGCTCGACTCTACCGGCGTCGCGTTCGACGAGCGTTTCGCCGATGCAGACGATGGGGATGAGGGTGGCGGCGAGCGCGGCCTTGGCCTTCTGGTTCACGATCTCGTCGGTCTCGCCGAAGAGCGTGCGGCGCTCGCTGTGGCCGAGGACGACATAGCGGGTGAAAAATTCGCGGATCATCGCGGCGCTGATTTCGCCGGTGAAGGCACCGCCTTTCTCCGCGGACATATTCTGCGCGCCGAGGCGGACGGTGGCTTCCTGGTTGAGGATTTCGGAGACCGCAGGCAGGGCGGTAAAGGGCGGGACGATGACGATATCGACGCGCTTCTCATCGCCGATCTCGACCAGGAAGCTTTCGAGGAAGCTCTTCGCCTCCCCGACGGTCATGTTCATCTTCCAATTCGCGGCGATGATTTTTTTGCGCATGGCTTTTTTCTATTTGAGACAGGATTGACAGGATTTTTGGAATTACAGGATTTCGCCGGTCGGGCATTCACACGGAATCCGGTGAATCCTGCCAATCTTGTGAATCCTGTCTAAATTCTTTCTGCTTACTTCTCGTTGAGTGCGGCGACTCCGGGCAAGGTTTTGCCTTCGAGCAATTCGAGCGAGGCGCCGCCGCCGGTGGAGGCGTGGGTGACCTGGTCGATGACGCCAAATTTCTTCGCGGCCGTCGCGGTGTCGCCACCGCCGACCACGCTGATCGCGCCGCCCGCGGTCGCCGCGGCGATGGCTTCGGCCCTGGCCTTGGTGCTGCCGGCGAAGGCGTCGAACTCGAACACGCCGGGAGGGCCGTTCCAGACGATGGTCTTCGCACGACCGATGACTTCGGCGAAAAGCGCGCGGCTGGCGGGACCGGAGTCCAGGCCTTCCCAGCCAGCGGGGATGCCTTCCTTGTCCGTCGCCGGCTTGGTGTTGGCGTCGGGCGCAAATTTGTCGGCGCAGACGAAGTCCACCGGCAGATGAATCTTCACGCCCTTCGCGGCGGCCTTGTCGAAGAGTTCCTTGGCGATCTCCGCACCCTTCGCGTCGAAGAGGCTGTTCCCGATTTCCATGCCTTCGAGCACCTTCTTGAAGGTGAAGGCCATGCCGCCGCCGATGATGATCTCGTTGGCCTTATCGAGCAGGTTGTTAATCAGCGGGATTTTGTCCGCGATCTTCGCTCCGCCGAGGATGGCGAGCAGCGGACGCGCGGGGTTGTCGAGGACCTTGGCGAAGGCTTCGAGTTCCTTCTGCATGAGGAAGCCGGCGGCCTTGATCGGAAGATCGACACCGACGACGGACGAATGCGCGCGGTGCGCGGTGCCGAAGGCGTCATTCACATAGACGTCGCCGAGCTTCGTGAGGCTCGCGCGGAAGGCGGCGACCTTCGCGGGGTCGGCGGTTTCCTTGGTGCCGTCCTCGCGCTTCACCTTGCCCTCTTCTTCGATGTGGAAGCGCAAGTTTTCCAGCAGCACGACTTCACCGGGCTTCAGCGCGGCACACGCGGCTTCGACTTCCGCGCCGACGCAATCGTTCAGGAACTTCACTGGCTTGCCGAGCAGTCCCGCGAGCTTTTCGGAGACTGCCTTCAGCGACAGCTTCTCGGAGCGCTGGCCGTCCGGCCGGCCGAGATGACTGGCGAGCACGAGCGAGCCACCCTTTTCCAGGATGTACTGAATGGTCGGCAGCGCCGCGGCGATGCGCGCGGTGTTGGTGATCTCGCCGGTTTTCTTGTCCTGCGGGACATTGAAATCGACGCGCACAAAGACCCGTTTGCCGGCGACATCGACGTCGCGAAGAGAGAGCTTGGCCATAAAGAGAGAGAAGTTTTTGCAAGGCATGAGACTGCGGCGGGTCAGCCGCAGGCTCCGTCCACGGAATAGAGAGTTATTTCGAGACGACGCGGACCATCTCCAACACTTTGTTGGAATAGCCCCACTCGTTGTCATACCAGGACACGAGTTTCACGAAGGTGCTGTCGAGCGCGATGCTGGCTTCGGCGTCGAAGACGGAGGTCATGGCCTCGCCGACGAAGTCCGTGGAAACGACCTTGTCCTCGGTATAGCCAAGCACGCCTTTCATCGGGCCGTTCGCCGCCGCTTTGATGACGGCTTTAATTTCCTCAAAGGTCGCGGGCTTGTTCAGCTCGGCCGTGAGATCGACCACGGAGACGTCCGAAGTCGGGACGCGGAAGGCCATGCCGGTGAGTTTTTTGTTCAGCTCGGGAATGACCATGCCGACGGCCTTGGCGGCGCCAGTCGAGGACGGGATGATGTTCTCCAGGATGCCGCGTCCGCCGCGCCAGTCCTTGTTGCTCGGGCCGTCCACAGTCTTCTGCGTGGCGGTGGCGGCGTGCACGGTGGTCATCAGGCCACGCTTAATACCGAAGGCGTCGTGGATGACCTTGGCCAGCGGGGCGAGACAGTTCGTGGTGCAGCTCGCGTTCGAGATGATCGCCTGCCCGGCGTAGGTCTTGTCGTTCACGCCATAAACGAACATCGGTGTGGAGTCCTTCGACGGAGCGGAAAGGACGACCTTCTTCGCGCCAGCCTTGAGGTGCGCGCTGGCGGTCGCTTCATCGAGGAAAAGCCCCGTCGATTCGACCACCACGTCGGCGCCCACTTCATCCCACTTCAGTGTGGAAGGATCCTTCACCGCCGTGAGGCGGATCTTCTTTCCGTTTACAACGAGCGTGGAACCCTCGACGGAGACCTCGCCCTTGAAGCGGCCATGCACGGAATCGTACTTCAGCATGTAGGCCAGATAATCGGGCTCCAGAAGGTCGTTGATGCCGACGACTTCGATGTCTTTGGGAAAGTTCTGCACAGCAGCGCGGAAAACCATGCGCCCAATTCTCCCGAAGCCGTTGATGCCAATTTTGATCATGTGATTTGTAGTGGTGTGGTTGGTTTTTGGATTGGAAAAAGAGCCGGACACTTAAATCGGGCGACTCGGGGCTGGTCAATCATCATCGCCGGACACATCACCGCGACGCGTGGACATTTGCACTAACGCCGCACGGTGCCCGCGGTTCAACTCTGCACTCTCCCATGGACACGACCCGCCGCACTTTCCTCAAGACGACCTCCGTTGCTGCTCTCGGCTTTCCGGCGCTGCTGCGCGCGAAGTCGCCGAATGAAAAGCTGAACCTCTCGATCATCGGTTGCGGGGGACGCGGCGGATCGAATCTCGCGTCAATCAGCAGCGAGAACATCGTCGCGCTATGCGACGTGAATGAGAACAACCTCGCGAAGGCGGGGGACAAACACCCCGGCGCGCGGAAGTAGATCGACTTCCGCAGACTCTACGACGAAGCGCGCGACATCGACGCGGTGGTCGTGAGCACGCCGGAGCATGTGCACGCCTTTGCCACGATGCCGGCGTTGCAGATGGGCAAGCACGTCTATTGCGAGAAGCCGCTCACGCACTCGATCGGGGAGGCGCGCATGATCACCGAGGCGGCGCGGTCGGCGAAGGTGGCGACGCAGATGGGCACGCAGATTCATGCGGGGACGAACTACCGGCGTGTGGTCGAGCTCGTGCAGTCCGGCGCGATCGGACCGGTGCGCGAGGCGCATGTGTGGGTGTCGCGCGCCTGGGGCCGGCAGAGCGAAGAGGACGCGGTGATGAACAAGGACATCGTCTCTACGCTCGAGCGGCCGAGCGGATCGTCGCCGATTCCAGCCGGCGTGAATTGGGATCTGTGGCTCGGGCCGGCGCCGGAGCGCCCCTTTCACGAAGTCTATTTCCCGGGGCCGAAGTGGTATCGCTGGTGGGACTTTGGCAGCGGCACGATGAGCGACCTTGGCAGTCACTGGAACGATCTGCCCTTCTGGGCGCTGAAGCTCGACGCGCCGCACACGATCGAAGCCAGCGGGCCACCACCACATCCGGAACTCGCGCCCGCATCGATGTCCGCCACTTACCACTACGCCGCGCGCGGCGACATGCCCGCGGTGAAACTCACATGGCACCAGGGCGCGAACAAACCCGCGATCTGGACCGAGAACCGCATCCCGCAATGGGCGAACGGCGTCCTTTTCATTGGCGACAAAGGCATGTTGCTCTCCGACTACAGCAAACACACGCTGCTGCCCGAGGCTGACTTCAAAGACTTTGCGCGCCCCGCGCCCTTCATCCCGGACTCGATCGGTCATCACGCCGAGTGGATCAAAGCCTGCAAAAACGGCAGTCCGACGACGTGCAACTTCGACTACGCCGGCGCGCTCACCGAGGCGAACCATCTCGGCAACGTCGCGTATCGCGTGGGCAAAAAGATCGAGTGGGACGCGAAAAACATGGCGGTGAAAAACGCGCCGGAAGCCGCGCGGATCATCCACCGCGAATATCGCAAAGGCTGGTCGCTGGGGGTCTAGCGGAACGGCGAGATGAGCGCCGCCAAATGCGTCGGAAGTCGGCCGGTGCGCGTCAGCGTGCTCGGTGCGCTGGTCCTGGCGGCGAGCGTCTCCTTCGCAGATGCGGAGCCGCCGCCGCTCGCCAGCACAGCTGCCCTCACGGTCGAGGGCGATCTTTCCGCGCAGATGGTCGCGGGGATTGGTCGCTACCTTGATCGCGAGACGGCGAAAGCAGTGGCAGATCGTCTGGCAAAGTGGAAAGCGCGCGGACCGGCGGATGCGGAGCCGATGCGAAAGCTTCTGCGCGAGCGGCTCGGGATGAGCGACCCGACGGTGAGCGGGGGCATCGAGGTCGTGACGCCGCTCGACGCGCGGCCTGTGGAAGGCCATGAGGCCGGCTATCGTGTGCTGCGGGTCCGCTGGCCGATCTTCGAGAAAGTGTGGGGAGAGGGCTTGCTGCTGCAGCCGCTCGCGGAATCGAAGGCGACGATCATCGCCATTCCGGATGCCGATCAGACCCCGGAGCAACTTGCAGGCATGACGCCGGGCGTCGCCGAGAGTGCGCAATTCGCCCGCCGGCTCGCGGAGCAAGGCTGCACCGTGCTCGTGCCGGTGCTGGTCGATCGGCGCACCATCTGGTCCGGCACGCCGCTGCTCAACCGCTGGACGAATCTTCCGCATCGCGAGTGGATTTATCGTCAGGCCTTCGAGGTCGGGCGCACCCTCATCGGCTACGAGGTGCAGAAGATCCTGCGCGGTCTCGACATGCTCGGAGTGTCGGATGCAACGCCGTGTGGAGTCGCGGGCTTCTGTGAGGGCGGGCGCATCGCGCTGCAGGCGGCGGCGCTCGATCCGCGCATCGATGTGACGCTGGTCAGCGGATACTTCGGCCCGCACGAGCAGCCTTGGACTGAGCCGCTCGATCGCAATCTCTTCGGCTATCAGCGCGATTTCGGAAACGCGGAACTCGCTGCGCTCATCGCGCCGCGTCCGCTCATCGTGGAAAACGCGGCGGTGGTGGAATTCAAAAGTCCGCCGCCTGCCGAGCAAGGCCGGCGCTCGATCGCCGCGCCGGGGATGATCCAGACGCTGCCACTCGCCGACGTGCAGGCGGAGGTCAGGCGCGCACAAGAGTTGCACGCGGCGATCACTCTTTCCAAAGAAGACGAGGCACTGAGCCAGTTCCTCCGGCCGCTCGGCATTTTGAATCTTCAGCCTGGTCAAGAGCCGCTGCACGATCCATCGTGGGATGAAGCCGCGAGCGATGAACGCCAGGCCCGCACGGTGCGTGAACTCGAAGCGCACACGCAGGACGTCCTGAGCAAGTGCGAGTTCGTCCGCAATACGCACGATCTCTGGACGAAGCTCACCAAGCCCGAGGAATGGAATGCCGCGCAGAAGGAAGCGCGCCGCCGCTTCGACGAAGACGTGATCGGCAAGCTGCCGACGGACTTTCTCCCGCCGAATGCACGTAGCCGCGTGGTGCTCGAGAAGGAAAAGTGGACGGCCTACGACGTGATCCTCGACGTGCATCCCGATGTCTTCGCGTGGGGCGTGCTGCTGCTGCCGAAGAATCTCAAACCTGGCGAGCGCCGACCGGTCGTCGTCTGCCAGCATGGACTCGAAGGCGTGCCGATGGACACGATCACCGACGACCAGACCGCGAAAGCCTACGCGCCCTACAAAGCCTTCGCCGCGCGACTCGCCGACCGCGGGTTTATCGTCTTCGCGCCGCACAATCCGTATCGCGGCAAGGACGAGTTCCGCGTCCTGCAGCGCAAGGCGCAGCCGCTCGGCTGGTCGCTCTTTACCTTCCTCAATGCGCAGCACGAAGTCATCACGCGCTGGCTCGCCGCGCAGCCCCTTGTCGATCCTGAGCGCATCGCATTCTACGGACTCAGCTACGGCGGTAAGACGGCGATGCGCACGCCGGCGGTCGTCGAGGGCTATTGCCTCTCGATCTGCTCGGGCGACTTCAACGAATGGGTGCGGAAGAACGCGTCCGTCGAATATTCCGGCAGCTACCTCTTCACCCACGAATACGAGATCTTCGAATGGGATCTCGGCCACACCTTCAACTACGCCGAGATGGCGCTGCTCATCGCGCCGCGCCCCTTCATGGTCGAGCGCGGGCACAACGACGGCGTCGGCACGAGCGAATGGGTCGGCTACGAAATGGGCAAGGTGCTCAAGGGCTACTCGAAGCTCGGCATTCAGGACCGCGCCGAGATCGAGTGGTTTGAGGGCCCGCACACGATCAACGGCGTGGGCACCTTTCAATTTCTGCATCGCCACCTCCGCTGGCCGGAGCGCTGACCGCGCGCGTGGCTCAATTTTCTCCCACTGCCGTGAAACCGCTCCTCCACTTCCTCGTCGCTTCACTCGTCGTCTGTTCCGCCTTTGCCCAATGGCAGTGGCAATCGGCCGTCGTGCCCGATCCCGGCTTCAACCTCGATGCCGCGCAAGTAGTGCGCGTGACTTCGCTGGAAAACGACGGCAAAGGAACGTTGCGCGCGGCGCTTCGAGTGAAGGGTCCGCGCATCGTCGTCTTTGAGGTGGGCGGTGTCATCGACCTGCAGCAAAAGGGGATTGAAAGCCACGAGCCCGAACTGATCGTCGCCAGGCAGACCGCACCGGC
The DNA here is from genome assembly GCA_031409655.1 of Chthoniobacteraceae bacterium. Classification (GTDB taxonomy): domain Bacteria; phylum Verrucomicrobiota; class Verrucomicrobiia; order Chthoniobacterales; family Chthoniobacteraceae; genus JANNXQ01. Next base: position 12,370 of record JANNXQ010000205.1, on the reverse strand, counting down.
GCCGGGTATTACGCTCATCAAGGGCGGGCTGAGCATCGAGGCGGATCGCACCGTCGTGCAGCATCTCGCGGTGCGGCCGGGCGATGCGGGGCAGGCGAAGACGAGTGGCTGGGAGCCGGATGGCATCACGACCAGCGGCGCGCCGGTGGATGTGTGGGTCGATCAATGTTCGGTGACGTGGAGCGTGGACGAAAATCTCTCGGCCAGTACCTATAAGTCGCCGACGGGCGCCCCGGCGCGGCACATTCACTTCCGCAACTGCCTCGTCGCCGAAGGGCTCAATGACGCGACGCACAAGAAGGGCCCGCACTCGAAAGGCACGCTCGTCTTTGGCGGCACGCAGGAGCTCGCGATCACCGGTTGCCTCCACGCCAGCCAGGTGGAGCGCAATCCCGTTTTCCAGCCCGGCACCTCCGGCGTGATCTCCAATCCCGGCGAGCGGGCGATCCACGGCCATGGGCCTGACGCGGAAGCGCATGCGGCAGGCTGGGGCAAGCCGCGCCTCTCCGTCGTCGGCAACGTCGTTTTCTGCGGCAAAAAATCGAAGCAGTCGCGCGCTCAATGTTTGAAGGCACCGCCGATGGGTTCTTCAAATACAACGAAGGCTACGATTGGTTCGGGCAGCCGCTGGACGTGTTGCGCACGCCATTTCCGATGCTCGAAAAGCCGCCCGTCTGGCCGATCGGTCTCAAGCCGGTGAGCACCACCGCGGCACTCTGGCGCGTGGCGGGATTCGCCGGGGCGCGTCCGGCCGATTGTGACTCGATCGATCGGTGGATCGTTGCCGGTGCGCTTTCTGGCACTGCGCAAATCATCGACAGCCAGGAAGCGGTCGACGGTTACCCGAAACACGCGCCCACGAACTGTTCGCTGACCGTCCCCGACGAAGGCCGGCACGAGTGGCTCGAGAAACTCGCGCGGGAAGTGACATTTGGGAATGCGAGGTGAGCGTTCGGGAGCGCTCCTGGGAGTGCGGAATTCCAGCCAGAGCTGAGGATGACGCGGAACGGAGCCGCCTCACCCCCGAAGATTTGAGTGCGATTGCTCGGAGAGAGTTCCAGCCTTTCCTTGCGCGTTTATTGCTGCTTTCTAGGCGGTGCTCCATGCCGAAATATCGCACTCCCGCCAATGGCCGACGCTGACTACGAACTGACCCTGCGCCCCGACACGAGTTGGCTTCGCCTGGAACTTCGGGAAATCTGGCACTATCGCGACCTGCTCTCGTTGCTCGTCTGGCGAGATTTCGTGGCCCGCTTCAAACAGACCATCCTGGGACCGCTCTGGATAGTCATTCAGCCACTGATGATGACATTGGTTTTCACCATTATCTTTGGACGAGTCGCCCGCCTCTCTACGGACGGGTTGCCGCCCGTGCTCTTTTACCTGTGTGGCCAACTGGGCTGGAACTACTTTGCCCAGAATCTCGCCGCCAACTCTGCCACGCTGGTTGCCAATGCGGGCCTCTTCAGCAAGGTCTATTTTCCACGCCTTGTCGTCCCGCTTTCAACTCTGGTGTCGAACCTGTTCGCGCTCCTGATTCAGGCGGCGAGTTTCGCGGTCTTTTTCCTCTACTTCAAACTGGTGTTGAAATCCGATGCCTTCGGTTTGGATTGGCGGGTCGTTTTCCTGCCATTGCTCGTCCTGCAAACGGCATTGCTGAGCCTGGGAGTTGGCCTCCTGATGTCCGCGCTCACCGCCAAGTATCGCGATCTCGCCCAGATCAGCGGCCTGCTCACTCAAGTGTGGATGTACGCAACGCCGGTTATTTACCCACTCTCGAAATTCCCCCCGGAGTGGCAGTGGGTGGTGGCCCTGAACCCAATGACCGCCATCGTCGAGTCGTTCCGCCTCTTGCTTCTGGGTACCGGGACCGTGGAGTTGCGATATCTGGTTTGCTCCGTTGGCATCACGGTGATGTTTCTGGTGGTTGGGCTGCTCCTCTTCGGAAAAGTGGAAAGAACGTTCGTGGACACCGTGTAGTTCTTTCTCCGGTACCGTCCCCAACTCACTCTCGCGCATGCGTTCCACATGAAGCCAATCATTGAGGTCCGGAACCTCTCCAAGGTGTACCAGCTCGGCTCCATCGGTGCCCGTTCGCTTCGCGAAGAAGTCGAGCGCCTCTGGCTGCGGATGCGAAAAGGCGGGAAGGGGAAGCCAGAAGACCGTGCGGATTTCGCTAAGTTGCCGCCCGGAACACCGGACGCAGCCTTCTCTGGCTCCCAGTCACCGCGGGAGTTTTGGGCTCTTCGTGATGTTTCGTTTTCCATCCCACCTGGCGAAGTCACAGGGCTCATCGGGCGAAATGGCGCGGGAAAGTCCACTCTGCTCAAACTCCTCTCGCGGATCACCCAACAGACAGCCGGCGAGATTATCCTGCGCGGCAGAATTTCCAGCCTGCTCGAAGTCGGAACCGGGTTTCATCCCGATCTCACCGGCCGCGAGAATGTCTTCCTGAATGGGGCGATCCTGGGGATGAGCAAGGCGGAGATTCGCCGGAAATTCGATGAGATTGTCGCGTTCGCCGAAATCGAACGGTTCATCGACACGCCGGTGAAGCGCTATTCCAGCGGCATGTACGTCCGCCTCGCCTTTGCCGTCGCGGCTTATCTGGAACCGGAAGTCCTGGTGATCGACGAGGTGCTTGCCGTCGGAGATACCGCCTTCCAGCAACGTTGCATTGCGCGGATGCTTCACTTGGTGCGGCAGGGAAGATCCATGCTGATTGTCAGCCATAACATGGGGGTCATTCGGCAACTCGCACCGCGCACCCTGGTGCTTCAAAATGGATCTGTTGTTTTTTATGGTGATACCAATGAGGCCATCGCCAAATACGAAAGCTCCGTCGCGCGACAAGGTTCACTTTCCGAGGTGGCCGCCACAGGCCCCCTGGCTAGTTCCCTCCGGGTCGAGCGGCTGGAGGTTTGCGGGAGCAAATCAGGAATCTCGCACACCCTTCTTCCCGGGGAGTCAATCGAGCTGAGGGTGCATGTTACGACCAGTGATTTCCAGCGGAAGGTGCGTGTCAACATTGGCATGTCCACCGCTGGTATCCGGTTATGCACCATGGCGGACGTTCGCGAGTATCGGCCCATTCCGCAGAGCGGCTCTCTATCCACCTTCACGATACCGCCCGACTTCCTGCGTCCGGGCATCTATTCACTGAGCGTCGGCGCGTCTACGGAGAATACGGGTGACGAATGGCTATGGGCGGAAGACTGTCTGTCCTTCGAGATCGCGGAGGCATGGAATGCGACGACTGAGAAAGCGTATCTTGGCTTGATTACCCCGCAGGTCGCGGTGGACCGAAAAGTATCATGATACGAAGAAGGCTGAAAAATGCCGCGAAGTCATTCCTGGCGCGCTACTCGCTCGAACTGCGTCGCGTGACCCCCATGGAGGCGATCTGCAGAGATTTTCGTGTCACCCCTGAGTTTTCACATGTTTTGCTCGATTTGATCCACCGCCGCGGCAGCGACTTCTACTTCGCGCAGCTCGGAGCCAACGACGGAGTTCAGGCGGACCCAATTCGATCCTATATTCTCCAATGCAATCTCGCCGGGGTGCTCGTTGAGCCGGTCCCGGATGTTTGTGCACGCTTGTTAGAAAGTTACTCTGGCGTCGAGAATCTTTCGTTCGTCAATGCGGCGATCACCGATGGCGAGCGCAGGCTGGTTCTCTACCGCCCGAGAACGGATATTGCAGGACTGCCGGATTGGGCACGTGGAACGATCACGACGAACCGGAAGCAACTCATCGAAGTATCGTATCAAGGTTTCACTATTGAAGACGATATGATCGAGGCCGTTGAGGTGGAGGGCATACCGATCACCGAATTCGTTAGCAGCCTGCCGAAGAAGATCGATCTCCTGCAAATTGATTGCGAAGGCTACGATCAACGGCTTATCCGAGCTTTTCCGTTCCACCTTCAGAAACCATCGCTCATCAACTTTGAGCACGCCCTCATTCCGCCTCCGGAGTATGAAAACTTGCTCCGGTTCCTTTTAGGTTTCGGTTATCGATTCATTTCCGGTGGATATGACACCTGTGCCGTTCGCAATTCCTGAGACCCAAGGCGGTGCCATTGTAAATAGCGTGCGGTTCCATTCATCTAGCCTGGTTGCAGCGACTTTTGGAGCGAACGCTTGACATTGCCAAGCCTTCGCCGAATAGGCCGAAGTAACCTGGCGAGCAGAACCGGCGTTTGGTACCGCGCCGCGAAGTAGATGCAGGAAAGGAACTGTTTCCTCTGAAAAACCACGTTGATTCCCTCTTCCGAAACCACGAAATGCCGGAAGACGGTGGGCCAGTAAGGAAAGGTCGGGAGTTCCCAACGCTTCTTCCAAGTCATGAAATGCATGAACATGGCAGGTTTCTGACTGGCAATATGCACAGTGTCTCCATCTTGCCATACCGTCTCGCCGCCTTCCCAGAAGAGTTCGTTCAGATGACCCTTCTCTTCCAATTCCAACCGTTCAGCCCATTGTTTCCACTTCTCGTCGCAGGTATCGAAGATCTGTAGCTGCCGGCGATGAACGCGGATGGATTCGAGGCGGTAATTTAGCAGGGATGTGTCGAGCGAAAGTTCATCCAGCCCAGCGTATTCGTGACGGCTGAGCGCTTCGACATATTCGGGGATGATCTCGTGAATGCGTGCACAAATGCCGGCGTTCCGGAAAATCGTGAACTGACCGCTTGTGCAGCACCGGCAGGCGGAAACCACCTCGTAGTTTGCGAGGAGTTCGTCGGTAATGAAGGCCGAAATGTTACCAAAAAATACGTCGTTATCCGCATATCCCCAATAGACGTAATTGCTCAAATAGTCACGGAAGAGTACTCCGTAGGCAGGCCGCAGGTCACAGATTTTGTAGCCTCCGGAAATCGAAATCTTTCTTCCGAAGAGACGGGCTGCCTTGTCTTCTAGTTCTGATCGGGTGAGGGAGTGGAATGTGACATTCTTCGGGTGCCGGGCTGGGGGAGGCTGATCGTGAAAGACAATCCAATCAACTTCGGGATTCCTCAGGCAGGTCAGAAGATAGAGGTTGTACCAGGGCGGGAACTTTCCGAGCCAGCATTCGATCAGCGCGATTTTCTTTGTGGTCACGGAACTTTTCTTATTTGGATGCCATTGAAAAGGCTGCTGCGTTATCTATGACCTACCCGGCGGGCGAGGAGCGCCTGCCATTTTTGAATCAGGCGTCGCAGCCCGCCGTCGAGCGGCATTGCCAGCGCCTCGGCGACCGTGAACCACCGCAGTGAATGGCTTTCGTCACTGACTGCCGGTTCGGCGCCTTCCGGGGCGATGAGCATGTAGCGAATGTCGTAGTGCAGGTGTGCGGGCTCGCCGCGCCGCGGATTCTCCGGGATTGCGTGGATGTCGAGATCGAAGGGCCGGCGCGAGGTAGTGATCAGGCCTGAGATGCCGGATTCCTCCTCGGCTTCGCGGAGCGCGACCTGCAGCACATCCGCCTCGCCATCGCAGTGCCCGCCGAATTGCAGCCAACGATCAAGGAACTTGTGGTGATGGAGCAACGCCCGGGAGCCATCCGCGCTCACGACCAGCGCGCTGCCGGTGAAGTGCCTGGGAAAACACGAGCGCAGGAAACAATCCGGCGCGCCCTCGAGCAGCGCCAGCATCCGGTCGCGATGCGCCGCTTCCGCCGCGGAGTGCGTGAGGTCGAGTCCGGTGAGTTGCTGGCGAAGGGCGAGGCGGTCGGGCATGTCGCCCTGCAGCCTAGAGAAATGCCGCGCCGCTCCGCAATGCAGCGAACGGCTTGAACATCCGTGCGGCCAGCGGACACTATTGCTGCGTTCAAAAGGCATCCATCCCACCCCATCCGCACTTATGGAAAAACTCATCACCGTCGTTACCTTCAATGACCAAGCCCCCGCCGAACGTCTCGTCGCGCGGCTCCGGGAAGCCGGCTTCCAGGCCGATCTCCAGGACGAATCCGGCGAGCAGAAGTGGAGGCTCTTTAATCTCACGCCAAGACAAACATCGGCGTCGCGTCCTTCGACGGCGCCGAGAGCACGACCTTCTTCGCGCCCGCCTTGAGGTGCGCGCTGGCCGTCGCTTCATCGAGGAAAAGCCCGGTCGATTCGACCACCACGTCCGCGCCGACTTCATCCCACTTCAGCGTGGAAGGATCCTTCACCGCGGTGAGGCGGATTTTCTTTCCGTTTACGACCAGCGTAGAGCCCTCGACCGAGACTTCGCCCTTGAAGCGGCCATGCACGGAATCGTACTTCAGCATGTAGGCCAGATAGTCGGGTTCGATCAGGTCGTTGATGCCGACGACTTCGATGTCCTTGGAAAAATTCTGCACCGCGGCGCGGAAAACCATGCGTCCGATGCGGCCGAAGCCATTGATGCAGATTTTGATATTTTGAGGTGTGGTGGTGTGGTTGGTTTTTGGACTGAAAAAACGCGGGGGACCTAAACCGGTCGTCTCGGGAAGCGTCAATCTTAATCGCCATCGGAGCCGACGATCGGTGGATGGGAAAAGATCGGCAGCGAAGCCGCGAAGCATTTTCCCAGCGCGTTGCGGAGAACGCGATCCACCGGAAAACGCGGCCTAACTCCCGCGCTCGGTGCCGGGTTGAATCCGCACCCACCCATGAACACGACCCGCCGCACTTTCCTCAAGACCACTACCGCTGCCGCCCTCGGATTTCCTGCGATCCTGCGCGCGGCGAATCCCAACTCGAACTTTCAGGTCGCGGGCGTCGGCTGCCATGGCAAGGGCTTCGGCGACCTGAGCGAGATCGGTTCCCATGAGCGCGTGAAATTCACCGGCTTCTGCGACGTGGATACGGCGCGTTTTGACAAGATCGACGCGAAGTTTCCTGGCGTGCCGCACTTCCAGGATTTCCGCGAAATGTTCGCGAAGCTCGGCGATGCCGTGGACGGCGTGGTCGTCTCGACGCCGGATCACATGCACGCGGCGGTGACGATGGCGGCGCTGCGCCGTGGCAAGGCAGTGTACTGCCAGAAGCCGCTGACGCGCACCGTCTGGGAGGCGCGGCAGGTGCGGCTGCAGGCAGCGAAGTCGAAGGTCGTGACGCAGATGGGAAATCAGATTCACTCCGCGAGCGAGTATCGCACGGCGGTGAAACTGATCCGCGACGGGGTCATCGGAAAGATTTCGGCGGTGCATTCCTGGCAGCCGAATCCGGGCAACAAATACACCGGCCTCATCGCGCCACCGGCGTCCGGGCCCGTGCCGGCGACCCTGAACTGGGACGCGTGGCTCGGCGTCGCGGCGATGCGCGATTTCGCGCCGGATGTGTATCACCCCTTCAAATGGCGCGACTGGCAGGACTTCGGGCTCGGGACCATGGGCGACTTCGGCTGCCACATTCTCGACCCCGTCTTCGGCGCGCTGGATCTCACCGCGCCGCTCTCCGTGCGGGCGGAAAATGAGGGGCTCAACGCGCACACCTGGCCCAGTGCGGAGACCGTGAGTTACATTTTCCCCGGCACCGCTTTCACCACCGGCAAGACGATGCCGCTCACCTGGTACGATGGCGGTCGCCGGCCCGACCAGGCGCTGGCGCAGATGCCCGCCGACGCGGCCCTGCCTGCGGCTGGCTCCCTCTTCATCGGGGAAGGGGGGACGCTCGTGCTCGCCCACTACAAGCAGCCGGTGCTGTATCCGAAAGAGAAGTTCGGCAGCTTCAAGATCGAGCCCGTGGAGAAGGGCAACCACTACCACGCCTGGGTGGACGCCGCGCTCGGCGGCCCGAAGACCACCGATCATTTTGACTACGCCGGCCCGCTCACCGAGGCCGTGCTCCTCGGCAATGTGGCGACACTCACCCCCGGCACGACGCTGGAGTGGGATGCGGCCGCCATGCGCTTCCCGAACAAACCCGCAGCGGATCGCCTGCTCACGCGGGCCTACCGCGACGGATGGAAGATCGACTCGGTGGGCTGAGCAGATCTTCCTCTTCCTCCCATCGGCGATGGATGAAGAGGCCGAGGATAAGCAGCCCGCACCTGCTTGCTCGCCCTCGGCGATGATGGCTAGAGTCTCCGCTTGGCTGCGCCTGTCTCCCACTCCTGTCCGACCTGCCAGACGCTCCTCCTTCCCGGCTCGGCGCAGCTCCTCCTGCCCACGCGTTGCCCCAACTGCGATCACGTCGTTTGGTTGCGCACGGAGTTCGGGCCCTTCGTGCTGCGGGGCGTGATCGGGCGTGGCGCGATGAGCGTCGTCTTCCGCGCCTCCTTCCAAGGGCAAGAGGCGCAGCTCGCGCTGAAAATCATCCGCCCGCCCCGGGCCGCGGAGCCGGAGGATTTCCTGAACTTTGAGGAAGCCGCGCAACGACTCGTCGCCCTCGAGCATCCGCACTGCGCGCGGGTTTTTGCGGCCGGGGTCGAGGAAGGTCTCGCCTACGTGGCCATGGAATATCTTCCGCACGGCTCCCTCGCGAAACGTCTCGAGACGACGGGCCCGATCACCGAGATCGCAATGCTCGACCTCGCCGAGCAAGTGGCCGCCGCCCTCCAAGCCGGACATCGCGCCGGCCTCCTGCACGGCGATCTCCTGCCGCGGCGCGTGCGTTTCGCCGCCGATGGCTCCGCTCGCGTGACGGGGTTCGCCGAGAGCATTTTCCTCGATGCCGCCGCCGAGGAGGTGGGCGTCGTCCGCGGTCGCCTGTGCTCGCTCGGGCCGGAGCGCCTGCACGGGTGCGCGGAGGATTTGCGGAGCGACATCTTCGCCCTTGGCGCGTTGCTCTTTGAAAGCTTCACCAGCGTGCCGCCTTACAATGGCGAAGCGCACGGCGAAATCTTGCGCGACATCTCCGACGCCGAGCCGCTGCGCATCGAGCGCCACGGACGCCCGCTTCGTCCGCCCACCGTCAAGATCGTCAACCAACTCCTCCGCGCGCTGCCGAAGGACCGCCCCCAGTCCTGGGACGAGGCGTGCGCCGCGATCCGCGAGGCCCGCGAGGCGATCCCCGACCCGTCGGCCGCGATCGTCACGCGTGTTGCGGAAGACCCCGCAGCGATCCCCACCGTCCCGCGTTTCGCCGAAACGCCCATCAAGGCACGGACCTGGATCGCCGTGGTGCTCCTGACGCTCTGCGCGGTGATCGTGGGCTCCTTCGCCTGGGCCCGTTCCCGGCAGGCTTCGAAGACCACGCCCATCCCGCGAGCGGTCAGCATGACTCCGGCTCCTCCCGCGAAAGCCACCCCTAAACCAGCCCGGGCAAAAAAGCGCGGCACCCCTGCAGGAAGCCCGAAACCGAAACGCCAAGCGGCAGCGTCGCCAAAGCGGAAGAAAGCCACGCCGCCCCCGACTGCCACACGAGCCACCCCGCCTCCCGCTAAAGCGCCGCTAAGCACGCCGGCACCGAGCGCGCCGTGACCGAGCGTGGGTTGGTGCGGCGAAGCTGCGCCGCCAGGAAATGCTCCGTCATTCTGGAGCGCAGCGAAGAATCTCTCGCATCCTGGCGTGGGCGGAGGCGGGGGACGGTGGGCGAAATTGCGGGGCAGTCTGCTACCGGTCGCCTCGGCGCACCACCCGCAAACTTTCCCCCCGCCTTTGACCGTGAGTTTCTTCGCTGCGCTCCAGAATGACCGCGTTTTTGGAATTCGGCTCCGCCGAATACGTCTTCGTCTACCCGTGTCGTCCAGCGCCTTCCGCCGCTTCCGACACCCTCACGATTGCGTCGGCGCCGCCGGCGCGAGCTCCGGCTCCACGTGGGTCGGGCGTGGGCGCGAGGTCACCTCTTCAAACTGCTCCGCGTAGCGCTCGTGATTCGTCCCCATGAGCCGGTCCCAGTAGTTGAAGTACAGCCCGTAGTTCCCACGGAAATACTGGTGATGCATCACGTGATTCGTCGGCGTATTCATGAAATAGCCGAAGGGTGAGCGAAGCAGCCAGCGCGGGTAAAACTCGTAGCCCGCGTGGCCGAGCACATTGAAGATGATCTGCCAGCCCATGAAGAAGAAGAAGGCCAGCGGATGAATCGGAATCGTGAAGATGACGATCGGGAAAATGAGCGCGTGGACGAAGGCTTCCAGCGGATCAAAGGAATACGCGGCCCACGGCGTCGGGTTCATCGAGCGATGATGCGTGCGATGCATCCAGCGGAAGACGCGCGGCTGATGCATCAGCCGATGCGTCCAGTAAAAGTAGGCATCGTGAATGAGGATCGCGATCCCGATGCTCGCGACAAACCAGCCCCAGCCGCGCTGGTCGGTTTTCAAATAGATCTGCGTCCACCCAGCCTGCACGGCCATCACCCCTGCGGCGCCGACGAGCGCATAGATGACGACGGTGAGCGCGGAGCTGAGCACTTCTCGCCGGACATCCGCGCCCGCCGGCGCTTCGGGGACGATCTTCCGATGCGCCCAGCGTTTCGTAAAAAAGACGTAGCAGAGCAACCACGCGATGCCGGCGGCAATGAGGTAACGCAGACCACCCCCGATGGTTTCACCGACGGTGACGGCAAAGAAGCGTTCGACGGCAGTCATGCAGGGGCAACTTAAGTTCCGAATCCCAAATTCCAAATTCCAATCAGTGACGAAAAGAGGGCAACGCAAAAAGCAGACGAGGCCGCGTCGTCCCGCGTTTCTGCGTTCACACTTTTCCTCGTTTGTTGGGAGCTTGGAATTTGGAGCTTGGAATTTTCCCGCCCGCCATCAGCGCCTCGATTTCCTCCGTCTCCAGAGGGATGTGCGCCATGAGATCCACGGGTTCGCCCGCCGTCACGAGCACGTCATTTTCCAGCCGCACGCCGATGCCCTCCTCCGGGATGTAAATGCCCGGCTCCACGGTCATCACCCAGCCTGGAGCGAAAGGCGCGCCGGTCGTCCCGACGTCATGCACATCAAGGCCGAGCGGATGGCCGAGCCCGTGCGGGAAGTATTTCTTCAGCGCCGGTTTGTCGGGATTCTGCTTCTTGATGTCCCGCGGCTTGAGCAGGCCAAGCCCGAGCAATTCCTCCTCCATCGCAGCCTCCGCTTCCTTCTGCCAATCCTTCGGTAGCTTCCCCGGCGTGAGCCCCGCGATGCCGGATCGCAACACCCGCAGCACGGCATCATACACCTGCTTTTGCCGTTTGGAAAAGCGCCCGCCCACCGGGATCGTCCGCGTCAGGTCCGCATTGTAGTTTGCGTAAGCTGCGGCGACATCGAGCAGCAGCAGGTCACCTTTCCTGCACGGCTGATCGTTCGTCACGTAGTGCAGGACACACGCATTTTTCCCCGAGCCGATGATCGGCGTGTAAGCAAAACGCCCGCGCTGGCGGATGAACTCGTGGGCAAACTCCGCCTCGATCTCACACTCATTCACCCCCGGCTTCACCATCTTCGCCACCCGCGCAAAACCGTCCGTGGTGATCTCGACCGCCTGCCGGATGAGCGCCAGCTCGCGCGCGCTCTTCTCCAGCCGCAGCCGATGGAGCAGCCGCGCGAGCCGCTCGTAGCGATGCAGCGGAAATTTTTCCCGGCACATCCGCCCAAAGCGGGCGTCGCGCGACTCCACCTCATCTTCCGCCCGCCGATGCTCATTGCTGTTCAGCCACACCTGCTCGCTCTCGCACATCAGCATCCGGAAAATATTTGGGAACTCCGCGAGCCACTTCACGCGCTCGATACCGGTGCGCTTCTGCGCTTCCTCGATCGTCAGCTTGTGCCCCTCCCATTGCGCGATGTGCGCATTCGTTTCGCGGAGGAAAAGGATCTCCCGCATCTTCTCGTCATGCGCCTCCGGCGCGAGCACCAGGATGCTCTCCTCCTGCTCCACGCCCGTGAGGTAAAAGAGATCGCTATTCGCCACCGGCAGCAGCGAGCCATCCGCATTCGTCGGTGGGATATCATTCGCATTCACGATCGCCACCGAACCCGGCGGCAAGAGCGCCCGCAGGCGGCGGCGATTTTCGACGAAAAGTTCGGGGGCGATGGGTCCGTGACGCATAGGCACAAGGTGAAAGCCGGGCCGAAATGTGGAAAGCGCAAAACCACAGCGCGCTGAAGTGCCAAGATTTGCGTAGTTCCGGCGATAGGACGCTGAACCCGGCAAGAACCACCCCCTCCAGGCGAAACGGCCCTATTCCGTGAAAAGTGACCTCTCCCGATTGCAAAGGGACATTCACAGCGTCAAAAATTAACGCATCCCTTCGCGAAAGTGCCGCGTCACCAGCCGCAAGTGATGCGGCACCACCCGAAAGGGAGTTCCCGCTTCCTGCAGGTGAGCTTGCCCCGGATTGTTGGACACCCTGAGGGGCGGAGGGTGAGGTTTGTTAGTTTAGTTGGTTTTCAAAGTCCACAGGGGATGGGTAGCCGAGGGCGCTGTGGAGCCGCACGCGGTTGGAGAAGGTTTCGAGGTAGTCGAAGGCGGCGGCGGTGCCGTCACGGCGGGTG
>JANNXQ010000204.1:0-3130 GCA_031409655.1 Chthoniobacteraceae bacterium | reverse complement strand
GCCGCCTGCACGCGATCAATCCCGAGGCCGGTTTCTTCGGCGTCGCCCCAGGCACCGGAGATCACACGAACCCGAACGCAATGGCTTCGCTGAGGAAAAACACCATCTTTACCAACGTCGCTCTGACGCCCGATGGCGGAGTGTGGTGGGAAGGCATGACGGACCTGCCGCCCGCCAAGGCAATCGATTGGCAGGGGAACCACTGGACGCCGGAGATCGCCAAGGAGAAGGGCACGAAGGCCGCGCACCCGAACTCCCGTTTCACGGCCCCGGCCTCGCAATGCCCCACGATCGATCCCGACTGGGAAAAGCCCGAAGGCGTCCCGCTCAGCGCCATCATCTTCGGCGGACGCCGCGCCACCACCATGCCGCTCGTCTATCAGGCCTTTAACTGGAGCACCGGCGTTTACATGGGTGCCACCATGGGTAGCGAAATGACCGCGGCGGCGGCAGGCACGATCGGCAAGGTGCGCCGGGATCCGATGGCGATGCTGCCTTTCTGTGGTTACAACATGGGTGATTACTTCCGCCATTGGATCTCGATGCAGCGAACCCTCACCGAGACACCGCGCATCTTTCATGTGAATTGGTTCCGCAAGGACGCCGACGGCAAATTCCTCTGGCCCGGCTTCAGCGAAAACATGCGGGTGCTCAAGTGGATCGTCGATCGCGCCAATGGCCGGGGCATCGCCAAAGAGACACCCATCGGCTGGATGCCGCACTATGCTGACATCGACTGGACGGGTTTGGATTTTTCCGAGGAGAAGTTCGACGAGTTACAAGGTTTCGACCGCGCCGCCTGGCGGAAGGAAATCCTGGATCACGAGGACTTATTCCTCGACCTCCGCTCCCACCTCCCGAAGGAAATGATCTACGAGCGCGAGTTGCTGATCTGCCGGATGTAACTCACCCGCCCCCGCAATGACGCCCCCCGAATCGCGCCGGCCCTGGTATCGGATCCTCTACATTCAAGTCATCATTGCGGTGATCCTGGGGATCGTCGTCGGGATGAAGTTCCCGGACCTCGGCAAGTCGCTCAAGCCGCTCGGTGACGGCTTCATCAGTCTGGTCAAGATGATGATCGCGCCGATCATCTTTTGCACGGTGGTCCATGGCATCGCGTCCATGGGCGACCTGAAAAAGCTGGGGCGCGTTGGCGGGAAAGCGCTGCTGTACTTTGAAGTCGTCTCCACGATTGCCCTGATCATTGGCTTGGTGGTCGTCAATACCCTCCGGCCGGGCGATGGCTTTACGAAACCGGGGGAGGCGTTCCATGTGGAGACCAAAGCAGTGGCCGCCAGTCAGGACTTCGCGGAGAAGGCCAAGGGCCTGAGCACGACGGAATTTGTCCTGAACATCATCCCCAAGACCTTCCTGAGTGCCTTCACCTCGGGCGACTTACTTCAGGTTCTTTTGGTTTCGATCCTGATCGCCTTCGCCATCGCGGGCATGGGGCAGCGAGGTGAGCCGGTGCTGCATGTCATCGAGTATGGGGCGCAAGTCTTCTTCGCGCTCATGGGCCTGATTGTGAAGGTCGCACCCATCGGAGCTTTCGGAGCGATGGCCTTCACCGTCGGCAGCCACGGCGTCGGCGCATTGAATAAGTTACTCGCGCTCATGGCGGGCTTTTATCTGACCTCGGGCTTCTTCGTTTTCGTCATCCTCGGGGGCATTGCCTGGTTCTCCGGGTTTTCGATTGTCCGCTATCTTTTCCACATCAAGGATGAGTTACTGCTCGTCCTCGGGACCAGTTCCTCCGAGACCGCGCTGCCGGGGATGATTCAGAAGATGCAACAGCTTGGGTGCTCCAAATCCACGGTCGGGCTGGTGATCCCGACGGGCTATAGCTTCAACCTCGACGGCACAAACATCTATATGACGATGGCCGCCGTTTTCCTCGCTCAGGCCACGAATACCCCGCTCGATATGAGTCACCAAATCAGCCTGCTCTTCGTGGCGATGGTCACTTCCAAAGGCGCCAGCGGCGTGACGGGTGCGGGTTTCGTCACCCTCGCCGCAACGCTCCAAGCCGTTCCCGGCATCCCGCTGGAGTCGCTGGCCTTGCTCCTGGGAATCGACCGTTTCATGAGTGAATGCCGCGCGCTCACCAACCTGATCGGGAACGGCGTCGCCACCGTGGTGATCAGCCGCTGGGAGAAGGAAGTAACGCGGGAGGAACTTCAGGCCAATTTCCTGAAGCCGCTCGTCTTGAATGCGGCCTCATCTGGGCGCTGACTGGAGATTGCTGGCAACTGAGCGAGCTGATGTATCTGGCCTGTGGGTTAAATTTTCGCGGCTCTTTTCGCCGCGGGTGGTGATCGTCCCAGCGCATACTCCAGGAGATTCTGCATACCGTCGCCATCAGGATTTGCATGGTTACTGCAATGAGTGGTTAGTGCGGGCCGAGATGCTTCGCGAGGAAGCCGAGCACCAGCGGGCGCAGGTCGCGCTCGACGGGCTGGAGATGGAAGCTGTGCGGGGCGCCGGGGATGAGGACGAGTTCGTGTTCGGCGCCGGCTTTGCGTAGCGCGGCGGCGAAGGTCTCGCTTTGGCTGGCGGCCACCGTTTCGTCGGCGGTGCCGTGGATGAGGAGGATGGGTGCGGCGGCTTTGTGGGCGTAGGTGGTGGGCGACGCGGCTTTGTAGAGTTCGGGCGCTTCCTCGCGCGTCTTCGCGAACATTTTCATGTCGTGATAGTTCATCAGGTCCACGGCACCGTAGAAATCGATGGCGCATTTCACGGCGGTGGAAAACTGGCCGAGCGGTTCCTTGGGATCGAAGCCATCCTCGGGGCGCGTGACGGCGAGCATCGCCGCGAGATTGCCGCCCGCCGAGCAGCCGAGGACACCGATGCGCTCCGGGTCGAGTCCGAGCCGCGCGGCATTGGCACGCAGCCAGCGCACGGAGGTCTTGGCGTCGAAGAGCGATTGCGGCCACGTGACCTGGCCGGGCATGCGGCGCAGTTTGTAGTTGATGCTCATCGCGGCGTAGCCGGCTTGGGCGAGGTTCGTGCAGATGTTCACCTCGCGCGCGCGGCCTTTGTCGCCGTCGTTGAAGCCGCCGCCGTGGATGACGATCACCGCGGCGAGTTTCTTTTCCGCGTGCGCGTTCTTCGGGAAGTAGAGGTCGGC
>JANNXQ010000203.1:0-17687 GCA_031409655.1 Chthoniobacteraceae bacterium | reverse complement strand
GTGCGGGAGGTCGGGTACAATGTGAAGGTCGGTTACTTCGCGCAGTATCGCGTGGAGATGCTCAATGAGCGGCACACCGTGCTCGAGAGCGCGCTGGACATGCCGAACCCTCCGTCCGAGCAGACTGCGCGTTCCGTGCTCGGTTCGTTCCTCTTCCGCGGCGACGATGTCTTCAAGCCCGTGGCCGTGCTGAGTGGCGGAGAAAAGACGCGGCTCGCGCTGGTGAAGCTCCTGCTCGATCCGCCGAACCTGCTCCTCATGGACGAGCCGACGACGCATCTCGACATCGGTTCCATCGACGCGCTCATCGGCGCGCTTGGTCAGTACGAAGGCACCCTCATCTTCATCAGCCATGACGTGCATTTCATCCGCGCGATGGCCAAGACGGTCCTCCACATCGGCGCCGGAAAACTCACGCCCTACGCAGGCGACTACGAGTACTACCTCGATAAGTCGAAGGCCACGTCCGCCCGCGCCGCGCTCACGGCCGGGGAGAAATTGCACAACGCGCAGCCTGCCGAAGCCGCTCCCACGAAGACCGCCGGCACCCCCGGGATGCGGGAATCCCGGGAGCAACGCCGCGCGGATGCCGAGCAGCGCAAAGCCGAGGCGAAGGTGAAGCGCGAGCACGTGCAGTTGGTCTCTCATCTCGAAATGCAGATCGCCACGCTCGAGAGCCGTCAGAAAGAACTGACCGCCGAACTCGAAAAGCCCGAGACCTACGAAGCGGGCGGCAATGCGATGCAGCTCAATCGCGAACTCCAGACCGTCTCCGACGACCTCGCCCGAGTGACAAAAGAGTGGGAAGCCGCCGCGGCGCGCGCGGTCTGAGTTTCCGGGGAGCATCCGCGTCTCGCGTGTGGGTTTCGGCGTCCCGCCGGAACGAACTTCCCGAATCGCGCAGGCCTGACGAGAACTCCGCACCCAGAGAACATCCCGGACTGTCTGCCTGGCGCGGAGCTCTTGCCAGATGATAGCCGGAGAAAGTCCGTCGCGGCGAGACGCCCCGACCCACACGCGAGACGCGGATGCTCCCCGGAGTTTCTGCCCGCGCGCAAACTCCTCGATGAGGCCATTTAGTGTTTGGGGAATGTCGGAATCTTCGCTGACATGGCGCCGCACACCGAACCGGCATGACTCCCCTCCCAGTGGCGAACCCGAGCCTCGTTCTCGATCCGATCCTGCCGATCGGCGCTGTCACGATCCTCGGACTCGTTTTGCTCGCGCTCACTTTTGCGGTGTATCGCCGCACCGGCGCGCGGCTGAGCGCGGCGCAGAGCACGACTCTCCTCGTCCTGCGCAGCGCCGGGGTCGCACTGGTGCTGCTGCTGCTCTTGCAGCCTTCGCGGCAGGAGGAAGTGCCCCCGCCCGCGGCCAGCCGCGTGACTCTCATCGGCATCGACGATTCCAAAAGCATGGCACAGCGCGACGTCGCTCAAGGCACGCGCTCAGACGAAGCGCGCTCCATCCTCGCCGACGCCGAGTTCACCGCGCCCGACGGCTCGCCCGCTGAAGGCAGCCTCCGTTTGTTCAAATTCTCCGAAGACGCCGCGCCGCTCACGACGCTCGCGACGCTGGATGCCGAGGGCGCCTCGACCCGCGTCCACCGCAGCGTCTCCACGATGCTCGGCTCACTCCGCGCGGACGAGACCGCCCGCGCCCTCGTCCTGCTGAGCGATGGCCACGACTTTGAACTCGTGAATCCCGCGAAGACCGGCTTCGTCGCTCGCTCGCGAGGCACACCCATCTTCGCCGTGCCGCTCGGCCGGCAGGGCAAAGTGCGCGACGTCTCGGCGCGGATCACCAGTTACCAGCCCTACACTTACGTAAAGCAAAAGGCGCGGATCGCCGCTGCCCTGCGCCTGATCGGCTGCGAACTCGAAACGCTGACCGTGGAATTGCTCCGCGGCGAGAAGGTCGTGCAGACCAAAAAGGTTTCCGCGGGGGAGGAGACCGAGGTCGCGGTGAACTTCGAGGTCATCGAGCCAGTCGTCGGGCAATTTGAGTACGAGATTCGCGTCGTGCCGCTGGACCGCGAAGTGAATCACGAAAACAACCACGCGCTCACTTTCCTCAACGTCATCGACCAGCAAATCCAGGTGCTCTTCCTCGAAGGCGCACCCTACTGGGACACCACCTTTCTCTCCCGCTCGCTGCTGCGGAACGACAAGATGAACGTGGATAGCATCGTGCAATACGCGAAAGGGAAGGCGCGCCTGATCCGCAAAAAGGCCGGGGAAAAGGAGCTGAAGATTCCCGCAAGCGTCGAAGATTGGCGGCGCTACGATGTCGTGGTGCTCGGGCGCTCGATCGAAAGTCTGCTCGGCATCGAGGATCTGCGGCGGCTCGAGAGTTATGTGAAAGATCAAGGGGGCACCGTGATCTTCGCGCGCGGCCCGGCTTTCGGCGGCGGGCTGGCGAAGAACGATCTCGAACCCGTGATCTGGTCCACCACACCCACCGAACATGTTAGGCTGCAAGTCGGTCGCGAAGGTCAGGCGCTCGCGCCTTTCCGCACGATCCAGGAGCAGGCCGGACCGGACGCCGTGCCGGACCTGATCGCCGGCTATCCCGCTCTCGCCAAGAAACCGCTCACCGCCACCCTGGCCAGCGCGCAAAGCACGAGCGGCGGCGAGCCGATGCCCGGCATGGTGCATCGGCGCTTCGGCGACGGGCAGGTGCTGAGCGTGGGCGTGGATGGCCTCTGGCGCTGGGCATTCAATGCAAAGGTGGAAGGCGCGAACACCGTCTTCGATCGTTTCTGGGATCAGATGATCCTCTGGCTCATGGCCGGTCGAGACTTTCAACCCGCCCAGAAATTCGCGCTCCGCAGCAGCTCGGCGAATATCCCGCTCGGGGAAAAAATCTACTTTCGTGTGCTGCAGCATGGCACTCCGCCGATCTCGGGCGACGTCCCACTGGTCGTACAAAACAGCGGCGGCGAGACCTTCCGCACGACGCTCAGCGCCACCGAACCGGGCAAACTCGCCGCGGAGTTTGTCGGCGAAAAGGCGGGCAAATTCACCGCCACAGCGGAGTTCCTCGACGGCACCAAGCAGAGCGTGCGCTTCATCGTCTTCGACGAAAATCTCGAGCAAACGGAAGTCGCCACCGACGCCAGCTACCTGAAGAAGCTGTGCGAGGCGAGCGGCGGGCGCCTGCTCACCCCCGGCGAACTCGGCGGCCTGCTCAAAGAACTCAAGAGCCAGGAAATCCCCGCGGAACCGATGACCAAGCTCACCAGCGCCTGGGATCGCTGGTGGATCTTTTGGTCGATCGGCCTCCTTTTCGGATCGGATTGGTACCTGCGCCGACGCTGGGGCCTGTGCTGAAATGCGCCTTCCTCGGCAGACCTCGTTTCCCGCGGGCGCCCCGCATTTCCTTCACCTGGCCGAAGTTTCATCTTGCCGAACCAACCCCCGTGGCTTAGCTCCCACGCGGCAGCAGGGTTTTCCATGGGCTTCCGGTCCGCTTGTCAACCCCTCAGCCAGTGATCCGTTCATGAGTAGATTCTTCTCCTTCTTACTCCTGCTCGGTTCCCTCGTCCCGGCGGCGCGGTGCCTTAGTCCCGCACGTTCCGGGCGGCTCGGAGGGAGGCGCCATCCCAGCGGCGTCCCCTGCTCCACCCGGCGAAGTTTTCCGAAAACGACCCCGACCGGTCTCGGCCCGCAGCGGGCCACCGGGGGTCGCGAGAGGAACCCTGCACGCACCGTGCGCTTCGCCAGCCACGCAGCAACCTACAACTCGAAAGCATACCAAAATGAGATCCCAAGAATCCCGGGGCTCGGACCGCCGTCGTGGCGGACGCCGACCCCAATCCCGCGATCGGCGCGACGCCCCACGCGCCCCGCAGCGTCCCCCAGAGCCGCAGTCTCTCTGGCAGAAAATCGTCGCGTTTTTCAAACCGAAGAGTCAGCCAGCAAACGGTTCGTATCCTCAAGCGGAGGCGAACCGCTCGCGTCAATCGGCGGACGATGGCCGCTCCTCGCGCCAAGCCCGAAAGCCCGAGAACGTCGAAGTCACCTCACCGAAACTCTACGTGGGCAACCTCAGCTACAGCACCACGGAGAACGATCTGTCCGAACTCTTCAACGGCGTCGGAGCAGTGACCAACGCCGAGATCGTCACCCACAAGGACTCCGATAAATCGAAGGGGTTTGGCTTTGTGACCATGACCACGACCGAAGAAGCGAAACGCGCGGTCACCGAGTTGCACGACAAGGACTTCATGGGCCGCAAGCTCGTCGTCAGCGGCGCAAAGACGGGCGGCTACTAATCGCTCCGGCAAAAATCGCCCACCTTCAAATCGAGAGGCTCACCGGAAACGGTGAGCCTCTTTATTTTGCGCCGAACACTCCGGCTCCTCGACCTGCAAAGGCGTTTGCTCCAACTTCCAACGCGCCTCCATGCTTCGCCCTTTCTTCATCATCGCCGGCCCCACGGCGGTCGGAAAATCCGAGATCGCCGTCGCGGTCGCGCAGGAGTGCGGCGGCGAGATCGTCGGCGCGGATGCGTTCCAAATCTACGCCGGCCTCGACCTGCTCACCGCGAAGCCGTCTGCGGAACTGCGCAACCTGATTCCCCATCACTTGCTCGGTGAAGTGCCGCTCACCCAAGCCTTCGATGTGGCGCAGTACCTGGCCGCCGCTCGGCAGCGGATCGCGGAAATTCACGCGCGGGGCCGCGTGCCGATTGTCTGCGGTGGCACTGGACTCTATCTCCGCGCGCTCACCCGCGGCCTCGCCGAACTTCCTCCCGCGGACGCCGCTTTGCGCAGCGATCTCGAGCCACTACCGCTGACGGAACTCCAACGACGCCTGACCGAACTCGACCCAGTCTCGACCGCACAGATCGATCTCAAAAACCCGCGCCGCGTCATCCGCGCCCTGGAGGTGTGCCTCCTCACCGGGAAACCTTTCTCAAGCTTCCGCGAGCAATGGACGGCGTCGGACAATGAAAGGTGCGGCGTCGTGCTCACCCGCGACCGGGCCGAACTTCACGACCGCATCGCCGCGCGAACCGAAGCGATGTTTGCAGACGGCGTGATCGACGAGGTGGAGCGCGTGGGCAAACTCGGACCGACCGCAGAACAAGTGCTCGGCCTCCGCGAGATCCGCGCGCTGCTGGCTGGTGAGATCACGCGAGCCGAGTGCAGCACCGCGATCCAGCAAGCCACGCGGCGCTACGCGAAACGCCAGATGACGTGGTTCCGTCGCGAGCCCTCGCTGGAACCGGTGAAGGTCATTGCCTCGACGGACGTCGCATCCTTAGTCACCAAGCTAGCCCGGATGGCGTCCGGTTAGAGCGTCTGCAAAAATTGATCCTGGATCGGTGCGTGAAGAAAGCGGCGCGGGGACGCGCCGCACGCCAAAGCGGCTGCGCCGCAAAACGAGGCGTCCGGTTTCTTTCGCGCGAAGCGCTTTGGAGTGCGGCGCGTCCTCGCGCCGCTTTGTTCCCGCCCTCGGCAGCCCATGCGCCGCCGGAAAGGCTTTTTGTCGGCCGCTTTAGGTAACCGCAGGCGGTTCGCCGAGTTGCTTCCGGGCGAGGGCTCCGAGCACGGGCACTTCCCACTCCTTTTCGGTAAAGGCCTTCACCGTCGCGATCAGCCAGACGACCAGCCACCAGAGCGAGAAGACCAGATTGGCGGCCATAAATCCGAGCGCTACCAGCCAGCCGACGAAGGGCACCTGACGGAAAATCAACTCGGCGAGCCCGAGTCCCAGCGACACGGCCAGGAGGAGTCCGCCGAGAAAGACGGACTGCATGGCGTTAAAGCGGACGAATTTGTCCTCCTTTTCGATCACCAGAAAAACGACGCCTCCGACCAAGGGCACCAGCAGCGCAAGACCAGCGGCCACGTGCCGGGGGATGCCGCTCCCCGGCCCGGGGACGGGCGGTGAAACGGGAGCGGGTGCTGGGACTTCGGGATCGGTCATGGTGGAGGATCAAAGCGTAAGAGCGCGCGCGGTGAAGTCAAAGCGCGCCGCTGATTCCGCACGGCACGGTTACTCGCCGAAGCGCTCGCGGATTCGCGCGAGATGCTCCGCCACGCGGCTGGTCGCAGGCTTGGCCTCCGCGGACGCGGGTGCGCCGTCGGATTTGACGATCGTCGTGCGCGCGCCGCTGGACCCGCCGTAGCTCGTCGCGCCAGACGTGAGCTTCTGATCTTCCGCGAGCGGACGATGCGGCTGGATACCCAGCGATTGCAAAACGCCGTGATACGCCTTCACCGCCTCCTCCGGCGTGATCGCGCCTTCCACGATGCGCCGCAGCATCTCGATGAAAGCGAGCGGCTGTTCCGCGTGATTGATCTTGCGGCCGAAGAGCGCCACCCGCGCGCCGTGTTTCTGCGCATCGGCGATGAGCTTGAAGGCATCGTAAGTCGTCCCGGCGCTGCCGCCGAGGATGCCGACGACGAGCTGCGGATCGTAGGCGACGAGCTCTTCCATGGCCCGCGGCCCCCGCCACGCGATCTTCAGGAAGAGCGGGCGCCCTTTCTCGGTCACGCCAGCGAGACTGCGGATGATGTGATCATTGATGAAGCCATCGAGCGCCTCGGGTGCCAGGCCCGTGTCCACGTTTGGATCGAAGACCTCGAGGAAGTAGCGGAAGTTTTTCCGCTCGGCCTCTTCGCGGAATTCCTTGAAGGCGCAGAGCGTTTCGTAGTCGCGGTCGAAGTTGTTCGTGAAGGTGACCGAATAGAGCCCGAGGTCCGCACCCGTCGCGGGAGCATCGTCAGCGCAGGCGAGTGCGCCGCACTTAATGTGGTCGATGGTCGCGCTGCGGAATGGCCGCGATGCTTCCTTGATGTACTCCGCGCCGCGGACGACCCAGATGTCTGTCGCGTCATTCGCGCGCGCCGCCGGGGTAATGTGCGAATCGGCAAAGAGCCGCTCCCGCGTGGCGAGCTGCTCCACATTCGACGCCGACATCAGCATGATGTCCACGAGCCCCTGCTGGACCACGGCGCGGATCTGCTCGCGGTATTCCTCGAGCGTCTTCCAGTGGATCTCCGACTTCAGGACGCGCTCGGGATTCAGCGGGCGTTTGCTCCCCGGCGCGGTGATGCCAAAGGCCATGTCCGCATCCTTCGCATCCGCGATGATGAAAGCCTTGCTCCCGGATGGGTTCTTGCGGATTTCAGCGATCTTGGCGTCGAGGGATTTCATCCGGACGGGGGCTTACTGAAACTTGATCTTCACGGTATCCGCCAGTTCCACCTTGATCCCCGGCACCCCGGCGAGCAGCGCCTTCGCTTCCGGCGAGTTTGGCTCCTTGATCTTCGTCATCGCCTTAAATTTCACGGGATCGGCCATGAGCTTGTTCATCTCCACGTCCATCATCGTGACCCGCGAACCCTCGCGCCACTGCGCATTCGTCTCGGTGATTTTCCCCACGACTTCGATGGCCACATTCATCCGCATGCCTTTCATCATCTGCTGCATCATCGGCAGCATCGCGTCCTGCGCCGCGTCTTCGGGGGAAGGGCCGGCCTCCTTTTTCTTCGCCGCATCGGGCTTGGGCCGCTGCGTGATGACCGTCAGTTCCGCCGGCTTGCCTTTGGTAAATTGAAAAGTCACCGGTGGCTCTTTGCTGCTCGTCTTCATCGCCATGCCACCTGGCGCGCCGAACGACGAAGGCGACGTCTTGAGCTTCACTTTGCTGATATCGGTGAAGGCGTAGATCGCCGTGTAACCCTCGCTCCCATCTGCCTCCGCGGCCTTTTTTCCGGAGACGAAAGTCACCCCTTCGCCCATCTCGGCCGCCTGCGCCTTGAGCTTGGCCTCGTCGTAGATCTCCGTGCCCTTCGCGTTCTTGTCGCCGCCGAAAGCCTGCGCCATCGACTTCATCTGCGCGACCACTTCGCCCCCGAGCATCATCTTCTGCTCGATGGTCCCGGAGCCGTCCGGTTTCACTTTCACCACGGCATCGATTTGGAAGCAGCCCGCGAGAAAGAGCGCGGGGACGAAGGCAGCGAGGGTGAGCAGCCGGGGCAGGATTTTCATGTGCGCGAGTGTGTCGGAGGAGAAGTGGAATGCAAGCGGGCGCACCGGCGGAATCTTTTCCTCGTCAGCCTCCGCGCGGCACCGAAGACTCCGCGGGACGATGGCTTTCCTCGATGAACTGCAAGACCACCCGCTGCTCGCCGATGGCGCGATGGGCACGGAACTCCTCGCCGCTGGCGTGCCTCGCGACGCGTGTCTGGAGGAGCTCTGCGTGAGCGCGCAGGAGCGAGTCCAGGCGGTCCACGCTGCCTCGATCGCTGCCGGGGCGCGGGTGCTCCGGACGAATTCCTTCGGCGCGAACGCCCATCGACTCGCGGCGCACGGCTTCGAAAATCGCGTGGGTGAAATCAACTGGACCGCGGCCCAACTCGCGCGCGACTGCGCCCGGGGCAAAGGCGTTTACGTGGCCGGCTGTGTCGGCCCGCTCGGTCCCGGCACCGCCGAGCTGGATCGTGCGGCGATTTTCACCGAGCAGATCGGCGCGCTGCTCGATGGCGGCGCGCAGCTCATCGTCCTCGAAACTTTCACCGACCTCGATGAACTGCTCATCGCGCTCGAGATGAAGCATTCCCTGCATCACTGCCCCGTGATCACGTCGCTCGCCTGCGACGCCGCTGGCCGCCTGCCGGATGGCACCACGCTCGCCGTCGCCTGGACGCGTCTCCGCGCCGGGGACGCGGACGTCGTCGGCAGCAATTGCCTCGACCCGCACGCCGCCTTCACCGCGCTCGCGACCACTACCGACCCCGGCCCGATCTCCGTCTTCCCGAGCGCCGGTCTGCCGCGCGCAAACGCCGGCAGGCTCGTCTATCCACTGGCCCCTGAGGAATTCGCCACTGCCAGCGTCCGCCTCATCGAGCGTGGCGTCCACTTGCTCGGTGGTTGCTGCGGGGTCGGCCCGGCCCACCTCGCCGCACTCGGCGCGGCCCTCGGCGGCGACGCTCCCGTTTGATGTCTCAGGTCAAACGCGCCCTCACTGTCCAACTTTGCGGCCTGGGCTTCGCCGCCATCTTCGCCGCGTGGCTCTGGCATCGTTTCCCCATCCTCGACTACGTCGCGCGCGCCCAGGAGCAACTCTGCGCCATGCAACTCTGGGGCGGCGTGCTTTACCCACTGCTCTCCGCCACGTGCAATGTCCTCCTCCTCCCCGGCGGCGTGCTCGCCATCGGCAGCGGCCTTTTCTTCGGGCTCTGGTGGGGCTTCCTTTTGAATGTCACGGGCAACGTCCTCGGTGCGGCCATCGCCTTCCTCCTCGCCCGCAAACTCGGCCGCGGCTGGGTCGCGCGGAAATTTCTGCGGCAGCGCAAATGGGCCACCCTCGACGAGGCCATCGCCCGCGACGGCTGGAAGATCATCTTCCTCAGTCAGGTCCATCCGCTCTTTCCCTCCAGCCTGCTGAACTACCTCTACGGCGTCACCCGCATCCGCTTCGCCGTCTGCCTCCTCTGGGTCGCACTCGGGCAGGCCCCCGGCCTCTTCCTCTACGCCTACCTTGGCACGCTCGCGCAATTCAGCATCAAGGTCGCGCGCGGCCAGTCGCATCCCGCGCCCTTGGAATATGCGCTCTGGATCGGTGGGCTCGCCCTTTCGCTCCTCGTCACGGGGCTCCTCGCCCGGCTGGCCTTGCGCCTCCTCGCCGAAGCCGAGACTTCTGCAAATGCAACGACGACACTCGAAGCCATCTAGTTTCGGACCGCGAAATGCCACGACCCTTTTGACACACCATTGACCAGTGCTACTTTTCGAGGCCCACCGGATTATGCCAGACCCAGCGACCGAAACCCCGTCCCCCGCACCCGTCGCCTCGATCTATTTGGACGAAGTGGACGATGAACAGCAATGCGGCCTCGGCGAGGTGGAAATCTCCGAGCGCGGCCTGCGCTTCACCTCCCGCTGGACCTTCAGCATCGGCACCCAACTCGTCGTCGCCCTGCTCCACATGCATCCGCGCCTCGGCCTCAGTCGCGTGCAACTGGAAGGCATCGTCGTCTGGTGCGAACCGACCGGCGCCCAGCGCCACGAGACCACCCTCCTCTTTCTCGAATTCCCGGACGAGATCAGACCTTCTCTCCGGGAATTTTCACATCCGCGGATCGCGGCCGACTTTCGGAACGACGAAAACCTGAACGTCGCGAGCCCCTCCTGACGTCAGGGCCTGGCAGTGCCCTGAAAATGGGCCCGCAAACCACCCGCCCACACCGGAGCCGGACTCCGCTTAGTTCAGGCCGGAAAGAGCCTTGCTGATCGTGCTCTTGTGGCGGTTCGCCGAGTTCCGATGCACGCGTCCACCCTTCACGGCCTTGTCGATCGTCGAGATGAATTCCTGTGCCGCAACCTTGGCTTCGTCCTTCTTGCCGGCCTTGATTGCCGTCCGCACTTTTTTGAGCTGCGTCTTCACCGCCGTGAGCACGGGGCTGTTGGCTTTGGTGCGGCGCACCGTCTGACGGGCGCGTTTGGCTGCGGACTTGGTATTGGCCATGAGGAGTGGAGGTAGTTCGGGAAAAGGAACGCGGAGACTAGCGGTCGAACCTCGCATGTCAAGCAACCCGGTGAAGGCATTTCGCGTCAGACGAGCGAGGCACTCTGGCGGTCGGACGAGGGTTCGGCGCGATGGCGCCAGATGGCCAGGAGTTCCACGGTGATCGTGAGCGCCACGGGTCCGAGGATGAGACCGGACGGGCCGAAAAGCATGAGCCCGCCGACCACAGAGATAAAGGCGAGGACAGTGTGCATTTTGAGCCGACTCCCGACGAGCATCGGGTAGAGCACATTATCGATCCCTGCGACGACGACTCCGCCCCACACCGTGAGGATGATCCCTTTGCCCCAACTGCCCTCCAGCGCGAGAAAGATGGCCGCGGGAATCCACACGACAAAGGCGCCGAGCACGGGCACCACGGCCAGAAGCCCCATGACCACTCCCCAAAGCAGCGGCGTCGGCAGCCCGAGCCACCAAAACATCAGCCCACCCAGCAGCCCCTGCACGGCAGCGACGGCGAAGGTCCCATACACAGTGGCAAAAATGGTGTCCCCGATGCGTGCGAAGAGCCGGTCCATTTCCAGCGGCGCCAAAGGCGACAACGAGCGTACCGAGCCGAGCGCCGCGCGGCGGTCGCGCAGGAAATAGAAGAGGAGATAGAAGGTCAGCGCGAAACCGATGATCTGGACGACCGATCCGCGAACGATTGAACCGGCCATTGCAGCCAGCCACGCGGCGAGAGTGCGGAACGTCCCGGGCAGGTCCACTTTTTCTTCGATCCAGCCCGCGAGCGGTGCGAGACGCGGCTGCGCTTCGATCGCCTGCCGCCACTCGCCCGATTCCACCTTTTTCTGAACGATCTCCGCACCGCGCGCGGACTCCGTGATCAGCCGGTGCCCCACGAACGTTCCGGGCACGGCGACGATCAAAATCACGACCAGCACGGCGCTGCCCGCCGCCGCGCCGGGGTGCTGGACCTTTGACTGAAGCCAACCGTGGAATGGCGCGAACAAAACCGCCAGCGCCGCCGACCAGACGAGCGGCGGCAAGAAGGGCAAGGCCAGCTTGTAACAGACAAAGATCCCGAAGGCAGTCGCCACGAGCAGGACGAGCACCTGAACCTGACTACGCGATCCCCATTCGCCCGCGGCTGGCACGGCAGGTTGGCTCGTCTTGGGTTCGCTCATCACCCTACTCGACTCTCTTTTTGTGCGGTCGTCGACCTCTGGTCGCGAGCAGTGAAAGACGCCGATCGGGACCGGGAGGATGGCGATCCCCACATGTTTCCAAAGCCCACGCACCCCGGACTCGAGTGGCAGATGAGGCCGTTCGATTGCACGAGGCCCGCGCCAGGAAGCGGCTTGAAGACAGGTTTCTCCGCCGGATCAGCGCCCGCTTCTGCGGGTCACGGACGAGTTCGCACTTACTGCTCTCAAAACGCCGCGGGAAGCCCGGAGCCTGACCGAGTCACTGGGCCACCAGCAGCGAGCGCGTTCTGGCGGAGAAACGCCCGGCGGGAAAGTGGAGCGGACCTTTTCAGAGTGCGACGGTGCGTCCGGGGATGGCCACGGGGTAAAAGCCATCAGCACCCGGCAGGACGGGTGGCTCGGCTTCCCAGGAGAAAACTTTAGGGCCGAGTTCGAGGGGGGATTTCATGGCTTCGTCCCATTCGACCATCTTCCCCGAGTATGTCGCCATGCGACCCATGATGGCCGTCATCGTGCTGATGGCGCTGCGTTCCGCTTCATTGTAATCGGTGTCCGCGCGGATCGCGGCGAAGAAGTCGTTGTGCTCAAGTTGAAAGGCGTCTTTGGCGCCGCCGATTTCGTCGCGGTAGCGCCAGGGATTGGCACCGGTGATGGTGAAGCGCGAGGTATCGAGCACGCCTTTGGTCCCTTCGATGCGTTCGCCGATCTTGGAAAAGGCGCCCACCTGTCCCTGCCGACTCTGGCTGTAGAGCCTCATGCCGTCGTCAAATTCATACTCCACGAAATGATGATCGAAGATGCAGCCGTGCTCCTTGCCAATGCGCACCTGCCGCCCGCCCATGCCCTGAGCCCGCGCCGGGTGCGCGCCTTTGAACCACAGCGCAGCGTCGATATTATGACAGTGCTGCTCGACGATGTGATCGCCAGAGAGCCAGGTGAAGAAGTACCAGTTGCGAAGCTGGTAGTGCATCTCGGTCTCGCCGGGTTCGCGCTGCAGTCCAGCGCGGGCATTCCCAAGCCAGTAAACGCTCATGGAAGTGAGATCGCCGATCGCGCCGTCGCGCACCAGTTCCATGGCTTCGTGATACGCCGGCTGATGATGCCGCTGAAAACCGACGCCGACTTTCAGCCCCTTCTTTTTCGCCTCCGCCGCGGCGGCGAGCACGCGACGCACTCCCGGCGCATCGACCGCTACGGGCTTCTCGAGAAAGGCGTGTTTGCCCTGCTTCACCGCTTCCTCAAAGTGGATCGCGCGGAAGCCGGGCGGCGTGGTCAGCACGACGACATCGGCCATCTTGATCGCGTCCTTGTACGCATCGAAGCCGATGAACTTCGACGAGTCGCTGATCGCCATCTGCTCCGGATGGGCGGCACTCAAGGTCTTTAAGCTGAGCTCGAGGCGGGCCGGGAAAAGATCCGCCATGGCCACGAGTTCCACGCCTTTCTCCGCCGAGAGCGCCTGCCCCGCCGCCCCCCTCCCGCGCCCACCACAGCCGATGAGCGCGAGCTTCAGCTTGTCCCCACCCGCGGCAAACGCCGATCGCTCCACTGCCAGAGAGGCCGCGCCCACGGCCGCAAGCGCGCGACTGGAGCTTTGGATAAAACGACGACGGGAAATAGGAGGAACGGCCATCGGAAAATTATGGGTGAATCTTGCCCCGAGCAAATCCCGCAGTCACCCGATTAAAGAGAGGAAATCTCCGCGCGCCCGTCACCTCCGACCTGGGGCCACCGCAAGCCGCACTCGGACGCCGACAAAACCCACGCGCCCTCGTCCACTGTTTTGAATTGTAGCGGACCCGCGCGGGCACGTATGAATTCCCGTGCCATGAAATTCGGTGCGAACCCCGTCTCGGTGCATTGCGGTCGCCGCTGCCCGCTTTACGCGGGAGTGATTTTGGCGACGCTTGCCTCGGGAAACTGTTTTGGCGCGGCCGAAATGCGGGGGAGATTCCGTCCGCCGAAGGCCATCCTTCGCCCCTTCTTCGCACCGGACGAAGCCGACTCCCGAGTTGCCCCACAGAGTGAGCCGCCAAAATCCCCGGCTCAGTTCAATCCTGATCCGGGAGCATGGAACCAGCCGGCTGCACCGGCGTCTGACCCGCCGACGGATCCCGACCAGCTTTACCTTTTTCCGGAAGTGCCGCTCCAACCACCCCAAGCCGCGCGGCGGCTCCCCAGGGAGCTGCGACTCCCCCGCAACGCGGTGCTCGGACTCGATCCGGTGCGAAAGACTTTTTCCTATCGCTCCTATCCGCTCGGGCGCGAGGGGCTCGGATTTCTGCCCAATGCGAAAGGGGTGCCGAATCGCTGGTTGCTGCCCTTCCCTCATTGGCAGCGCTATCGCGATCCCTCGACCGAGACGCCTTACATGTATGACACGCCGCTGCTCTGGCATCCGTATCGGCAGAGCACCCTGAAGGGCGACGTGCCCATCATCGGGCAGGACATCTTCCTCAATCTTACGGCGAAAAACTTCACCCTCGTGGAGGGACGCAAGCTGCCCGTAGGCAGCGGCGTGAGCGGCGCGCTGCCCAATAACGCGGAGTTCTTTGGGCGCGGCGAACAGTTCTTTGTCTCCAACGACACTTCTCTCGCTTTCGATCTCTTCCAGGGCGAGACGGCCTTCAAACCGGTCCATTGGCTCATCCGCGTGAATGCGGTGTATAACAACAACTGGACGCGCGTGCGCGAAAACAACCTGCTCGATCCCGACCCGCGCGGGGTGGACTTCAAGGACCGGAGCGCGCCAAACACCGGACGCATCCAAGCGATCCCGACCGTGCAAGGGAACGTCTCTCCCCAGGCCGGAAATCCTGGCTTCTTCACCAGCAACGTGAATCCCGGCGACGCCTTCAACTACCTCGCCGACCAGTTGAGGCCGATTGGCGATGCGCGGGAATTGGTCAAGGTGGATCCCAGAACCCAGGAAATCGCAGCGGGAAAGAAGCTGGGGAGTGGCAAGGGAGGTGACGGTGACCGGAGCGGATTGCGTTACACGAAACGCTACCGGAATTTCTTCGCCCTGCAGGAAGTGTTCGGCGAACTGCACTTCGGCGATATTTCCGACAACTACGACTTTGTCTCGTCCCGTTTCGGGATCCAGCCCTTCGTCTCGGATTTCCGCGGGTTTATCTTTGCCGATACCAATCTCGGGGCGCGGATTTTCGGCAACTACGACAATAACCGGGTCCAATACAACCTCGCGTATTTCAACATGCGGGAGAAGGACACTTACTCCGATCTGAACATGCTCGACTCCCGGAAACAGCAGGTAGTGATCGCCAATGTGTTCCGCCAGGACTTCATCTGGAAGGGTTACACGGCGCAACTGAACTTCCACCTGAACCTCGATGACGGGGGCGTTCACTACGATAAGAACACCTTCCTCACCCGTCCGCAGATTCTCGGGACGATCCCAGTGGACAAGCAAGGCCGGCTGCGGGGACACGATGTCAAGGCGGCGTATCTCGGCTGGACCGGCGACGGCCACATCGGGAGGCTGAACATCACCCATGCGTTCTACCAGGTATTCGGCGAAGACGAGTTTAACTCGCTGGCGGGGCGCCGGGTGGATATCAACGCGCAAATGGCGGCGGCCGAACTCAGCTACGATCGCGATTGGATTCGCTTCAAGCTTTCGGGCTTCTACGCCAGCGGCGATTCCAATCCGACCGATCGCACCGCGCGCGGCTTCGACAGTATCCTCGACAATCCCTTCTTCATCGGCGGGCCGTTCAGTTGGTACGTCCACGAGGGGATCAATTTTGGCGGCACGGCGGTGAACTTGAAACAGCGCGACTCTCTCGTGCCCAATCTGCGGACCAGCAAGACCGAAGGACAGTCCAACTTCGTCAATCCCGGAGTCTTTATCGCCGGCATCGGTTCGGACATCGATGTGACGCCGAAGCTGAAGGCGTTTCTCAATGTGAACTACATCTGGCTGGCCGAAACGAAACCCGTGGAAGTCGCGCTCATGACGGATCGCGCCAGTCACGATCTCGGGCTCGATGCCAGCGTCGGTTTCAAATTCCGACCGCTGCTCACGGATAACATCATCGTCTCTGCGGGCGTCGGCTTCTTCTTCCCCGGCAACGGATACAAAGACATCTACCGCCGGAGCACCGCGCCAGTGCCGGGATTCGGCGATCAGGATGATCGCGGTAAAACTGACCGTTACTTATACAATGGCTTTTTCACGCTTACGTTTCTCTACTAAAGTGAGAGTCTTGCTTGTTCAGGCGGGGGCGGCCTTCCTTCTTGCTTGGTGGCTTGGTGGCGCTGCTTTTGCGCAGGTGGAGGGAGGTCTCGGTCCTCCGACATCGGTCCCAGAGAATACCGTGATCCCCGCGCCCATACCCGATCCGAAGTTACCCGGGCCAGCGGCGAAACCGGGCTCCGGAACCGGTCCGAAAATTGCCGTGCCGCCAGCGGCGTCTCATCCCCCGCTGCCCCTGCCCGGGAAATCCCGTTCCGGTCCGGAAACCCTCATCGGCACTGGGCTCGGACCTCCGGTCGCGGTGCCAGTGCCTCGACCCACTGGACAACGTCCACCTTACACCCTCATCGACCAACCGTTCGCCGAGGCCCAGCGCAAGAGCGCG
Source organism: Chthoniobacteraceae bacterium (assembly GCA_031409655.1). Lineage (GTDB taxonomy): Bacteria > Verrucomicrobiota > Verrucomicrobiia > Chthoniobacterales > Chthoniobacteraceae > JANNXQ01. The sequence goes on along the minus strand of JANNXQ010000203.1, from coordinate 1,390 downwards.
GGATGCATCGATTGCCATACGACCACCGACGCGCATACCATGCATGCTTCTCCGGCGGTAGTCCTCGGTTGCACGGACTGTCACGGTGGGGATCCCGCGCGCGGCCTCTCGATCGCGAAAGCCCACGTCCAGCCGCTGAATCCTGAGTTTTGGGTCACGTCGGCGAACCCCGTGAATTCGACCGTGGTGCTCAATCACGAATCGCCCGAGTTTATCCGTTTCGTGAACCCGGGCGATCTGCGCGCCGCCGAGCAGGCGTGCGGCGCGTGCCATGGCGACATCGTCGAGCGGGTCGGCCACTCGATGATGAATCACGGCGCGATGCTCTGGAACGCCGCGGCCTACAATAATGGCGCGATCAATAAGAAGGACGCCATCGTCGGCCAGGCCTATGGCCAGGACGGGATCGCGCTGCGGCTCGACAATCCCTTTGTCCCGACTGCGGAAGAAACCCGCACGCTCGGCATCCTGCCCGCGCTTGTTCCCCTGCCCCGCTTCAATGTCGCCCAGCCGGGCAACGTCTTCCGAATCTTTGAAAAGGGCGGCTTCGAACCTTTAGTGCTTGGCGTCCCCACTCTCGACGAGCCCCCAGGTCGCCCGGAACGACGGCTCTCCGCCCGCGGGTTGGGAACGCTGAACCGCACCGATCCGATCTTTCTCGGAGCCCAGAAAACGCGGCTGCACGATCCGTTGCTCGGCTTCATGGGTTCGAACGACCGCCCCGGCGATTACCGATCGAGCGGCTGCACCGCCTGCCACGTTGTCTATGCCAATGACCGTTCGCCGAGTAACTCCGGCTGGTGGTGCAAGTTTGGCAACCAAGGGCTGAGCTTTTCCAAGGATCCCACCATTTCCAAGACGGAGCGTGGACATCCGATCATCCATCAATTCACCCGCTCGATTCCGAGTTCGCAGTGCATGAATTGTCACATGCACCAAGGCAACCTCTTCGTGAATCCCTACCTCGGCTACACTTGGTGGGATCAGGAAAGCGACGGCGAGTTCATGTATCCCAAGAAGCAGAAGAACCCGACCGAGTCGGAACGGCTGGCCGCGCTGCGCCAGAATCCCGAGGAGGCCGCCACGCGCGGCAAGTGGGGCGACAATGATTTTCTGGAACGCGTCTCCGAGTTGAACCCGCAGCTCAAGCAGACGCAGTTCGCGGATTACCACGGACACGGCTGGGTCTTCCGCGCGGTCTTCAAGAAGGATCGCCAGGGCATTTTGCGCGACCTGGACGACCAGATCATCCCGCACGACGACCCGAAGAAGTTCGCCCAAGCCGTGCATCTCAAGGACATCCATCTGGCCAAAGGCATGCAGTGCGTGGACTGCCACTTCGATGTGGACGTGCATGGCAACGGCAAGCTCTACGGCGAGCCGCGCGCGG
>JANNXQ010000202.1:0-15231 GCA_031409655.1 Chthoniobacteraceae bacterium | reverse complement strand
TCCTCGGCCATCTGCTTGATGCTTTTCACGAGATCCTTGCGGCGCTCTTCGCTGAGCTGCGGGATGGGGAGCCGGATGATCTTCCCATCCACCGCGGGATTGATGCCGATCTTCGATTCCTTGATCGCCTTTTCGATGGCCTGCACCGTGGCGGTGTCAAAGGGCTGGATGACGAGCAGGCGCGGCTCGGGCGTGGTGATGAGGGCCACTTGTTTGAGCTTCATCATCGCTCCGTAGCATTCCACATCGATGTTTTCCACGAGCGCCGGCGAGGCCTTGCCGGTGCGCACCGCGGCAAACTCGTGAGCCATGTAGTCGAAGCCTTTCTCCATGGTGGCCTCGGTATCGAGGAGGATTTCATCGGGGTCCATAAATGTGGGGTAAAGTTTCTGTCGGAGCGGTCTGACGCGGCACTTTAGGTGTCGCTGACGAGGGTCCCGACCTTCCGGCCGAGGACGACGTTCTTGATGTTATCGGGGGTCATCAAGTCGAAGACAATGATCGGCATTCTATTGTCCAGGCACAAGCTGAAGGCCGTGGAATCCATGACGGAGAGCCGCTGGGAAAGCGCGTCGCTAAAGGTCAGGCGGTCGTAGCGCTTCGCCTTCGGATCTTTCATCGGGTCGGCGGTGTAGATGCCGTCCACTTTCGTCGCTTTCAAAATGACCTCCGCACCGATCTCGTTGGCGCGCAAAGCTGCGGTCGTATCGGTGGAAAAGAACGGGTTGCCCGTGCCAGCGACAAAGATGACGACGCGGCCGAGTTCAAGGTGCCGCATGGCGCGCCGACGGATGAAGGGCTCGGCGATATTTTCCATGTGGATCGCCGTCTGCACGCGCGTCACCACGCCCAGCGCCTCGAGCTGACTTTGCAACGCCATGCCATTGATGACCGTCGCGAGCATGCCCATGTAGTCCGCCGTCGTCCGCTCCATCCCACGATGACTGGCCGAAAGCCCGCGCCAGATATTGCCCCCACCCACCACCACCGCGATCTGCACGCCCATGGCGTGGACTTCGCGAATCTGCTCGCAGATTTGGCGCACGATTTCTGGTGAGATGACGTCGCCGCTACCCTTCGCTTTGAGCGCTTCCCCGCTGATCTTCAGGACGATGCGACGGAATTTTGGCTTCGGTTTTTGGGCTTTGGTCTTGGGCTTCGGCATCGCGCGCCGATGGAAGCGAATGCCCCCCGCGATGGGAAGGGGAAATGTGCCGCAGCGGGCGGCGACGCGCGGACTTTCTCGTTCCCCACCATCAGCGTTGCTTGTTGATAAGACTTCACGACCTTCGCGGTTCCCGCGTAGTCCTTCGGCATCCCCAAAAACCGTGTCGGCCACCTCTTTCTACAAGCGCAGCAACTTCGTCACCCATCTCCCGACCGAGTGTCTCTACAGCCCGTCGCACTTCTGGCTGGCCCGCGAGGCGGACGGCCCGTGGCGCGTGGGTTTCACGAAATTCGCGACGCGGATGCTCGGAGAGATCGTCGATTTGCAGTTTGAGAAAAAGCCCGGCGACACGGTGACCAGCGGTGAGATCATCGGTTCGATCGAAGGCTTCAAAGCGATCAGCGATATCTATTGCGTGGCGGATGGAAAGTTTGCCGGGGGCAATGCGGAGCTGGGCAAACGGATCGAGGCCGTGGGCGAAGATCCGTATGGCGCCGGCTGGCTCTACCTCGTGGACGGCACGCCCGATGCAAAATGCTGCGACCTTGCCACCTACCGCGCGCTGCTCGACACGACCATCGATCGCATTCTCGAAAAGCAGGAGCACCACGAATCCCCATGACCAATCTGAAATCCGAAATCCCCAATCTGAAATCCGCCCGCGCTCGCTACATCATGATCGGCGGCTTTCTCGGCGCAGGGAAAACGACCGCCGTCGCCGCGCTCGCGCAGCATCTGGTCCGGCAGGGTGCGCGCGTCGGGCTGATCACGAATGACCAGGGCAGCGAACTCGTCGATACCGCGATGCTGCGCTCGAAAGGCTTTGCCACGGAGGAGATTCCCGGCGGCTGTTTTTGCTGCCGGTTCAATTCGCTCGTCGATGCTGCCGGCAAACTCGACGAGACCACGCGCCCCGATGTCTTCATCGCCGAACCGGTCGGGAGCTGCACCGATCTCGTGGCCACGGTCACCTATCCCCTGCGGCGTATCTACGGCGATCGCTTCGCCATCGCGCCGCTCAGCGTGCTCGTCGATCCCGTCCGCGCCGCCCGCATCTTCGGCCTCGCGGAAGGCGGACGCTTCTCCGAAAAAGTCCTCTACATCTACCGCAAACAGCTCGAGGAGGCCGACCTCATCGTCATCTCGAAGAGCGAACTGCTCGACGCGCCGGCGCTCGATCAACTGCGAGCACGGCTCCAGGCGGAGTTTCCCCACGCGGAAATCCTCGCCGTCTCGGTCCGGGAAAATCGCGGCGTCGCCGAATGGTTCGAGCGCCTCGCGGCCAGCGAGCAGCAGGCTCGCACGACGATGGAAGTGGACTACGAAATTTACGCGGAAGGCGAGGCCCTGCTTGGCTGGTTGAACGCCACCGTGCAGCTCGCTCACCCCACCGGCTTCGACTCCGACGCTGTCCTGAAAACACTCGCCAGCGACATCCAGCAGCGCCTTGCTCCGGCAGAAATCGCGCACTTGAAAATGACCCTCAGCCCTGACGACGGACTCGGCGACATCGCCGCGATCAATCTCGTCCGTAGCGATTTCGTCCCCGAACTCTCGCTCTCGCTCGAAGCCCCGGTGACCGGCGGCCAGCTCATCGTCAACGCCCGCGCCGAAGCCTCCCCTGAAGCCCTCCGCGACGCCGTCCGCGACGCCGTCGCCGCCCTCGCCATCCGCTTTCCCGGCCTCACCGCCGAGCTCGATCACCTCGAACATTTCCGCCCCGGAAAACCCGAGCCCACCCACCGCGACGCGACGCCCGCAGCCACGGCCCAAACGTAGAGCCTGCTTCCTGGGAGCGCCGCCGTCCCCGTGCGGCATCCCTCGCCCTCCGCGCAGCGCCTCTTCGTTTCAGTCGCGCTTCGCGCGCACGGGGCGATGCCGCACGGGACGGCGGCGCTCCCGGGGTTCAATAGAGCATCGACTCCTCCGGAGGCGTGGTCTTCTCGACCTTGTCGGCCTGCAGCACGGAGATGCGGCGGCCATTCTCGATCGGGAAGGTCGAGGTGCCGGTGATTTTGATCCACGTCATCTCCGGGAAGCTCGGGAGTTCGGCGGATTCGATGGCGGCGGCGATCGGGCGCGCATCCGCGGCGCAGCAGGTCATGAACATGCGCACGGCCTTGAAGCGTTTGCCTCCGGCGGTCGCTGCGGGGTCGGGCATGAGCTGGCCGATGAGTTCGATCTTCTTCCCCTCAAAATCTTTTCGGAGGGTGTTGTCCTGCGCAGCGTAAAGGAGGTCGAGGACCTCGGCCATGATCGTGCCGTCGGCGGTGCGCTGAAGATAATCGCCGGGGGCCATCTCGGCAGGCTGGGCAGGCGCGGGCGCGGCGGCGGCGACTGACGGGGTGGCCGCATCGCCGGGCGCATCGGGCGCGGCCGGCGGAGTCGCGTCTTTGCCCGGCAGCGGCATTTCGGGAGGCGCAGGATTGAAGCGCGCGGAGCCACCGAGCTGGGTCACGTCGGTGATCAGGCCGCGATTCTTCACCAAGTTTGCACTGAAACCTTCCGGCGAGAAAACGGCGGCGGCGCTGATCGGCAAGAGCAACATCAGGAAGGTGAGGATTTTCCCGGAAGCGAGGCGGGAGAGCGAGTGGCTGCAATCGGTGGCCGAACAGCAGCCCGCATCGACTGGCAGGAGGAGAAAGACGAGGGCCATCAAGGCCATGACGATCCCGGCGATGAGCACGCCGGGGTGGAATTCCGGCGCGAGCAGCGCGCGCACGCGGCCAGTGTAAAAGACCGTGAGCAGGATCGCGCTCCAGGTGGTGAGAGTGGCACAGGGCAGCCAGCGGGAGAAAAGGGTGTTCATGGGCGGTGCGCAGGCAGTTTAAGGCGAAGGTTTCGCGGAATCAAAGGCGGGCTGCGGGAGCACCGGCAGGCGCTCGTCCAGCTCTAGCGACGAGAGCTGCCAGCAGATGAGGCCGATGGCGATGAAGAGCCCCAGCCCGAGCAGCGCAACGGCGCGGCGCTTGAAGACGAGGCCGTAGAGCCAGAAAAGTTTCACGTCGAACATCGGGCCGAAGAGCAGGAAGGCGAGCTTCGCGGGCAGGGCGAAGGCCACAAAGGTGGCGGCGATGAAAGCGTCCGTGGTGCTGCACAGGGCGAGTCCGCCTGCGAGGATCATCATGGACACGATCGCCGTCGGCTGATGCTGGGCAAAGGGCAGGATGACTTCCTGATTCACGGCCGTATTGAAGACGCTCGCGATCGCAGCGCCGATGATCAGGAAGAAGGTGACATCGAGGAAATCCGCGGTCGCCGATTGCATCGCGAGCAGCAGCTTGCGACCGAGCGGGGCCTTCTCCGCAGCGGCGGAAAATTCCTGCATCGCCGGCTCCGGCGCGACGCTCAACCCAGCCCGCTGCCGTCCCGCTTCACCCAACATCGCCGGCTGCAAAATCGCCGCCCGTGGCAGTCCCCGCACGATGAAACCGACGAAAACCGCCAGGGCAAAGCCGATGCCGAGCCGGAGCGCCGTGACCATCAGCGGATCCTGTCCTTTGAATGCGGCAAAGGTGCTCAACGCCACGATCGGGCTCACGATGGGCGCGCCGAGCATATAGGTCACCGCGCAGCCGAGCGGCAGCCCTTTGCGGATGAAGCGCCGGATGACGATGACGCTCCCGCATTCGCACATCGGAAAGATGAGGCCGAGCAAGCCGCTGAGCACGATGGCCACGCCCTGGTTTTTCGGGAGCATCCGCGCTACGCGCTCCGAGGAGACAAAGACATCGACGACCCCGGAGATCAGCGACCCGAGGAGCACGAAAGGCACCCCTTCCAGGAGAATGCTGAGGAACGAAAACGCGAAGTCCTGAAAGTGAAACGAGAACCAGTAGGGCATCGGAAGGGAGAGAGTCTGCGCGGCGGAGAGTCTTTGTGGGAAAAAGAGGCGCTAGGGTGCGGGCTCGGGAGCGAACATGCAAGAAGCGCAGGCCGCGAATGCACCGACTCTCCACTTGCCAAGGCCCCCGTCCGCTGCCAATACATTGTAAACATTCGTGATCCTCTGATCCGTTTCGCCCCATGACTATCTCCCCCTCACGCTCGCGCGCCTTTTCGCTCGTCGAACTCGTCGTCGTCATCGCCGTCATTGCGATTCTCGCCGCTTTTTCGGTGCCCGCTGTCAACTCCATGCTCCAGGGCTCCAGCCTCACCCAGGCCTCCCAGATGCTCGTGGATCAGATGAACCTGGCCCGTCAATTTGCGCTGAGCAAAAACGCCACCGTCGAGGTGCGCTTCTACCGCTTCTCCGATCCCGACACGCCCGGTGAAGATGTCACGAAGCCCGAGAAGGGCCAGTTCCGCGCGCTCCAGGTTTTCGAGGTGCTCTCCTCGGGTGCGGCGCTGCCTCTGGGCAAGTTGGAGGAGTTGCCGCTCTCCGTGATGATCGGCTCCAGTCCCGACGATGCCGAGTCCAGTGTCTCGACGATCATCGATCGCAAGCTCTCGGCGATCGTCACGGCCGATGAGGTGAAGAATGACAAGTCCGCCGTGGAACTCCCGCGCGGCATCAAGAAGCAGTACGACTACGTTTCCTTCCGCTTCCTGCCCGATGGCTCGACGACGCTGGGACCAGCCAGCCAATGGTTCATCACTTTGCACGGCTCGAATGATAAGCCCGAGAAGGTGGACGGCACGCTGCGTCCACCGGCGAACTTTTTCACGCTCCAGATCGATCCCGTCAACGGCACGACGAAGATCTACCGCCCAATGGCCGGGTAGTGCTGCGGGTGTGCATGGTGATGAGTGACTGGTGAATGGAAGGGGCCTGCTCCGATTCGCCAATCACGAGTCACCATTCACCATTGGCTCACCCGAGCAGCGCGACTGTCCGCTTTTCCCGGGCGCTGAGCGCGGCGCTATCGACGATCTGCTGGCCGATGCGCGAGATCTCCGGATGGAGCGGGTCGCCCTGCCACGCGCCGCCCTCCAGCACGTGGAGGAGAAATTGCACAGGGTCCTGGAAAGGCGCGCGCACCTCATCGACTGGGACCGCAACGCCTTCCGGCTGGGTCCTCGTCTGGACCCGCAGACGCGCCTCGTAATCAAACGCGGCGATCGTCCCCTCCGTGCCCACGATCTGGAAGCCGCAGGCGGGAGTCGGCTGCTGCGTCCACGGATCGGTGAAAGTGCCCCAGCGGGTCTCGATCTTCGAGAGGCCGTGGGCGTAGCGGCAGATGGTGATGCTGTGCTCGTCCACCTCGAGCCCCGCGGGCTCGTCCACCACGCATGTGACCTCGAGCGGCTTGCGCCCACCTTGATACCACGTGCCGAGCGTCGATCCGTAGCCCGCGTAATCGAGGAGCGAGCCGCCGCCGCGCGCGCGACTGTAGAACCAACTCCCCGCCTTGTCCGCCGCCGTGGGCGTGAGTTCCACTTTTCCGGCCGCGTGGTAGAGCGGGCCGCGATTGCCGCCGTAGTGGTGAAACTCGAGCACCTCGCCGATCACACCTTCATCGAGGAGCCGCTTCGCCGTCACCGAGACGGGCAGCCAACGGAGCGGCCAATTGATCGCCAGGAGCTTTCCCGTCGCGGCCTGCGCCGCGATCATTTCATCCGCCTCGGCAAGCGACCCGGCGAAGGGCTTCTCCATCAGCACATGCACGCCGTATTCCGCCGCGCGTGTCGTCCACAACCCGTGCTCCGTCGCCGCCGGGCAGAGGATCACCACGTCGGGGCGCGTCGTCTCCAGACACGCACGGTAGTCGGTGAAAACACGGTCGCTCTGCAGCCCATGCGCGCGCGCTGCCGCTTCCATCCGCGCCGGTTGTTCGTCAAAGATGCCTACGATCTCCGCCTGCGGATGCTCGTGCGCCATTTGCAACAGATCGCCCATGTGAAAGTGGTCGAAATTGAGGCCGGCGATTTTCCAAGGCTTCTTCATAGGGGACAGGGGGGTAGGATGATTAGGGAACCGCGGCGCGCGATGCGAGCCCGACGCGCCGAAGCCCGAGGCGGTCTCGTGGGGTGGGGAGCGCGCCGCTTTACCAAATCACCCGGGCGGTTCACCGGTTTGGCCGGGCTTGTCTCGAACTACGGCTTTGCTGGCTCCGCGGACGGCGCCGGCTTCGCGGCCTCTGCTGGCGCTGCCTTCGGCGGGGTGGGAGCCGCTGGCTGCGGAGCCTCGCTTGCGGGAACCGGAGTTGGCGTGGCGGGCTTCGCTGGCTCGGCGCTCGGCGCGGGCGTGGTCACCGGGGGTGTCGTGGCCTCGGGTTTTGCCTCAACTGCCGGCGCGGGCGCAGGTGGTGGCGTTGGCTTGGCGAGCTTCTGATTTTCGCCCGTTGCTTCCTGCCCGAAAGCCGTGCCCTGATACTGCTGAATGACTTGCTCGTAGATGCGCTTGGCGTCGTCCACTTTCCCCTGGCCCTTGAGCAACCGGGCTTGGGCGAGCAGGGCGAAAGGGGCGCTGAAACTCGTCGGATGCGAGCTGATCACCTTTTGATACGTCGTGAGCGCTTCGTCCGTTTTGCCTTGGGCTTCCTGATTTGCCCCGAGGCTCGTCAGCGCGCCACTCGCCAGCGGGTGCGCGGGAAAGCGTTCCATGAAAGTCTTCAGTTGCGCCGTTGAGTCGTCGGCGTTGCCGCTGGTCCGCAGGCTGTCCGCAAGCAGCAGCAGCGCGCTGGCGGCGGCCATGGACTTTGGATGCTTCGTGATGACCGCCCGGTAGGCATCGTCCGTCTTGGCGTTGGCGAGCAGCCGCCCGGATTCCTCGATCGTCTTGCGCCGCGACCATTCTGAAATTCCGAAGGCGCCGAGCGCGACCACGAAAAGCCCCGCCAGCAGGAGGACCTTGCTCTTGTGCAGGATCCAGAACGTGTGGGCGTCGAATCCGGCCTCGGTTTCGGTCGGAGTTTCGGTGGGGCTGGACGACATAGGGCGGGGAAGGTTGCAAAGGCACCCCGCGAGCGCAAGCCCTCAGAAGCTGGGCGAATCGGGCTCGGCTCAGGCCATCTCCAACCCGCGCATCGTCCCGGTGCTGCTGGCAAACTTCTCCGCTTCGATCCCCATCCGCTGGAGCATCGAGACGAAAAGATTCGGCAGGGGATAGTTGTGCTCGGTGTCGAAGGCGAGGTGCTGGCCGTGCCGGAAGCCGCCGCCGGCGAAGAGCGTGGGCAGATTCGTCGTCACGTGGGTGTTCGCGTTGCCGAGGTTCGAGCCGTAGAGGATCATCGTGCGATCGAGCAGCGTCTCGCCGCCTTCCTGCACGCTCTTGAGTTCGGAGAAAAGGTTCGCCAGCAGCTTCATGTGCCATTCGTCGATGGCCTTGAGCTGGCTCAGCTTCTTCTCGGATTTTCCGTGGTGCGAGAGGTTGTGGTAGCCGTCGGTGATGTGCTCGCCTTCGATCTCGATGGCGGGGGAGTTAACGCTGTCGAGGAGCAGGGAAACCGAGCGCGTGGAGTCCGTCTCAAAGGCCAGCCGCGCCATGTCGTACATCAGCTTCACCTTCTCCATGTACTCGCGCGGGCTTTCGGGATCGAGCGGCACGGGCGCTTTCACCACCGGCTTCGGTTTGCGCTCCCACTCGCGCGACATCTTCATCCGCTGCTCGAGGTCGCGCACGCTAGTGAAATACTGATCGAGCCGCTCGCGGTCGCGCGTGCCGACGGTGCGCTGGAGGTCCTTCGCCTGGCCGGCCACCGCGTCGAGAATGCTCTCGCCGAGCTGCAGCTTGTGCATCTGCGTCTGCATCTCCGCCTTCGTCCCTTGCATAAACATGCGCTTGAAGACGTCCGCCGCCTTTTCCTCGCAGGGAATGAGCACCCCCGAGCCCGTCCACGACAGACTACGCATGCCCTGCTGCACATTCACGCCGAGCGTGAGCGAAGGGAAGCGCGTGAGGTGGCCGATGCGCTCGGCGAGGTATTGATCGAGCGAGATCGTGTTGCGAAAGCCGCCACTGCCCGGATGCGGCGCGGCGGTCAGGAAGCAGTTGTCCGCCGGGTGCCCGCCGTCCACGTCGGGATGCCACACGCCGCTGAAGACGGTGAAGTCCTCGCGATGCGCTTCGAGGTGCTCGAGATACTCCGAGGCCTTGTAGCCGCGTCCGCTTTCCTTGGGGAAAAAGAACTCCGGCACGAGCCCGAGATTGTTGCAGATCCCGAGCATCCGCCGCGGTGTCGCTGCCGTTGCCGCGCGGGCAAAAGCGGGCCGCATCGCTTCGAGGAAAGGGAGCGAGAGGACGATGCCCGCGCCACGCAGGAAGCTGCGGCGGGACAGGGCGCGCTGGGTGGAGATAAAGGACGAGGGATTCATGGTGAACGGGTCGCTTACTTGTTTCGGAAGAGTTCGCTCTGCACGACTTCGTGGATGAGGCTACGAACTCCGAATTCTTTGGCACTGGCGTGCTCGAGTACCTGCTCGATCTCCGCGCGATCCGCGAAGCGCACCGCCGAGCCGGTGGCGTACACGGTGAACTGACGAGCGAGATTGCGGGCGACTTGCTTCTCGTTTTCGAGCAGGAGCTGTTTGAGTTCGCGGACGTCGCTGAATTTCCGCCCGTCCGGGAGCTGGCCGCTCGGGTCCACCGGCGGGCCTTGATGGAACGTGAAAGGCTGGCCATTGTGCCCGATGCCGGGCGTGGCTTCGGCGCCTTCCGAAAGTGCGCGGTAGTGATCCCGCCAGCCGCCGAGCACGTCGAAATTTTCCAGCGCAAAGCCCGCCGGATCGATCTTCTCGTGGCACGCCGCGCACGTCTCCTGATTCCGGTGCTTGTCGAGTTGCTGGCGGATCGTCGTCGCGCCGCGCGTGTCCGGCTCCACGGCGGGAACGCTCGCGGGCGGTGGCGGAGGCGGCAGGCCAAGGACGCGCTCCATGATCCACGCGCCGCGCACGACGGGTGAGGTCGTGGTGCCATTGGCCGTCACCTTCAGCACGCTGGCCTGGGTCATCAGACCGCCGCGCGGACTGTCCTTGGGCAGGCTCACGCGCTGCAACGCGACACCTCCGACTGGCGGCAGGCCGTAATGCTGCGCGAGCCGCTCGTTGAGCATCGCGAAGTCGGAAGTGATGAGATTCCGCGCCGACAGATCCTTGCGCAGCAGCTCGGTGAAAAAGAGCAGCGTCTCCTCCTGCGCCGATTCGGTGAGCAGATCGTCGAGGTAGTAGTCGGGATAGAGCGCGGAGTCCGGCGACGTGGCGACCATGCGGCGGAGATCGAGCCAGTAGTCGAGGAAGGCCTCGACGAAGCGCCGTGACTTCGGATCGCTCAGCAGCCGCTCGGTCTGCGCGCGCAGCACGGCGGGCTCGTGGACCTGGCCATTCGTCGCGAGCGCACGGAGCTCGTCGTCCGGCGCGGTATTCCAGAGGAAAAAGGAGAGCCGCGCCGCCAGCGCATGGTCGTCGAGCTTCCCCGGCTTTTCTTCCAGACAGACAAACTCCGGTGAGCACAGCACCGCTGTGTAGCCGGCAATCATCGCATCCGCGAATCCGCTACCCGACTTCAACGCACCCTCGACGACGGGCAGAAATCGCTTCACCTCCGCTTCGGCGACCGGCTGGCGATACGCCTGGCGGAGAAAATTCCGGAGCAGCCGCTCCGCATCCGCGCGCGGATTTTTCGACGTCACCTCCACGCCCGCGCTCGTCTTTTTCAGCGGCAGATCGCCAAAGAGGAGCTTGTGCCCGGCGGTCGGCCACTGGTCGTGGATCGGCCCCTCCACTTCCATCCAGCGGAAGGCCACACCCGGCTGCCCGTCTTCCTGCGCGAGCGGATTGCGGTAAGCCGGCGGGCGCGAGCGGAAGAGCCGCGCGGCATCGGGGCGGATCGTTTCGCCGGCGAGGAGCAGCACATCGAGTTCCTGCACCGCGGGCTCCGGCGTCACATCGAAACTTCCCAGCCGACGCAGCAGCCGCGGCGGCGTCTCGGAGTAGATCGTCACCGGCTCGGGGCGCCGGCCCGGTGCGACGTGGTCGAGATTCGGCCGCCACCACTTCGACGGCGTGCCTGGCCCGACCCACACGGAGTAGCCGCTGAAGCGCAGCTTGTAGCGCCCCGCCGCCGGCGCCTCGAATTCACTGAACCGCAACTCGATCGGCTCATAACTGCTCGCGACCACGCCCATCGCTTCCTGTTCGCGCACTTCGGGATTTTTCATCCCGACGGTGATCGGTGCCTTGCCCGCGCGGACCTCTGGCTGGCCGACGGTGCCGAGCAGCGGAAAGGTCGCGCGCTCCGGGCTTTGATTGAACACCGAGAACTTCATCTTCCCGGCAAATGATTTCTGGTCCCGCGCATAATAGCGCACGGTCTGCGTCGTCGGCCGCTCGACGCTGCGTGCCATCACTTGCCGCAAGGCGTAGTCGGCGGTGCTGAGATACCGCGCCATCTGCACATGCGAGACATCGAGCGCTTCCCCGATTTTATTGAAGCGGTGCGACTCGCCATCTTCCGGAAGCGCGTCGCGGACCTGCAGCCACGGCGCGTGGAGCAGATCGCGGAGCGCATTTTCATACTCGTAGCGATTCAGCCGCCGCTGGGTGGAGCGCCCGTCGCGGGCGATCTGCGCCTCCTCCGTCGCGACCAGTGAGGCCGAGAGCGAAGCGGTGAAATTCTTCGCCGCCGCTGGCTCCGGACGTGCCTTCTTCTTCGGCGGCATCTCTCCACTGCTCACGCGATCATGCACCGTCACCCACGCGGCAAAGTTTTTCGGCGTGGAGAAATCTGCCTTCAGCGCCGTGAGATCGAGCCCGCCTTTTTTTGAGTCCGCGTCGTGGCAATCGAAGCAGTACTCTTCGAGGAAGGGTTGCACGTCCTCCGCTGCCGAGGCGCGAGCGGGGAGAAGCGCTGCGCCGAGGGTGATGGAGGTAAGAATTCTGTGAGTGAGGGAGAGGCGCATCTTCCGGCTATGGAGAAGCTGAGGGGAGGGGAGAATGTTAGGGTGCTCAAAAAGTAGGCAGAAGGCAGCGACCCGAAGACGCTGCGCAAGCATTCCAAACGCGCGTTACCATCGTTCGTTCCGCTCCGCTCCACGTCAGCATTCTTGGAATGCTAGCGCAGCGTCAGCTGGCTATTTCTGGAGAAATTGCACCGTCACGTCGGGGAAATCCGTGAAGACGCCGTCCACCTGCGCCTCCTTGAAGAGCACGCGGTGCAATTCTTCGACGGACGCGACAGCCGCGGGCAATTCATCGACGCGCACGGTGTAGGGGTGGACGAGCAGGCCGGCGGCGTGAGCCTTTTTCACGAGATCGGTGAGCTGGCGTTCGGCGGGCGTTTTACCGGTGAAAAGGCTGCTGATCGACGGGCCGATGCCGTCGGCGGATTTCGCGAGTTCCGCGAGGCCGGCTGGGCTGCGGAGGGAGTCGAAGTCCGTGCCGTCGTCGCCCTTCTTACTGCCGAGGAGCTGGAGGAGCCGGCCTTTCCAGCCGAGTTCGCCGCGGAGTCGTTTCACTTCTGCGAACTCGAAGCATTGCAGAAAGCACGCGTCGTCCTTGGTGCGATAGCCGTGACTTTGCAGGATGGGCAGGACGATGCGGCTGATGTCGTGGCCCTCCTGGCGATGCCAGGCCGGCTGCTTGATCTCCGGATAGATGCCGACTTGGCGTCCAGTGGAGTGGTTCAGCCCGGCGATGAACTGCAGCTCTTCCTCGAGGGTCGGGATGGAGAAAGACGATTGCCCGGTCGGGAAACGCTTTAGGAAAGCGGCCTTGCCGGTCTTCGCGCTGAAGCGTTCGGTGGCCCGCAGTTGCCTGATCTCGGCGAGTGTGAAATCGAGCGCGTAGTAGCGGCCATCGGCGCGCTGGCGATCCGGAAAGCGCGTCGCGACATCGCTGACGGTATCGAGGTGGATGTCGTGGAGCACGATGGGCACGTCGTCTTTCGTGAGCACGAGATCCTGCTCGAGGAAGTCGGCGCCCATGGCATGCGCGAGCGCCTTGGCCGGCAGGGTGTGCTCCGGCAGATAACCGCTCGCGCCACGATGCGCGATGACGACCGGAGCGGCGGCGCAGGACGCGGCCGCAAAGGCGAGCAACAGGACGGAGGAGAAAATTTTCATGAGTCAGGAAACGGGGCGCTCTCCGCTCTCGGCCCGGTGCCCGAGCGTGAGGGCGCTGAAAACGATGGTCAGAACGCAGCACCCGACCATGGCGATGAAGACGCCATTCCAGCCAAACTGATCGGCGATCCAGCCGACGCCCGCGCCGGCGACGGACGAACCGAAGACGTAACCGAAGAACCCCGTAAAGCCCGCCGCGGTGCCTGCCGCCTTCTTCGGCACGAGGTCCAGCGCGTGCAGGCCGATCATCATGATGGGGCCGTAGATCAGGAAGCCGATCGCGATGAGCGCCGCGTAATCGATCCAGAGCGGCCCGTGCAAATTTCCCCAATAAACGAGCACGGCGATGAGGGTGAGCCCCATGAAGAGCATCGTGGCCGGCGCGCGTTTTCCTTGGAAGACTTTGTCGGACATCCAGCCGCACGCGATGGTGCCGGGGATCGCGGAGTATTCGTAGAGCGACCACGCGATGCTCGCTTGTTTGAAAGAGAAACCCTTCGCGGTTTCGAGATAGGTCGGGATCCAATTCACGACGCCGTAGCGGACGAAATAGACGAAGGCATTCGCGATCGCGATGGCCCACAGGAACTTGTTGTTCAGCACGTGGCTGAGGAGGATTTCGCGGAAGGTGAAGGTGCGCTCGTGGTCCGCAGAGTAGCCGGGCGGGTAGTCGTTGCGATGCTCCTCGATGGGTGGCAGGCCGCAGGATTGCGGGGTATCGCGCAGGAGCAGAAAGGCCACCGCGGCGATGACCGCGGCGACCAGCGCGTTGAAGTAAAATTTCGCGCCCCAATCGTGGAAGAGCGTCACGCCGACCAGCGCCAGATTCGCGACCAGCGCGCCGCCCAGATTGTGGGCGCAGTTCCAGACCGAGACGGTGAAGCCGCGCTCTTTCGTGCTGAACCAATGGACCATCGTCTTCCCGCACGGCGGCCAGCCCATGCCTTGCACCCAGCCATTCAGCGTCTGCAGGGCGATGACCGCGGCGAGCGAGGTGTAGAGCGCCTTTACGGAGCCGCTCACGGCCATGATCACGCAGGAAAGCAGCAGGCCGATTGGCAGGAACCAGCGCGGGTTGCTGCGATCCGACACAGTGCCCATGAGAAATTTGGAAGCCCCGTAGGCGAGCGAGAGGCCGGTGAGCGCAGCGCCGAGCTGGGCCTTGGTGTATTCCGGGTGCGCTTTGAGGATGTCCGGGATCGCGAGCGCGAGGTTGTTGCGGACGAGGTAGTAGCCCGTGTAGCCGAGGAAGATGCCGGCAAAGACTCGTCGGCGGAGGCGCCGGTATTCGGCGTCGATGCGTTCGGGAGGGAGCGGGGCGGTCGCAGGCGCCGGTTTGAGAAGGCCAAACATCGGGGGTGCGCGGAGCGTCCCAGACAAGCCGGAGTGCCGTCAATGGCGCGCCGGCTCGAATCCCATCGTGGATGCGGATTGCGGACGAGGACGAAACGATCACCTTCCGGTGACTGCCTCGCGAACCACTCTCAGTACTCGCACTCGATCTCGATCTTCGCGCAGCAGGTGCAGGTCACCACGATGCGGCGCACTTTACCGCCGTCTTCGATGAGCTCGACCTGCGGCGCTTCGAGCAGCTCGGACTCGGACGCGGAGGGCCGTCGCCCAGGCCCGCCGAGGCTCGTGAGATCGGTGCCCCGCGCGGTGGTGAAAGGCTGAAATTGACCGGGGCGCGCGGTGGCGAGCGCCGGAGCGGTGGTGTTGTTGTCGAGCGCGGTTCGGCCGGTGAGAAAGTCCTGGAGCATAGGTTAGCGATGAGGAGAAAGGCTGATCGTGATCCGCTCGTTGCCCGGTGAGGAGCCCGGTTGTTTGGGGAGGGGCTTGGTGTCGGCAAAGCCGCTCACGCGCTCGATCTTCCTGGGATTCACGGCGTATTTTACGAGCAGCCGCCGGGCCGCGTTGGCGCGGTCGGCCGTCAGCTCCCAGGGGCCGTAAGCGCCGTCGCCATCCGCGGCCAGACTCGCGGTGGAGGCATGGCCATCGAGGTAAACTTTGAGATCATTGCGCTCGATGGTCCACGCGAGGTTTTGCATCACCAGCTTGCCCCAC
>JANNXQ010000201.1:0-3583 GCA_031409655.1 Chthoniobacteraceae bacterium | reverse complement strand
CACTCGAATCACAATTGAAGCGCGGCTTCGGCGGCAGCGACGAGGTTGCAACCGTTTTGTTCGTCATCGGCATTCCCGCTTTGCTCACCGGTTTGTTCTTTGCTATCGCGACCCCAACCGCCCAAGCCGCCGGCAGGCGTGAGAACAAGTCCGATGACACCGGCACCCGCCTACAACGACTCCAAGATTTGCGCCAGAAGGGCCTCATCACACGCGCCGAATATGAACAGCGACGAACACAAATTCTGGGCGACTTGTAACTCGACCGCAACGGCTAACCATGCGCTGTAGCGAACTGCTCCGCGCGTCACGCTGGCTGCTGCACACCATCCCGCCGCCTGCGCCCATCCTGCCCCCGCCGCCTTTCCGCAGCCAGCGCGCCGCGCTCCGCAGTCGCTGAGCTTGAGGTCGTTCTGCGTCTCGCCCTCGTGCCGTTCACGCGCGGTCTCGCCAAGCTCCGCACCCCCGCCGCCCGAAGAAAAGATTTGGCCGCCTTCAATGCGTCGCGCGGCAATCTCGCAGTATTTTTCCTCCATCTCGATTCCGATGGCGCGGCGTCCGCAGTCTCGGGCGGCGAGCAGCGTTGAGCCGCTGCCAGCGAACGGGTCGAGCACGACCTTCCCCACGGCGCAAGATTTCTGGATGAGTCGCATGATGACCTTCGACGGCTTTTCCGCCAAGTGCTCCCGATTTGCCACCTTCACGGCGCTTTCACGGATTACGTCGCCGTCTCCAGTCGGCACCTTCGGGCTTCCATCCTTTTCGCAGTAGGCAATCAGTTCGTGTTGGTGCCTCCATGCGTAGCCGTTCACGCTCGTTCCCTTATCCCATATCAGCGGGCGCACTCGCTTCCACTGATTGTAGCTCACCCGATGGAAGATTGGGTAGCTCTGGCCGTCGCAGAAGACATAGGCGACGCCTTCCGGCGTCAGGCAAGCGTGCAGTTCCCGCATGAGCCCCTTGAAGTAGTGTTCGAGGATTGAGAGGTCGCCGAGACTCTTGCTCGTTTCACCGCGCACCGAGTAGTGCGCCGCCGGAAGGAAGTAGGGCGGGTCAGTCACCACGCAATCAATTCCGGTGAGCAGCGGCAGGATTTCGCGGCAGTCTCCTTGGAAGATTTGGATGCCGTGGGCATCGTAGAAAGGAAGAAGACCCCCCACCCCTACCAGACCACGGCTCGTTCCCGATTCCACGGCAGGCTCTAATTTGAACGACGCAGAACCATGCGCTGCTGCAAACTCGCTTGGCGGCTGTGCGGCGGTAGTCATCGTGATTCGCTCCCTTCTTCGCCCGGCGGACGCGCCGCTTCCGGCGAGTTGCAGAGCTTACCGTTCGGCAGATTGAGCGCACTTTCCGCTGAGTAACCCATGAGTAACGTTTCCCCCGAGTCTCACGTTGGTCCGCTTTCCGGGGCAGGGGATTGTCGTGGTTACAGTCGGCAGGTTAATTCTGCCCCACGCACCAGTGCCGGCCTCTTACCGTTTCGTCCGAGAGCCAGCGCTGGCCACCGCTTCGCACACGGGTTCAGCCTCTTTTCTGGGAGTCACTTCTTCGTCCCGCGCGCTGCTCACGATCTCGGGCCCAGCCTTGGGTTTCAGGGCGTCTCTCCTCAGCGCCGCTCCGGGTCGGCGGGGAACCTCCAGGCCGGGAGCGTTTCCTTCGTCACACCTACTGCTCACACCCGCGGCTTCCGGCCTTCTCTGCGTTCCACCAAGGCTCCCGCACCGAACAGCGGTCCTTTGCCGGACGAGTCGCTGCTCAGTCCGAGGAATCCACAACCGTGGCCGTTCTCCCGTAGCACTGCGCAGCGGGGCTCCAGTGCGAACCAATGCCGAACAAGAGCGCTGCAGAGAACTGCTCCGGGGCGGCTGCGCGTGTCACGCTGGCTGCTCCCCGCAGACCCGCCACGCAGCCAGCGCGCCACGCTCCGCCGCCCCTCCGCAGTCTCTGAGCTTGAGTCGCTGTGATGGCTGCTTGGTTGGCAAGAGGAAAATAGGGATCGTGCGTTACTTTTTTTCAGTAACTTTCGGCGCGGGTTTGGGAATCGTGACCGGGGAAGTGGAGCGGCGTGTCAGGCGGGTGTTTGGTCCCCTGCGGTTTGGTCGGCTGTGATGCGTGCGTTGGGTAACACTTGATTTTTGTTCACCGTGATCTTGCTCGACAGTCTAGGCACGAGGATTAGGAGCCCTTGCGGGTTCCACGCCTCCAACGACTCTCGTGAATCTTCGATCACCGTGACCGCCGCTCCAGGTCCCTGGTCTCGGTTCGGGTGGGTTGTTCGGTTTAGTTACTTTTCTTTCTCGTGAACTCCTTTCTTTGGGTGCTCGGGTCGCCTCGGGCTCCGGCCTCACGGGGGCGGAGCGGGCGGTGCTGCGGGCCGTTCCCCTCCCAGTTACATCGCCACTTCTGGCAGCGTCTGCGCAGGAAGGGTGACGGGCCGGTGGGTGCGCGCCGCCATGAGCATGAAGATCTGCCAGACAAAGCCGCATAACTCGCGGGCCACGGCCACGGTGACTTTGTTACGCTCCTTGCGCCGGGCGAGTAATTGCACGGTGCGTTTGTGCAGTCGGGTCTGCGCTTTCCAGGCGCAGGCTTTGACTTCTTCATCGAGGCCTTCCTGCCGCCGGGTCAGTTCCTGGCTGACTTTCGGCGGCAGCCGGTAGTGGTGCGCGGCTTCGATCATGAGCCAGCGGGCGTGGCTGTTACCGGCCTTGGTGATGCCACCCTGGCGGCGGCTTTCGCCACTGGTGTTTTCGCTCGGGACCAGCCCAAGGTAGGCCATGAGTTGGCGCGGATGCTCGAAGCGCCAGGCGTCCCCAAGTTCGCTGACCAGGACCATGGCTCCGACCAGGGCAAAGCCGCGCATCCCCATGATGGCTTCCACGACGGGCTTCATAGGCCAGCTTTCGAGTAAGGCGCTCATCTGTTCTTCCAGGCGCGCGATCCTTTCCTCGGCCGTGCCGATGGCGCGGATGACATCTTCGAGCACCACTTTCTGCGCCGGATGCGGCAGGACCAACTCGCGCAGGTAACGCCGGTGCGCTTCGGTCCACGCGGTCTTGCCCGGGTAACGATACCCATTGCGCAGGAGGAAGGCTTTGAGCTGGGCGCGACTGCGGCGGAGATCCTGCACGGCGTCGGTGCGCGCGCGGCAGAGGTCGCGCATGGCCTCATCGCAGGCGTCGGGCACATGCACCGCGGTCAGTTCGCCGGCGCGGTGCAGGCGGGCGAGTTTGCGGGCGTCGCGCCGGTCAGTCTTGATCCGCTCCCCGGCCCGGATCGGGATCAGCGAAGGGGCCACGACGGTGCAGTCGATCCCGAGTTGCGCGCAGCGCCGCGCGAGGACGAAGCCCGTGGGGCCGGCCTCGTAGCAGACCCGCAGTTCCGCCTCCGGCTGGGCCTTGCGCAGCCGCGCAAAGAGTTTTTCCACCGCATGCATATCGTTCGGGATCGCCCCGTGGACGCGGGGCTCGCTCTTGTCGCCGCCCTCGGCGAGGGCGACGGTGATCTCTTTGGCGTGGACATCGAGTCCGACGAATCGTAGTTCTTTGTTCATGGTGTGCTTGTTGTTCGAGTTTGGCAT
>JANNXQ010000200.1:0-1806 GCA_031409655.1 Chthoniobacteraceae bacterium | reverse complement strand
ACGGGTGCCTCCTCGCGCTCCTCGGGACGGTTTTCCGGACGGGGTTCGCGAGCCGGCGGGGCTTTCTTGAAATCACCACGCGGCGCGGCACTGGGCGCGCGATCCCGGCTGGCTGTGCTGCGCGCGCCCGGGCGCGGCTCGTACTTCGGATACTCCCGGCTTCCATACTCGCGGCGCGGCGGCGCCGGATTGTCTTCGGGAATGGGCGTCCCGGACTTGGTCTTCTCGTCACCGAGCAAGTGGATGAGCGCGTTCGCGATGTCGGTCGGTTGATGGCCGGCTTCGAGCAGGCGGTCGATCAGCGCGTCGTGCCGCTTGTAGTCGCCCTTCTCCAGCGTCTCCCGCAGCGACTCGAAGAAGACGTTCGTCCGCTTCTCCTCGACCTCCTCGGCGGAAGGCACCTTCTCGCGCTTGATCCGCCCGCGCGTGAAGCGCTGGATGTTCTGCAGCTTCCAGATCTCGCGCCCGGCCACGAAGGTGATTGCGCGCCCGGCCCGGCCCGCCCGTCCGGTGCGCCCGATGCGATGCACGTAGTCCTCGCCGTCCTGCGGCAGGTCGTAATTGAAAACCACTTCGATGTCTTCCACATCAAGCCCACGCGCGGCCACATCGGTCGCCACAAGGAATTCGATCCCCTTCTTGCGGAACTTCGCCATGACCCGCTCGCGCATCTGCTGCGTCATGTCGCCATGCAGCTTGTCCGCGGAGTAGCCGCGCGCGATGAGATGCTCCGTCAGTTCGTCACACATCATCTTCGTCGCGCAAAAGATCAGCCCGTATTTGATGTCGTGCAGATCGATCAAGCGCCCGAGCACCTCCAGCTTCGAGCGCCGATCCACTTCGTAATAAACCTGCTCGATGGCCGGCACGTCCATCGTCGCCGCTTCGATGCGCACGCTCACCGGATCGCGCGAATACTTCTGGATGAGCACCTTGATCGGCTGCGGCAGCGTCGCGGAAAAGAAGACCGTCTGCCGCTCGGTGGGCGCCTGCTTGAGGATCGTTTCAATGTCCTCGCGAAAGCCCATGTCGAGCATCCGGTCCGCCTCATCGAGCACGACCATCTTCAACTGATCCAGCTTCAGCGAGCCACGCGAGAGGTGATCCATGACGCGCCCCGGCGTGCCGATGATGATCTGCGAACCCGCCTGCAAGCCGCGGTACTGCCGGTCGTAACTTTGGCCGCCATAGATGGGCAGTTCGCGCACGCCCTTCTTAAAAAAGGCGAGCTTCGCGACTTCCTCGGCGACCTGCACCGCCAGCTCGCGCGTCGGGCACAGGATCAGCGCCTGCGGTGCGCGCAAGGCCGCATCCACCTTCTCAATCGCTGGCAGGGCAAAGGCCGCGGTCTTGCCGGAGCCGGTCATCGATTGCCCCACGACATCGCGTCCTGAAAGCAGCACCGGGATGGCCTCCGACTGGATCGGCGAGGCTTCCTCATAGCCGACGCGCGCGATCGCCTTGAGCAGATCCGGCGAGAGCCCGAGTTCGGAAAAGAGTTTCTTTTGCATACGGTCTTCTAGGGGTGAACCGGGAGCGATGCCATCGTAATCGCGGCGCTCCGGCGGAGCGCTCGACAGTGCGAAAAGCGTGCGCCTTACTGCGCGGCTCGCCGCATGTTCGCTTCGTTCCTCACGACCATCCTCTTCTCGCTTTCCGTGATCTTCGCGGCGCGGTCGTCGCGGCTGCTCGGCGGCACGCGGGCGAACGTCTCGCGCATCCTGCTCGGGACCGCGATCCTGGCGGTGTGGGCACATGGGCGTGGCGTTGGCTTGAGCGGACCGGCGCTGCCGTGGTTTTTCCTCA
>JANNXQ010000199.1:0-5322 GCA_031409655.1 Chthoniobacteraceae bacterium | reverse complement strand
GGGGCGAGGGCGCCCCTGCTCCTTGGTGCTGCTCGGATCGTCGCTTCCAAGCAGTTTACAAACACGGCCTGGCGATAGTCCGGTCGGGAAAACTTTCGTTGCGCCGCTCCGCAGCGCCGCGATGTTGCCTAGACTTTCATGCTGTCTCCTCACGAACAACTGATCTGCGCCCGGCAGATTTTGAGCGGCGAGTTCTTTCCTCCGACGGAGGAAAACCTCGCAATCGAGAAGGCGTTGGAATCGATCGGCGCGCTTGAACGGTTTCGAGTGTCGTCCATCACAGTGCGAAAGCGCATCGCCAGTGACCCTGGCGGCCTCCTCCTGAATGACCTGAGCTGGCTGCTGGACGGAGATGAATACGCGCGGTCCGGGAGCACGGCGCTGAACGACCTGATCGAGACGATGGCGCGCTCTGCGCAGACGGCAAAGTGTGGGAAGCGCGCGAATCCGGGACGGAGTCGCCCGCCCCGCGCGCTCACTGGCCTCTAACTTAACCCGGTCGCGAGTCCTCCCGCCGACTTCAAGCGCGGCGGGGCTTCTGATCGCCGATGAGCTGCAGGGCGGCGGAGGGGTCCTGCGCCTTGGTCATGACCTGCTCGTGGCTGATGAGGCCGCGCAGGTAGAGATCCACGAGCGAGGTCTCGAGCGAGACCATGCCGTATTTCGAACCGGTGAGGATGTCATTGGAGATGCGGAAGGTTTTGTTGTCGCGGATGAGGGCGGCGATCGACGGGGTATTGATCATCAGCTCAAAGGCGGCAACGCGACCTTTGCCATCGAGCCGCGGGAGGAGGAGCTGCGAGATCACGGCTTTCACATTCGTGGAGACCTGGGTGCGGATCTGCTCCTGCTGCGTGGAGGGGAAGGCGTCGATGATCCGGTCCACGGTGCGCGAGGCGCCGGTGGTGTGGAGCGTGGACAAGACCAGGTGGCCAGTCTCGGCAGCGGTGATGGCGGTCTCCATGGTCTCGAGATCGCGCATCTCGCCGACGAGGATGACGTCCGGATCCTGCCGCAGAGCGCGCCGGAGACCTTCCGCGAAAGAAGGGACGTCCACGCCAACTTCGCGCTGATTCACGATACCCATGCGGTGCTCGTGAAAGTATTCGATGGGATCCTCGATGGTGATGATGTGATTCGGGGTCGTCGAATTGATGACATCGAGCATCGAGGCGAGGGTCGTCGATTTACCGGACCCGGTCGGCCCGGTGACGAGAACGAGGCCGCGCGGGAGGTCGAGGAGCGGACGCACCGCGGGAGGCAGGCCGATCTCTTCGAGCGTGAGCATCCGCTTGGGCACCAGTCGCAGGGCCAGGCCGAGGTAACCTTTTTGCCGATAGACGCTGACGCGGAAGCGATTGGATTCGCGGAAGGTGAAACCGAAATCGACGCCGCCAACTTCGTTCACCCGCTGGAGATTCGCGTCGCTGCAAATGGCGCGCGCGAGCAGTTCGGTGTCCTCGCCGGTCAGCGGGCGCATCTCCAGTTTCACGAGGCGGCCATTCAGCCGCACCACCGGGGGCGCGCCCACGCCGATGTGTAAATCCGAAGCGCCCTCATCGATCACGAGCCGGAGCAGATCCTCCATCGGAACGAGCGTGGCTTTGCCCCCGGGCACGGCGATGGACGCAGGCGTGGGTGGCGCGGCGGATTGGGTTTTTCCGAGTCCGAAGAGTGACATCTACTACCAGAAACACTTCCCCGCCCCCCGCGTCAAACCCGGCGGCAAGAGGCGGAGAGATATCGGCGGGTCTTTGCGCCGCTCATCACTGCACCTTCAGCGTGCCGCGCATGATCAGGTGATGGCCGGGGAAGGAGCAGATGAATGGGTAGTCGCCAGGGGTGGCGGGCGCGGTGAATTCGATGACTTGCTCCTGGCCCTTTTCAACGAGCTTGCTCGCCCAGATGATGTCGGGACTTTCGGGGACAAAGTTCACCTCAAAGCCTTTCGCGCCGAGGTTTATGGCCTTCATGCCGATGTCGTCGGCGGCGCCGGGTTTCACGAGGAGGATGTTGTGCGGCATGAAGTCGGCGTTGGCGAAGGTCAGCTTGATCTTCTTGCCGGCTTTCACGGTGAGTTCCTTCACGTCGTAGCTCATCTTTTCCGGGATGGTCGCGATGCGGACGGTGGTGAGTTCGGGGGTGTCGGAGAGGATGCCGGATTTCTTTGCGGCGGCTTCCTTGGCCTCGGCGACGATGCCGCCGCGCTGCGAGGCGGTGACGTTGAACCACAGGTGCTGCACGGTGTTTGCGGCGATGCGGGCGTGCGGCTCGGGGGACTTCAGGAGCTGCGTGAGGAGTTCCAAGTTTTGCACGTTGTGCTGCTGGTGGAGCCAGAGCGCCTCGAGCAGGTGATGCGCGTCCTTCGCGTTGCTCGGGTCAAATTGCTTCACCCACTTCTGCGTCTCGCCGATGACTTCTTTCGTGTCGCGTTCGCTGAGTTCGATGCGGGTGCGGTGGCGCACGCCATCGACCGGCGACTTGAGGTTCTCCAGCAGCGCGGGGATTGGCTGACCGTCAATGGCGACGGGCGTTTGCAACGGGCGGCCCACGGCGGTCACGCGGTAGATGCGGCCATGCGCGTGGTCGCGATTGGGGTCGCGCACGTTGTGCTGCATGTGGCCGATGATGACGTTGTGCCAGTCGCTGAAATACAGCGAGCCATCGGGCGCGAAGATGGCGTCAGACGGGCGGAAGTTCTTGTCGCCGCTCATCAGCAGGCCGCGCGATTTTTCCTCGGACTTGCTGCCGTCGGCGTTCGTGATGGTCACCGTGAGTTCATCACCCGCGGGCTCGCCCCACACCGCGCCAGTGTCGGGATTGCGCGCGAGGTCGTAGTGCTTGATGCCGAGGAAGCCGATCACATTGCAGATCAAAAAGTCGCCCTGCATGGACTCGGGGAAGTGCGTACTGCTCACGACTTCGCTCGCGGTTACGGGGCGCACTTCCTTTTTCAAAAGCTCGTGCATCTTGAAGCCGTCGCCCTCGGGCCGGACCTGATACGCGCGGCCGCCGGTGCCGTCGGTGGCGTAGTGGTAGCCCCAGTGGTCGAAAGCGATGCCGTGCGGACTCGGCGAATTCGTCGCGTGCATGGAGATGGTGAAGCGGCGCGGGTCGAAGCGATACATCGCGCTCGCGGACGACTGCAACGACGGGCCCCACGGGTGCTCGTGGTTATGCACCATGAAGACGCCGCTCTGCCAATAGATGCCGCCATCGGGGCCGTAGATGAGGTTGTTCGCGCCGTGATGCGTGTCAGAGGAATCGAGCCCTTGCAGCATGCTGATGCGCACGTCGGCTTTCCCGTCATCGTTTGTGTCTTTCAGGAAGAGCAGCTCCGACTGGCACGTGACGATCACGCCGCCATTCCAGAATTCAAACCCGAGCGGGTTCTGCACTTTCGCAAACTCCGTGACGCGATCCGCGACGCCGTCGGTGTTGTCGTCGTGCAGGATGACGAGCGCGTCATTCATCGGCTTGAGCGGCTCCCATTTCGGATACGTGGGCCACACCGCGGCCCAGAGCTGGCCCTTGGTGTCGAACTGCATCTGCACGGGATTCACGAGCTGCGGGAAGCGCTTCTCGTCGGCGAAAAGGTTCACCTTAAATCCCTTTGCGACGCCCATGTGCTGGATGGCTTCCTCGCCGCTGATGTAGCGCAGCACGCCTTCCTTCTGCGCGTTCGAGCTTTTGCTTTTGCCGCCGACGTTCGAGATCACCGGCACGGGCTTGGGCACATTGCTGTCGTCCACTTTCCGGTCCTGACCGCTGGCGCGTGCCCACACCCGTTCGTCGCGATTGGCGGTCATCACGTCGAGCATGGCGAGCTCGTGCTGCAGCACGACGGCATTCGTCTGCCCGTCCACGAAGGCGAGCGTCGAGCGGCTGCCCCACACGTCATTGCCGTCGGAGGCGTGGTAGCGGTTCCACCAGTGGAGATCCTTTTCGAGCACGGCTTCGCGCAGCGGGTCGAGCGAAGGCGACGAGCTGACCTGCTTGCCGAGCAACGTCTGCGCGATCACTTCGCCAAGCTGGCGGTTGCCGTCTTCGGAAAGATGCGCGCCATTGATGGTGAGCGGCGTCTTCGCGTTCTTGAAAAGCTCCAGCGACGGATGAAACAAATCCACAAACGCGACGCCCGCCTCCTTGGCCGCCGCCTCGGTCGCCTTCGTGTAGGCTTCGAGCTGCAAGTTGTGCGCCTTGCCATCGGGGACATTCGGGTTGCGCGTGTCCTCCCGCGCGATGGGGCTGAAGAGCACGATGCGCGGGAAGGTCTTGCCATTCGGCTTCGCGCCACGCGTCTTCTTCACAAACTCGAGGAGCTGCCGCTGGTAGTCGTCCGGCTTGCCGTCGAATGACTCGTTGTAGCCGAAGAATGCGAACACCGCGTCCGGCTGCACCTTCTGCAAATATGCCGTCAACGAAATCTGCCCCGGGCTGCGCGGGTAGTTGTTCGGTCGGTCGCCGCTCGTGCTCATATTGCGGAAGCGCACCTGCTGCTCGGGGAGCGCGCTCTGGAGCAGCGTCTCCATCCAGCCATCGTGCTGCATGCGGTCGGCAAGACCGTTGCCGAGGATTGCGATGGTGTCGCCTTTTTGAAAAGCAAACGGCAGCGGGTCGCGGTAATCCGCAGGCACGTCGGCGAGCGCGGGTTCCTTCGAGGCTTCAGGTGACTTCCTGCCTTCCCTCTTTTTGCCGTCGCCCTTCGCCGCCACATCGCCACTCGCGGCAGGTGCGCCCGGTTTCCCATCGAAGTTGAGGTAGGCGAGTTTGCCGCCGCCCTTCACATCGATCTCCATCGCCTGCGGCGCGGCGATATTCGTGATGCGGAAGACTTCCTTCCGCTCCGCGTCCAGCAGCGTGAGCGTGAAACCAGCGAGGCGCGCTTCATATCCCTCGCGGTTCCAGATGCCGATCTTCTCGATGTCCTTCGCCGAGCCGAGATCCAGCTCCCACCACGGCAACGTCGTGCCTGCGTTCGAGGTGTGGGTCTGTCCCTTCTTGTTGTAGTCCGCGTCCTTGTTTCCATCGATCGCTTTCGCCGCCTCGCCGCCCGCATTCGTGCTCGACTGCGTGGCCTTTCCACTCGGCGCGATGTTCTTGCCGCCGCTGATCACTTCCACCTCCGCCAGCGTGAGGATGCGCTTGTCGCCCGGCAGTTCGATGCGGACGAAACGCGCCGGCTTGCCCGTGACCACCGCAGCCGCCGCTGGCTCAGCAGTCTTCGCAGCCGCTTCCTGCCTGGCTTCCCTTTTCGCAGCCCTGTCGCCTTTCGCGCCCTTGTCGTTCTGAGCCCCGTCCTTCTTGTTCTCCTTTTTGTCA
>JANNXQ010000198.1:0-2958 GCA_031409655.1 Chthoniobacteraceae bacterium | reverse complement strand
CGAGCAACTGGCGGACGAGCTATCTGGCGCTGCTTGAATACCGGAAGCGGTTCGGCAACTGCCGGGTTCCGCAGAATTGGAAAGAGAATAAGTCTCTGGCGCATTGGGTGAAAACGCAGCGGATGGATTACGCGAAGGGAGAACTCGAACGTGACCGCATCGGGTTGCTGGAGAAGCTTGGATTTGAATGGAAAGTCGGCATTGGGACGTGGGATGAGCGGTTTGCCGACTTGTGCGCCTTCAAAGAGCGATTTGGCCATACCCGCGTCAAAGTGAAGTGGGCAGAGAACCCGATTCTTGGCACGTGGGTAGTCAGTCAGCGATACAAGCACCGAAAAAATGAACTGGCTGACGAATACGTCCAGCGCCTGAACGCCATTGGATTTGATTGGGATGGGCGAACAGCAGCAAGCAGAGCTGATAGAAAGCCGTCCGACCCAGACAAGCAGTGGCGTGCGACTTTCGACCGGTTTAGAACTTACGCCGCCGCGCACGGTGCTGCCGTGGTTCACGTCGTGGACGAAGAGACGAAGAAGCTCAATCGCTGGATGCTGCACCAGCGGCAAGCAAAGAGGCGCGGACAATTAAGCGATGCGCGGATCAGTGCATTGAACGAAATTGGGTTTGTTTGGCAGATGAACTCCAGGAGAAATGACTCGCCCGCGACCCATCCAGCGCGCTCGTGGAACGAGATGTTTTTGGAGTTGGTAGAATTCTTCAAATTGCATGGCCACTCCAACGTGCCTGATGACTGGACTGCCCAGCCCGAGCTTTCACGCTGGGTGGGTCTGCAGCGCTTATACAAAAAGCGCAACCGACTTGAGCCAGACCACGTTCGTCAACTGGTGGAAATCGGATTCGCTTGGGGTGCACACGATGGAGGTTGGGATGCGATGTTCGCGAAGCTGGTGGAGCATATGCGCCCGATGCACAACGGCAGGAAACGCGACATCGAGCCAAGCGACGAACTTAGAAGATGGATGTGGGTTCAGCGCCAGCACAAGCGGCGGGGCGAGCTTCTCGATTGGAGAGAAAAGCGTCTCGACAGCATCGGATTCGATTGGGTGCCGTATGATGACCGTTGGCAGGCAATGTTCATACGCTTGCAGAAATATCGCGAAACTCATGGAGACTGCCGCGTTCCCGATGAATGGCCGAATGATCCAAAGCTCGCACGCTGGGTGCGGACTCAAAGGGCACAGCGTTCCCACGGAAAGCTTTCGCCTGACCGTATCGAAAAGCTTGATACAATCGTGTTCGATTGGCAGCCCGCGAGAGACATAGGCGAATCTGAAAAACGCACCTGGGGCGAAATGTTCTCAACACTCCGCGAGTATAAAGCCCAGCACGGGGACTGCCTCATACCGCAGCGATCGGAGGAAAACCCGCGCCTCGCGTCGTGGGTATCGGAGCAGCGAATGGCTCGCAACCGTGGCGAGCTCCATGCTGCTCGGGAAAAACAACTGACGGAACTGGGTTTCGATTGGGATCCGGTCGGCAATCGTTGGGACGAGATGTTCGCGGCACTCGTCGAGTTCAAGAAGGAACACAGGCACACCAACGTCCCGCAGCGATCAAGCCGCTACGCCTATTTGGCGACTTGGGTGAATAATCAACGCCTCGCGGAAAAAATCAAACGGCCGGTCATGATTGAGCGTCGCAGGCGACTCGATGAACTGGGCTTCCGCTGGCTGATTAATGCGCCGAAGTGGGAAGATATGTTCGCAAGGCTCGTGGAATTCAAGAAGGCCAATGGTCACTGCGTCGTGCCGCAAAACTGGCGTGAAGATCGCCGCCTCGGAAAATGGGTTAACACTCAACGAACGCACTTCAAGCGAGGGAAGCTTAAACCTGACCGCGTTCAACAACTCAAACAGGTTGGCTTTGTCTGGAACACAAAGGCGGCTCGTGGTGAATCGCGGTAGCAGGCGGTTTCATCTGCGCTTCGCCAGCAACCTGCGCGATGCCTTGCCGAATGCGTCGTTCATCGGCTTCACCGGCACGCCCATCGAAAAGACGGACGCGAACACGCGGGCGGTCTTTGGCGATTACATTTGATGCTCCCCTCCGGTCGCACCCTGCGGGCACGTCGCTTCGCTCCTGTCCATCTCGCTCCGCTCGGTTCCATCTACGACATCCAGCGCGCCGTCGCCGACAAGGCCACGGTGCCGATCTATTACGAGAGCCGGATTTGACTCCCTCGCGGCCCCGCTCGGTCGGGCTTCGCCCAACGCGTTGCGTTGTCTATCTCAGTCGCCCCACTTCGCTCCTTCGGTTCCAAGCTCAGCCTGAACGCCGCCGAACTGCCGAAGCTCGACGCGGAGTTTGAGGAAATCACCGAAGGCGAGGAACTGACAAAGAAGGAAAAACTCAAGACGAAGTGGGCCGCGCTGGAGGCGCTGGTGGGCGATCCGAAACGCATCGCGCTGGTGGCCGCCGACCTGGTGGCGCATTTCGAGAAGCGCCTGGAGGCGATGGATGGCAAGGCCATGGTCAGCGATCCCCCTCAAGTTTGCGGTCTTCTCCAAGACGTGGGGAGATACGGGGCCGCGCTTGCCGCGAGACACCAGCACGACCACTCATCGGCGCGAGGTGCGGTTTTGCGGCAAATGGCAATCGGCGTGGGAGGCCAGCAGAGGCCTGCGGGAGGTTCGAAAAACCCGTTCCTTTCTATGGAAGCGTTGCCGCGGTGCCTGATCGCAAAGGAATCCTCGACAGGATGGATGCGCTCCGCACCCTTCACTGGCTCCACCTCGACGGGATCACCCCATCATGAAATCTCTGCTCCTCCTCGCCCTCGCTCTTTGCCCGCTGCTCGCCGACGCTGCCGCGCCGAACTTCGTTTGGATCATCGCCGACGATATGTCGCCGGACACGGCGGCTTATGGCTTAAAGCAGGTGAGCACGCCGCATCTGGATCGGCTGGCGGATGAAGGCTGTCGCTACACCCGCGCTTAT
>JANNXQ010000197.1:0-43649 GCA_031409655.1 Chthoniobacteraceae bacterium | reverse complement strand
CGGCCCATGATCGCGACCATCGTCGAGTGCGCGATCTTGTCCGCGAAGTTCAGCGGCTTGCCTTCGCGCAACGACGCGAAGAACTCGTCGTGCTCGGTCTGATACATGTCGTTCTTCTTCCCTGCGTATTTCCACGGAGTCTCGCCAGTGATGGCGTGGACGTTGCCGAAGCCATTGATCCGGCATTCGCCCTTCGTGCCCATGATGTAGTCGGCGGTCTCATTGAAAGTGCCCGCCTGTTGCCGGCATTCGATGAAGCCGCGCGCACCCTCGGGATATTCATAGACCACCGAGCAGTGATCCCAGACGTGGCCGTATTGCTCTTCGACGCGCTGCTGCCGGCCGCCCATGCCCTTCGCGCTGATCGGCGGCACGTCATTGAAGGTCCAGCTCATCTTATCCACCGTATGCACGCACTGCTCGACGATCTGATCGCCGCCGAGCCAGGTGAAGTACATCCAGTTGCGGAGCTGCCATTCGAGATCGGTCCAGCCTTCCTGCCGCGGCTTCACCCACGGCGTGCCGGCGAGGTAGGTGCCGTGGACCGCGCGCACTTTGCCGATCGCGCCGTTGTGGATTTGTTCGAAGGTGGCGCGCTCCGCGTAGTTCGCCCGCCAGCAGAAGCCCGATTGCATCCCGAGCCCCTTCTCCTTGGCGATGCGGCCCGCTTCCATGAAGCGGCGCACGCCCGGTGCATCCGTGGCGCAGGGCTTTTCACTAAAGGTATGTTTGCCCGCCTGCACACATTTCTCGAAATGCGCGGGCCGAAACCCCGGCGGCGTCGTGAGGATCACCACGTCCACCTTTTCGTTCAGCACCTTGTCGATCGCATCGAGACCGAGGAACTTTTTCACCCCTTCCTTCACTTTGCCCGGCACGTTCTTATTGAGTTGCTCGTGCGCCTTCTCGATCTGCTCCGGCACGACGTCAGCAAAGGCGACCAGTTCCACATTGGAATCCGCGGTCAGCGCCTGTTTCGCCGCGCCGGTGCCGCGCCCGCCGCAACCGACGAGGGCCACCTTCAGCGTTCCTTCGCCACCGGCAGGAGCGGAGCGCAGGACGTTTGGAAAGCCAATGACGGAAGCGCCGGCGAGGGCTGCGGAGGTGCCGAGGAATTTGCGCCGGGAGAGGGGATCGGAGGAGGGATTCATTGTGGGGAAGAGAGAAAAAGACTACCGCCGCCCCGAGGTGTGTCGATGGGGTTTTTTGCCCTTTCCGCGGGTTGAAACCACGCCTTCCAAAGGGCTGGCATCCGCCGCGCGGCGCGCTAAGTTCCCCGCCCTTATGTCCGAACTTTGGAATCTCGCCCACCCCTGGCTGCGCGACCTCGTCTCCTACGAACCCGGCAAGCCGATCGAAGATGTGGCCCGCGAACTCGGTCTCGAGCCCTCGGAAATCATCAAACTCGCGTCCAACGAAAACCCGCTCGGCCCGTCGCTGAAGGCGCTCGTGGCGATGCGCGAGGCTTGCGAGCGGGCCCACTTTTATCCGGACGGCGGTAGCTACTACTTACGGGAAGCCATCGCCCAGAAGTTTGGCTTCGAGCGCGGCAATATCATCCTTGGCTGCGGTTCAAACGAGGTGATCGAATTCATCGGGAAGGCCTTCCTCAATCCCGGCGACGACATCATCGCGGCGCGCCATGCGTTCGTGGTTTATAAATTGATGGCGACGCTCTTCGGGGCGCGCACCATCGAGGTGCCGGACCCTGGCTTCGCCCACGATCTCGAGGCCATGCTTGCGGCCATCACCCCGAAGACCAAGGAGATCTTCATCGCCAATCCGAATAACCCGACGGGAACGCTGGTTTCCCAGGACCAGATTGATCGTTTCATGGCCCGCGTGCCAGATCACGTGATCGTGGTCTTCGATGAAGCCTACTACGAGTTTCTCCCCGAGCCGCCCGATACGCTGAAGTATGTCCGCGAAGGCCGGAATGTCGTGGTCCTGCGCACCTTTTCAAAGATCCAAGGGCTCGCGAGTCTCCGCATCGGCTATGGGATCGCGAAGCAGGAGATCATCGAGGTGCTGGGAAAAACGCGGCAGCCCTTTAACTCCAACGGCATCGCCCAGGCCGGCGCGCTTGCCGGTCTTCGTGACGAAGAACACCAGCAGAGGACGCGCGAAATCACCTGGCAAGGGCGCGACTACTTGCAAGGTGCGTTTGCGGATCTGGGGCTCGAGTTTGTCCCGAGCCACGCCAATTTTGTCCTTGTCCGCGTCGGCGACGGGAAAGGCACCTTCAATACCTTGATGAAGAAGGGGGTGATCGTCCGCGATATGACGGCCTACGGTTTGCCGGAATGGATCCGCGTGAGCGTCGGCACCATGCCACAGAACGAACGCTTCCTCGCGGAATTGAAAGCGCTGCCGAACCTTGCCGTTCGCGAGACCTCAGCCGTGTAGCGAGGCAGTTAGCTGGCATCTTTCACAGCCTCGGATCTTCCTCGTCCTCTTCCTCTTAATCTTCCTCCCATCGTCACAGAGGAAGATTAAGAGAAAAAAATTAGCCTGCCGGTGGCGGGCTTCAGTCATGGTGAAGACGAAGTGGGGAGGGGGTTCATTTTGGATTCCTAGCCTTCCCGATCACGGGGTTCCCATGCTCATCGACGACGCGTCCTCCGAAGTAGGGATAAGTGTCCCAAGCGTCATAGCTGGGATCGACTCGGGGATCGGCGGTTTCGCGCATCCACTTTTCAAGACGCGCGCGCAGCTCCTTTTTTGCCACCGCATAAGCAGGGTCCATTGCGACATTCGCCAGCTGTCCTGGATCCTTGCGCAGATCGAACAGCTCTTCCTCGGGACGCTTGCCAAAGTTCAGCGCAAAGAAGGGCTGCACCTCCGGGCGATCAGCGTTTGCCAGGATGAACTCCTTGGCGCGGGAGCCGTCCACGTCCCCGTAGTCGCCCACGGCCATGAAGGCGTTCGGATCGCCGGCGGGCCAGCGATCGGGCCGCATGTTCCACAAGTAGAGAAAATCTTTGGTGCGAAGGCCACGCACCGGATAACTCAGATTGCCGCGGCGAACATTCGCGTGACGTTCGCGTTCTAAAAAGACGTGATCGCGCGGTGTCGCTGAAGGACGCTTGAGCAGGACATCAAGGAAACTGACGCAGGTCATTTTCGCCGAAGTCTGCACGCCAGCGATCTCCAGAAAGGTCGGGGCGAAGTCGGTGAGGCTGATGAATTCATCGGCTATGCGCCCTGGCTCGAGTTTGTTTCCCCAACGAATCGCCAGGGGCACCCGCGTGCCCGAATCGTAGCAATTCGCCAGACCGCGCGGCATCTGCCAGCCGTTGTCACTCGTGTAAACGACGACGGTTTCGTCGAGCAGCTTCTTTTGCTCGAGCGCACTGATAGTTTGCCCGGCGTCTGCGTCCATGCGGGCGACGGCACCGTAATAGGAAAGCTGTGTATCCCGCACTTGCGGAGAGTCTGGCAACTCCGGCGGGATGCGCAGCGATTTTTCGTCAAGGCTAGCCCACGCTTCCGGGTCAGAGCGCCAACTGTGCAGCGCCGTATCGGTGTTTCCCTGCCAGAAAAAGAAAGGCTTTGCCGGATCTCGCTGGCGCAAAAATTCGTCGAAGCCTTTGAACTGTTTGCCGATTGGATTTTCGGACCAGCCATATTCAAGGTAGCGTCCAGGCGACCAACCCTTCCCGCTGTAACCCACTTCGTAACCCGCCTCCCGCAGTGCTTGCGTGAAGACGACGAGCTTGCGGGGAAAAGCGCTCCAAAGACTCGCCGCGTCCTCGAGTTGATGCGCGGCGCGACCTGTAAGGATGCAGGAGCGGGTGGGTGAACAGGACGGGACCGGGCAGAAGGCGTGCGTGAACAAGACTCCCTCCCTGGCGATGCGGTCGAAGACCGGGGTGCGCGCCGTTGGGTCGCTCAGGGCGCTGGCGTGTGGCCAACCCCAATTGTCGGCCAGAAAGAGGAGGATATTTGGGCGACTCCCCAGGGTCGCACTGTTTGCAATCGCGAGCGGGAAGAGCAGCAAGGTGGAGAGCAATGGGAGGATTTTCATTGGGGGGCGTAAGGTCAATGAGGTCCCAGGGTGGACGACATTTGCGGTGGGAGGATAACCGCCTTCGAGGCGCGAATACCAGGCATCTAAGAATGGAGACTCCTGTTGACGCCACCTAAATGCCTTGTTAGGACTTATTTCATGTCCACACCAATCATCCCATCCATTGCCAACCTTAAACGCGCGATTGAAATCGCCGAGCGACTCGAATCGCTGCGCGCCGAGCTTGGCCGACTCTTTAACTCTAACTCGGCTCCGGTGGCGTCAGCGTCGCCGGTCGCTGCTCCTGCTGGCCGCACCCGCGGGGCAAAGCGTGGCGGAAGGCGGGGCGTCAAGCGTTCGGCTGAAGTGCGGGCGCGGATGGCCGCATCGCAGAAGGCGCGCTGGGCCAAGGCCCGGGGCGGGGCAGCGGCTCCGGTCGCGGAGGCTGCGAAACCGGCCGCCAAGGCGAAAGGAAAAGGCGGACTAAGTCCAGAAGGGCGCGCGAAATTGGCGGCCGCCATGAAGGCACGCTGGGCCGCTCGGGCCAAGGGAGCGCCAGCACTCAATGCCCCGAAAACATCGGCGAAGGCCGCTAAGGTCGGACCTGCTGCGAAGAGCGGAAAGAAGGCCAAGCGAAACATCAGCCCTGAAGCCAGGGCGAAAATGGCGGCAGCCGCGACGCGCCGTTGGGCCAAGATCAAAAAGGCGAAAGGCTGATCTCCACGGTCTCGAATTAGGATCACTGCAGTCACCATCTCACCGCCGGGAGCCGACAGGATAACCTGTTTGCTCCCGGCTCTTTTTTAGAAGTGCGGTCTTGGGCCGCGGCGGCTTGGCCCCATCCGCCTTTCCAACTACCGGGATTGTCGCGAGCTGCTCGGGTCTCCGTAGAGGAGTCTCGGCGTCACTTCAATGGAGTGGTTGCCATCGCCCACCCAGGTCGCGCCGTCCTGCACGGTGATTTGCAAGGTCATGGATCTTTGCGCCAGTCCGGCCAGGGCCTGGCTTTGCTCTGACGGTACTTGCCAGACCACGAGGTTTTGCGCGCGGGTGACTTTGGTGGCGATCCCGCTCCACCAGATGGCGGTGCTGGAGCTAAAGCTGTAGGCGCTCACGCGACCGGCGCGCGAGCTGGCTTTGAGCAGGCGCTTTTCATCCGGTTGACCGATCTCAATCCAGTGAACGATGCGCCCGGTGAAATCCTTTTGCCAAAGGCCGGGCTCGTCGGCATCCCACATGTCTTTGGCAAATTCGAGGGCGCCTTCGTCCTCCGAAGCAGGCACGTTTAAGGCGAAGGCGAGCATCCGAATCAGCATCCGTTCGTCCGTCTCCGATGGGTGCCGCGCGATCATCGCCGGGTAATCGCCGTAGGCATTGCGATCCATGTCGGCAAGTTGGAGGGTCGCTTTGTAGATGATTGCTTTGAGGGCCATGGGTGATGGGCGGAGACAAGGGCTGCGGTCCCCGCGCATGTAAAGGGGGACTTTTGCCGGAGCCTGGGTCCGGCCTGATTTTCCGCTCGCTGCCATCCCCGCCGAACCGTTACGAACCCCTCCATGACAAAAGCTCCGACGAACCTGATTCCGACCCGCTTGCTCTCCACCTTTGATCTTCGAGGATTGCCGCTGCGCAATCGGGTGGTGATGGCGCCGCTGACCCGCGCTCGCGCCGGACGGGAACGCGTGCCGAATGATTTGATGGTCGAATATTACACGCAGCGGGCTTCCGCCGGGCTGATCATCGCGGAGGCGACGACGATTTCCGAGCAAGGTTTCGGCTGGGTGGATTCGCCGGGTATTTATAATGACGCGCAGGTGGCTGGGTGGAAAAAGATCACGGCTGCGCTGCACGCGAAAGGAACGCCGATTTTCCTGCAACTCTGGCACTGCGGACGGGCTTCGCACAGTAGCTTTCATGGCGGGCAGCCAGCGGTGTCGGCTTCGGCGATCAAGATCGAGGGCGAATACATCCACACGCCCAAGGGCAAGGAGGCGTATGAAGCGCCGCGGGCGCTGGAGACTGCGGAAGTGGCGGCGGTGGTGGAAGACTACCGGAAGGCATCGGAGCGGGCAAAGGCGGCCGGGTTTGACGGCGTGGAGATCCACGCGGCGAACGGCTATTTGATCGATCAGTTTCTTCAATCGAAGACCAACGTCCGCACGGATGGGTACGGTGGGAGTGTCGAGAATCGCTACCGCTTTCTGCGCGAGATCACTGCGGCGATCCTGACGGTCTGGACGGCAGATCGTGTGGGCGTGCGGCTTTCGCCGAACGGGAACTTCAACGACATGGGCGCGCCGGATTTCCGGGAAACCTTCACACATGCGGCGACCGAGTTGAACGCATTTGGCCTCGCCTATCTCCACGTCGTGGATGGGCTGGCGTTTGGATTCCACGAGCAAGGCACGCCAATGACGCTCGCGGAGTTCCGCGCCGTCTTTTCCGGGCCGCTGATGGGAAATTGCGGCTACACGTCCGAAGGGGCGGAAGCGGCCCTCCTCGCGGGGCACGCCGATCTCATGGCTTTTGGTCGCCCTTTCCTGAGCAATCCAGATCTCGTGGAGCGTTTCGTAAACGGTTGGGAACTGAATCCGCCAGCGGAGGTCACGGTCTGGTCGGCGCCCGGTGCTGAGGGTTACACGGACTTCCCGTTTTACCCGGAGGCCTGAAGTCCGACGATCGGAAGCTGGCGCGAAAATGAGCGGCGAGCGGGGCGTGTCCGGCCCTTGGTGAAATATTTTCTCCCGGAGGCCTACGAGCACTTGACCAGAGGGGGGGGAGGCCCATAAATCCCCGACTCCTTTTTTCCCGCCAGATGAAAAGGGGAGCGGGGTGCGGAAACGCGCTCGTCCGGGGTGGGGGATTTTCCAAGGAAAACCTCCAGTGCTGCGCACGTTCTCGCTGGCGTTCGCAGCTTCGCACCCGCTTTCAGCGTATAGCAGAAAAACCACATGAAGAATCCGGGACTACCAGAAAAACAGGGCCTTTACGATCCGCAGTTTGAACACGACGCGTGCGGCGTTGGGTTCGTGGTACATATGAAGGGAAAGAAGTCGCATGAGATCGTGCAGCAAGGGCTCACCATCCTGCTGAATCTCGATCATCGCGGCGCGGTGGGCTGTGAGACAAATACCGGCGACGGCGCGGGCATCCTGATGCAGGTGCCGCATAAGTTTTTGAAAAAGGTGGCGAAGGCGGCGGGATTCGAGCTGCCGGAAGCGGAGCACTACGGCGTGGGTTCCTTTTTCACTTCGCCGGATGCGGCGGCGCGGGCGAAGGGTGCGGAAATTTTTGCCAGGATCGTCGCGGAGGAGGGGCAGACTTTCCTCGGGTGGCGCGATGTGCCGACGGACCACTCGATGATCGGCCATTCGGCGCAGGCTTCGGAGCCGTTCATGCGGCAGGCCTTCGTCGGACGGAGCGCGAGTTGCGCGGACACGGCGGCCTTTGAGCGGAAGCTCTATGTGATCCGCAAGCGGGCGCACAATCTCATCCGCACGACCGGCGTAGATCCTTTCTGGTATGCGCCGAGTCTCTCGTGCCGAACCATCGTGTACAAGGGCATGCTCATGCCGGTGCAGGTGGGACAATATTTCCTCGATCTCCGCGATCCGGATATGGAGAGCGCGCTGGCGTTGGTTCACTCGCGCTTCTCGACGAATACCTTCCCGAGCTGGGAGCGTTCGCATCCTTATCGCTACATCGCGCACAATGGGGAGATCAATACCCTGCGCGGCAACATCAACTGGATGCGCGCCCGCGAAGCGCTGCTCGAGAGCCCACTCTTCGGTGAAGACATCAAGAAGATCATGCCGATCGTGAATACTAACGGCTCGGACTCCGCGATGTTTGACAACGTGCTCGAACTGCTGGTGATGGGTGGCCGCTCGCTGCCGCACGCGATGATGATGATGGTCCCGGAACCGTGGGTCGGACACGAGTCGATGAGCGACGCGCGGAAGGCCTTTTACGAATACCACTCCTGCCTGATGGAGCCGTGGGATGGCCCCGCTTCGATCGCCTTTACCGATGGCACGATGATGGGCGCGACGCTGGATCGCAACGGGCTGCGGCCTTCGCGCTACTACGTGACAAAGGACGATCTCGTGATCATGGCCTCGGAAGCCGGCGTGCTGCCGATCGCGCCCGAGCGCATCGCGCACAAGGGCCGCTTGCAGCCCGGTCGAATGTTCCTCGTGAATATGGAGGAAGGGCGAATCGTGGCGGACGATGAGATCAAGGACGCGATCGCCGCGGAGAAGCCTTATCGCCAGTGGATCAATGACCACATGGTCGAACTCGCCTCGGTGAAGGACCCCGCTGAGACGGTGCCGCCTTCGCACGATGAGCTGCTGAAGATTCAGCAGGCGTTTGGTTACACCTTTGAAGATCTGCGCATGCTCATGGTGCCGATGGCGCGCGATGGCGTGGAGGCGATTGGCTCGATGGGTACGGACACGCCGCTCGCGGTGCTCTCGAATAAGTCGAAGCTGCTCTACGATTACTTCAAGCAACTCTTCGCCCAGGTCACGAACCCTCCGATCGATTGTATTCGCGAGGAGATCGTCACTTCCTCCGAAACGACCATCGGGCCTGAGCGGAATCTGCTGAAGCCGGAGCCGGAGAGCTGCCATCTCATCGAGCTGAAGACGCCGATCCTGAGCAACGAAGAACTCCTGAAACTGCGGCATGTGGCGGAGGGCGAGTTCAAGTCCGTGACCATTCCGACGCTCTTCAACCCGAAGGACGGCGCGAAGGGCATGGAGAAAGCGCTCGACGAAGTCTTCGCACAAGCCACGCGCTCAATCAAAGCCGGGGTCAACATCATCATCCTGTCTGATCGCGGCGTGAACAAAGACAGCGCGGCGATCCCCGCGCTGCTCGCGGTCTCCGGCTTGCATCACCATTTGATCCGCGAAGGCACGCGCACCCGCGTCGGCCTCGTGCTCGAAAGTGGCGAGCCGCGCGAGGTGCATCACTTCTCGCTGCTCATCGGCTACGGCTGCGGAGCGATCAATCCGTATCTCGCCTTCGAGACCCTCGACGACATGATCCGCCAGGGTCTGCTCGTGAAGGTGGACCACAAGACGGCGTGCAAGAATTACATCAAGTCGGCGACGAAGGGCGTGATCAAGGTCGCGTCGAAGATCGGCATCTCCACGATGCAGAGTTATCGCGGCGCGCAGATCTTTGAAGCCGTGGGGCTCAATCAGGCGGTGGTGGACAAGTACTTCACCTGGACCGCGACGCGGCTCGAAGGTGCGGACTTTGCGGTCATTGCCGGCGAGGCGATCGCGCGCCACCAGCACGCCTTCCCTGATCGGCAGGTGAATGGGCACACCCTGGAAGCCGGCGGCGAGTATCAGTGGCGCAAAGAAGGCGAGGCGCACCTCTTCAGTCCGCAGACGATCCACACGCTGCAAAAGGCCGTCCGCACTGGGAACTACTCCACCTTCAAGCAATACTCCGCGCTCGTGAACGAGCAGGGGACCCAGCACTACACGCTGCGCGGGATGCTCGATTTCAAGGCCAGCATGCCCGTGCCGATCGAGGAAGTGGAGACCGTGGAAGAGATTATGAAGCGCTTTAAGACCGGTGCGATGAGCTATGGCTCGATCTCCAGCGAAGCGCACGAAGCGATGGCCATTGCCATGAACCGGATCGGCGGGAAGTCGAACACCGGTGAAGGTGGCGAAGATCCCGAGCGTTACACCTGGACGAATGATCGCGGCGATTCGAAGAACTCCGCGATCAAGCAGGTGGCGAGCGGACGTTTCGGCGTCACGAGCCTTTACCTCACGCAGGCGAAGGAACTGCAGATCAAGATGGCGCAAGGTGCGAAGCCCGGTGAAGGGGGCCAGCTCCCCGGCGCGAAAGTGTATCCGTGGATCGCGAAGGTCCGGTACTCGACTCCGGGTGTGGGGCTGATCTCGCCGCCGCCGCATCACGACATCTACTCGATCGAGGATCTCGCGGAACTCATCCACGACTTGAAGAACGCGAACCGCGAAGCGCGGATCAGCGTGAAGCTCGTCTCCGAGGTCGGCGTCGGCACCATCGCCGCTGGCGTCGCCAAGGCCCACTCCGATGTCGTGCTCATCTCGGGCTTCGATGGCGGCACCGGCGCTTCGCCGCAGACCTCCATCAAGCACGCGGGTCTGCCTTGGGAACTCGGCCTCGCCGAGACCCACCAAACGCTGGTGCTCAATAATCTCCGCTCCCGCATCGTCGTGGAAGCGGACGGCCAGATGAAGACCGGTCGCGACGTGATTGTCGCCGCCCTGCTCGGCGCCGAGGAGTTTGGCTTTGCCACCGCGCCGCTCGTCACTCTCGGCTGCATCATGATGCGCGTCTGCCATCTGAATACCTGTCCGGTCGGCGTCGCCACGCAGGACCCGGTGCTGCGCGCCAACTTCACCGGCGACCCCGATCACACCGTGAACTTCATGAAGTTCATCGCCCAGGAAGTGCGTGAACTCATGGCGCAACTCGGCTTCCGCAAGCTCACCGACATGGTCGGGCGCGCGGACATGCTCGAGGCAAAGAAGGCCGTCGATCATTGGAAAGCCAAGGGCCTCGATTTCTCGAAGATCCTCTACCAGCCGCCGATGGGTCCCGAAGTCGGCCGTTTCGCGCAGCAGACGCAGGATCACGGCCTCGACCGGTCCCTCGACATCACCAAGCTCCTCGATCATTGCAAACCAGCGATCGAGCGCGGCGAGAAAGTCACCGGGCGCTTCGACATCATCAATGTGAACCGCGTCGTCGGCACCATCGTCGGCAACGAAATCACCAAGCGCCACTGGGACGGTCTGCCGGAAGACACCGTGCATTTGCGCTTCGACGGCAGCGCTGGGCAGAGCTTCGGAGCCTTCATCCCTCAAGGCATGACGCTCGAACTCGTCGGCGACGCCAACGACTACGTCGGCAAGGGCCTGAGCGGTGGCAAGATCATCGTCTATCCGAACCCCGCTTCCACCTTCGCCGCTGAGGAAAACATCATCGCCGGCAATGTCGCCCTCTACGGCGCGACGGGCGGTGAACTGTATCTCCGTGGCATGGCCGGCGAACGTTTCGCCGTGCGCAATTCGGGCGTGAACGCGGTCGTCGAAGGCGTGGGTGATCACGGCTGCGAATACATGACCGGCGGAAACGTCGTCATCCTCGGCCTCACTGGCCGCAACTTTGCCGCCGGCATGAGCGGCGGCATCGCCTACGTGCTCGATGAAGTCGGCGACTTCGCCACGCGCTGCAATCAACAGATGGTCGGCCTCGAGAAAGTCGAAGACCCCGAGGAAATCGCCGCCCTCGAAGCGATGATCCAAAAGCACCGCACCTACACCCAGAGCAAGAAAGCCGCGAAGGTCCTCGCGCTCTGGGAAGAGATGCTGCCGAAATTCGTCAAGGTGATGCCCAAGGACTACAAACGCGTCCTCGGCGCTCTCAAGAAAGCCAAGGCTGATGGTCTCAGCGGGGACGCCGCCCTGAACGCCGCCTTTGAAGCCAACGCCCGCGACGTCGCGCGAATTGGTGGCAGCTAGCCGCACATCGGGATTCACAAACCACAGGGAACAGTAAAGACTTCACCTTCAAAAAATGGGAAAACCAACGGGCTTCATCGAATATCTCCGCGAAATACCGGCCGACCGTTCACCACTCGAACGCACTCGGGACTGGGGTGAATTTCATCTCCACATGCCGGAGGAGAAGCTGCGCACCCAAGGCGCGCGGTGCATGGATTGCGGGATCCCATTTTGCCACAACGGGACGGTCATCAGTGGCATGGCGAGTGGTTGCCCGATCAATAATCTGATCCCGGAATGGAACGATCTGGTCTATCGCGGGCTGTGGAAAGAGGCGCTGGAGCGGCTGCACAAGACGAACAACTTTCCTGAGTTCACTGGGCGCGTGTGCCCGGCGCCGTGCGAAGGTTCGTGCGTGCTCGGCATCAATGCGCCGCCGGTCACGATCAAGAACATTGAGGCATCGATCGTGGATCGGGGTTGGGAGGAAGGCTGGATCACGCCCATCGTGCCGCAGAAACGGACGGGGAAAAGTATCGCCGTGATCGGCTCTGGGCCGGCGGGTCTGAGCGCGGCGGCGCAACTCAATCGGGCCGGGCACAGCGTCACCGTCTATGAGCGCGCGGATCGTCCCGGTGGCCTGCTGATGTATGGCATCCCGAATATGAAACTCGACAAGGAGCAGGTCGTCCTGCGCCGGATCGATGTCATGAAGGCGGAGGGCATCAAATTTGTCTGCGGCACCGAGGTTGGAAAAGATCTGCCCGCGGAGAACCTGTTGCAGGACAACGACGCCGTCGTGGTCGCCACGGGAGCGACCAAGCCGCGTGATCTTCCCATCGAGGGCCGCCCGCTCAAGGGCATCCACTTCGCGATGGACTTCCTCACGGCGAACACCAAGTCGATCCTCGATCGGCACAAGAACGGCAACTTCATCACTGCCGAAGGCAAGGACGTCGTGATCATCGGCGGTGGCGATACCGGCACCGATTGTGTGGGCACTTCCATGCGGCACGGCTGCAAGAGCCTCGTGCAACTCGAGATCATGCCCAAGCCGCCGGAGGATCGCGCCAAGGACAACCCGTGGCCCGAATGGCCAAAGGTTTACAAGCTGGATTACGGCCAGGAGGAAGCTGCCGCGAAATTCGGCGACGACCCGCGCGTCTATACGACCACGGCGACGAGATTTGAGGACGACGGAAATGGGAACGTCAAAGCCGTCCACACCGTGCAAGTGTTCTGGGAGCGGAATGACAAGGGCCAGTTCATCCCGAAGAATGTCCCCGGCACTGAGAAAATCCTGCCCGCGCAAATCGTCCTGCTCGCCATGGGCTTCCTCGGACCCGAGCAACCCCTCCTCGACTCCCTCGGCGTCGAGCGTGACGCCCGGAGCAACGTCAAAGCGGAGTTCGAGAAATACCGCACGGGCATCGACAAAGTCTTCGCCGCCGGTGACTGCCGCCGCGGCCAAAGCCTCGTCGTCTGGGCTTTCAATGAAGGCCGTGGAGCCGCACGCGAGTGCGACCGCTGGCTCATGGGCCACACGGATCTGCCATAGTGGCGTTGTGACCCAAGCGTCCCGCCTGGGGACACGCCAGAAGTCTGGGTCACGGTCCATGTCCGCGCTTTGTCCTTTTCTTGGGTTCAGGCGGCGAGCCACCCTGCCGACGCTATCCGAAGCCAACCGCCCGGCCACGAATCCAAATTCACCGCGCCGCTTTGCCGCCATGTCCCATCACGGAGCCTGCGGACAACGGCGCCAAACAAACCTGCAAAGTCACGCCGCAAACTGACCGAGCAACAAAGCAAACCCGCAACGTTACAAAACAACCTCGCAAAGCCGTCTCTCCAAAGTCGGCGGCGGAATTTTTCTCTGTAAAAGCGGCGGGAGTTAGGCAGAGGGTAGGATGGATGGATTAATGTCGAGGTAAGTATTGGCGGATTTCCGTGAACGCACCGCCACGCTCCCATCTGACCCGCTGTTTCCTCCCGGCCGGCGACCGCTTCTTCCTCAAATCCCAACCCTCAAAAAACACCTTCCCTCTCATCCTTC
The DNA here is from genome assembly GCA_031409655.1 of Chthoniobacteraceae bacterium. GTDB lineage: Bacteria > Verrucomicrobiota > Verrucomicrobiia > Chthoniobacterales > Chthoniobacteraceae > JANNXQ01. Next base: position 30,064 of record JANNXQ010000197.1, on the reverse strand, counting down.
CTCCATTCACCGGCTTCTTAACTCCGCCTCAATCCTGTCCGGTTTTGATCGCACGCAGAATTCCACTTTTGAGTGATACACGACACAGTCAATGTTGTGATCGTCTGCTGATTGAGGTGGATCGGCGGGGATTTCGTTTTGAATAGGCCCTGATTTTGGCTCACTGCTGCTTGAAGACCTTGTATTTTGGGTCGCCGCCCGAGATGAGGTAGGCCATTAAGTCGGACAGCTCATCTTTGTTCATCATGGCGATCGTTGCAGGCGGCATCATGGATACCTGCGATGGCTCCACGCTTTCCACGTCAACGATTGCTGTCTTGGTGAGAACGCTGAAATCGTAGGGATTCACTGCGAGGGCGATTTCCTTGTCATTGCGGTAGATGACTCGTCCGTAGAGCATCCCGCCTTCTTTCAGCAAGACCGTGCTGGCTTGGTATTGCTCGGAAATGGACTGACTGGGCTCGGATATGGCGACGAGGATATCCTTGATCGAATAGCGCTTGGCGACCGAGCCGAGGTCGGGGCCGGAGTAGCCACCGGCTCCTTCGAACCGATGGCAGGCCACGCATTTGCCGGCTGAAAACATCTTCTTACCGTTCTCGTAATCCCGATCGGTGAGGTCGGTCTTGAGCAACTCCAGCATCGTCTCCGTCGTCCATCCACCCGGAGGGCCTTTCGGAAACGGTAGCTTGCTGAGGTCCACCGCCGCGACATCGCCAAGCAGCCATGATACGGCTGCCGCGTCATTCGCGGAGAGATGCTCGATGGCGTCCTTTCGGATCGCGCGGATGTAGCCGGCGAAACTCTTGCCACCACTTTTTTCCAGCGTGTCGTTCAACCAGGAGAAGTAGAACTTTCGATCGTCGAGCGTCCAGCCGGAATGCACGCGCCGAATCGAGTAGGAATATTGGATGTTCTGCGTGTTGGGCGTGTTGGCCATCGCTTTCAGGATGGCCTCGCCATACTCGTGCCGCGCGAGCATCGCCGTGTCGTGGGCGAAGGCCTTGGTCTGCGTGACCTTCATCATGGCGATGGTCTTGCTGACCACGTCTGGCGAGTCGAGATAGCTAAGTAGTCGGCAAAGCTCAGCGTTGAGCGTTTCGTCCTTGGCGGGGTAGAACGGGTTCACCTTGGCGACGACCGCAGCGACTTCGGCTGGCGACGCCTTGTGCAGGCGGAGCGAGCACAGTGAATAGGCCCGCAGCAACGCCAATTGATCGTCCAACTCCAGATCGCCGAATGGAACGCCGTTCAGTTTTTTCAAGACTCGACTCGACAAGGATTTCTCGCCGTGACGGCAAAGCGCGATGGCCGCGTAGATGACGGCGCGTGGATTCGATTCGGCGAAAACCCTGTCCTGCCACAGTGCGAGGTCTTGGTTCTCAATGGCCAAGCGTGCGGCGTAACGGATCTCTCGATCGGCATGAGACAAATAGGGCCATGCCTTTTCGATTGCGGCTGCTCCACCGGTGCGACTGCCGTGGAAAGTTTCGAGTGAATGACGCAAATCCCTGAGCGGCTGATTTGCGACGAGGCTCTTCTTTGGTCCATCGCGAGTCGGGCCGGTGGAGCGCACGCGGTAGAGCTTCGAAGCGGTGTTGCGGCCACCGACGAGGAAATACATGTGTCCGTCTGGTCCGAAGCGCATGGCGGAAATGTTCAGCGGTGTACCATTGAGAAACTCCTTCTTGGTGCCGGTATAGCTCGAGCCGCTCTCTTCCATATCCACCGTGTAAATGGTCCCGAAAGTCCAGTCGCAGCAAAAGAGTTTGTCTTGGTAATAATCGGGGAAATTCGAGTGATGGCCAAAGCTGAGCGCGGTCGGCGACCCCGGTCCGATGTTGATCACTGCGCCGTTGCTGTCGGCGAAATACTCCGCCCACTTCGCCGAGCCCGCACGCGAGCCGAACTCACTGGCCGAAGTGACATGGTTCACCCGCGTCGGCCGATACCATGGGCTGCCGATGTCGAACTCGAGATCGGAGTCATACGTGAACAACTCCCCCTCACGGTTGATCGCGATATCGACAGAGTTGCGCAGGCCCGAGGCGATCACCGTCCAGTCCTTGCCGTCGGGCGAGATCCTGCAGATCCAGCCGCAGGGTGCCTTGATGCCCACGGCATGGCCCTGCGGGTCAGGCATCGACGGGAGCAGCGAGTCCTCTTGCCAGACAGGTGGCTGCAGGCTCGGTACGCCCGGCGGCACCCGCGAATGGTCGCCGGAGACCAGATACAGGTCCTTGCCATCTTCCGTCACAATGATGGAGTGCGCCGAGTGTTCATAGCCCATCGCCAATGGCTTGAGCAGCGTGAACTCATCATACGTATCGTCGCCATCGGTATCACGGATCCGATAAAAACCCTTCATCGACGACATATACAAACTGTCGAAGGCACAAAGAAAACCCAAGGCACCGCCGACGGTGCGCTTCCCCCATTTGATCGGGAGATACGGAAAGCCCTTGAGGCTCTCGACGCTGAGCTTCGAGGAGGGGTTGCCTTCCTTGGCCAAGGTGACGCGAAAGACGCCCTGGCTATCCTGATCCGAAACGATGAGTCGGCCCTTGGGGTCGAAAGCCATCGCCACCCACGAGCCCTGCTCGGTGGGGACGGAGTAGAGAAGTTCAGCGTCGAAGCCTGCAGGCAAAGTGATCTGCGTGTCAGGGTCGAGGACGTATTTGCTTTCGTCGGCTCCGGCTTGGCCTACGATGGCCGAAAGGAGCGTCAACGCCGCAAGTTTTTTAATGAAGATCATTGTGCGCCAATCCGTAGTGGGCGGGCGCTCCCGAGGCCCGTGCGAAAGGCACAGTTCCAGTAGCAATGGTGGGCTTGTTTCATTTTCCCAATGCATCGAAGGCTGCCCGTAGCGTCTTTCGGGCGGCGGCTTCTTTTTCCGGCTCTTTGTTTTCGTTGGGTTTGGCGGGCTCTTCCCACAGTTCGACGACGCGCCGGAGTTGGTCCTTATTGTCCAGTATGTAGTCGCTGTTTCTGAGTTGTCGGTCGCCAGCATTTTGAATGTGGATCCACTCGCGGGGATTGCCGGGTTTTCCGAAGAGCTGGGGTGCGAATGAGCGGCCGTGAATTTTCTCTTCGGGCAGATTGGCACCGGTGAGTTCGCAGAGGGTGGGCAGAAAGTCCGAGAGATCGACGAGATCCTCGCAGGTGCTGCCGGGCTGGATGCGACCGGGCCAGCGGACGAGCAGCGGGATGTGGGTGCCGCGGTCGGTCATGGTGCCTTTGCCGCCGGCGATCTTTTTGCCATCGCCCCACGTGTTGATGAGGTCGCGGTCGGTGCCGTTGTCGGCGAGAAACAGAACGATGGTGTTGTCGGCGATGCCGAGGTCGTCGAGCGTCTGAAGCATCGCGCCGATTTGCTTGTCGAGGTAGGCGACCATTTCGGGGAAGTATTTCGGGTCGCCTTTGTGGCCGGGCGCGGGTGCGCGGTAGCTCCGCTCGTTGCTGTCGGGCGTGGGCTCCCACGGGTAGTGCGGGAGGCACGTGGAGTAATAGGCGAGGAAGGGTGTCTGGCTTTTGGCGCTGGCTTTGATGAAATCGAGATACACTTCGAGGTCCACGTCGGGGCCGTAGCGGTGTTTGATTTCATCGGCGATGATGCGCCCGTCGCGCATGAGATATGGGTGCCAGTAGCGCGTCGTTTTCCCGCCTTTCTCGTCGAAAATGCACCAGGTCTGAGAATGGTCGAACCCGAATTCGCGGATGGTGTTGTGCTTGTGCTCCAGCGCGACGTGCCACTTGCCAACGAGCTGCGTAGCGTAGCCGTGTTGCTTGAGTTGCCGGACGAAACTCGGCTGCGAGGGATGCAGGTAGATGTTCTCCTGGCTCTTGCTGTGGAGGACGACTTTCAGCCCGTTTTGAAATGGATAGCGCCCCGTGAGCAGCGAGCCACGCGAGGGCGAGCAGAAGGGATTGCTGAAAGAACGCGTGAACTTCATCCCTTCCTTCGCGAGCCGATCGATGTTCGGCGTCTGGTGCGAGGTGCCGCCGTAGGCGGAAAGACATTCCACGCCGAGGTCGTCGGCGAGGATGAGGACGATGTTGGGCTTCGCGAAAGCGACTGAAGAGATAGCGAAGAGGCACAAGGCGATCCATGCCGCGAGCATGCCGCGCTTCATTTGGATGCCGACATTCACGGCTTTTGCGATTTCTCAACTGCGCCGTCTTTTTGTGGCACCGGCTTTTTCTGCGCGGGTGCTCGCTTCCAAGACTCAGGCCGCACGATTTGCTTGGCGGCTTCGAGTTTCGTGCGCAGCGCTTCGTAGGGCACGTCCTGCACGTTTACTTTTTGGTCAATTGCCATGCCCGCAGCGATGGCGGCGCTCTGGCTCAGCGCCATGAATACCGGCTCCATGCGAATAGAGCCGTGGGCGACGTGCGTGGCGGAAAGGCAGATCGGCGAGAAGAGGTTCTCGCATTCGCCGCGCTTCGGGATGATCGAGCGATACGAGATCCCATACGGCTTGGGTGGCACACGCCAGATGACGCCTTCGTTCTGCACCTTGCCGTTCTCGGTGACGATGTGTTGCACGCAGTGCGAGTCCATGCCGAAGGAGCCGAGTGCGATAGGATCGGGGGCTTTGCGGGTGCCGGAGCAGTCGAGCTGCGTCATGACGTAGTCGGTCACCATGCGTCGCGCTTCGCGAATGTAGATCATCCACGGCCAGCCGCCGTTGTCGGTGAACTCGTCCTTCGGCAGCCCGTAGCTTGCGGTGCGCTCGCGGATTTTCTCCGGCACGCGCGGGTTGTTCGACATCGTCCACAGGAAGCCGCGGATATAGGTTTCGTGATCCTTCTCGATCTCGCGGCGGCGCTCGTAGCTGGCCTCGGGATAGTCGTAGTTTGCGCCGACATAGTCGGACCCGACGGCGTGCATATTGTTCCAATCCACCTTCAGTCCCGTGCCCGCGAGCGGCTCGACGAGCGCGGGTAAACGCATATCGCCAGCGTCGAAATTGCGCAGCAACAGCTCGTGATCGAGTTCGCGGTAGCCGGGCGGTTTTTCAATCGGGATGCGGTTCTCCGGATTCGTCGTGAGGCAGACGCGGTAGTTGTAGGCCTGAATCTTTTTGTCGCCCTGGCCGTTTTTGACTTCGGCACCGGGGACGATGTGCGGCAGCAGTCCGCTGCTCGGGTCACCGGGCTTCACGTAAGGGTCCACTTCTTTCACGAAATGATCCTTGTCCTTCTGTCCGTAATGCACGCGCGGGTTGGTGTCTCCGCGTCGCACGCCGTTCATGTCCTCGCCGTATTGCGCTTCCGGCTCGCGACCGACGGTAAACGTCACGCCCGCCGCCGCCATGAGGTCGCCGACGTAGGTCGCGTCGATGAACATTTTCCCGCTGTAGGTCTTGCCGCTGAGCGTGGTGAAGGACTTGATTCGCTTGCCATCCATCGTCACGCCTTTGCCGGAAGTGCGGTCGAGCATCTCGTTGTAAACCACGGTCACACCCGCATCGGCGATCAGCTTTTCAAACGCCTTCTTTCCCACGTGCGGCTCGAAACTGCGGACGAAATCCGTCCCGTAAGCCTTGGCGACGCCCTGGTAGAACTCGGCTGCGATCCCGCCAAACGTGCCCTGTTTGCCGAGGAAATCCGTTGCGCCGAGTCCACTCGCGCTCATGCCGCCGGGGAAGCCGGTGGGATTCACCCAGATGACCGAGCGCCCCTCGCGCTGCGCAGAAATCGCCGCGACGACCGCCCCGGAGGAGTCGCCATACACGACGACATCATAGGACGACGTGGTTTCTGGCGCTGACTGCCCGGTGGCATTCAGCAAAGGCAACGTGAGACAGCAAAGAGTGCGAGCGATCAGGGATGTGAGGGTTGGTTTCATGGTTGGTTCTTTTGCGTTTATTTGATTCAGCGGTTCCAGTCTCCGAGCGATTTGACCCACTGCGTGTGCGCCTTCATTAGTTCATCGGCGCGCGCGGGCTCACGACCCAGAAGATTGTCCGTTTCCCCGATGTCCTTGTGAAGGTTCACAAGCGAGAGGGGCTTGTCGCGCTCTCCCATCAGCTTCCATGGCCCGCTGCGCACCGCCCAGTCAGCGCCGGATTGCCAGTGCAGGTCGCGGGATGTATCAAGACGGGCACCTTTGAGAATGGGCATGATGTCCATGCCATCCATTTTTCGGTCAGGCGGAAGTTGCACGCCCGCGAGATTCGCAAAGGTCGGAAGAAGGTCCATGGTCATCACGGTTTCGCCGCTCGTGGTTCCTGCGGGGATGGTTCCCGGCCACGAGGCGATGAAAGCAACCCGATGTCCGCCTTCATACAACGTGTCTTTCTTACCGCGCAGGTTGGCGTTCGTCGCGAGGCCCCGGGGAGCCGCGGAGCCGTTGTCCGAGCAGAAAATCACGAGGGTGTTGGATTCGAGACGATGTTTGCGTAGTTCCGCGACGACTGCGCCGACGGATTCATCCAAGATGCCGATGACCTCCTTGTAGGTCTCCACCGGCGAGTTCTTTTTGGAGGGATCGCGGCCTTGAAGTGGGGAATGCACCGCGCCGTGGGCCAGGTAGAGGAAGAAGGAGGCGTCCTTGTTCCGCGTGATGAAGTCGGTGGCGTGCTTCGTCAGCAGATCGGTGGAATAGCCGACCTCATTCTCGATCTTTCGATCCCTCCACCAATCCAGTTCTTTCGTGCCGTAGCCCGCGACGTGCGTGTGGTTATCGACGTTGCCGCCCACAAAGCCGCGGAACTCATCAAAGCCATAGTTCATCGGATGAAACTTGGTGTCGTATCCGAGATGCCACTTGCCGACGAGGGTGGTGCGGTATCCGGCCTGTCTGAGCACTGTGGGCATGGTCACTTCGGCGGTGGAGATGCCCCAGGCCCAGCGCTGCACGGGGTTCTTGCTCCGCTGTTCGCGGAATGCGGGCGAAAGCTCCTCGTCGGGAACCCAGGTACAGCGCTGCTGGTAACGCCCGGTCATCAAAGCCGCGCGAGTCGGTGAGCAGAGCGCGCCATTGCTGTGGTAGTCCGTGAAACGCATGCCTTCGACGGCGAGACGATCAATGTGCGGAGTTTTGATTTCTTTGTTACCGTAACAAGCCAGCGTTCCGAAGCCCAAATCATCGGCCATAATGAGGACGATGTTTGGCCTTTTCGCTGACGCATCGGCAGCATGCAGCCCGGCCAGTGGCAACAGCAGCAGGGCGGTGAGGAGGGCGAGTGTGCGTTTCAGAGCGTAGCTTGGGGTTTACTTCCTCTTCTTCGCGGCTCCTTCCGCCTTCGCCTTTCCGCCATTCGGGCTCAGCCGCTTCCACCAGTCGGGCCCCTCGGCGTCGATGGCGGCGCTGTGCTTGATGAGTTGCTCGCGCATTGCGGCGAAGCGTTGCGGCTCCTTGTCCTTGAGGTCGTTAGTTTCCTTTTCGTCGGACGCGAGATTGTAGAACTCGAACTCGGTGAAGACCGGGTTCGCGAGGATTTTCCAGTCGCCCACGCGCATCGCAACCTTCGCATTCGGAGCCATGAGCAGACGCCAGTAGAGCGGCTGCGGACGTTCGAGCTTTGTCGCGCTGCCATCGAGAGCGGCGAGGACATTCACGCCGTCGAGCACGCTGTCGGTCGGCAGCTTCACCCCGGCGACCGCGAGCATCGTGGGGAACATGTCGCTGCCGATGACGGGCACTTCACTCACGGTGCCGGGCTTGATGTGGCTTGGCCAGCGCGCGAGGCCGGGGACGCGGATGCCGCCTTCGTGCATGGACCGCTTGCGGTCGCGCAGGCCGCCGCTGGAACCGCGTCCGGGCGACTTGATACCATCGCCTTCGGGGCCATTGTCCGACGTGAAGAAGATGAACGTGTTGTCCGCGAGCTTCTGCTCGTCGAGCGACTTCATGAGCATGCCGAAAGCATGGTCCATCTGGGTGACGTTGGCGTGATGCTCGCGCTGCACGTCGTCGGTGAGATCGGGATAGTGCGCTTTGAACTTCGGGTCCGACTTGATCGGGTAGTGCGGCTCATGGGTCCACACCGCGAGGAAGAACGGCTTCGAAGCATCGCGCTTTTCCCTCAGCCACGTGATCGCCTCGCCGACGACGAGCGGCGCAGAGTAACCCTGCATTTGGCCAATCGGCTGGCTGTTCCGGACAAAGTTACTCGGATTCTCGTGCGACGGCCCTGCGTTGTTCTGCGTGGCCATCCACCAGTCGTAGCCGTGGTCATTGGGCTGGGGCTGCGCGGGATTGTTAAAGAGCCCATTTAAATGCCACTTCCCGGTGTGGCAGGTCGTGTAACCCGCCCCCTTGAGCAGCTTCGGCAACGTGACCTCGCTGGTCCGCAGATGCACTTCACCGCCCTCGGCAATCCAGGTGTACACCCCATTGCGATGCGGCGTGCGCCCCGTGAGCAGCGCGGAGCGCGAAGGACTGCACACCGCGCTCGCCGCGTAGCACTGCGTGAGTTTCACGCCCTGCTTCGCGAATGCGTCGAGGTTCGGCGTTTTGATGATCGGATGCCCGAAGCACGCGAGGTCGCCGTAGCCCAGGTCGTCCGCGAGGAAGAGGATGATGTTCGGCGGCGAGGCACCTTGGCTGATTTCACACAGGGCAAAGATGAACGTGGCGAGGAGCGGGAGGAGTTTCATGAGTCGGAGGATTGGAGTTTGGGGGAGATTAGTAGCGCGGTCGGAAATTCACGAGGAGATGGGTGATGAATCGGGCGCGTTTCGAGTTGGGAAAGTGACTTCGATCAGGGTTTCCCAAGCTTCACGAACTCCGCGTCGGTCAAGACGCCGTCGTTATTCCTGTCAAAGTTTTTGAAGCGCGGTGCGGCGTTGTCCTTTTTGCCCAGGCCAGTCTGGTATTCGTCGAAGGACAGCTTGCCGTCGCGATCCTTGTCCCACTTTTTGAAAATCACCGCTCGATCGAGCGGCTGGGCGGTGGTCTTGGCCACCGGGTTGGTCGGGCTTCGGGGAGCGCGACCATTGTCCTGCTGTTGGCCCGTCGCGGTGGCAGCGGCGCGCGCGGGGCTCGGCGGGAGTGACTTTGCCCAGGCGAGCGCCTTGGACGTGAGAGATTTGACGACTTCAGGATTCGCGACGGCGACATCGTGCGCTTCGCCGATGTCTTGCGGGATGTTAAAGAGCTGCGCGTCACGGCCGTTGTGATTGACAAAAAGTTTCCAGTCGCCGTCGCGCACCGTGAGCAGCGGCGGCGTGTAGTCCGCGCCCTGCACATTGAAAAGCCATTCCCAATGCAGCGGCGCTTTGCGGGGGCGCGATTTGCCGAGCCAGATGTCGCTCACGTCCTCGCCATCGGGCTGCAGATTTGCCGGCAGAGTCACGCCGGTGAGCTTGCAGATCGTGGGGAGGAAATCCACGCCCCCGGTCACACTCGTCTCGTCCCGCTTTCCTGCGGCCACCCGCCCCGGCCAGCGCACGAGGCCAAAGGTGCGGATGCCACCTTCATACATGCTGCGCTTCCGGGCGCGGAGCGGACCGGTGTTGCCGACGCCACCATTCGAGGCGTTGCCGATGCGGTAGTCCTCCGCGCCGTTGTCGCTGGAGAAAAAGATGATCGTATCGTTCGCGAGCTTTAACTCATCGAGCGCCGTGAAAAGGCGGCCGAGTTGCCGGTCGAGATCCGTGATCGATGCGCAGAAGACCTGCATCTGGCTCTTCAGGTCTTTCGCTGCGCCGAGATACTGCTGCATCCACGGGCCAAATGCAGGGTCGCTGGCGCTCGGGGCGAGGTCCGCATACTCCGCGAGTTGCTCCGGGGTCGGCTTCAAGGTCGCGTGCGGGAGCAGCGTCCACACGTTTGCGTAGAAGGGCTGACCCTGATGCGCTTTGATGAAGGCGATCGTTTCATCGACGATCAAGCCCGTGGATTTTGCCCAGAAGTAAGGATCGCTGGCTTCGGCAAAGGGCGTCCCATTCGAGACAGTGGTGCGCGAGACATCGAACCCGTAGGCCTCTGGCGGCGGAGCGCTCGCGCCACTGCCGAGGTGCCATTTGCCAAAATGCGCGGTCGCATAGCCCACCGATTTGAGCAGCCCCGGCAGGGTGGTGACCTGTGGGTCGAGCCAGTCAGGCATCGAGCGGGCGACGTTTTGCTCGTGGCCGGAGATGTGTCCGTGGATGAGATGCCGCGCCGGATAGTGCGAAGTCATGAATGCCGTGCGGCTCGGTGAGCACACCGTGGCGGCGACGTAGAACTGCCGCAGCCAGGTGCTCTGGCTCGCGAACTTATCGAGGTGCGGCGTCTGGACATAAGGATGGCCGGCGAAGTGGGCGTCGTTCCACCCTTGGTCGTCGGTGAGGATGAAGATGACGTTTGGCTTGCGCTCAGCAGCCGGGAGTGGTGCGGCGAGGAGGAAGTGCAGCGCAAGGATGGCGAGAACAGCGCGGGGGCTATTGGGGAGTTTCATGAGCAGAGGAGGAGAGCAGATGGCTATTTTCCGAAAAGCGCGGTGAGGGCAAAGGCCGCCATGTCGCGATCGCTGTGGGCGATGCCGGGTGCGGTGGAGAGCTGCCAGGCGAGGGGGATACGGAGCGCAGCAGCGCGCTTTTGCCCAGCTTCAAAAAAGGTGTGACCGCGTGCGAAACGATGCTCGCCCTGGGCCATGGCTCCGGGTGAACGGCTGAGGTTTTCGTCATTCGGATCGGTGTCTGCGGTGCCGAGTAGGATGGTCAGCTTCCTCTGCAGCATCTTCTTCAGCGCAGGATCAGTGATCGCCGAGCCGTGCAGGCCGTAAGGGAAATCCAGGGTCGGGTCGGGCAGCATCCACCAACCCGCATTGGCAGCGACGGCGGTGGCGGCGCGCGCTTTCGGCATGAAATAGAGATAACGATGCACGAATTGCGCGCCCGCTGAATGGCCGTAGAGACGGTAGCTCTCGCTCCGGTTTCCGGTCGCGCGTTTTACTTCCTCGAAGATGGGCTCGACGAAGGAGTAGGGGGAGGCCTCGGACGGTTGCGCGGAACTTTGGCCCAGCGTCATTCCTCCGAGATTGTAGTGATCGTTGCCGGGAAATTCTCCGTGGGAAAATTCCGGCGCGATGACGATGAAATTCTTCGCCTTCGCGTGCGGCATCCAGTCATTGCGGTAGCGATCGGCATCGCGATTGACCCCGTGCAGGACGAAAAGGATCGGGGTGCTGGGTCCGGCATTTTTTGGGAGAAAATACCAGACGGGGACGATCTTGCCCGCGCGGCGAAAGTCGAAGCGACCCGCGCCGGTCGCGAGTGGGGCGGCCTTGGCGAGCAGCGGCGCGCAGAGGATGGCGGCGATGAAAGAAAGACGGCTGACAGGGGAGGCGAGCACGGGGTTGCGAGGAGATGGGGAGGTTTGCGGAGCGCGATCAGGGCGCGTTCCCGAAGCGAAGCGATGGAGGAGGAATGAACCGTGCCTATCCGATTTGTTGCCAAGCGTCCCGCACTGAATCCACGCCTCTGCGCCGCGGCGCTTTTTGAAAATGCGGGATCTGGGAGTTCCAACCGCGTCGTTCCGGCTACGCGTTCCCAGCGGCGATCGGCACGAACGCCTCCTCGGCCCCGAGGATCGCGGGCGAGCCGTAAAGCGAGAAGCCGCTGGAGCGTTCGATCTGCACCGCGAAGACCTCGCCGAGGTGGCGTTCGGTGCCTTCGAAGATCACGATCTTATTGCCCGGACTGCGGCCCATGAGGCGTTCGGCGTTGGTCCGGCTCGGGCCTTCGCAGAGGATTTCCACCCGCTGGCCGACGAGCGCCTCACCTTTCGCGATCGCCGATTTATCGACTACGCTGAGCATGTTCTGGTTGCGCTCTTCCTTCACTACTTCAGGCACTTGCTCCGGCATTTCCGCGGCGGGCGTGTCGCGTCTCTGGGAGTAGCGGAAGATGTAGGCATTGTCGAAACCGACCCTTTCCACCAATTCCCGCGTCGCCGCGTAGTCAGCGTCGGTCTCGCTGGGGAAGCCCACGATGATGTCCGTGGTGAGCGCGAGGTCCGGGCGGGCGGCGCGGAGACGCTCGGTGAGCTCGAAGTACTTCTCAGCGGTGTAGCCGCGGTGCATGGCCTTCAAGATGCGATTGCTGCCGCTTTGCATCGGGAGATGGACGTGGGGCATAAGCTTGGGCAGGCGGGCTAAGGCGTCGATCAAGTCCTGCCGGAAGCCGATAGGGTGCGGGGAGGTAAAGCGCAATCGGGCGAGGCCCGGCACGTCGTGGACGGCTTCGAGGAGCTGCACGAAAGGGCTCAGCCCAGCGCGTTTTTCAAACTCGTGCCGGCCGTAAAGATTCACGATCTGCCCGAGCAGCGTCACCTCCTTCACCCCGCGCTCCACGAGCCCGCGCACCTCCGCGACGATGTCCGCGATGCTCCGGCTGCGCTCCGCGCCGCGGGTGGTGGGCACGATGCAAAAAGTGCAGTGCATATTGCAGCCCTGCATGATCGAAACAAAGGCCGTGGCCTGCCGCGCCTTGAGGACGTGCTCGCGGATCGTCCCCTGCGAGCCGGCTTCCTCCGCGATGTCCACGATCGAGAAGCGCTCGTCATCCATGAGCCGCTCCCGCAGCGCGCGCTTCCGCTGCACGATCTCCTCCACGTAGTCCGCCACCTTGTGAAATTTCTGCGTGCCGACGACGAGGTCCACGTGGTCGATGTCGCGCACGAGTTCGCCGCCGCGCGATTGCGCCATGCACCCGAGGAAGCCGAAGACCATCTCCGGCTTGCCCGCCCGCAAGCGCGCGAGCAGACCCATTTTTCCGAGCGCCTTTTGCTCGGCCATGTCGCGCACAGAGCAAGTATTCAGCAGCACCACATCCGCCTCCGCCTCGCGGGCCGTGAGTTCGTAACCCCGGGCCACGAGATCGCGCGCGACTTGCTCGGAGTCACGCTCGTTCATCTGGCAGCCGTAGGTTTTGAGGAAGACTTTGGGCATCGGGCGGATCGACCTTTTAAGCGCGAATGCCGATGGGAGCAAGGTGGTTGGATCGCGCGGACAGGCTGGAAACCTGCGCTACGACCAACTTGCCGTCAGAATTTCTCCGGACGCAGCACGCGGATATCGCTCTCGTAGGCGACCATCGCGTAGCGGGCGAAAAATTCGTGGTGCAGTCTTTCGAGCAGACGTTCCGAGGTCGCGGGAGTGACGATGACTTTGAATTCGACATTCGCCGACTCGGGCAAGTCGGCCACGCGATCGCCTTTCGACCCCGAGCCTTCGACATGGATGAGGGTGTAGCCGTGGGCGCCGACTTCGCCGAGCACGCGCACGAGTGGTTCGCGGGCGTAGGCTTCGACCACGATGGTCACGAGTTTCATGGGATGGAGGGTCATGGCGTGTTTCCCATCCACCAGCGGGCCATCTGGAGGTAAAGCGGAATCCCGAGCGTGACGTTGAAGGGAAAAGTGATGGCGAGCGCGGCGGTGAGGGAAAGGGTGGGGTTGGCGTCGGGCAGCGAGAGCCGCATCGCGGCGGGAGCGGCGATGTAGCTGGCGCTCGCCGCGAGCGTGCCGAGCAGCGCGCAGCCGCCGAGGCCGAGGCCCGCAAATTTCCCTGCGCCCGCCCCGATGAAACCGTGGATCAGCGGCATCACGAGACCGAACGCGAGCAGGAAGGGCCCCGCCTTCTTCAAGTCCCCGAGACGCCGTCCCGCCACGGTGCCCATCTCGAGCAGGAAGAGCGTGAGCACTCCTTGAAAAGGTGTGACGAAAAATCCCGCCGTGGCGTCGTAGCCGCGCTTTCCACTGAGATAGCCGGCGAGCAGCGCGCCCAGGAGCAGGAAGACGCTGCGTCCGAGCAGCGCCTCGTGCAGCGCGCCGCGGATCGTTTCACCGAGCGAGCCTCCACGTCCTTCGCTCCGCAGCGCCATCTTCCCGAGCAACACGCCGAGGATGATCGCCGGCGACTCCATCACGGCGAGGAAAGCAGCGGCGTACTCTTCCGCCGGCTGGCCGATTTGTTTCAGGTAATTTGACGCCGCGATGAAAGTGACCGCGCTCACGGAGCCGTAGTGCGCGGCAATGGAGGCCGCGTCCACGGCTTGGAGTTTGCCGAGCCGGAGCAGGGGATAGCACCAGAGTGGGATCACCGTCCCGAGCCCGATCGCGACCGCCGCCGGGAACCACACCTTCGCCAGTCCCGCTTCCGAGATGGAGACACCGCCTTTAAAACCGATGGCGACGAGCAAATACACCGTGAGCGTGACGTAGAGCGACTCCGGCAGTTTCAGGTCTGTCTTCAGCACCGCCGCGAGCACGCCGAGCACAAAAAAAAGCACCGCCGGCGTGAGCAAATTGGCGGTGACGGCTTCGAGCAAGGGCATGCGCGCAGCTTCATATCATCGGCTTTCGCAGTGGCAACTCACTCATTGCACATCGCAGTTTCCTTCCGTCGCTGGGTCACGCTATACCTCGCGCCGATGTCGGACCTCACTCACCTCATTCAGAATAATCGCACTTGGTCCGAGGCCATCCGCGCACGGGAGCCGGGCTTCTTCCAATCCCTCGCCGCGCAGCAATCGCCGGAGTATCTGTGGATCGGCTGCTCGGACAGCCGGGTGCCGGCGAATCAGATCACTGGCCTGCTCCCCGGCGAGATTTTCGTCCACCGGAATATCGCGAACGTCGTCGTACACACGGATCTGAATTGCCTCTCGGTGATGCAATTTGCCGTCGAGGTCTTGAAGGTGAAGCACGTTCTCGTGGTCGGGCACTACGGCTGCGCGGGAGTGCGGGCGGCGCTGCTCAATCGCCGCCTCGGGCTCATCGACAATTGGCTGCGCCACATCCAGGACGTGCGGCTGAAGCATGCCGAGAGCATCGAACTCGTGCCCGAGGAAGCGCGGCCCGATCGGCTCTGCGAACTGAATGTCATCGAGCAGGTCGTGAACGTCTGCCAGACCACCGTCGTCCAGGAGGCATGGGAAGCAGGCCAGGATCTGACGGTACACGGCTGGGTCTATTCGCTGAGTGACGGACTGATCCGCGACCTGAAGGTGAGCGTCGCCGCTCCGGCGGAACTCACCCCCGCCTATCAGCAGGCGCTCACCTCCCTCTGACTTCAGCGCCTGCCGCCCGGTGGGCGGCGCTCGCGGAATTTCCCGAGGGGAGGAGTCTGTCGGAAACTTGGCACTCGGCGCGCTTTCCATGGGCGTCAGAGGACCGTTGTCGCCGGTCCTGGACCCTCACTCCGTATGAAAACAAGAATCCTCTTCGTCGATGACGATCCCATGATCCTCGAGATGTACCGGCTGCTCTTCGAGTGCGATGAAACGACTTGGGAAATGCACTTTGCGACCGAATTGGAAGCCAGTTTGCGCATCATGGAGACGGCGCCGTGTGACGTCCTCGTCGCGAAGTGGCGGCTTCCGGGAGGATCGGGTCCCGAACTTTTCCGCGATGCGGCGAACCGCCACCCGCAGGCCGCGCGGGTTGTCGTCTCCAAGGCTTCGGATCAGGAGGAGGTGGCGCAGGCGCTGGCTGGGCGGCACCAGTTCATCGTCAAGCCCATCGATCTCAATGTACTGCGCTCCACCATCTGGCGGTTGTGCTCCATGCAGGATGCGGCGTTGGATGCGCGGATCGAGCGCCTCCTGTCGGCCGACTACTGCGTGCCGAGCCTCCCTTCCCTCTATTTCCGAATCCTCCGGGCCATGGATGCTCCGGAAGCTTCGCTCGCGGACGTCGGTGAAATCATCGCGGAAGATCCCGCGATGATGGCGAAAATCCTCCAGCTCGTGAACTCCGCCTTTTTCGGCCTCGCGCGCCGGATCTCCAATCCGGTGGATGCCGTGCAAATCCTCGGCCTGCAAAAGGTGAGATCGCTGGTCCTCTCGGTCCACGTCTTCTCCTGCTTCGATCAAGCGCGGATGAAGAGCTTCCCGCTCTCCCGCTTGTGGAGTCACAGCCTCGCGACGAGCCAGGTGGCCCAAAAGATCTGCCGCGCCGAGAGAGTGGATAAAGCGACCACTGAGGAAGCCGTGCTGGCCTGCATGTTGCACGATGTGGGCAAGGTGATCCTCGCGTCGGGTGACCCCGATCGTTATCAGTCCGCGGTCGGCCTCGCGCACAAACGCCGTGCGCCTCTCTTCGAGATCGAAAGAGAAGTTTTCGGGGCCTCCCACGCCGATGTGGGCGCCTTCCTCCTCAGCCAGTGGGGCCTGCCGCTTGCCGTCATCGAGGCGATCAGCCTCCATCACGAACCCCAGCGCAGCGGGCTGTCATCTTTCACCCCACTCACTGTGACCCACGTGGCGACGTGCCTGGAAAATGAAGTCAGCGATCCAGTGATCGATACCGCACCGACGGTCTTGGACCTGGAATACCTGGACAGGGTGGGACTCGGCGATCGTTTGTCCGTCTGGCGGGAAGCCGTGGAGGAAGGCGAGATTCTCGCGACCGCGGCCACTCGCTGACCGAGTCCGTGAATCCCGCCGGCCAGCGGGTTGAAGAATCGCCCCTGGTGGAAGCGAGCCTCTCAGACTCCACCCTCCGCGGAAGGAAAGTGACCCTAACGGGATTCGAACCCGTGTATCCGCCGTGAAAGGGCGGTGTCCTAACCGCTGGACGATAGGGTCTTTTTGGAAAAAGAGTGCGAGAAGATGGCGGGCCGACGCGGGGGCTGCAAGCAGTTTCTGCGGCCGTGTCGGCGACGGTAGAAAACGCCGCGCCTTCCTTTTGCAGCCGCTCTGACCTCGGGGCCGCTCAGCCGAGTTCCGGCAGGGAGGTTCCTGCTGGCGCGAAGCCGCGCTTCGCCAAAAGTTCGGCGAACTTTGCGAGGCTGGCCTTCTCCCGCTCGCGCACCACATTCGCAATTGCTCCGAGCGCGCTCAGATCCTTTGCCACGTAGAGCGCGAGGCCATCAGCATTCGTGATCCGCTCGCCAGCCGTCACCCTTTTCCAAAATGGGACGGAGTGGCGGTGGGACGAGCGGTTGCAAATCGGTGGAACTATGAGTTATCTCGCCTTGCCGTAAGGTCGGCATCCCCCCTCCCTCGTTCCTGTCCTGTCCTCTACCTATGAAAAGTCTTCGTCTCCCCGTCGTTCTCGCGGCAGTCGCGCTGTCGGTTGCGGGATTGTTTTGGGTCGGCGGTGGGCGGAAGAGCGACGTGGTGCGGGTGACACCAGCGGCGGCTCCGATGGAAAGCGGAGCTGCGGGGACGCCTGCTCTGGCGACTGCGCCGGTGTCGGCTCCGCCGAGCGCGGTGGGGGCGGGCGAGGCGCTCGTGAGTGAGGATGCGCCGGTGGCGGTCGAGGCGTTTCGGAGTTGGACGACGGAGTATTTTGCGGCCGCGCCTGGGGACCGGGCGGCGCTGGAAGAGCGGGGGGAAATCCTGGCGGTCGAACATACGCGGGCGATCGCGACGCTGATCCCCACGAACCCCGAGCGGGCGCTGGCGAATGCGGTGCCGATGGTGATCCGCCAGGATCTGCCGGCGAACATCGTCGCGCGGATCGAGGAGCGGGTGCGGGCCCGCGGTGCGCTCGAAGTCTGGGGCAATGTGCCAGACCAGGAGGCGCCGGTCGCGGTGGTGGTGGAGCCTTACACCCGCACGCTCACGGCGGCGGATGGGAAGCGGTGGAATGCCTATGTCTATGGCCAGCGAGCGGGGCAGCGGACGATGAGCACGATTTCGGCGAATGGCATCGCGGTGGCGCACGCTGTGGCAGTGGCGGACTCGCCGGTGCGCCAGCTCGAGGTCGGAGAGCGGCCCATGGCGGATGGGCGCAAGGTGGAGACGGTTTGCCCAGTCTCGGGGATCACGACGCCGGTCGAGCAAAAGCCCGACGAGACGCTGCCCGCGGTCACTGCGGAGACCCCGGCTTTCGAGACAATGGAGCGGCTCGTTTATGTGTGCAGCGGCGGGCACATCGAGCAGGTGGCGCAGCAGATTTCCGCGGAGGAAGAGCGCGCGCATTGGGCTTCGATGGGCTACGAGCTGAATGCGGGCGCGGGCTCGTCGCCGGGCACGGCTCCGGTTGGCACGGTGCCGGGCACCTTTACTACGGGGCATCGCAAGTTCCTGTACATCCGCGCGACTTTCCCCGATCACCGCATCGATCCGATGAGCGACGCGGAGTGCCTCGATGTACTGCGGCAGATGGCCGACTACATCGCGCAGACCAGCTACGGGCGTTGCTACTTCACCTTCGCCACACCGCCGCTCATCGTGCTCCCGTATCCCGAGAGCTGGTATGTGCAGCGCAACACCGACGTGGGCGGCGCGGATAACCTGATCTACAACCACGCCCGGCAGATCGCGCGGTCGATGGGCTACGATTATCTCTCCTACGATCTCGACTGCGCACGGTGGAATGGGAGCGTCGGCTCGTATGGCGGGAGCGCATCGGTGGGCGGTCGCGGCATGCGCATGAAGACGAACAGCGTCGGCACCTTCGTCCACGAACTGGGGCACAACCTCGGCGTGTGGCACGCGAACCACTGGCGTACGACGCCGCCGAGCCAGATCGGACCTGGCAACAATCAGGAATACGGGAACACCTTCGACGTGATGGGCAGCAGCGGCAGCGTCGGCCAATTCACCGCGCACTTTAAGAACATCCTCAACTGGCTGCCCGACGAGACCCACTGGCGGGTGGCGCGGAGTGGGCTGTATCGCATTCACCAGTTTGACTACGCCGTTGCCCATCCCGCCAATCGTTATGCGCTGCGGATCAGGAAGGATGCGGAACGCGAGTATTTCGCGGAGTTTCGGCAACGGCACACGACGAATATCGGTTTGACGAATGGGCTGATGATGACCTGGGACGGCTGGGGCCAGGGCGGCATCGGCGGGAGTGGCGGCAGCCCCTTCAATGGGAGCAACCGCGGGGCGCAACTCCTCGACATGACGCCGGGTTCGTTTGGGAATGGGATCACCGATACGCGCAACGATTCGGCGCTGTGGATCGGGCGCACCTTCTCGGATGACGATGTGAATATCCACGTCACGCCCGTGGCCAAAATCGCCTCCGCGCCGCCTTCGATGGATGTGTACGTGAGCATCGGTAACGTGCCGGGTAATGCTGCGCCGACGCTGGCGATCGGCGTGGATAACAACGCACCCGCGGCAAGTGCGGTCGTTACTTTCACCGCGATGGCGACCGATCCAAATGGCGATCCGATCGCCTATGCGTGGGTCTTCGGCGACGGCACTTACTCGCTGAATAACTCCGCGACGCAGACGAAATCGTGGAGCAGCGCGGGGCACTATCAGGCGCTCTGCACGGCGAGCGACATGAAGGGGAAACGCACCACCCGCGCGTTGCTCATCACCGTCGGCACGCCGACGAACTTCACGGTCAGTGGACAGATCACCGGCTCCGGCAGCGCGCCGCTCGAAGGTGTGTATGTAGCGAACTACGCACCTTCGAATGCCACGAGCCATGGCAACAGCTCGAACTTCCGCGGCACCTGGACGGACAGCGATGGCAACTACACGCTGACCGGTCTCAGCGCCGGCAACTTCACCATCACGCCGAATCTGTATCCCTCCGTCTTCACGGCCTCAGGCTTCACGAATCCGGTGGCGGTCGGCCCCAACGCGACGGGGAAAAACTTCACGTCGGTAACGCTGCCGACGCTCACCATCACCGCACCCGACGCCACGGCGAACGAAGGCGCCGCGCCCGGCACCGGCACCATCCGCATCACGCGCAGCGGCGACCCCACGGCGGCACTCGACGCACAGGTCTTCAATGCGAGCACCGGGACCGCGGCGCGCACTTCCGATTACACGCTGAGCCCCGCGCTCACCGCGGCCACGACGGAAGGTGGCAACGGCACGTCCTTCCTCACCATTCCGGCGGGCGCGAGCTTCCTCGACATCACGATCACGCCCGTGAACGACAGCAGCGCGGAGGGCGTGGAGTACGCCGTGCTGAACTTTGCCAACACCGCCGGCGGCTACGTGCTCGCGGGCGCGGCGACTGTCACGGTCGAGATCGTTGATGATGAAAACGGGACACTGCCCGTGGTGCGGATCACGGCGCTGGATAACGTGGCGCGGGAAACGGGCGGCGACACCGCGACGCTGCTCCTCGAACGCAATGGCGCGACCACCAACGCGCTCACCGTGAATCTTACGCGCACTGGCACCGCGACTAGCGGCACGGACTACACCCTCACGACCCCGGTGGTGATCCCAGCCGGCAGCGCGAGCGTGCCTTTCACCCTCACGCCGGTGAACGACTCCGCACAGGAAGGCACCGAGACCGTGATCGTGACCATCACCACCAACGCCGCCTACGCCCGGGACACGCAGTCGAATAACGTGACCGCACAACTGCACGACGACGACGTGCCGACGCTCACGCTCACCGCCACCGACGCGACGGCGAGCGAGACGGGCGCGGATCCGGGCGTCTTCACCATCTCGCGCACCGGTGGCGACCTCGCACTCCCGGTCACGGTGGACTACTCGCTCGCCGGTCGCGCGATCCACGGCGGCGACTATCGCCGGCTCGATGGTCGCGCCGTCATTCCCGCCGGGGAAACGGCGACGACGGTCGAGATCTGGCCCTTTGACGACGCGATCGACGAAGGCCCGCAGGACGTGATCCTCCAACTCCGCAGCACCACGACCTACGCCATCGCTGGGAATGGCATCGCGACGGTGAACATCACGGACAACGACGCCTCGCAGTTTTACGTGAAGATGACCCAGAGCGGCGTGACCGAGCCCGCGAGCGGCAGCACGACGGCGATCACCTTTCAAATCATCCGCCCTGCGACCGGCAGCGCCGTGACCGTGAACTACGCCATCGGTGGCACCGCGACGAGCGGCTCGGACTTCACCTCAGTCGCGTCGAGCGTGGCCTTTGCCGCGGGCGACACCACGAAATCCATCACCATCTCCGCGCTGGCCGATACCGCGATCGAAGACGCCGAGACCGTGACGCTCACGCTGCTCTCCGGCGCGGGCTACACGCTGATGCCGGCGATCGATCCGGTCGGAGTCGGTTACATCCTCGATGGCGATCAACCGACGATCGACGTGTCCGTGGCCGACACCGGCTCCACCTTGCAGAACCAAGGTTCGGAGACGAGCGGTGCCGGAGTGCTGCGTTTCAGCGTCGTGCGGAAAGTGGCGACGGCCGCGGATCTCGTCGTGAACTACACGATGAGCGGCACCGCGACCGAAGGCGTGGACTACACCGGCACCACCGGCAGCGTCACCATCCTCGCGAGTGCGACCGGCGCATACATCGACGTCACGCCGGTCAACGACACCGATCCCGAAGGCGTCGAGAGCATCGTGCTGAATGTGACGCCCGCGCCCGGCACTTACGGCGTGCGCACCGGCAGCGCCACGATGTTCCTCGCGGACAATGACGGCTTTGCCAGCGGCACTGTGGGCTTCGGCGGCACGACGAGCAGCGTCGCGGAAAGCGCGGGCACGCACAACGTGGCGGTGAACGTCACCGGCACGCCCGCGGGCGAAATCAGCGTGCGCTATCGCGTCGCCAGCGGCACCGCCACCGGCAATGGCCACGACTTCACCCTCGCGGAAGGCACGCTCACTTTTCCTCCCGGCACCACGACGGTGAACATCCCGATCGCGATCACGGCCGACCTGATCCCCGAACTCGCGGAGACCATCGTGCTGAATCTCTTCAACGCCACCGGCGGCAATCTCGGCACGAGCACGCACACCGTCACGATCGGGAGCCTGTCGCTGCCCGAGGCCTTCACCGATGTCGCGACAAATGTCCTGCCGGCCAGCGCCACGCTCAATGGTCATGTCCTGCCCAATGGCGTCGCGACGAATGCCTGGTTTGAATACGGAGCCACGAAGAGCTACGGCACGATCACCGCGTCGCAGGCCATCGGGAGCGGCACCACGAGTGTGAATGTGAGCGGCGCAATCTCCGGACTCCTGCCGCAGGGCTATCACTTCCGCAGCGTGGCGCAGAACGCGATGGGCACCACCTACGGCACCAATTTCACCTTCACCACGCAGAGCACCAACCCGAACCTCGCCGCGCTCACGACGACGGCGGGAGATCTCACTCCATCGTTTGCCAGTGGGACGACGGCCTACGCGGCGACGGTCTCAAACGCCACCGCGTCTGTGATCGTGACCCCCACCGCCGACAACGCCGCGGCGACGCTGCAAGTGCGCGTGAATGGAGGCACTTTCACGCCGCTCGCCTCCGCGGCCAGCAGCGCGCCGCTGAATATTGCGCTGGGGGCGAATTCCATCGAGGTCCTCGTCACCGCGCAAGATGGGGTCACGAAAAGGACCTACAGTCTGGCGGTGCAGCGCCTATCGAAGTACGAAGAACTCGCGAACGCCTTCGGCCTCACCGGCCCGAACTCCGGGCCGCTCGAAGACTTCGATGGTGATGGCATCCGCAACTTGTTGGAACTCGGTTTTGGGACCGGCGCGAGCAATCCCAACCAGGGCCCGGCGGAACTCGCGATCTCCGGAGCTACGCTCGTCCGCAATGGCCAGCCGATCGTCATTCCGAATCCAATCTCCGGCGGCACGGCCTACGCCGGTGTTTTCATCCGTCGTAAAGACGCTGCCTCCCGCGGTCTCACCTATGCCGCACTCTTCAGTGCCGAACTCGACGATTGGCAACCCGGCACCGGCGTTCCCGACGTCCTCTCCGCAGACGCGAACTACGAAGCCGTGGCGATTGCTTTCCCCGCCAACCTCGGCCCGTGGCACCCAAAATTTTTCCGGGTGGAGGTTTCCGTCGCGCCGTAGTGCAGCCCGGCACTTTGCGATTGCGTGATTGGCCCGCGCTCCTAAAGTGCGCACCGAAATTTCTCGTGCCGGTGCCGGCGTTCCCGCCGCACCAGAGTGCGAAGCATTTTTCTCCGCTCCAAGAGAGTAGCCGGTGTGGCGGAATTGGCAGACGCGCCGGACTCAAAATCCGGTTCCCGCAAGGGAGTGTGGGTTCGATCCCCTCCGCCGGCACGCCCTTCGATTCGAAGGGCCGGAGCGACGAGGGGTGTTTTTCGTCACGGCGTTTTGACGCGACACTCTTGAGCGAATCTGCGTGGATTCTCGCGCCGCCCGACAGCTCGAACTTGCGGGCGCGATGCTGATGGCCGACGCCCCACAAGAACCAAAACCACCGCCAAAAACGTCCGCCGCCGGAGACTTACTACCCTGCATTGTTTTGGCGTGGTTCGGGGCGATTATCTCGTCCGTTCTGCTGCAGGACCACTCGGAGATCCGGCTCCTCTTTTGCCCGTCACGAGCGGGCTGCGAGGCGGTGCTTTCGAGCCGTTACGCGAGTTTGCTGGGCGTGCCTTTGCCGTGGGTGGGAGCGGCCTATTTTTTGTCGATCCTCGGATTTCTCCTGTTCGCACTTGGCTGCCGCTCCGATGTTTTGCGGAATCGACTCGCCAGCTTGGTCGTCTGGCTCGCCGTCGCGGGCCTGGCATTCTCCGGGGCGCTGATGTGGGTGCAATTTGGGATCCTGCACGCCTTCTGTGCGCTCTGCACGGCGTCGGCGGTGGTCGTGGTGCTGCTCGTGATCACGGGGCTGCGAGCGGAACGCAGACTCGCTTCCGCGGTCGGCGCGGGCGCCCCAGCCACGGCGTGGGCGCTCTTTTGTTGCACGCTCCTGGCGACGCTCGGGCTCGCCCTGCCGTCCGTCCTTTCGCGGGACGAAGTGGTCGCGGTGGTGGACGGACGGAAGTTCATGCGGTCGCAGATGGAGGCAGCACTCGCGGGCGGTTTGCAGTCGCATCGGCGCTCAATTTACGAATTGGAATTTGCGTGGGTGAAGAGCCAGGTGAATGCCGCGCTGCTGGACAGTGAAGCGCGGCGCCGCGGGGTCACGGTGGAGCGCCTGCTGGCCGCAAAGCCCGTGACGGATGAACTGCTGGCGGAGATCGCGGTGCATCATCAGATCGAATTTCTGCTGCCGAAACCGCCGCTGCGGAATCTGCAGTTCGATCTTTCAAAAGCCCACGTCACCGGGCCTGCGGACGCGAAAGTGCAGCTCGTCGTTTTCTCCGATTTCCAATGCGAATACTGCGCGCGGCTGGCGCCCGTATTGCAGAAGATCCGCGAGGAGTTTCCGCAGGACGTGCTCGTGGCGTGGCGACCCTTTCCGTTGGAGTCAAAGCCGCGGGCCTGGCCCGCGGCGGTGGCTGCGGAGTGTGCAGCGGAGCAGGGGGCTTTTTGGGAGTATCACGACCGGCTCTTCACCGACGGGGGCGATCTGAGTGATGAACGACTCGCGGTGCTCGCGACGGGTCTCGGACTGGATGTGGAGAAATTTGCGAGGTGTCGCAGCTCTGACGAGGTGCGGAAAAAAGTGCAGGCCAGTTTCGACGATGCCGTGAGTCTGGGCATCGAAGGGGCGCCGACCCTCTTTTTCAATGGCACGATGATCGGCGGCTACGTCGAGCACGACGCGCTGGTCCGCCGCATCCGGCAAGCCCTCGAGAAACGCTGAGTCGGCGGGCTGCCGATCAGGTGCCCGCTTCCTGACGAGAACGCCGCCGCCGGCGGCGCGACCGAGGCTTGAGCAATTTGCGGACGCCCACAAAAAGCAGCAGAGCGCCGATCGCGATCGAAATCCCGGGGATGATCGGAATTTTTTTCGCCGGTTGAATCGCGGTGATGGCTGGAGGGGCGGATCGTGGCCACATCGCCACGGAGTAGGGCCGCTTCTTAGTGCCGCCGGTGACGGGGACTGGCTTCACGTCGCCATTCGGCGTGATCTTTGTGATCGAGTCATTGCCCGCGTTGGTCACAAACAGGTCGCCCTTCTCGTCGAACGATAAGCCCTCGGGAACATCGAGACCGGTAGCGAAGGTCGAAACGGTGCCGTTCGGACTGATCTTGCCGATCGTAGAGTTCGTGGCGTTCGCCGCGTAGAGATTCCCGTATTGATCGAAGGCGATGCCACGCGGTCCACTTAAGCCAGTCGCAAAGACGCTCACGCGGCCTTGCGGCGTGATCTTGCTGACGGTCGATCCGATGAAGTTTGCCGCGTAGAGATTTCCGGAACCATCAAAAGCCAATCCGAAGGGGCCTTTCAAACCGGTGGCAAAGGACCGCACCAAGCCGGTCGAGGAAATTTTGCTGATCGAATCTGCGCCGAAATTTGCGACGTAAACATCCCCCATCGCGTCGATCGCCACGCCGCGCGGCGCGTTCAGTCCGGTGGCGAAGGTTGAAACCCGTCCGGTGGGGTCGATCTTGCTGATCGAGTTTTTGAAGCCGTTCGAGACGTAGAGATTGCGTTTCCCATCGAAGACCAAGCCAAACGGTCCGCTGAGGCCAGCCGCCACCAGCCCCATCTCGGTGCCGGTGAGCACGTCGATCGTGGCGATCGTCCCTTCATTTGCATAAGTGACGAAGGCGAGGCTTGCCTGGGCGTTTCCGCCCGGTGCGAGCGCGCCGAGAGCGACGCTGGCAAAGGCGGCCATGAAGGTACGCAATGGAGAGGGGGACATACTGCTAGGAATCGGGAAGGGGGCTGATCACGCCTTTGGAGAGAGCCCGACTTCTGCGAATTTCATCTCGAGGATGGCGCAGCGAGCCGGGGCAGCAGGCGGATCTGCTTTCGTCGGATGTGTTAAACCTGTTTGCATCGGCTGTCTTGTTGATTTTTCGGGAAAATGCGGCGGGGTCAGGGGATTGTGTGCAGACCGTAAGAGCACAAATCGGGCGATGGCATATCCATTGCTAAACTCATCTTTGTCTCACTTTCGTCGCTGACTTTCTCCCATGTCTCCCTTCCAACAGAGCTCTGCCGCCTGCCGCGACAGTCTGGTGATTTGCCAGCACGCTCTCTACGCCTGCGGGATGAGTGCCGCGATCAGACGGGAGCGAGTTTTGGCATCGGATGCAGAGACGACCGGCGCGGAAGGCTGGCGGGTGGATGCTGGGAGCGGAGCCGCAAAGGCCAACCGAAAAAGCGTGCGGAGATGCGCGCGGTCCAAGCCGACAGAGAGCGTCTCGCGCTACCGTGCGCTGCGCAGTGCGTGCCGGAGCAGCAACACCGCGCGCCACGAGGAGCGCTAAAAGCTGAACTCCACCTGCAAGGCGGGATCCGCGCGGCGCGCCGATCGTTGCTTGCGGGCCCAGCGGGCGATCAGCGCGTAGCATCCCTGGAGTCGGCGATATTGCTTCGCGAGGTCGGTCCTAAATTTCCGCGCCATCTTCCCCTGGAGCGCGCTCCGATCGGTGGTACGCGCAAATCCCCAAGCGGGATCCTTGCGCGCCGTGCGCAGACTCTTTTCCATCGACTTCAAGCCGCGCCGAAGCTCCGCCAGCACTTCGCGGATTTGGAAGAGGCTGGTCTGCTCGCCGATGTTCTCGGACTGGATATCGGTGAGCGCGAGGAGCATTTCGAGGCGTTCGAGATGGCCCTTCCCGTACGCTTCCTGGACTTCGTGCCAGATGGTGGCGACCGCCGCATCCGCGGAGGGATGTAGGTCGGGATGCAGCCGCCGAACGAGCATCCGGTAAACGTCCTTCAGGCGAGTCCGCTCCGGGCTAGGCGCCGTTCCTGGCCCGCTGGATTCCGGGGGGCGCGGACCCGAATGCGCGTCCGCAGCTTTGGAGACTTCGGCCTGAAACTCGGCGAACATCCGCTCATATTCGGCGGGGGATAAATCCGCAGGATCGAGTTGCATAAATGCGCGCAGGAATTCCTCAAACATCTGCCGCTGCTCATCGCGCGGGATTTCCTCCTCCGGTTCGGGATCGCTCGCGGCCTCCTCCACCTCATCCTCCTCCGGCATCGGTTCCTCTTCCGCCGCGTGCTGCGGCTCTGGAGATCTGCGGCGGCGCATGATCCTGGCGTAAGCGGCGCGCCGACTGCCGCCGGCGGAGGCGCAGGCGCGTTCGACATCTTCGATGATCGACTCCCTTTCGCGGAGCGCGATCTGGCCGTCGCGGAGGAGCGTGAGCTGAGGGCCAAAGTGGACTGCAATCCAGCGTTGGAATGCGGGCTTGTCCTCGTGATCAAAGTGCCGCCACTCCGCGCGGGCCGCTTCGAGCTTCGCCAGCACCGCGGCACACTCGGCGGTCGCCTTTTTCCGGATGGGGGCCTGATCCACGATCACCAGCAGCCACTCCATTTTCCGCGCACGATCAGGCCGCGCCGCGGATGAGCGGGCGGATCGAGGACGCGGCTTCTTTTTCATGACGGCGGAGTGTGCCGGGAATCCTCTGAATCCAAATCGAATTTTGACCCGCGCGCGAATGCTCGCCTGAGTCGATCAGCGCTCCACGCGACTGCCCCCGGAGCCGGCTGCGAGGGCTTCCACTTCGTCGAGCGCGAGGAGCGGAAAATCCCCCGGAATGCTGTGTTTGAGGGTGCTCGCAGCGACGGCGAAATCGAGCGCCCGCTGCGGCGGATCCTGGCGCATGAGCGCGAAGATGAGCGCGCCAGCGAAAGCGTCACCGGCTCCGACCCGATCGACGATTTCGATCTCGTGCCGAGGGGAGAAATAGGCGCGCCCTTCCGCGAGCAACATCGCGCCCCAGTTCGTGGCCCCCGCACTGTCCCCTTGCCGCAGCGTCAGCGCGACCTGCGCAAAGCCAAACCGCTCCCGCAGCGCCTCGGCGGCGATCCGCTCGCGATCGGGACCGGACTCCGGCACAGCGAGGCCGAAGACCGTCCGGGCTTCCTCGGCGCTCGTGATGCCCACATCGACGTGCTCCATGAGCGGCGTGAGCACCGCGCCGGCACTTTCTCGGGTCCAGAGCTTCGCCCGATAGTTCAGATCGAAGCTCACCTGAAGCCCGGCAGCTTTCGCCGCCTGGCACGCCTCGGCCGTGAGCGCGGCGGCGGAATCCGAGACGCCGGGCGTGATCCCCGACCAGTGAAACCAGCGCGCTCCCGCGAAGATCGTCGCCCAGTCAAAGTCGCCGATCTGCGCCTCCGTGAAGGCGCTGTCTGCGCGATCATAGATCACCCGGCCCGGCCGCTGGCTCGCGCCCTGTTCGAGGAAGTAGAGCCCGATGCGCTCACCGCCGCGCCGAATGTGACTCGTCCCGACGCCGCGCCGCCGCAGTTCATCGATCGCGCGCTGCCCCAGCGCGTGTTCGGGCAGCCGCGTCACGAATTCCGAACTCCCGCCGAGCTGCGCGATGAGCACCGCCACATTCGCCTCCGCGCCGCCCGGGGTGATTTCAAAGTGCGGAGCTTGCGCAAAGCGCTGCTGTCCCGGCGTGGTCAGGCGGAGCATGATTTCGCCGAAGGTGATGACGTCTGGCATTGGGCGGGGAGGTTGCAAAAGGAAGTGCCGTGCTCCAAGCCTGAAGGCCCGCGCTGCGGACACTCGCTCACCGCGGCGTCCGGCGAAACATGCGCAGATTGTGCGGTTCCGGATCGTCTGCACCGATCGTCACGGATCGATCCAGGAATCCGCCGCGGGAAAAACCCATTGCGAAGTTTTCGGTGGGAGCAGTGGGCCATTCAAAATCGCCATTCCTATCCGATTTCGTCATGATCTTCTGATTCGGTAAAAGCAGTCCGCCAAGGGCGCAGAGACTCACTTCCACACCGTCCACGGGTTGGCCCTCGTCGTCGAGGATCCGGCCCCGGATCGTCCGCCCCCGCGTGAGCCGAATGTCTTGCGCCGGGATTTCCGGCGCGGCCTTGATCTCCCGTCGAGCGGGCGCTCCCGCAGGAGGGAATACGAGCAGCGTCAGATCGCCGGCTTCACGCCACGGGAGCGAGTACCGGCCATCCGCGTCCGTCTTCACCGGAGGGGATGCGGGTGTCGCCGGGAATGGTGCGGTGGCACCACTCCCTGAAGCCTGAGCTTTCAGCGCGACTTCGATCTCCGCATCCGCCTCCGGGTGCCCGTCCCCATTCGTCACCCTGCCACGCAGGACGGCGGCAGGTAGGACGCGGAGTTCCACCGCGCCCGCGTCCAAGTCCGACAGCAACACTTTTCCGGGCGCGGCCCGTTCGACGGATTGGAACCACGTCGTCCACGCTCCGGGATGACTGACGCGCAACCAAAAGCCCGAGTGCTTTTTCGGAATGCGATCACAACTCCAGTGACCGTCTGCCCCGCAGACCTCCGTCGTGAGCACCGTTCTATTCATCTTCCCATCGGCCGCCGGGCTCAGGAACGAGACCTCGACTCGCGCACCTTCCAAGAGCGAGCCGTCGCTCAAGTTCACGGTCCCGCCAATTTTGTTCCCGCGCTCCATGCCGAACATTGATTCCTGGGGCAGCATGCCTTCTTCCCAGGTCTCGGCTGGTGCAAAGTAGCCCGCCTTCGACACGAACACGGTGACCTTCCGCGACGGTGGTTGCGCCGGACCCAGCGGGATGCGCACCGCGCCATCCGCTGCCGTGCGCAAAGTGCGATCCGGATACCAAAGATTCCGGTACCAACGGCCCGAAATCCGCACCTCCGCATCGGCAATCGCCGAACCACTTTCCGCATCCACCACCGTCATCGCCGTGAATTCGTTGTTCATAAATCCCGGCCCCTCGCCAATCCGCGCCATGAGCGCTTTTGCGCCCGACGAATTCTCCCAGGTCACCGGCGATTCATACGCATCGCCCGAGTAGGCCACATTGAGCACGCGGTCGTAGAGAAAGCAGCGCAGGATCGGCACCGCCGCGCCGAATTCCATCATCTGCGCTTCCTTCGCCTCCCGTAATGTCGCCGTCTTGCTCCGATACTTCTCTGCGCTGAATTCGTAGCAGAACGAAGTGCGAAACTTGGGGTCCGTATGATTGAAGTCGCCGTGGCGTCCGGTGCGTTTTTCCGTCGGGGAAATGAGAGCAGCAGCGTCCGGCAAGTAGCCGGGAATCAAGTCTGACAAATAATCTGGCACCTGCCCGTGATCCTTCTGATAGGCCATGATCGCCACCCAAGCGCGGTGCATCTGCGCCCAGGTCTCCGCTTTTTCATCGTCCTCCAGAGCGGCCTGCGCGCAGCCAATTAGCCTAAAAACGTGAATGGAAGGCTGGGCCGCAGGTCGGCCGGCGGATTTTCGGGGGATATTTTTTGGGGGCGGAGGCGGGGTTTCAGCCCGAGAGGAAGAGGGCGGCTTGGGCTGGGAGTTCGGCGAGCCATTTTCCGCCCAGCCAACGGCGGAAGATGTGGGTGAGCAGGAGGGTCCAGCGTTGCTCGGTGGTCCAGCGCTCCGCAATGGCGTTGAGCCG
>JANNXQ010000196.1:0-43646 GCA_031409655.1 Chthoniobacteraceae bacterium | reverse complement strand
CTGGCTTCGCGGTCGGAGGCGGAGCCGACTCCTCGCCGAGAAGGCGCAGGATGCCACGAGCAAACTCCGCAATGGCCGCACCGTGATCTTCCGCGCCCCGTGTCGGGGTTTTCCGATCCGTCGCAGGATGTTGGAGCCGATGCGCCGCCTTGGGCTTCCTGAGCGGGGTTTCTTCCGGCTTGGTTCGATCCGCAACGACATCCGCAGCAAGCCGCTTCAATTCGAGCAAATCAGCAAGCGCATCGTTCACCGAATCCCAAACGACCAGCCATGACGGGTGAAAGTCCTCCCGCATCTGGACGCTAATAATTTCATCCCGCATCTTTTCCAGCCTGTGAAGAATGGCCTTCTCGACCCAGAACCACGGAATCTCAAGCTGCCCGACGCGCTCACCAACTTCCCGCAACTCAGCAGGGGCAAGGCTTTTGCCAGTAACATGCGACAATATATGTCATATGTAATGGAGCGTGGGGCCTGGCTTCGGCGCGGGTTCTGCCATCGCCGCCCTCTTGCTCCGCGGAGGCGCGGGCGGGCGGATATCGGCAAGGTCTAGTGGTTCGGTGGCAAGCCGCGAACCCGACTGCCTTTACTCACGGGTAAAGCGGTGGACGCGACCGTAGATGTTGTACTCCGCGACGAAGACATCGCCGCGGTCATTGCAAGCGACGCCGTGCGGCGCGGTGACGATTCCGGGCCGCCATCTATCGGGCTCGGTCTTGTTGGTGCCGGCTTCATCGGCCACCGCGTTGGCTCCGATTTGGGCGACGATCTTCCCCGTTTTATCGAGCACCGTGATGCGTCCTTTGATCTCACCGATCACTGCGAGATCCCCATGCACGGCCACGGCCGCCGGAAGGAGCAAGTCCGTCACGATCACGCCCAGAAGATCACCATCGAGCGACAGATGTACGACGCGTCCATTGGCCCGGTCGCAGCCAATAATCCTTGGTGGATCGAAGCGCGTATCGATGGCGATCTTGTGCAGCGTCTTAAAGCCGTAGGGCTCCTTTTTGCCACCAAAGGATTTGAGGTATTTCCCGGTGCGATCAAAGCGATGCACGTAATCGCTTGAATATCCATCGGTGACGTAGAGATCGCCGTTTGGTGCAACATCCATCGCGGTCAGTCGGACCGTCGGCTTCCCATCCTTTCCCTTGCTCTTGAATTCATCGGGGATCGCGGACGATGGAATGTTCAGTACTTCCTGACCGTCGAGGGTAAGTTTCAGAATGTTCCCGGCGCCAAGACGTGGCCCATAGATAAACTCACCGTCCGTCTCCTGATGGATCACGAAGCCATGAAAATCGGCAGGCGCATTCGCGACGAGGCGCAGAAATGTGCCATCCGGGGCATACACTTGCAGCGCCGCTTTCTGGTCCATGACGCTGACGTAAACTTCGCCTTTGGAACTCACCGCCACGTCGCCATGCATGTTCCCCATCTGCGGGCGACCAGGAGCGAGCTTGTACCAATTTGGCACTGCCTTGTATTCGGCGGCTTCGGAGGAACAGAGGAAGGTGGCGAGGCAGAGTGCGGAGAGGAGGGATTTACACATGCTTTGGAGGAATGAAGCGCAAGAAGGCGCTCTTCCGGGCACCAATGCAATTCCGAAGAACGCGGAACGCCGCTTCTGGAGTCTTTTGCATCGCAGGCGGCGGCGAGCGGAGCCTAGAAAGTCGGTGGGTTCACCTTTCAGGCAAAAGGGCGATCCCAAAGGCATCCCGGACGGGCTGAGGGTCGATAATCTTGGCGAAGCTCCCCTTCCCCGTCCCGAAGGTAACATCTTCGAGCCTACGGCTGCACCGTTTCCACGTAGCGGAACTTGCCGTCCTTGATCACCAGCATGACCGCTGGCTTGTTCGCGTTCCGCTTGTCGTCGATGGTGATCTTTCCCGTCACCCCGGGAAAGTCTTTGGTCGCCGCGATGGCGTCGCGCAGCTTCTCCCCATCCGTAGTGCCGGCGCGCTTGATGGCATCGGCGAGGATCATCGCGCTATCGTAGCCGAGCGCGGCCATGGCGTCGGCAGGCTCATTATACTTTGCCTTAAAGCGCTTGAGAAAATCCTGGATGAGCGGCGACTTGTCTTCATCGGAGAAATGGTTCGAGAAATAGTTTCCTTCCATGGCCCTGCCACCTACCTCAGTGAGCGACGGCGAGTCCCAGCCATCGCCGCCGAGCAGCGGGACATTGAGCCCGAGTTCGCGCGCCTGGAGCGCGATGAGACCGGACTCGGTGTAATAACCCGAAGCCACGATCACTTCCGGAGCCGCACCTTTGATCGACGTGAGCTGCGCCTTGAAGTCCTTGTCGCCCGAGCTGTAGCTCTGCTCGCTGACGACGGTGCCGCCATTCTTCGTGAAGTGCTCTTTGAAAAACTGCGACAGACCCACGCTGTAGTCCTGCTTCACGTCGGTGAGGATCGCCGCTTTTTTCCAGCCCTTGGAGAGAGCAAACTTTGACAGGACGGTGCCTTGAAAAGGATCGATAAAGCAGATGCGAAAAATGTAATCGCCCGCTTCCGTGACTTTCGGATTGGTGGACGCGGGCGAGATCATCGGGATCTTCGCCGCCTGGGCGATCGGCGCAGCCTCCAGCGAACGCGATGACGCCACTTCACCCAGGATGGCCACCACCTTGTCGCGCGAGATCAACTTGCGGACGACGGTTGCGGGCTCGCCCGCCTTGGATTGGTCATCTTCGCAGACGAGCTTTAGCTTTTTCCCGAGCAATCCGCCTGCCGCGTTGAGTTCGTCCACGGCCATCTGCGTTCCCTTGTGAGAGCTTTGCCCGAAGCTCGCGGTGCCTCCGGTGAGCGAGGCAAATTCCCCGATGACGATCTCCGCGGCATCGCCACCGCCCGCTTTTTTGCAACCAGACGAGGCTAGCATCACGAGGGCGAGACTGAGCGAAAGTGCTTTGTTCATTTCCTGCGGATCGTAGGGAGCGTCAGCCAGGGTTTCAATCAGCAATCAAACAGAAGCGACGCTGAGGAAAAAGACTGCCGGGTCGGTGAAGTTTGCGCCTTGCTGCGTTCCCGCGAGCTGTTTACAAGGCGTCACCTTTGGCCCGGAGTTCATGCCCAGAATTGCCCTTCCTCTCCTCATCGCGTGTCTTGCCCTCACGAGTTGCAGCGTGTTCAAAAAATCCGACGTCTGGGACACGGTGATCCGGAATCGGCCGAATCTTGCCGGCGCCGCAGACCCGTCGATGGCTTACGCCGCGCACCTGCACCGGGTGCTCACAGCGAAAGGCGTCGAGCACCGCGTGGTCACTTACCAGTTCCAATACACGACCCTCCTGCGCGAGGAAGCTATCGGCGAGCGCACGGTCGTCATCTATCGCGACAATTCCAAGTCCTCCACGCCGTGGTGGATCACCGACGACCGGCTCAGCCGCCCCGTTTGGTTGCCGAATGGCACCGTGGAAAAGCAACTCAACTTCGTCTGCCGCACGCGGGCGTCGGTCATCAAGCTGCGCGACTTTCCGGGCAGTCACGATGGCAAGACCGTAGCCGCGCCCGAGCGGCGCACGGGCTTTCGCAACGGTCCCTCTGAGGCGCTTCGCCCCGTCGCACTCGAGCCTGCGCCACGGGCCAGCAGGGCGCGTCTGGATGACCTTTTCCAGCTCCGCCACGGCACGCCGTTCGATCCCGCTAGCGTTCTGGATCGGCAGAAAATGGCGGCGCTGCGGCACCGGGTTCAGTTGCGGGACGCCGATTGATTTTTCACGCGTCTGGCGCCGCGGCACGCTTGCCGTCCACCGACTCGCCGCCCATCTTCCGCCCGATGCAGACTATCGTTATCGGCCACCGGAATCCGGACATGGATTCCATTTGCTCCGCCCTCGGCTACGCCGAACTCAAGCGCCTCACCGGCGACTCGGAGGCGATCGCCGCGCGCGCCGGGGCGACCAATGCCCGGATCGATTTCGTCCTCAAAAAGTTCGGTGTCGAACCACCCGAACTCATCACCGATCTCTCGCCGCGCGTCTCGGATGTCATGGAGCCGCAGGTGCTCAGTGTGCGCGAGGATTCGCCCGTTTATGATGCGCTGCAGTTGATCGATCGGAAGCAACTGCGCGGCCTCCCCGTGGTGGATGAAAACAACCGCTGCCTCGGACTGCTTAATGCGTTCAAGATCGGCCACTACCTCTTCCCCCCACGCGAGGAAGCGGCCACCTCGCGGATCATCCGGGCGTCGCTCGCGGATGTCGTCACCACCTTCGGCGGCTCGCTGGTTTCCGGCGCTCCCTCCTCCGAGCCGGTGGAGATGCTCCTCCTCGTCGGCGCGATGGCTCAGGATTCTTTCAACCCGCGCATCAAGCAGTATGCCGGGCGGAATGTTGTCGTCCTCGTCGGCGACCGCCCGCACATCCAGATGCTCGCGATCGAGGCCCGCGTGCATGCCGTCATCGTCACGGGCGGATTTCCCATCGACGAGGAAATCCGCGCCGCCGCGCGCGCTGCGAAGGTCACGATGATCCGCTCGCCGCACGATACGGCGACGAGCGTGCTCCTCGCCCGTGGGGCGGTGCGCGTCTCCCAGATGCTCGAGACGGACTACCAGAGTTTCCAGGCCGAGACGCTGCTCGATGAAGCCCGCCGCCGTGCGGCCGACAGCGCGGGCATGGTCTTCCCGGTGCTCGATGATACCGGCCATCTCATCGGCATCCTCTCGAAGTCCGACTTCCTGAAAAAGATCCCGCGCCAGCTCATCCTCGTGGATCACAACGAACTCGCCCAGGCCGTACGCGGCGCGGATCGCGTGCCGATCATCGAGATCCTCGATCATCACAAACTCGGGGGCTTCTCCAGTTCCGAGCCCATCCTGCTCTGGAATAATCCCGTGGGCTCCACGAGCACCATCGTCTCGCTCTGCTACCGCCAGCTCGGCATCCCGATCCCGAAGCCTGTCGCCGGTCTGCTCATGTCCGGCCTGATCTCGGACACGCTCAATCTGACCTCACCGACGACCACGACCATCGACTGCGACGCGCTTAATCGTCTCGCCAATATCGCCGGCGTCGATCCCGATGAACTCGCCAAGGAAATCTTCAGCGTCGGCTCTCCACTCCTGACGATGACCCCCGAGCAGGCCATCACCGCCGACTCGAAGCCCTACGAAGAAGACGGCCACAGCTTCACCGTGGCGCAGGTGGAAGAACTCACCTTCGCGCATTTCGAGGAGAAAAAAGACGCGCTCCTCACGGCGCTCGAAGAACACCGCCGCCGCGAAGGTCTCCTGTTCGCCTCGTTGCTCGTCACCGACATCAATGACCAGACGAGCCTCCTCCTCGTGCGCGGCCACGAAAATTTCCTGGCCACCATCCACTATCCGCAGCGCGCGAATCACATCTGGGAACTCGCCGGCGTCGTCTCCCGCAAAAAGCAGCTCCTGCCCTATCTCCTCCAGTGCGTCGGGAACATGGCGACCGGCACGCACTCGTAGCCGGCCAGCGTCTGGTCCCCTACCCTTCCAGCCATAGTGCCGACTGCCCGATCCCGGGACGCTCTTTGAGCAGTTCGTGGGGGCCGAATTGCGACTTGTAGGCCGTGGAAGGACAGCCCGCGATCCGATAGCCGAGATAGACGTGCTCGAGTCCGCGCTGGCGCGCCCACTCCACTTCGAAGAGCACGCTCGCCACGCCCAGCGAGAGATGCGCGACCTCGGGATGGTAGTAGAAATAGACGGAGCTCACGGCATTCGGCGTCTCATCCACCAGACCCACGGCCACGAGCCGTGAGCCCAGGTAGTAGTCCAGCTCCCGGGCGCAGCCGTGCGGGATGCAATACGCGCGGTGATATTGCTCCAGGTCGAGATCATTGGTCTGCCAGCCGCGGGTCTGCTCCCGCATCGCGTGCCAGGCCCGGTAGAGGGCGAGCCGCTCGGCATCGGCCACCGGCGCTCGGGTGGCCACGCGCAAGTCGGCACATTTCTTCCAGGCGCGGCGCTGACTTTTATTCGGTGCGAAAGTCGCGACGGGGATGCGCAGCGACACGCACTCCAGGCACTTCGTACAAACCGGACGGAAATATGCCGCCCCAAAACGTCGCCAGCCGCGTTCCAGGAGATGCTCCATCTCCACCGGCGTCACCTCCGTCATGAAGCGATACTCCGTCTCCGCGACGAGCCCTGGCAGGTAGGCGCAAGGCTCCGTCTCCGCAGGGAGGTGGAGATGGAGTTCGGCCATGGCGGTGAAACGTGGAGTGTCCGCGCTCCGGCTCAAGCGGGATTTTTCTCCTTCTACGGCAGAGTTCGGATTGCCGGCTCGCTGAGATTGCCCGCACGATCCACGGCTCGCACCACAAAGGTGTCGCCCGTGGGCAGCGGCAGCTCCTGCAGCGAGCCCGGATACACGCGCGTGCTCCATTTTCCTCCGCTCCGCATCTGCACCAGCCACCACCTCGGGGCGCCTTCGCCAGGAGTCCGCCATTCCAGATTGGATCCCGATTTCTCCAGGGCCGGGCGCTCGGGAGGGATCGAACCGAGCCATCGACTCGCCGGGACCAAGGCCGTCTCCTGATAAAAAGTGCGGCGCAGCAGATCCGCCACGCCCCCGCGATTGCCGAGCAGATTTTTTCCGCTCCAGTGGATCTGGCCCGGTCCGGAATCACTCCGTCGGGTGAGCGTGATTTGATTTCCGATTTCCGCCGCACCGCGATCTTTGCCGATGCGGTCGATGGCGAGTCCGGGCCAAATGTGCCGTTCCGCGCGGTTCTCACTGCGCCACCAATTCAGGAGCACTGGGAAGCTCTGCTTTGCGGGCTCGATCGGCCAATAAAGCTGCGGGGCCAGGTAGTCGCACCAGCCCTCGCGCAGCCACCGGCGCGCATCGGCGTAAAGGTGATCGTAGCTATCGAGCTGGGCGACAATCGTCGCCGGCACGCCCGGACGCCAGACGCCGAAGGGACTGATCCCGAGTTTCACCCCGCGCTTCTCCGTCTTGATGTTCCGGTAGAGTTGCTCGACGAAGCCATCAATGCACGAGCGCCGCCAGTCCGCACGATCCAGCCCGCGCCCGTGCTGCCGATAGGTCGCGTCGTCCGGGAAGGGCACCGTCACGCCGCTGGATGTGATGGGATAGGGATAGAAATAGTCGTCGATGTGGATGCCATCGACGTCGTAGCGCCGCAGCACGTCCATGATGATCCGCATCGAATACGCCCGCGCCTCAGGCTCACCCGGATCGAGCCAAAGTTGTGCGCCGTAGCTGCGCACCCACTCGGGATGCAGCCGCGTGACGTGGCGACTGGTCGTCGGGGTGTCCCGACTCGACGCCGCGCGGAAGGGATTGAACCAGGCATGGAGTTCGAGGCCATTCACGTGGGCTTCGCGGATGGCAAACTCCAGCGGATCGTAGCCAGGATTTTCGCCCATCGAGCCCGAGAGGAAACGCGACCACGGCTCCACGGATTGGTAGAAAGCATCGCACTGCGGGCGCACCTGAAAGATCACGGCATTCAGCTTCAGCGCCGCCGCGTTCTTCATGATCGCCGAAAGTTCGGCCCGCTGACTCGCCGCTGAGAGTCCGGCCTTCGATGGCCAATCGATATTGTGAACCGTGGCGATCCAGGCCGCGCGGAACTCGCGCGGCGGCATCGGGGGTCCTTGCGCGTCGAGCACGGAAGCCGGGAGCATCAGCAAGACGAGCGCGAATAGTTTCATGGAGAGCAAAGCGGTTGACTCTGTAGAGCGCGCGACGAATTACCACGCGATGCCCGCCACCCGCAAACGATCCCTCGTCCTCGATTGGTTCGCGGCGAAGTACGGGCGGGCAACTCCCGCACAGCGCGCCGCGTGGCCGCGCATCCGGCGCGGAGAAAATGTGCTCATCGCCTCACCCACTGGCACCGGCAAAACCTTCGCCGCCTTCCTCGCGGTGCTCGACGATCTCGCGCGCCGTCAGGCCGACGGCAAGCTCCTCGAAACCATCTACTGCCTCTACGTCTCGCCGCTGCGGGCACTCGGTTACGACCTGGAGAAAAATCTTCACGAACCCCTGCGCGAAATCTTCGGTGAGAAATCGCCGATCCGCGTGGAACTCCGCAGCGGCGACAGCACGCCGCACCAGCGCGCCCGGCAATTCACGAAGCCGCCGCATATTCTCCTCACCACGCCAGAGAGTCTGTGCGTGCTGCTCAGTCAGGAGAAATGGCGGCCGCGTCTCGCGACGGTGCGCTGGCTGATCATCGATGAAATCCACGCCCTCGCGGACAACAAACGCGGCGCGCATCTTACGGTGAGCGTGGAGCGCCTCGGCCAGCTCGGCTCGGGGCTGCAACGCATCGGCCTCTCGGCTACGGTCGCCCCGCTCCCCGAGGTCGCGCAGTATCTCGTGGGCACCGGGAGACCATGCGCGATCATCGACTCCACCGCGAAGAAACGCATCGAGTTGCGCATCCACACGCCGCTGCGGAAAAATCCCTATCCCGCCGCCGGCTACACCGGACAGCGACTCGTGCGCGAACTCGGCACCCTCATCCGTAAACACCAGACGACACTGGTCTTCTGCAACACACGATCCGGCGCGGAAGGCACGACCTTCTGGTTGCGCGAAAGCCTCCCCGATCTCGCCGACCGCATCGAATGCCATCACGCTTCGCTCGAGCGCGACGTGCGCCGCGAAGTGGAGGACCGCCTGAAACGCGGCGAACTCCGCGCCGTGGTCTGCTCGACGAGCCTCGAACTCGGCATCGACATCGGCTCGGTGGAACTCGTGGTGATGATGTCCACCCCGAAGGGCGTGAGCAAAGCCCTCCAGCGCGCCGGCCGTGCCGGACACAACATCCACGCCGTCAGCCGCGGCGTGCTCATGGCCACAAATGTGAGCGATCTCGTCGAGTCCTGCGCCACCGTGCTCCTCGCCCGCAAGCGGCATTTCGACGATGTGCGCATTCCCCACGCGCCCCTCGACGTGCTCGCGCAGCAGCTCGTCTCCATGGGTTGCACCCGGCGATGGACGCGTGCCGAAGCGCTCGCCTTGGTGCGCTGCGCGTACCCCTTCCGCCATTTGGAAGAGCAGGATTTTCACGACGTGCTCGACTACCTCGCCGGCGGCGGCGCCTCGCTCCGCCAGCGCTACAGCGAAGTCTTCGGCAAGATCGAACTCGACGACGAGGGCTTCCAGACGCGGTCGGGCCGGGTGCAGCGCGACTTCCTGCAAAACATCGGAACGATCCCGAATGTCGGCCAGGTGCGGGTGCGCGCCAGCAATCGCGTGCTCGGCAGCGTCGAGGAATCCTTCATCCGCCAGATCAAAATCGGCGATGTCTTTGTCCTCGCAGGCCGTCCCGTGCGGCTCGACAAGGTGTCGCAGATGGACGCCTGGGTGACCGCCGCGCCCGGTGCGCTACCGACGGTGCCGCGCTGGAATGCCTCGAAATTTCCGCTCTCGAATCGCGTGTGTCAGGAGATTGTCGCCTTCCGCAGCGAGCTCGTAGTAGCGCAGGCATCCCTGCCTGTGGGAGTGCCGCACGCTTCCAGCCTGCACCCCACGACAGGCAAGGATGCCTGCGGCACTCCGACAGGCTGGAAGCCTGCGCTACTACCGCTCGCGCCGTGGATCGCGCGTCGGCTCGATTGCGGAAAGGCGAACGCGGAGATCATCGCGCGCATCCACGTCGCGCAGGCGGAGCTTTCCGAGATTCCCACGAGCGCTTTCCTGCTCGTTGAGGAATTCATGGAGCAGCGCGAGCCGAAAGGCCCGCCACCTTCGATTCACTACTTCTTCCACTCGCTCATCGGTCGCGCGGCGAATGATGCACTGTCCCGCGTCATCACCGCGCGACTGAGTCGCATCCGCAGTGGCAATGCCATCGCCACGCCGCACGACTATGGCTTTGTCCTCACGGTCGAGGCGCGGCAGCGTTTTACCGAAGACGAACTCCGGAGCCTGCTCCACCCGGAGCGCTTTGCCGCGGAGCTGGACGAATCCCTCGAGCAATCCGAGATGCTGAAGTACCACTTCCGGAATGCCGCGCAGACCGGCCTCATGGTGTATCGCAATTTCTTCGATCAGCAAAAACCGATGCGCAAACTCGCGTGGTCCTCCGAGGTCATCTTCAACGTCCTGCGCCAGCACGAGCCCGCGCACGTCCTCCTGCGGGAAGCCCGCCGCGATACTTTGCACTCCTTCCTCGACGTCGATGGCGCCCTCGCCTTCCTCGATGCTCAACGCTCCCGCCCCGTGCGGCTGCGCCCCGTGACGACCATCCCGCCGCTCTCCTTTGCGATGTATGCGACGAAGATCAAGGAGGCGCTGCTGGCCGAAGATCCCTTTGAGGTGCAGGAGCGTCTCTTCAACCACTGGTGGAGCAAGATCGAGCATGCCACACCGTCGGCTTGAACTCGCCCCGGGCCTCTGGCTAGACGCGCGCCGTGCCGTCTGGCTGCCGGGGGAGAGTCTCCTCGCCGTCGCCGATCTGCACCTCGGCTACCCGTGGTCGCATCGGGCTGCGGGAAACCTGATGCCGATCGCGGTGGATGACGGCACGATCCGCCGGCTCACTGAACTCGTGGGCGACTACCGCCCACGGCAACTCGTCGTGCTCGGTGATGTCGTTCACGGATTCTCCGCGCCGGCGCCAGTGCGAGAGGAACTTCGCCGGCTCGTGGCGGAAGTCGGCACGCGCACCTCCTTGTGTTTGCTCGCCGGGAATCACGACCAGTGGCTCCCGAAACTGCTCGCGGAAGCGGGACTCGAAATGACGGTCGAGCACGAACTCGAGGTCGGCCCGCACCTGCTGCTCCATGGCCACATCGGAAAGGATGCGCCCACTCGCCTGACCGCTCTCCGCGAAAAAAGCGGCCGCGTGATCTTCGGCCACGAGCATCCCTCGCTGACGCTCTCCGCCGGCGTGGCGACCAGCGCGCGCTGCCCCTGCTTTCTCGTCGCCGAAAACGCGCTGGTGCTTCCCGCGTTCAGCACTTGGGCCGCCGGCACGAACATCATCGACGCCGAATTCATGTCGCCCTTCGCGCGAGCCACGTGTTTCCACCAAGCCATCGCGATCGTCGCCGGCAAGCTGCTGCCGCTACCGCTTTGAGCGCTCCCAAGCTCAGATCACCACGTCGGGCTCGAAGCGCAGGCGAGCGCGGACGTGCTCGATGACCTTCGCCGCGCTCTCTTCGCGCGATTCGCGATCCGTATGGATGGTGATCTCGGCATTCTCCGGTGCTTCGTAAGGCGCACTGATTCCGGTGAAGTCCTTGATCTCGCCGGCGCGCGCCTTTTTGTAGAGGCCCTTGGTGTCCCGCTGCTCGCAGGTCGCGAGCGGGGCATCGACGAAGACTTCGATGAAGTCCACGCCGCCTTCGAGGGCGATCTCGCGGGCGCGACGGCGATCAGCAAGATACGGACTGATGAAGGCCGTGATGGAGATGAGCCCGGCGTCCGCCATGAGTCGGGCGACTTCGGCGACGCGGCGGATGTTCTCCACCCGATCCTCGGGGCTGAAGCCGAGGTTGGAGTTGAGACCGTGGCGGATGTTGTCGCCGTCGAGCACATGGGTGTGCATGCCGAGGTTGAAAAGTTCGCGTTCGATGGCGCGAGCGATGGTGCTTTTGCCCGAGCCGCTCAAGCCAGTGAGCCAGATCACGGCGCCCTTGTGGCCGTGGCGGGCCGCCCGGCGCAGCGCGGTGACGTCGCCTTCGCTCCAATAGATGTTCTGCGATTTTACCTTCGCGCGATCGGTATAGACGCCCCCGAAGACGATACCGCCGCCGGCGACCTGGCGTTGATCGACGAGAACGAAGCGCCCCAGCAGCGGATTGCGGTCCGCATTATCCATGACCAGTGCGCCGCGCGTTTGGAGCGTGATCTCCGCGACGTCGTTGCGGGCGATGTAGTCGCGTCCGGCAGCGACGTTTTCGAGTGTCGAAGCGTCGATGATCTTCTCAATACTCACGATCTCGGCGTCGAGTTCCTGGGTGGCGAGTTTGAGTTTGGTGCGTTCGCCGACCGTGAGGTTGCGTTTGCCCATCCAGAAGAGGCGGGCCTTGAAGCGGTTTGACTCGATCGGAGCGTCCTGCTCGTGCGAAGCGACGTGGCCGCGCTCCACAAAAATCTGCTCGGTGAGGGTGATGCCGATGCTTTCGCCCGCGAGAGCGACATCCTTTTTCGGCGCGTTCCAAGTCTCGATGCTCGCGACCACGCTGGTCTTGTTATTCGGAGAAAAGACGAGCGTATCGCCGACGCGCAGGGTGCCGGTCTCGATGCGTCCGGCGATGATCCGGCGCTCGTCAAAGCGATACACATCCTGCACTGGAAAGCGCAGCGGGAGATCATACACGGGCTTCGGAGGCTCGAAGTTGTCGAGCATGTCCGTGATCGTCGGCCCCTGATACCAAGGCATCTCCTGCGGGGCTTTGGTCACCACATTGAATCCACCGCGCGCCGAGATCGGCACGAAGAGCCGCGCCTCGAGACCGATCTGCGTGAGGAATTTTTTGTACTCCGTGACGACGTCGTTGAAGACCTGCTCGCTGAAATCGACGAGGTCCATCTTGTTCACCGCGACGACCACCTGCTTGATCCCGAGCAGTGAGAGCAGATAGCCGTGCCGCCGCGATTGTTCGCGCACGCCTTCATTCGCCGCGATCAGCAGCACCGCCGCATCCGCGCTGGCTGCGCCGGTGATCATGTTCT
This sequence comes from Chthoniobacteraceae bacterium, assembly GCA_031409655.1. GTDB lineage: Bacteria > Verrucomicrobiota > Verrucomicrobiia > Chthoniobacterales > Chthoniobacteraceae > JANNXQ01. The sequence continues at coordinate 31,000 of JANNXQ010000196.1, read as the reverse complement.
TCAGGAACTCCTTGTGCCCCGGCGCGTCGATGATGACGTAGGGCCGTTTGTCCGTCTTGAACTGAATCTGCGTCGTATCGATCGTGATATTCTGCTCCTGCTCTTCGAGCAGCGAATCGAGCAGGAAGGAGTATTCAAACTCCATCCCCTCCTCTTTCGCAGCCGCCTGCATCTGCTCCACTTTGCCGTCAGGCAGCGACTTCGTGTCGTAGAAAATGCGGCCGATGAGGGTGCTCTTGCCGTGATCGACGTGGCCGACGAAGACCACACGGAGGCGGGCTGTCTCGACGGAAGGGGAAGTGTTTTTCATACAGGGCATTGAGGACTCAGCGCAGCGCAGCGATGAGCTGCTCGACGGTAATGCCAGCGTCACGGATCAGGCTGCGCAGAGTGCCTTTGGCAACTTCGCGGTGAGCTGGAACGGAAAGTGAAACGGCGCCGCCAGTCTTCACGAGCACCATGTGACTCCCTCGCTGCCGATCGAATTCCCAGCCAAGTTGCTGGAACGCTCGCACGGCTTCACTTCCACTGACAACCGGAACGGCGGGCACTTTAAGCGACGACCTCCACTTGCGTTGTCTCAACGGTCAGTGGCATTCCGCGTTCGGAGCGCACTTCGAGACACGCGGCGATTGCGTCCTTGATGTTCGTCAGTGCTTCTTCGCGGTTCGCTCCCTGCGAATGGCAACCGGGAATTGAAGGGCATGAAACGCAAAACATTCCGTCTTCGTCGCGCTCGATGGTTACTGAGAATTTCATTTTTGGAGCCTAGCAAAGTTGCTGCCGTCGATCACATGAATCCTTTCGCCCGGAGCTTCTGCATCGCATTTCGCTCGTGGTGATCTTGCGCGCGGCCGGCGCGCTCGCTGGTCTTCGTCGTCAGGAGTTCGTCGATGATCTTGTCGATCGTATCCGCTTCGCTTTCGACCGGCTTGGAGATCGGCCAGCAGCCGAGCGAGCGGAAGCGGTAGCGCTTCTGGTCCGCGCCAGTGCGGGCGAAGTACATCTTCGGGATCGGGATGCCTTCGCGCTGGATATAGAGCCAGATGTCGCGCTCGGTCCAGTCGAGCAGCGCCTGCACCCGGACGTGTTCGCCAGGGGCGCAGCTCGTCGTGAATTGATTCCAAAACTCCGGCGGCTGGTCTTTGTAATCCCATTCGAAGTCCTTCGTGCGCGGCGAAAAGTAGCGCTCCTTGGCGCGCGTCGGATCTTCGTCTCGACGGATGCCGGTGATCAGCGCGTCCCACTTGTGCTCGGCCATCACCTGCTGCAGCGCGGCGGTCTTGAGTTCGTGCGTGACGGTCACCGGGTCCGCAGTGTCGTAGCCGATGGGTCCGCGCTCTCGGTAAGCCCCCCGCCCGGAGCGGGCGTCCTCATTGATCTTCACGATGAGATTAAGCCCATGATGCTGCACCGCCCAGTCGCGATACTCGATCATCTCGGGAAACTCGAAGGTCGTGTCGATGTGGAGCAGCGGATAAGGGATGTGCCCGCAGAACGCCTTTTTCGAGAGCCAGATCAGGACGTTGGAGTCCTTTCCCATGCTCCACGGCATGCAGATGTTTTTGAAATGGTGGTAGGCCTCGCGGATGAGAAAAATGCTCTGCGCTTCGAGCACGTCGAGGTGGGCATTGTCGTCGCGCGACATTTTCTCCGGGAAAAAAGCCGGCGGCTCGCTGGCGGGCGGCGCGGGATAGAGGTCGCGGTAGGCTGGATGTGAGGAGTGGTCCATCATGGGAAAACCGGGGAGGAGAAAGCCGAAACCGGAACGCGCTGCAAGTCGAGAGGATTGGCTGGGGACGGCGAACCTTTCGCGTCCGCCGCACTTACTTTCCGGAAAATCATATACTGTCCCCGAGAAAGGTGTGGATGCCGCACTCGGCCTTATCAAAGCCTGTCCAGCGACCCGCGCGTTCATTCTCTCCCGCGTCCGTTGGCTGGGTGCAGGGCCAGCAGCCGATCGAACGATAGCCGCGATCGTGCAACGGATTGTACGGGATCTTGTGCGTCTTGAGGTAAGCCCAGACCGCATCGCGTGCCCACGAAGCCATCGGGTTGAGCTTGAGGATGTATTGATCGCGCAGCACGTCGAAGTGGTACAACTCGAGGATGCGCGTGGTCTCGCGCGTGTCGCTCTGCTGGCGGCGCACCCCGGTCATCCACACGGCAAGCGTCTCAAGTTTTCGCTGGAGCGGAACCACTTTCCGCAACGTGCAGCACGTGTCCGGTTTCGTTTTCCACAGCTCCGAACCGAGGCTCACGGCTTGTTGCTCGGGCGTTTCGTCTGGCAGGAGGCCTTCAATTTTGACACCGAAGAAATCCTCGAGGCGCTGCTTGAGTTCGTAGGTTTCCGGAAAGAGGAGCTGCGTATCGAGTGTAAAGATCGGAAACGGCAGGCCCGCCTGGAGAGCGTGGTGAATCATGACCAGACCGGCACCTTGAAAACTCGTGCCGATGGCGGCGCGGACACCGAAGCGCTCCCAAGTCCAGCGAAGGGTCTCCGTCAGCGAGAATGCTTCGAACTGCTCTGCGAGGGCACGGACTTCGTCGGGCTGAATTTCTTGGGCGGCGAGAGACACGGAATAATTTGCGGGCGGCGACGCAGCGCCTTCCTCCTCAGCCCAATGCCTGCACCGCAGCGACAACGGCTTGTGGAGTGATGCCCAGGACTTCCATGACTTTGCCTCCAGGGGCACTGAGCCCGAAGCGATCGATGCCGATGACGCGACCGTCCAAACCGACATACTTCCACCAAAGATCGGTCACTCCCGCTTCGATGGCGACCCGCCGACGGACTGCCGGTGGCAGGACCTCGTCCCGGTAAGCCTGCGGCTGTTTGTCGAAGCGATGGAAGCTCGGGATGCTCACGACGCGGACGCCAGCACCGAGTTGTTTCGCCGCGGCGATGGCGTGCTGCAATTCGCTGCCGGCGCCGAGCAGGATCGTCTGAAGCGCACCGGTTTCGCGAACGGCGATGTAGCCACCTTTGGCCACGCCTTCTCGCCGCGTCTGCACCGGGATTTCGGAAAGATTCGGGACGACCTGACGAGTGAGGGAGAGAAGTGTGGGGCCATTGACGCGATGCAGCGCGGCGGCAAATGCGCCGGCGGTTTCCTCGGGATCAGCCGGCCGGATCACGTCGAGATTCGGAATCACGCGCAGGCCGCTGACCGTTTCCACGGGTTGGTGCGTGGGTCCATCTTCGCCGACGCCCACAGAGTCATGGGTGAAGATGTAGAGCACCGGCAGGTTGCTCAGCGCCGCGAGGCGGATGCTGCCGCGGCAGTAGTCCGCGAAAACGAGGAACGTCGCCCCGCTCGCGCGGAAGATGCCGTCGTAGGCGATGCCGTTCATGATGCCGCACATGCCGTGTTCGCGGATGCCGAAGCGGATATTGCGACCGCCCCAGTTCTGCGGACCGAAGTCTTTTGAAGACGCGATGTAATTGAGCGTCGAACCGTGCAGATCGGCGCTGCCAGAGACGAGCGACGGAACGGCTTCCGCCACGGGTTGCAGCACATCGGCCCCGGCCTTGCGGGTCGCGATCTTCGCGTCCGCGGGAAATTGCGGAATCTTCGCGAGCAAATCAGCGGGCACGGTCTTCTCAAGGTCGCCGTTCAATTCCGCGGCGAGGCCGACATTCGCAGCACTCCAGGCCGCGTAGGTCTGCTTCCAAGCAGCATACTTTGCCGCGAGTTGTTGCGCGTGCGCGGTGAAATAGGCGCGAGTCTCGGCGCTCACGAAGAAGTGCTCGCCATCGGGCAAGCCAAGCGCCTTGCGCGCCGCATCGACAAACTTGGCACCACCTTCTCCATGGGCCTTTGCGGTGCCCGCCACTTCGGCGATGCCTTTCCCGATCACTGTTTTCGCGATGATGATCTGCGGTTGGCCCGTGGCTGCCTTCGCTTTCTCGAAAGCCGCGACGAAGGCCCCCATGTCGTGGCCGTCGATCGTCTGCACGCCCCACTCAATCGCCTCGAAACGCTTCGCCGCGTCTTCACTCTGCGTGGCATTCGCCATCGCATCGAGGGTCACGTCATTGGAATCGTAAATGAGGATCAGGTTATCGAGTTTGAAGTGACCGGCAAAGGCGACCGCCTCCATGGCCACGCCCTCCTGCATGCAGCCGTCCCCGGACAGCGCCACGATGTGATTGTCGATGATCGTGTGCGCAGCGGTGTTGAATTTCGCCGCCGCCATCTTCTGCGACACGGCGTAGCCGACCGCATTCGCAACCCCCTGCCCCAATGGCCCGGTGGTGGCCTCCACACCTGGAGTCTCGTGAAATTCGGGGTGGCCCGGGGTGATGCTCCCGAGCACGCGGAATTTCTTCACCTGCTCAAGATCGACCGCATAGCCACTCAGGTGCAGCCACGAATACAAAAACATCGAGCCGTGACCGGCGCTCAGGATGAATCGGTCCCGGTTCAACCAATGCGGATCAGCCGGTTGATATTGGAGCGCATGCCCAAAAAGCACCGCGCCGATCTCCGCACACCCGAGCGGCAGACCGAGATGACCGGAGGAACAGGCGTGAACCGCCTCCATGGCAAGCCCGCGGGCTTCATTGGCAGCACGGGAAAGGGCGTCGGTATTGAGATTCATAGGCAGTGAGAAACGAGCGGGGTGCGAGGTTAGGGAACGAGGGTGCGAAGTCAAGGTCGGGACCGCCCGTGAACGGCGACACGACACCGCAACGGCTCTGGAGAGACGAAAACGGCGCGACCCTACGGGGTCTCCTAGGCCGCGCCGGGTTCAGAGTCTCGACAACCTCACTCTACGGCGCGCTTTCCAGAAGCACCCGTCCCGTTTGCAACGGCACTCCCGGGATGGAAATCCCCAAAAATCCGCCCATGGCCGTTTGTTGCTTCTGGAAAAGAACCCCCTGAATCGACACCTTTTTTCCGCCGAGCGGATGGGTAAAGCTGCCCGTAAAGGTGCCGTCGCGGGTACTGACCTTCATCGTGAGTCCTTCACCTTTCGAAGCACTTGCGGCTTCATTGACTGTGATCAGGTTACTTTCATTGAAGGTCGCAACTTTTAGAATGATGTTCGCCAGATTGCCAAAATCCAACGTGATGGCGGCATTGTCCGGGGTGTTGGCAAACCCAGCAAGGGCCCGTCCACTGGTGAAGGAGTAGGCAGACCCGAGAAGGTCGTTTTGTTCGATGATGAACCCGAGTGGGAAGTACTTGTCCGAGCTTTTTGCCGGCTTGAACCAACTGTAACTTCCACGGAAATCCGAGGCCGGCTGCAAGGCATCATGAGTGATGGTCCCGATCACGATCCCCTTCCGGCTGTAAAGCTCGACAAAGAGCGGCCAGGTGAGGTTCTTGGTTAAAGACTGGGTGGAAGTGAACTTCGTCCCATCCGGCAGCGTTCCGATCACTTTTACCTGACCGGCCGTATCGATACTTACGGTGCCGTAGCCATCGCCGTCGGGCTCGAAGTCTCCATTGGTCGATTGGGTGTTCGCAGGCAGGAGCATGGTGAACTGCTTCCCGGAGACACTGGCCGGCGGCGGCACCGTCTTGCTGAAGGGAGCGCGATCCAATAGAGCGTTGAGCGTACCGGTCGGCAAAACGACGGTGCCAGTGATCCGCTGAGTGCCGGCTGGCGCAAGGTCGATGCTCAAATTGAGCGTGATGGGAAGATCGCCTTTGCGCGGCACACTTCCGACATAAACACCCGCGCCGTTAAATTCGCCTTTCAATGAGTAGGTCACACCTTTGATCGAGAGTTTGCCAGTGAAGACTCCCGTCGGCGTCACATTCACGGTCAGATACGCAGAGGAGTCGAAGGTGAATGGCACTCTCCGGGCCAAGCCAGAATAGTTGCCGATAATTGCCGGAACGAATGGCGTCGGGATAAACTCCGCCTGCAAGGCCGCCCCGATGATTTCTTCCGGCTTAAAGCGAATTTTCCGGTCGCTCGGATTTGGGAATCCCCCGACGAGACCGGTCCAGCGCAGGAAGACCTGCCCGGCAAGGGGTTGAGCCGTGATTTCATACGCCGTTCCGACTTCGCGGGTTGTCGTGCCGAGGAATCCATTGGTCACTCCGCCCTGACCGAGCACCGACACTTGAATGGCTCGCTCTAGGACGTACTTGAAAGACGCCACTCCAGTCACCGAACGATTGCCATCCTCGTCAACGCTCCTTAGTTCGACCACGTTTGCACCATAGGTAACTTCCGGGGCGGTCGGATGCGTCGGGACATTCAAGTTTAACGACCAGGTCACGCTGGCTCCGGCGGTCACACCAGGGACGATTTTCCAGGTATCGCTGTTCACGCGGTATTCCACGGCCTGCACCTTGGTATTGTCGGCCGCCGTGCCACTGACCGTGACGGTCGAGGGTGCCACGAACCGCGTGTTTGCTTTTGGCAGACTCACCTTGACCGAGGGAATCCGCGTATCCGGCAAGGCGTCGTCTTCGATGACCGTGACGTTGGCCGAACTGAGGAAGCCAAAAGTGAAGTTATAATCGAGACTCTGATCGAGACTGATGACGATCGCTTTGGATGCTTGATAGACCGCGTCATTCACCGTCTTGATATGCAAATCGACGAATGATTGTCCGGAGGGAATGACCAAAGTATCCGGAAGGGCCTTGTTTGGCTGCAGGGCCGGGGCATCGGCGTCCACGTATTGGCCGCCGTTCACCTGGTTACCCCCGTAGGCCAGATTCACAACCAGCGGAAGGGTCGTGTCGTCGGTGCGCGAGATGCGCACCGTGCCGATGCGCGCCTGATCATTTTCACGGAGCACTCCATTCTCGATGGCCGTCGTCTGGACACTCGGGCGATCATTATCGATGATCCGGACCTGTGCGCTGGCGGGCACTCCAAGTTGGTAGTTGGAGTCGGTCGTGAGGGACAGAATCACCGTTTCCGAACCCTCGATCGTTTCATCGTCCCGCGCCTCGATGGTGACGGTGGTCGAAGTTTCGTTGGCCGGGATGGTGGCGGTCAATTCAACCGGCACGTAATCATCGCCCGGGTTCAGGCCCGGGGTCGCGGTGCCCGCAATACTGAAGCGCACGACGAGCGGTTGCGCCGAGGGCACGGTCCGCGAAATGGTGAAGACTCCCAGATCTTCCGGAAGGCCCAGGCTGGGTTCCGCCGCTGCGGAATCACTGGCAATCACGGTCACCCGATTTTCGTCGTTGTCGATCAGTTCGATCGTCGTGAGATTGACGCCGCCGAAACTCGCCCCCACGGGATTTTTGAGGAGCAAATAGATCGGTTCGGTGCTCTCCGGATCATCGTCATTGAGCACGGACACGGTGATCTCCTTAAAAGTCTCCCCATTCCCGAAAAGCAGAGTTCCAGCGATCGGGAGGTAATCGGGATCTGCAACGCCTTCAACCGCGGCCGTGGCGGTGCCCCGTGGGCTGGTCGAAAATGAGACGGCGGCGGTGCCCACTGAAGAACCCAGCCGAAGGACTTTCACTTTCAAATCCCGGAGGGCCGCACCGGGGGCGTTGTCGGGCTCGATGACCGAATAACGGGGCGCCTCAAATTTAAACCGCTGCACCGTACTCGGGGTGCCATAGAGACGGACGCTGGCCGAGTTCACCTTCCCCGTGAAAGTCGTGGCCTTGTCCTTGACAAAGAGCTGCCAGGTTCCCGCGCTATTTTCGCCCCAATGTTGTACCGAGGTAAAGGTCCAGCCGATCGCCTGCTTCACCACGCCTCCTTTGCCGTCGAAAACGGAATACTTGAAATCCTTGTTGTCCCCGAGCGGGGTGCCACCGGCGACCAGAATGCTCGTGGTGCCGCCCGGAGAGACCAGCGAGATCTCGAGATCGCTGCGGCGCGCGTGTGTGATGTCCACCGTGACTTCGAGCACTTCGACCCGCAGATTCGGGAAATTCGGTCCGGCGAAGGCGAAGTCCAGCCGCGCGCTGGTCGGGGGGTTGGCCGTAAAAACAAAATCCGGAATGGTACGCGGGAGCTGCGGGGCCGGAAACTTGACCTCCTGCTGCACTTCCTCGGCCAGGTTGGTCCATTCGAGTCCCCGAATCACGGCCGCGGAAGCGTCCACCATGCCGCCGCCAAACTTGGGGTTGAAGTGGAAACCCGCCGCGTTGTCCTGAACCCCGGCGAGCGCTGGATTCAAGTCCCAACCCGGATCGGCGACATCCACCTGGCGGGCGGTCGAGGCGAGGATTTCTTTGACGTCGCGCCAGCCAAGACTGGGGTTGGCCGCAAGCAGCAGTCCGGTAACGCCAGCGACGAGCGGCGTCGCCGAGGAGGTGCCGCCAAACTGGTTCGTGTAGTCGGTGTTCGGCAGTTCCTGAATGACCGATCTCGGCGGATTGTACCCTGCCACATCCTGATCATCCGTGGTCACGATGCCGAGCGTGCCGCCACTGGAAGGCGCGGAAATAAGGACATTCGCGCCGAGCTCACTGTAGGAGGATTTCTTCCCCAAATTGTCGATCGCGCCGACGGCGATGACGTAACGCGAATTGCAGTAGCCGTTCAGGTTTGCCTCCCGGCCCCGCAGTTGCCCATTGCCAGCGGCAAAGAGGGTGATCTGCCCCTTCCGGTTTCGCCCGAGGAGGGTGGCGTCGCGCAGCGCCGTGCGGGTCAGGATATCCGGGCCGATGAAGGGTCCGGGACCCCAGCTATTATTCGAGATATCGATGATCGGCACTTGATCGATGCCCACCTTCCAAAACAAGGCCGTGGCCTCCTCGAGATCCGTTACTGGCACGAAGCCACTCTCATTGATCAAACGCAAGCCGATGAGCCGCGCATCCGGAGCGGAGCCCGAGACCCCGAGCATGAGACCAGTCTGCGGATCGATCGACCCGTTGTTCTGCCTGGCGGCAGCCACGCCGGCAACGGAGGTGCCATGGTTGTCACCGAAGTGGGGATTGGGATCGGTGTCTTCGTCGAGAAAATCGAAATGCAGCCCCGAATTGACCGACGGCGTGTTCTGCACCAAATCGGGATGCCCGGTCTGAAGACACGAATCAACGATACTGATGGTCACGCCCGCACCGAGAGTAAGCGGCCAGGCATCGAGGACATTGGCGTCGATGCCAAAGAGACTGCCGTCCTGGCCAGTATTGAGGAGGTGCCACTGCGCATTGAAAAAGAAATCCTTGGGCAAAGCGAACGTATCCCACGAATGACCGAGAAGAGGATTCGCCGGGATCCCGGCTTTCTGGAGCACGGCGAGCGCCTCGATCATTCGGAAGGCGTTGGCCAGATCCAGGATCGCCACCCCGGGTTCCGCAGATTCCCGGGCCGCGACCGCGCCCACCAGCGCGCCCACCTGGGCGGGCGTCTGCCCCGCCGCGATGCCCACGAGCAGTTGCCGCGTCAGAACCCGGCGACTCGCCTTGCCCTGCGTCTCGCCGGCGACATAAAGCACCGGCAGCACTTCCACCCCTGGAAAGGCTCCGCGAAACTCATCGGTGCCCGCACGCAACCGGGCCACATCGAGCCGCTGACTGAGCTTTACCACCGCATGCGGCCCGACACTATCGAGGACGGTCGCACCGGCGATCCGACTTTCGACCGCTCCCCGGACCCCGGCAGGCGCCCCAGCCGACCACCGGAGATAGACCTCATCCTCCGACGGCACGAAATCGCGAAGCCCCCCGGCATCGATGAACTGCAACCGAGCCTGCGCGCGGACCGCCTGCGGAGCAAAGCCAGCCGCAGCAAAGAGCGTGATCGCGAGCGCGGAGAAGACTGCGTGGGAGAGGGAACGTGGACGCATGGAGTAAGGGTGGGTTAAGAAGAGACGAGGAGCGCGGATCACGCTTCGGATCAAGACGGGATCACAAATATATTCCCCGCGGTGCTGCTGGTGACCGCGGCCTTGGCGAGCACCATGGCGCCATCAACCAGCGCCCCATCGGTGACCGGCTCGGAAACGGCGTTCCCGAACTTGTCGAGAAAGTCAGGGAGTCCCGTCTTGTCCGTGCCGATCTCACCCGACGCGTTGACGGTGACATTTCGCGCCAAAGCGATTGCCGCGATCCGTTCGACGCTTCCGGCCACGGCCGACATGATGCTCCGGGCGCTCACCTCGGTCAGACTCCCGTTGATCCCCTTGAAGGCAGGGAACGATTGATAGATGGGTTGGTTCTGGCTATCGAACCCGGCGAAGACCGACTTGAGCCGTCCGGCTGCACCCACGATCACCCCGACGTTGCCGACATCGTCGCCGATGTCGCCCCCGGCAAAACGATCGCGGAGATTGGCGGCAACAAAATCAGCAATACTCTGGCCGGCCCTGAGGTCGTTGTAGGATTTGATCGGAACATTCGGAGAAACGTTTCCGAGATTTCCGTCCACGAAGATATTCGAGATCGATCCACCCTTGCCGACGGAAGTCACCTGATCGCCGATGCGGCCATAGAAAACGGTATCGCCGCCGTTTCCAGCGATGAGATCGGCCCGGGCGCCAATGCCTCCGAGTTGGGTGTAATTGCGGATGCTCCCGCCGTCGCCACCCTTGCCGACCTTCCCTCCGAAAGCCTTTTCCGCCTGGTTGGGAGCGGGGTCATTCGGATTGGCAACGAAAGCGCCCGCATCACCCCCGGCACCGGCGATCACCAGGGCCTTGCCGAGTGCCCCTCCCCCGACGTCCACCCGGGCGTTAGTCACGGATCCGCCGTTGCCACCGACGCTCAGGCCCGCGGCCCCGGACCCGGCAATGATGGCAAAAGCCGTGCCCGAGTTCCCGCTGAATATATTTGCGATGGCGCCCCCGTCACCGCCGATCCCGCCCGAACTCGATCCGCCGTCGCCCGCCAGGACCCGATTGAAGCCGAAAACGGTCGCGCGCGTCGAGAATGGCGCCGGGACGCCGTCCTCGAGAGGTGCGGTGCCGAAGCTCGGCGCGCCTTTCGATGAAGAACTGATCTCGGAGATATTTCCCCCACGACCGCCACGTCCCCTCGTGGCATCGCCTCCGGAGCCGGCGAGGAAACTCAGCACGGCCGGAGAGTCCTGCTCGGAAGCCTTATTGGCGAAGCCCGTAACGTCGCCGCCGCGTCCGCCCGACATTCCGTCTCCACCCTCTCCACCGCGCAAGTAAACGTCGCCGCTCATGCGATTCGTACCATCGCCGAAGATGAAGGGGCTGGCATTCTTCACGTCGCCGCCATTGCCCCCGGGGCCCGACACGGCCGTGCCGCCATCGCCGGCCACGTAATTGATCACCCCGGCCGAATTACCCGAAAATGAGAGGTTAAATTGGCCGTGGTAGTTACTGATGTTTCCGCCATTGCCCCCCTTCGTCACCCCATTGGCGCCGTTCCCCGCGAACAAAATCTGGAAGGGTTCGCGATTATCCGGAAAATTCTGGAGTCCATGGCCGATGATCGACCCGCCGTCGCCGCCGATCTTGCCCCGCCCACCGTCGCCCGCCGTAAGCAGCACGCCAGCCTCAAGGCTATTCGCCACGAGGCTCCCACCCGCGCCGCCACTCCCGGAGATGCCGAAGCCACCATTGCCACCCAGCAGCGTCGTGTCGGTATGGAAGACCCCTGTCCCGGGCGCGAAATGCACATTGGCCCCGAGCACGCCGCCGCCCACCCCGCCACTGGTGAAGCCATTGCCGCCGTTTCCGCCCGTCAACCGCACCTTGCCATCGAAGGCGACATTGATGGGCAGCGTGATATCAAACGCGCCAAACAGCGTCGGGCTCGGAATCCCCTGGGCATTGACGAGATTTAACTGGGTGAGCCCGCCGCCGAGAAATCCACCGGCACCGCCACGACCGATGACGCCATTGCCCCCATTCCCGGCCGTGATGTCGATGAAATGCTCGGCCAGTGGCGTGAAGGTCAGATTCGAGCCAAATGACAGACGATCATAGCCCCAGCTTTCGAGGACGTGCCGCGCGAGAGGATTTTTCGTCGGGTTCGCGGTGGCGTAGTTGATGAAACTCAGGTCGGCGATCCCGTCGGGTGCCGCGGTCACCGGCACAAAGGTGTCGAAGGCCACGACTTCCAGATCGGCGCCGGAGGGCCTGACGGTGCCAAAGGCCAGATCAAAGCTGAAATCCACGCCGGGATTGTCAACGACCAGACGACCGGCACTTGCGAGGGTGAAATCCCAGATCGAGAACTCGTTGATCGTATAATTGGCCCCTGGCCCTGGAGAAGTGCGTCCGATGGAGTAGTTGAGCACCGCCACGTCATCCATCTTGCCGGGATCGGTGGTGTCAAAAGCATCGACCACATAGTCAAGCGGCGGATTTGGCGGTTGTCCGGGTGGCAAGGGCAGGCCCGGGATGGGAAAGAGGGTCCCGTAGCCGAGCAGTTCCGTGGGGCGGAGAGACACTTGGTCCGTCCCGATGCCGTACCCCTGCGGGCCGAGGAAAAAGCCGGCGTTGTCAGAGGTAAAAGGATTCTTCGTGACCACGATCGCGTTCCCGAGCCCATCGCCCTGAGCGGCCAGCAGAAATCCGGCTGGTGCCTCCGTAATGGCAACGAAGTCGGCGTTTCCGTCCTGATTGAAATCGACGATCGTAAAATCCTTTACGAAGGCAGGCGTCCCAGCCTGCTTCGTTAACTCCCGGTTGGTATCGACACTTCCAAATGACACCCCGCTCAGCGTTGGCCCGTAGGGGCTCTTGAACGAGAAATCCATGATGAGCATCCCACCGGTGATTTGGGTGTTGGTGCTGTTGTTGACGGAATTCGTCCCCAGGACGGTCGTGCCGACAATCACATCGTAGGTCACCACATTTCCGACCGAGGAAAAGGCCGACGGCGCGCTCGTCAGTGCGGTCGCCTCGATCCGGGCGTCGTTCGAGCCCCCGAGAGCGACAAATGGCACAAAGGGATTGGCGCCGACATTCGGCACTGAAGTGCCGCGGGTGCCAACATCGGCATAGAATTGCCCGGTCTGGCGGACCTTGCCATCCGCCCCCAACTCCTGATCCGCCGTCAGCACCATCACGACCTGATTCTGACGCCCCGTCAGACCGGCCCCGATCGTGATATGGGTCGCCACCACCGCGATCTCGGTAAAGCCGTCCCCATCGAAGTCACCGACGACGAGATCGTTGATCGCATTCGCGGAGCGGGTGTAGCGGTAGGAGGTGTCGAGAATCGGCGAACCCGCGGCGTCGCCGCTGGACAACGAGGGAAGCACGCTGGTGCGTCCGGTATAGAAGCCCTGAAAGTCGTCCTTTCTATTTTTGTTCACGTCCTCCGCGTCGGTCAACCCGTTCGCATTGGCGTCTTCCCACTTGGCGAGGAAGACCGTGATGCCGGCGTAGTTACCCACTTCCGATGAACCGACCGCGATATCATGGTGGCCGTCGCCATTGAAATCACCAACCGCCAGCGCTTCCGCCCCGATCGGGCCGTCCAGATAGATTCGGTCTGGACGATTGGTCAGCGGATTGAGCCGGAAGCCACCGAGCCCATCGCCAAATTGCACGACTAACTGCTCTGGGCTGCTCGTGGTGAAGACGACATCGGTAAAGCCGTCCTGATCGAAATCCACCGGGAGTGTCCGCCCGATGATGCCGGGAAAATTCGGATCGCGGATGATCTTTCCATCCACCGGATTGTGCAGCGGGTCACGGGTGGTGGAGACCACGGCGCGACCAAACTCCACCGAACCTTCCGGCGTTGACAGCACCGCCTTGGTCAAGCTGGCGCCATTGCCGCCGGAGGTGAAACCCGAACCCCCATCGCCGAGAGCAATGGTGAAGCCGGCATTGACATTGATATTCGTGAGCGGTGTGACCGAGGGCACGCCCGGAATCGTCGTGGTGATCGTGCCAAGGCCGAGCGTCCCCCCATTTCCACCACTCCCCGTGGTGCCGGACCCACCATCGCCGACATCGAGCAGCACCTGTCCAGTGCTCGAGCCCAGATCCGTGAACCCCAGGATTGATCCCCCCTGCCCGCCCGTGGCCCCAGACCCGCCATTGCCCGCAATGATCTGATAACCAGAAGCGTCGTCATTGCTCAAGGTGACCGTGTCGATATTACCACCGCGAGCGCCGATCCCGCCGTTCCCGGCATAAAAGCCCGAGACGTTAAAGGCGCCCTTCGCGGCCGAGCGAATGTTATAAATATCCCCGCCCGGGGCGCTCTTGGTCACGGCGAAGTTACTGAGGTTGCCCTGGATATTGTCCGCCCGGGAAATGCCGAAGCTGAAATACTCACCGGAGGCAGCGGTGCCGGTGCGGATGGCGCCGATGGTGGGCTTCGACGGGATGTAATACGTAAGACCCTGGCCGTTGAATTTGGTCAGTTGATCGGCATTGCCGGCGACATCCACGAGCAGACCGCTGGTGACATCACCGACCACTCCAAACCCTCTTCCCGCGAGCACCTGACCGTGGATGGAGTAACTGGAGAGCGCCAGGCGCAAGCCGACATCGGTCGCATCCACGAAACCGTCCGCATTCTGGTCGGTGAGATCATTGATCGTCAGCGAGCGAAGGGTGATCGCCTCGATGCGCGAATTGTTCAGCAGAAGACCGTCGCCTTTGGTGAACTCCTCACCGATCGAGCTGATGCTGGAATCGCTCAGCGTTTTATCGGCGTCGTAGTTTGTGACAATGTCCCCGTGAATATCGACAAAGCTGGTGAAGCGCAGCCCCTCGCCCGCCGCGATCCCAGTGATCTCGTTGAAATCGACTTCGTTGTTATTGTTAAGATCGGTCAGGAAGACCAGCGCCTCGCCTTTTTCGACGAAGAGCAGATAGGTGCCGTCGCGCGCAGCCAGACCGGTCGAAAGGACCTGACCCGCACTTAACAGGATCGGTTCGCCATGCTGGGCTTTGACGAAGTGTCGATCGCCATTCGGATTGGCGTCATAGGCGAGTTCCGCCTGTCTGATCGTCGGCAGGAGCGCGGCTGGGGCGATGCGCGCTTCGAGGGGTTCGATGCCGGGGCGGGAAAGAGGGTGGTCAATCATGGCGGTGGGCGGTTGGGGAAAGGGGGTTAGATCTTGTTATTGAAATCGAAGAAGCCGGTGGCGGTGAACTTCGCCTCGGGGGTGAAATTGATGGTCCTCTGGTCCAGGATGCGGGCCATGATGATGCCGTCGATCGGCATGTCGCCTTCATTGAATAAGGCGATATCGCCAGGCGGCGTGGCGTTAAAGCCGGGGACGCCATTGCCCTCGGTGTAGAGGCCGTTTTGCTCGATGAAGTGGAAGACATTCGAATCGATCTCGTTGTAATCGTAGATCGCCCCGACAAAGTTCGCGGCCTTGAAGCCAACGAATGCGTTGGTCACTTCGCCCACAAAGGCGCCCTTTTCCGTAAAGGAGATATTCTGCTTCTCCCGCACGGTGAGGGTGCCATTGGTGGTGGTGGTCACCGGGATGGGTGCGAGCGTCTGCGTCGCCGTGAGGAAGTTGACGTCACTTTCGCCCGCAAAGACCACGGTGAAGCTGCTGTTTTCGCCGAGGCTCACCTCGCTGACCCCGCCGGCGGCGATGATGGACGGCAGCGTATTGAGCGCGGAACGGATCTGCGCGCCAGTAGCGTCCGGCGCGAGCGGCGCAGTCTCGTCATTGCCAAAGCGCAGGGTGAAGGTCCCGATTGAGTAGATGTCCACCCGCTGTTCCTCGTGGATGAAACTGGTCGCGATGATCGGCGGTTGGTCGCCGAGTTGCGAGTAGTTCACGAGGACGGTCCCGGGCAGGGAGCCATTGACCACGCTGACATCGAAGAAGGACAGGCTGTCCAAGGCCGCCTCCAGTTCCGCGGGAGTCGGCGGGTTTGACAGTCTGGCGGAGACGCCGACGGCATTGGTGGTTCCCGAGATCAAAGGCTGATCGCCCGCGACATTGAAGTTCACGTTCATCAAACCCGGAGCCACTCCGGCCACACTGACGCTCCCCGTATTCCCGGGAGCGAGGGCCTTGATGGTCGCGAGATTATTGAGCGCCTGCTCGACCTGGATCGGGGCCGACCCGGACTTCAAGAGGACCGTCTTTTCGCCGCCAAACTCGAGTTGAAACTGACCATCGAGGTTGGCCGACAATTTCTGGAGGTCGAGCGACTGCTGTTCAAACAGGCTCACCGCACCGATGATCGCCGCTTGATTTGCGGGGACGTTGAATTTCACATCGAAGCCACCGGAACCCTGGGTCACGATCACTCCTCCGGCATTCTGGACGCTGGTCAGAAGGTTTAAGGCGTTGGAGACCGTGGCGAGCGAGGCCGTCTCCGGCAGCGGCGCGGTCGAATTAGCTCCGAATTGCAGGACGAATTGCGAGTTGCCGGGGAGTTGAAGGAGGCCCGTGTCGAGATGCTGGATCTCGAGCACTCCACCCGAGGCGCTGAAGAGGTCGGCCTGATCGCCATTGCTGACGAAGGTGATCTCGAAGGTGTTGCTTGCCCCATTCTGGACGGTGACTCCGCCGGCATTTTGGACCGAGAGCAGACCGTTGAGGGCAGAGGAAAGATCCGCCGCCGTCGTGAGGCGGGAAAGAAAGGCCGTTTGATTGGCCCCAAACGCCACCCGGAAGATGCCGCTCGAGAGGCCAATGACATTGGAAATGTCCACGTTCTGAACCTCGCGACTGGAGACGGTGCCCGGGCTGAGAATCGCGGTCGGAACGGCCGCCGCCTGCCCCGCCAGAGTCTCGCTGACGACGAGGCCAAAATTGCCACCGCCGACGATTTCCCGGACATCGAGCGTTGGCTGGATGGAGACGGCTCCGACCCCGCCGAACGCGGACTGATTTCCGAGGTCGTTGAAATCCACCTGGAACACTCCCGGAAGCGTCTGCACGACGCTCACCGAACCGGTATTGTCGGGCCGGAGCGCCTTGATCGCGGCAAGGGCATCGAGCGCCGCATCGAGATCCGCCGCCGTCGCGGTGACCGGCAGGGCGCGGGTGGACTCGCCATTAAAGGCCAGGCGATAGAGCGCATTGGCCTCTGTGGCGAGGCTGCCGAGGCCGACTGTCTGCTGTTCATGGACGCCGCCAAATCCGGAGATGGGCTGCTGATTTCCGAAGGACAAGAAGCTCACATCCACCTTGTCGCCCACGCCAGCGGCCACGGACACGGAACCCGCGGTCGTGATCGAAGCGATTGCATTGAGCGCCGCCTGGATGTCCGCAGGCGTGGCATTCGCCGGGAGCAACGCCGTGGTCCGGGCTGGAGTCGCATCGGTCGGATTATTGTCGAAACGCAACTGGAACTCACTCGTGCTCGCGCGCACCGCCGCGAGATCGATCGTTTGAACCTCTTTCACCAAGCCCGTGCCCGCGATCAACTCCACCACCGGGACGGCAGTGCCGGAGGTGCCGGCGCGCAATTCCGTGGCCGCAAAGGTGCGGTCTCCTGTGGCCAGACTCTTTCCACCAAGGGCTGGCTGATCACCGAAGATATTGAAGGAAACTGAGAAGACCGGCGGAGCGGCCGGGGCCGAAGTCAGGGCGACGACCACTGCGCCGGTGCGGTCCGTGCGGGAATCCTTCACCGAATCGAGCGCATTGAGCGCTGCCTGGACTTCCGCGGCCGTGGCCGTCACCGGAAGCTGAGCGGTGGTCTCACCATTGAAAGTGAGGGTGAATTTTCCACCCGTCACCCCGGCCAGGCTGCCGAGCGCGATCTGCTGCACCTCGTGCCCGGTGGTTCCGCCGCCGAAGCCACTCAGCGGAGCGATATTCGAGAGTTGCTGGAAGGTGACGGAGAATTTGCCGGCACCAGCCGCCGCGACGGTGACGCCGCCGCTGGCCTGCACAGTGGGGATCGCCTCGAGGGCCGCTTCCACCTGGGCCGCCGTCGCCGCGACGCTGATCGGAGCGGTCGAGTAGTTCCCAAAGTTCAGGATAAACTCCCCGCCCGCGACCCCGGTCAGGGCGCCCAGATCCACCAACTGCGTCTCCGCCACGCGGGTCAGCCCGACCAGGGACGCTTGATCAGCCTGTTGGCCAAAGGTCACATCGAAGCTCTTGCCTGGGCCAGCCACCACCGTCACTCCGCCCGCCAACTGCACCGTCGGGAGGGAATTGAGCGCGTTCTGGACTTCGAGCGCAGTGGCATCCACGGCGATCGGCAGCGTGGTCAGAACCCCGAAGGCCAGGGTGAAGTTCCCCACCGTCGCGCCGGCCAGCGCGGAGAGATCCACCCGCTGCACTTCGCTCACTCCGACCCCGCCGCGGACCAGTTCCGCCACATCCGCGCCAGAGGCATCCCCGCTCCGGGTCTCGCTCACGAGCACGGGTAATTGGACGCCAGCCTGGACTTGGGAAACGGCCACTGGATAGCGGTCCACCGCCACGGCGCCGAGGGCGGTCACCGGCGTCTGATCGCCAAAGGAATTGAAAACGATGTCGAACCGACCGGCCCCTGAAGCGGCCACGCTGACCAGCCCGGTCCGACCGGCGCGGGTCTCCTGGATCGCCGGCAGGTTGTTGAGCTCCGCGGTGATTTGAGCGGCCGTCGCCGTCACCGGTAGTGGTGCCGTGGTTTCGCCCTCAAAGGTGAGCTGGAAGAAGCCGCTGGTGTAGGCCGTGAGCGAGCCGAGGTTGAGCGCCTGACGCTCGTGACTCGAGAGGCCGCCACCGAGCGCGATAATCGCGGGTTGGTTGGCGGGCGTCCCGGTGTTCGCGAATCTGATGTCGAAAATCCCGGTGCCCGGCGTGCCCGTGACCTCGGCCTGAATCGAGCTGAGTAAATTGAGCGCAGCCTGGACCTGGGCAGCGGCGGTGTTGACGGGCAAGGGCAGCGTGGTCTCGCCATTGAAGGTGAGGCTGAACTCGCCGGTCGGGTCGGCAAAAAGCGGGCCGAGGTTCAATCGCTGAGCCTCGGGCACTGCGGCGGTGCCGGTGATCGACGGCACGTCGCCGGTGGTGCTGAAGGCGATGTCGAAATTCGGCGTGGCCCCAGTGACGACCACACTTCCGAGGGAAGCAATGACCGGGAGCGCGTTCAGTCGGGCCTGGACCGTAAGCGCGTTGATCGTCGCCACCAGGATCGGTGCCGTCGTCTGCCCGCCGAAGGTCAGGGTGAACTGCGCCCCATTTCCGACAATCGCCGCGGTGTTGATCCGCTGGATTTCCTGCGTGGTCGGGGTGCCGTTCGTCACCGTGGAGCTGCTGAAATTAAACTGCCCGGGCTGGATCTCGGTGATCGCGAGATTGAGCGCGGTCCCCTTCGTCGCCTCGAGGACCTCGAGGGCGTTCTTCAAGGTGAGGGCGAGCTCCGCGTTCGAGAGCCCACTGAGGCTGTTGAGGTCGATCAGTTGCTGCGCTTTTTGCAGCGCGTCGCTCGTCAGCGCCAGTTGGTCGCCGGCCACCCGGTAGGTGATGTTCACCGCTCCATTCGCACCGAGCGCGACGTCCACGCCACCAGCGGCGAGGATCGACGGCAGGGCATTCAGCGCCGCCTGGATCTGACTGGCCCCCGCATTCGCCGGAATGGCGGTCGTGCGCTCATTTCCGACGGCCAGGGTGAAGGTGGCACCGGGGACCGCCGGCAGGGTTCCGAGGCTCACCCGCTGGACTTCTGGCAGGAGGCCGATTCCGGTGATCGCGGTTTGCTCCCCGTTGATCCCGATCCCCGTGGTTTTGTTGACAAACTTGATGTCAAACTGATCACCCGCGAGGTCAGTGACTTGCACCCCGCCATTACTTCCTGGGACGAGCGCTTGGATGGGAAAGAGGGCATTCAGGGCCGCCTGGATATCCGCGGCGGTCGCATCATCCGGCAGCGGGACGGTGGTCTGACCGCCGAACCTCAGGGTGAAGGAAGCATTGGAGAAATTGGGCACTTCACCGAGGTCCAGGCGCTGAATCTCGGGCAACAACCGCGTGCCGATGATGGTTTCGCGGGCCCCGGCCAGATTGAAGGAAATCGTGAAGCGCGCGGTCTCGTTCGGCGCAAGCGCGACGAGGACACTGCCGCTATTTTGAATCGTCGCGAGGGTATTGAGCGCCGTCTGAATCGCCGCCGCATCGGCGGTGGCGGGCAGGAGCGGTGTGACCAAATTCCCAAACGAAAGGGTGAACTGACCGGTGGGGAAAGGCGTGAGCGCCTCGAGGTTGAGCAACTGTACTTCCGCATTCGTGGGGGTCCCGCTGACCTGCTCCGAAGTCCCAAAGACGACGTTGCCCGAATTCGTCTCCACGACGACAAGGTTGGCCTGGCCGGAGCGCACTTCCGCAACCGGCAGCGCCGATCCGCCGTCGATGCTTGACGTGACACTGGGGTTGCCAACGGCCCCCTTGATCTTTTCCTCGACCAGACCGTCGATCACCTCAAGGCCGGAGATTTCCGCGCGATTCCCGGGATTCGTAAAATCGACCGCGTAGCCAAAATTACCATCCGAGCCCACCGTCACCCCACCGAGGACGGCGATGCTGGGGAGAAGATTGAGCGCTTGCTGGACCGCGGCGGGCGTCGCTCCACCCGGCAGGGTCAGGGTCTCGTCCGGGCCAAAGCGCAGTTTGAACTCACCATTCGGTACCAGCGCCTGGTTGGAGACGAGGAGCAGGGTCTTATTGGTGCCGGCCACGAAAATGTCGCTGACGGTCTCCGCGAGGTGCGGTGCTCCGACGCGCCCAGCCACGATGGAGGATATCGAGTTCGCCGTCACTTTGGTGACACTGCCATTCAGGGCGCTCTTGGCCCCCGCACCAGCGACGCCCGCAAACAATCCGCCCATCGTCGCATAGCCAAATTTTTCGCCCGTCCGCACCCCGATGTCGTGCTGCTGCACGTCCACGCCGGAAATGCTCCCGCCGGGACCCGCCTTCTTCGTGCCGTCGCCGCCATCGCCCGCCGCGACGCTTCGGAAGATCGTCTCCGCGGAGATGTCCGTGACACCGACATTGGTCACATTCCCGCCCGCCGCCCCAGTCCCCGCCAGCGGCGCCTGGCCGGCATCGCCAGCCGCAAGCGTAAAGACCGCACCGACTGCGCCGCCTCGGGAGATGGTGATGTCCTTGATCGTGCCCCCAGCACCGGCTTTGGTCGCCGTCGCACTGCCACCACCGGCGCCGGCGATGAATTGCGTGGTCATGCCCACCCCAGAAGAGAGGGAACCATTGACGGCGTTGATATTTCCGCCCCGTCCGGCCGCCGAACCGTCGGCCGAGCCATTGCCGGCCTGGATCAGAATCGTCCCGGAAGGGGTGGGATTCAGCAGCAGCGCGGTGCTGCCGTAGGACAGCCCGATGACGTCGCCGCCCTGCCCCCCGTGGGACCCATTGCCGGCGAGAGCCTTGATCGAAGTCGATGCCCGCAACCCAATTTGATCGCCGGTTGCCGACTTGTTTAAGCTGACAATGCTCCCGCCAGCGCCTGCCCGCGCACCGTTCACGCCCGCGTTGCCGGCGATCATTTCGCCAGCGCCCTGCTCGGCAAAAAGTCCGCTCGCTATGATTGATCCACCCTTGCCCGCAGCGCCACCTTTGACGGCACCGACGGTGTTCTGGCCCTCGCCGCCATCGCCCGCGAGGATCTGGCCATTGCCCACGAAATTGGCGAGCTGGACCGAGGGATCACCACTCAATTTGAGGCTGCTGGAAGCGCGCACGTCCCCGCCCGCGCCACCGGCGGCACCGCGGCCAAAGCCGTCGCCGCCGTCACCCGCCTCGAGCTTTCCGGTGATGGGCTTGCCGCTGACCAAACCAAAGGATTCGAGTTGGACGCCGCTCAGCGCACCGCCCGCGGCACCGGCGCCCAGCGTCAGCGCGTCGCCCCCACTCCCGCCGATCGCCGTCATGTTCAAGTTATCGCCAGTGACGACGACTTTGTCCATCAAGCCACCGACGCCGCCACCTTTGGCACCGTCGCCCCCGCGCCCCGACCGCAGGACGACCTCGCCCTCCAGGGTCGAGGTCACCCCAAAATTGGTGTCCCGGTCGGAGACGTTGACCGCGGATACTCCGCCGCCCTTACCGCCCTTGCCGCCGATGCCGTCTCCACCATCACCCGCGAGGCCGGCATTGATGAGGAAGGACTGAAAGTTGCCGTCTTCGACGGTGACGCTGTGGACGGTGCCGCCGAGGCCACCATTCGTTTGAAAGCCGACGCCTCCGTGCCCGGCATTGATGAGCACATTGCGCGGCACGACCAGATTGTCGCGCACGGCGGTCACATTCGTCACCGAACCGGCATTGCCCCCGATCGTCCCGTCCGAGCCATCACCCGCCAGGACCTGCAAATCAAACCCGAGCAGCGACACGTTCAACACGGAGCCGCCCGCCGCCCCTCTGCTCGAAGCACCGCCACCGCCGCCATTGCCTGCCTGGACGAAAATGTCGCCATTTGGCGTCGAAATCACGTTGTTCAATTCGATGTCCCGCAACGATCCGCCCGCCCCAGCAATGCCCCCAGGCGAAATACTATTACCCCCATTGCCAGCCTGGAGGTCGATCTCGTTGCCCTGCACGTCCGAAGTCTGAACCCGCACCTCGATCAGGGAAGCGGCCCCGCCAATGCCGCCCGTCTTGCCATCACCGCCATCGCCCGCGGCGAGCGTGACGTTGTCACCGAGGATGGGGGTGGACTGCACGGGCGTCTTGCCGACGAGGCCAAAGCCGACGTTGATATTTTTCAGCAGACCACCCGCGCCGCCCCGGCCGGTGGGCTCCGCATCACCGCCATCGCCTGCGCGCACGACCACGGCGTTGTTCGGCGAGTTATCGACAAAGCCGCTGACGAACACATTCGTGACACTGCCACCGAGGCCGCCATTGAGCTTCTTGCTCGGCGCATCACCCGCGCCACCCGCTCCCGCCAGAAGCTCGAATCCGTCCGCGTCACCCGTCACCTGAATATTGGTGAGAGAGCCACCTTTGGCGCTCGCCCCTGCCCCACCGGCGGCAAGTCTTCCGGTGATCGAACCGACGACGACATTGGAGATCGAAGCGCCGATCTCCCCGGGAGCGGCAGTGAATGACACCTGCCCCTCGCCTCCAGCCGACTTGAAGAAATCAAAACTCACCCCGTCCGCGGCCGCACCGGCGAGGACATTTTCCACATTCGTCTTTACCGTGAGGCTCAGGATCGGGCCGCCACTGAGGACACTCCCAAACACAGATCCGCCGAGGACGCCCACACTTCTGATCCCCTGCTTCGGCGACACCAAACCCGTCAAATTCACGGTGTCGTCCGCCCGATCCTTGGTCCCGCGTTCATCGAGGTTCGTGACGATGTCGCCATTGACGCTGCCATTGACATCGACCGCGGCATTCGCCCCCAAGGAAAGACCGGTCAGCTCGCCATCGTTGAATTCATTGTCGCCATTGCTGTCCGTGAAGAAAGCGATCACCTGTCCGGTCTTCACCGTGATGAATTCCTTGTAGTTGCTCGACTCGGTCAACCGAAAGACCGTATCGCCAGCCTGGAGGCGCAAGAAAAAGGTGTTGTCGCTCAGCGCGCTATCGACCGCCAGTGAGACCAGATCGCTCGACGCGGAAGTATCCGTGAATCCCAGCGCATCAAAGGGCGAAGGACGGGGACCACCGGCTTCGCGATATTCGGTGTCGGACGGGTCTTCAAAGATTCCCGTCGCCCCGATCCGAATGACTGCGGGAGCGATGCGAGCTTCGAGGGGCTCGATGAAACCAGTTTTGGGTAGGGACTTCATGAAAAGGGGACGAGTGAGTGCAGTTTCCTTGTCTTGGTTGATTATTTTATCAAGCAATGACTCCGTCGCAACGGATTTATTAATATTTTATCGCTTATGCGTTTCCGAGGCCCCGGTTTGCCATTTCTGGGGGCGGGGCTTGACGAGCCGGAAAGCAATCGGATCACAGGGGGTTCTAGGGGCGGCAATACAGTTCGGATGAATTGGAGTTTGTCCTGAGTAATGTCCAACATTTTCGTCACGGGAAATTTACGCGATTGGCAGGAGGCTTTGGTCGCACCCCTGAGGGCAAAAACATCACCCACAGTAAGAGGGCGGACGGAGAGATTTATTTCCCAAAGGCATACCAGAACACTCCGTCTGCAATCTCTTCGTAGCGGGCTGCTTGGGCCACGTTTGGCAACCGATCCATGTGCTGCGGCACAATGTAGAGCCCCTCCTCGCCGCCCGCTTCGGCCGAGAGGGCGATACTAAATCCGTCCTGATAGCTGCCTACGCGCAGCGGTTTGAGGCGCTGAAAAGTTTTGGGCCACGCGGAACGGCGGACCACTTGAAAGTCGTTCGGACGGCTGGCGAAGAGTTCCTTGTAGAGCACTGCCGCGTCTTTTCGCAGTTGTTCGACGCCCACTTCCCGAATTGTTTTCTCCGCCCTCGCGCGGCGATCGACACATCCGGCCAGGGCGAAAACGAGCAGCCAGAGGGTGCAAAAAAGACGGAACGAGGACATCGGTCTGCGATCATCATCTCAGTCGGGAAATTCGTCCATCCCGGACCGCGGGCCTACTCCGTGCGAAACATCGCCAGCGCCGCATCGCGCTCGGTCGAGTGATCGACCATCGGGAGCGGGTAGCCTTTCGCGAGCGGCAGGCCCGGCGCCGGCGGCTCGCAGAGGCGCGGGCCGGGCACGTCGCGCAGTTCGGGCACCCATCGCCGGATGTAGTCGCCATCGGGATCGAAGCGTTTCGCCTGTGACCACGGATTCTGGATGCGGAAATAGGGTGCGGCATCCGTGCCGGTGCTCGCGCTCCATTGCCAGCCGCCGTTGTTGCTCGCGATCTCGCCATCGACGAGCCGGCGCATGAAGTGGCTCTCGCCGTGCATCCACCAGACGTGCAGATCCTTCGTGAGAAACATCGCCACGATCATCCGCACGCGATTGTGCATGAAGCCGCTCGCGGCGAGTTGGCGCATCCCGGCATCGACGATCGGGAAACCCGTCTGCCCCGCGCACCAGCGCCGAAATTCCGCGCCACCCGCGCGCTCCTCGGGCCGCCAGTGATCGCGCCATTTCAAAGCGCGATACTCCGGCTGGAATTCGTAGTCGAGCACCTCGGGCACGTTCCAGATCACTTGGAAATAGAACTCCCGCCAGATGAGTTCATTCACCCAGATGCCGATGCTCTTGCGCTGCGCCGCCGTGGCCCGCTCCGAGACTTCCAGGCAACGCGCGTAGATTTCGCGGATCGAGAGCAGACCCCAGCGCAGGTCCTGCGAGAGCCGCGAAGTATTCTCCGCCGCCGGCAGATCGCGCCGCGTGCCGTAGTCGAAGGCCGCGCCATCGAGAAAGCGCCCGAGCCGCTGGCGCGCCGCCGCTTCCCCCGGCTCGACGATCTCCGCCTCCGCCGTGAGTCCCCACGTCGCGAGCGTCGGAAGCGCCAAGCTCGCGATCTTCGGCGGAGTGGAAAACTTCGCCAGCGTGCGACCGGGCGGAATCTTGTCGAGCTTCAGCCAAGCCTTCGAATACGGCGTGAAAACGCGGAAAGCCGTGCCACCGCCCGTGAGCACTTCGCCACGCTCATGCAGCGCGTGATCCTTGTGCGGATGCACCGTCACCCCGAGCCGCTCCGCCATGGCCGTCACCTGCTTCTCCATCGCGCGCCCGTACGGATCGGGATCGCGCGCAAAGTAAATCGCCTCCGCGCCCGTCTCGCGCACCAGCGTCTCCAGCACCTTTTCTGCCGAGCCTTGCCGCACGATCAGCCGCCCGCCCTTCGCCTCCAGATTCTTCGCCAGCGACCTCAGCGAGCCGCACAGGAATTCCTGCCGCGCCGCCCCGCACCAGTGGTGCTCGCCTTTCCACTCGCTGAGGATGAATACCGGCACGACTTGCGCGTGCCACGCCGCCGCCGCATTCAGCGCCGTGTTATCCGCGATGCGCAGATCGCGGCGAAACCAATGAATCGCAATGGACATGGTTCCTCTCTAAACGCCCGACCCGCGCAAGGCGATGCATCGCCGCCGCAACCTGGAGGGACATGCTCCGTCATGTCCCAAACTTCCGTGGGCGGAGGCGGTGCAGAGCATCCGTGCGCCCGAAAACTCCGCGCAGCCTCCGCTCATTCGATCAGGGACATGACGGAGCATGTCCCTCCAGGCTACGGCTTCTCGACGAGGAGCCGCCAGAAGCACCGCGGCGTGAGGAAGTCGGGATCCCAGAGGGTGATGATTTGCGTGCCGGAGTTCCGGCTGTCATCGACGTTGCCGAGCAGCGTGGTGAAGCCGGTGATGGTGTCGTAGCGGTAGATTTCTGTCCAAGTCACGAGGTCAGGGCTGCGCTGGACGATGTAGCGCAAGTCGGTGGCATCGGGGCGGAAGGGGATGTCGAAGAGCATCTCGGGGCCGGGCTGGGGCAGGGGCGGGCCGAAGGGGCTGGGGTTCGCGGCGAGCGGGTTGGTGCGGGTGGCGTATTCGAGGCCGTTCCGGTTCCCGTCGTTGTCGTGGTCGGCGGTGAAGCTGTAGTCTGCGCCAGTGGGCAGGGTTTCGATGGCCCAGGCGTTGTAATGATTGAGCGTGCCGGCTTCATACGCGCCGATGTCGGGCGCGCCGACGAGGGGGAAGCCGCGCTGGTCGGCGGTGATAGGCGGGGCGAGTACGGGGGCGGTGTTGCGCGCGGGGCTGGCGGCGAGCAGGGCCATCGTGCGCGTGGGGCCGCCGAAAAAGTTGAGTGGGGCGAGGAGCGGGTCGGCGGCGCTGAAGATGCCGGCACCGGTGGCGGGCGTGCCGGCGAAGAGGCGGACGATGCTCGCGCCGACGCGGACGACGGCGCCGTCGTTCCGAAGGTCACCGCCGGAGGCCGCGGTGTTTCCCGCGACGATGGTATTGGCGAGCGTGACGGTCGCGCCCGTGCCCACGAGGATGCCGCCGCCGTTGTTCGCGCCCGCAGCGTTTCCCGAGAGGGTGCAGTGGGTGAGCGTCACGGTCGTGCCGGTGATGGCCGAGATTGCGCCGCCGCCGAGCATCGTGGCGGTGTTGCCAAAGAGCGTACAGTGCGTGAGCGACGCAGTGCCGGGCGGGATCACCGCGAGCGCGCCGCCGATGCCCGCGGAGTTACTCGTGAGCGTGCAGCGCGTGAGGATCACCTGGCCTTCGTTTTCGATCGCGCCGCCATTGATCGCACCCAGCCCGCGCGTGAGCGTGAGGCCGTGCAGCGCGAGGGTCTGGCTCGGGTTCACGTAGAAGTGCGCGGTCGCGTCGTTGCCGCTCACGGTGATGCCGCCGCGGAGGGTCGCGCCATCGACGAGGGTGCGCGTTTTCCCGAGAGCGAAGGGTGAAAAGGGCGCGAGCGTGATGGTCTGGCCGCTGAGCGCGGGGGCGAAGCGGATGAGTTCGGAGGCAAAGGGCGTGTTGTCCGCGATGGCTTCGCGCAAGGAGATGCCGTTCACGCCGAGGCCGTTGTTTTCATCCGCGGCGGTGGTCACGATCATCTTCCCGAGTTCCACGGCGCCGATGTCATCCGAGCCGCCGCCCGAGCGCGGGGCGCCGCGCTGGTCGATGGGCAGTCCGCCGACAAAGGCCGCGGCATCGATGGCCGGGCTGCCGGCGAGTGGCGGCATCGTCGGCGTGGGTCCGCCGTAGCTGCCGAGCGCGGAGAGCTGCGGCGCGGCGGTGAGGAAGAAGCCGGTCGAGGCGCCGCCGCCGGAATTCACGAGCGATGGGACGATGTTCACCCCCTCGCCGGTGACGGTGGCAAAGTTGCGGATGTCGTTGCCGGTGTTCCCGGCGACGATGCTGTTGGTGATGGTCACCGTGCGCGCGGGGTCGTTGTAAATGCCGCCGCCGAAGACCGAGGTGTTGCCGACGATCGTGCAGTGCGTCAGGGCCAGCGTGCCGTTGTTGCGGATGGCGCCGCCGGCTTTGCCGCCGAGGGGCGCGGTGTTGCTGGCGAGGGTGCAGTGCGTGAGCGTGAGCGAACCGTTGTTTTGCAGCGCGCCGCCGCTGTCCTGAGTGGAGGTGTTGTTGAAGAATGTGCTGCGGGTCAGCGTCAGCGTGCCGTGGTTCAGGATCGCGCCGCCGTCGCCTGCGCCGGCCGTGGCGGTCGTGCGTCCGCCCGTGAGCGTGAGGCCGTGCATCGCCACGGTGCGCCCGGCATTCACGGTGAAGCTGCGATGGGTCGCGTTGCCGCCGTTCACGGTGATGCCGGCGGGGAGCATCGTGGCGTCGATGACGAGATTCTTATCCACGAGCAACTGGCTGCCGAGGGTGATCGTGCCGCCATTCACTGAGGCCGGGGCAAAGGTGATGGTGTCGCCGGGGAGCGCGAGGCCGATCAGCGCGCGCAGCGAACCGGCGCCCGAGTCGTTCGTGTTCGTGACCACGAAAATGCCGGGCAGATTCACCACGTCGCTGCGGAATTTTTTGTGGAGGTTTGCCGGCAGCGTTTTCGCTGCGAGGCCGTCGCCGTAGAGCACGGTGTCGCCGCCATCCATCAGGATTTGCACGAGGCTCGGGCCGCCGATGGACGCGGCGAGACCCACGATGCCCTCGGGGCTCGCACCCGCATTCGCCGCGCGCGTGTGGAGGTCGGAGTCGAGCAGCACGGGTGCGTTGGCGGCGAGGCCGTCCCACGCGTAGAGCGCGAAGGTGCCGCTCGAGGCGGGCGGTCCCGCGAGGATGAGATACTGATTGTTGCCATTGCGCGTGATGCTGCGGATGCCGCGTCCGCCGAGATCGAGCGCGATGGCCGTGCCAAAGGTCGCCGGCCCCGCGCCACCCGCCGCGAGCGTGCTGAAATTTGTGACCGGCACGACGAGCGCCCGCGTGCGTCCGGAAGCCGGAGTGAGCGGCGCGCGGAAGCCCACGAACGCTCCGACGCTGGTCGAGGGCATCATCGCGAGCCCCTCGATATTGAATCCATCCACCTGCTCGGGCGAAACGATGGCGCTGGCCGCGAGCCCGAGCACGTTGCCATTGGCCGTGTCCCACGCGATCAACTCATTGCGCAGCGCCGTGTATTTTCCCACGTAGGAAAGATTGGCCGCAGCTCCGGCGCCGGTGACCGTGGTGGCGAAGACGAGAGCGCGATTCGGAGCCAAGGTCCCGTCGCTTTCATTCCCGTGCGAGCCCATCCAGTAGATCGTGCTCCCGGAGCGCGCCGAGGCTTCGAGGTCCGCCTCCGTCCCGCTCGCGAAACCGAGCGCCGCATTGAAGTCGAACTCGCTCACCCGGAAGCCGGATTGCGCGCGCGGATAGAGCCGGATCGTCTGATCCTCATCGTCCGCCACGAACATGTGATCCGCGCCCTCGTCCTCCCCGGTCGAAGCATCCGCGCGATGCGTATGGAAGCGGCTCGCGCTCGTCGTGGCCGACGCCGCGGAAGCCGCATACTCGATGAAGTAGCGGTCCGCATTTCCCCCCGGATCGCTGACCGTGACGGTGATGATCGCGCGCCCCACCGCCGACGGCACGATTCGCAACCGCGGCGGCACGAGCGACGCATTGATGAAGAGATTCCCATCCTGCACGACGCTTTGATTGTCGCTGCTCGCCGTGAGGGTGAGCGCGTCCGCCTGCGGATCGGAGACCGCGAAGCGGATGCCGCTCGTCGGCGCGGGATCGGTCGGATCGCCGATCGTCGCCGCGACGTAGCCGACCGGATTCGACGGCAGTGAAAGCCGCGCCGTGGTGGCCGCGCGATCCACGTCGATGGACGGCGCATTTGGATTGGCCGCGACCGCCGTGCCGGTGATCTCGAAGTTGTCGAAGCGGATTTCGTCATTCACCTCATCCGCCGCCGCCGCCGCCGGATCGCCGCGGAGACGGAAGATCACGTTCGGATTGTTCTTGATGCTCGGGATCGCACTCAGATCGATCGAGTAGGTGCGGAAGGTATTGTCATCGACGATTCCGAAGCTCGCGACCTTGGTGAAGTTCGCGCCGCCATCCGGGCTGTACTCGAAGACCATGAGGTCGGTGCTGAGGTCGGTGTTGTTTTGGTAGCGGTAGTGGAAGCGGAAGCTGAGATCCTGGAACCCGGTCGTGTCGATGGTGCAGCGCAATTCCCCATCCGCGCCGCTCCCGCGAATGTCATCCCAGGCGATGGCGTCGTTATTCACCGGCGACGAGTGAAAGCCGCCGAGGCTGTCCGTGTAGCTGATGCCGCCTTTGCCATTCGCGTCGATGGTCTGATGGAACATCTGGAGAAACGGCGTGCCCGCCACGGTCTCGGTCGTGGCATTGAGCTGCGTGCCGGAGCCGATCCCGCCAAGCCCGGAATTGAAATCCCAGATGGCGAGCTGAGCTGCCGGAAGTGGGAGGGCGAATACGGCGAGGCAGCCCAGGACGAGCAGCCAGCGGTGGAGATGGGTGGTGGTATTCATAGGGTGAATGGAGCGGATGGGTGGAACGAACAGACGATGTCGAGAGTGGCGCGCCGCGTTCGGCGGCTGAGGTGACGCAAGGCCCCGCGAGGATGGGAGCGGGTGTTCTCTTGCTTGTTTTTGTGAAGAATATGGACCGCTCCCTGAAGGACGAGGCAAATCCGCGGAGTGGTGCCAGCTTTGGACTGCGGTGACTGGTCACCGCTTTGCGGAGGCGGAAGCTCGCTTCCCGCGGCCGGAGGATCCCGTGCCGCCCCGCGCCGCCCCACCGCGCGGACAAGTCCGCACCGCCACAAAGCGGTGACCAGTCACCGCAGTCCAAAGCTGGCGCGCCGACGGCTAGCGCACGACGCGCGTCCGTCCCGTCATCGCGCGGCTGAGCGTGAGTTCGTCCGCGCTTTCGAGACCACCTCCGGCGGGCATGCCTTGCGCGAGGCGGGTGATTTGCACGGCACTCTCGCGGAGCAGTCCGGCGAGGTAGTTGGCGGTGGCTTCGCCCTCCACGTCCGCGCCGAGGGCGAGGATGATCTCGCTGGGTGTTTCGGTTTTGATGCGCTCGAGGAGCGCGTCGATGCGGAGGTCGTCGGGGCCGATGTGGTCGAGGGGCGAGATGCGGCCGCCGAGGGTGTGGTAGCGTCCGCGAAACGCGCCGGTGCGTTCGAGCGGGAGGATTTCCGTGGGCTGCTCGACGACGCAGAGCTGCGTGGCGTCGCGCGCGGGATCGGCGCAGAGTTCGCTGATTGTCTCGGTGGTGAAGAAACCGCAGCGCGGACACGGTCGCACGGTTTGCGTGACTTCGCCGATGACGCGCGCGATCTCGCAGGGGCGGGCGTCGCGCGACTG
>JANNXQ010000195.1:0-121250 GCA_031409655.1 Chthoniobacteraceae bacterium | reverse complement strand
TGCTTGGATCGGGAATCCGGCCACCGTCCGGCCGGGCAGGTTCCCGAGCGGCGGGACATCGTGGACATCATGCACATCGTCGATGTGCGGCTGCACGTAAGGGATGCGGATGCCAGCGATGAGCACGTTACTCGCGATGATGTCCCGCGAAGGGCGAAAGCCCGTCTGCCCGGCCAGCGCCACCTCTTCATCCGCATCGCGTTTCGTCGTTGCCACGAAACCCGAGGAAACAGTGCGCTGCGTCTCCCGCAAAAAAAACGCCGCCGCCGGGGCCAGGTCCGTCGGCGCGCCATCGCCCGTCACGCCGATGCCACCGACGAGCTGTCCCTCTTTGTAGAGCGGCACGCCGCCTGGGGAGTCATTCAGCGAACCGAAAGGCGCAGGTTCCCCGCGCACGCCAGTGGAGATGCGCTTGTCGCTGAGCGGCGCCGCCGGATCGTGGAGATCGAAGGAATCGAACCCTGCAGGGATGCGCTTCAGCCGATTGATGTCCGAAAAAAAGAGGCTCGAAAGGCCCACCCCGACGAGCGGCCCCGGCGGAGTGTTGCGCACCCCCACGGGGAAATGTTGCTGGATGATGTAACCCGCCGTGCGGGACGTGAAAGCTTGCTCATTGCTGCTGAGAAATGCCGCCGTGCCGGCGCGCGTGATCGCGCCCCCGAGCAGGCCGAGGATTCGCGTGCTGGAAGGCGGCTCTAGTGGATTTGCCGGCAGCGGATTTGGCAGGCGACTCTGCAGATCCCACACGCCGAGGACAAACCCCTCGCGATCCGTGACGGCGATGATTGCCTGCGGATTGATCCGCGTCGCCTCCGTCACAGCCTGCGCGATGATCTGCGTCACATCATCCTTGGAAAGCTGCACCGCCTGCGCCGGCGCGAAGCCGAGTGAAATTAACGCGACTGAGAGGACAGATAGTTTCATCTCCGTGACGACCCGAGGAATATCCGATCCGTCCGCGGACGCAAACCTTTCAAAATTGGAAGATTGCTAAGACACATCAGCACCTCCGCATTTTCATCACATGGAAACTCCGAAAACCACCCACCTCCGCTACGCTCACACCAATCTCATCGCAAACGACTGGCGCGCGCTGCTTGCCTTTTACGTCGAGGTCTTTGGCTGCGTACCGGTGAGCAGCGAGCGCGATCATCACGGCCCGCACATCGACGAACTCACCGCGCTGCCGGGCGCGCGGATCCGCGGCCAGCACGTCCGCCTGCCTGGGCACGGCGAAAACGGGCCGACGCTGGAGATCTTTCAATACGAGACCAATGAGCCGTCCCTGCCCACTGCGCTGAACCGCCCGGGCTTCGCGCATCTCGCCTTTGAAGTGGAAGACGTGGAGGCCAAGCGCGCGGAAATCCTCGCGCGCGGCGGGCGCGATGTCGGCAAGGTCGTGACCCTCGACATCCAGGGAGCGGGCCGGCTCACGCTCAACTACATGGCTGATCCTGAAGGCAACATCGTCGAACTCCAGCATTGGCACTGAGCCGCGCCGCGCGCTCTACGGCGTCTGCTGGGTGATCTCGCGCACGTAGATCGTGATCACGTTGTCGGCCCCGCGCCGCACGTCGTAGATCAGGAAAGGGCGCGCGCCATCGCGGACGAAGACTTCCTTCTCCTTGGGCGCGACGAAGCCCGCGGGGTACTCGGCCACGATGCGCGGTGACTGCTCGTCCGTGACCGAGGAATCCCGGAGCACCGCGCGATTCGAGCCCGTGGCGGTGACGCGGAAGCTTCCGCGCAGGTAGAGCGGTTCGTTGATCATTCCGCGACCGGCGAGCGATCCCGCATCCTCGGGCGACATGATCCGCGCCGGCGGCGCCTGGCCGACGGGATAGGTGCGCCAGGTCGCGCCCGCGCTCGGCACTTTGGAAGGATCCGGGCGCGCGACGACTTCGGCCCCGGGGGGATTGAAAGGCTGCAGCGGCACGCCACCGGGCGACACCCGCGAGGTGCTGGCGGTGGCGGCCGGCATGGGCGTCGCCACCGGGACGGGCGCGACTGGCTTTGGCGTGGCCAGCATCGCGAGCGGCGCCGGTGTCGCCACTGGCCGCGCGACGGCGACGGCGCGCGGCGGCACCGGCAACGGCGTGGCGGAAGGCATGCCGCGCTCTGGCACGGCGGTTCCCGGCTCGGACGTGGGCACCCGGACGATTTCGTTCCCGGACGGCGGCGGCGCGGTGCTATTCCCCGCGATGTCCGTGCCCGCGATCGGATTCTTCCGCCGGTATTCCGCGTAGGATTTCATCGCATCCTGCAAGGCCGGTCCCTGGATGATCGGCAACCCGGCCTCCATGTGCAATTCGGTCGGCGGTTCGAGGCTGAACATGCCCGTCCCCTGCTTCACGCCGTAGGTGCCGTAGAGGATCGAGAGCACCGTGAATTTCATCCGCCCATCCGGGGTGCGCGCGGCGTGAATCACCGAGGCGCAATCATCCGTGCG
The DNA here is from genome assembly GCA_031409655.1 of Chthoniobacteraceae bacterium. Taxonomy (GTDB): domain Bacteria; phylum Verrucomicrobiota; class Verrucomicrobiia; order Chthoniobacterales; family Chthoniobacteraceae; genus JANNXQ01. The sequence goes on along the minus strand of JANNXQ010000195.1, from coordinate 118,801 downwards.
CGCCACTTTCATATCCAGCCCACGCTGCAGCATCTGGCGCAGCGCGGGCACATTCTCCGCCGGCGCGGTATAGACGTGCTCGATGAGCGTCTGCGGATAATCCACCGACTGCGCGAGGCTGACCACGCCGGTGGTGAAGAAGTCCTTCGCGGTCAGTTCGTAGGTGTCGATGATGTTGTAACGGCCCGTGGCGTAGGTCACGAGCTTCTTGGTCTCCTTGTAATTTTTGATGTAATCGCGGAGCAGGTTGGCGTTCTCGCGCTCGAGTTCGAGGCGCGTGAATTTGCTGAATCGCTCGAAGAGTTTCTGCGCATTCAAAAAGTCGCCGGCCGGTGCCGCCGTGACCTCGAAGCGGATCGGCGGCGGGAGCGGCTTGATCTTCTGCAAGAGTCGATAAGCGCGCGGCTGCTCAGGATGACCGAAGACGTAGAAGCTGCCAAGCCAGCAGGCAAACGCGACGCCGATGAGCACCAGAATGAAGACCGTCCACAGGAAGAGGTTGTCCTTCTTCTTGGGTGCGGATTGCTCTTCGTCGTATCCGTAAAAATCTTCAGCCATGCCGTTCGCGATGCAAAATTTGGACCGCGGCTCTAGGGCGCGGCGCTTGCGGTGGAGTCCGAGGTCTCAAAGGACGTGCCGCACCCACAGCTCCGCACGGCCTTCGGGTTCTGGATGCGAAAGCCCGCGCCGGCGAGGTCGTCGCAGTAGTCAATGGTGGAGCCATCCAGATGGCGCAGGCTTTCCGGGTCGATCAGCACGCGCACGCCTTCGCGCTCGACGATTTCGTCTCCGTCCTTCGGCTCATCGAGTCCCATCCCGTATTGCATCCCCGCACAGCCGCCGTGCTCCACGAGGATGCGCAGGCCCTTTCCCGGTTCGCCCTTCTCTTCGACGATCACATGGAGCTGGCGGACGGCGCTGTCGGTGATGGTAATCATTCGGAAGAAAAGTAGATGACAGCAGAGAAGGTGTCGAGGGGGAGAGATTGGGGATTGAAAATTGAAAATTGAAAATTTGCAGGCTCGCCGCCGATTGCGTTCCGGAGGACGCTCAGAAAATTTCCAATCTTCAATTTTCAATCTTCAATCTGCAATTCTTCAGCCCCGCCCATGTCCCGCATCCATCTCCTCGCCGAAGACGTCGCCAGCCAGGTGGCGGCGGGCGAGGTCGTGGAGCGGCCGGCCTCGGTGGTCAAAGAGCTCGTCGAGAATGCGCTCGATGCCGGCGCGACGCGGATCGAGGTGGCCATCCGGCGCGGTGGGAGCAGCTCGATCCGGGTGGTGGATGATGGCAGCGGCATGGATCGCGACGACGCGCTGCTCTGCCTCGAGCGTCACGCCACCAGCAAGATCCGCTCAGGGCACGACCTCGCCTCCATTCACACCCTGGGCTTTCGCGGCGAGGCGCTCCCGAGCATCGCCAGCGTCTCGCGCTTCCGCCTCTCGACTCGCGAACGCGACGCCCTCGTCGGCACCGAGGTGATCGTGAATGGCGGCAAGATCGAGACCGTCCGCGACGGCGGCGATGCGCCGGGCACGCAGATCGAAGTGCGTCAGCTTTTCTACAATCTGCCCGCGCGGCAAAAATTTCTCCGCACGGAAAACACCGAGTCCAGCCACGTCGAACATCACCTGCATCTCCAGGCGATCGGCCATCCGCAGGTCGGCTTTGTTTTTGTGAATGATGAGCGGGTGGTCTATCAGCTGCCCTCGGGACAGACGCTCCGCGAACGCATTCGTGATCTCTGCGGCGCGGCGCTGTCGGCAGAGTTGCTCGAGGTGCCGGAATTCGTCGCAGAAGGCATCGCCATCCGGGGCTGCATTGGGCGCGCGGGCGTGAGCCGTTCGACGCGACAGCAGCAGATCGTCTTCGTCAATGGACGCGCGGTGGAAAATCCCACGCTCAGTCACGCGCTGCGCGAGGGCTACCACACGGCGCTCATGAAAGGGCAGCATCCGGTGACGTTCCTTTTCATCGAGATGGATCCCGCAACCGTGGATGTGAATGTGCATCCGGCGAAACGCGAGGTGCGCTTCCGCGACGCGAGCTGGGTGCGGGAGGCAGTGGCTGAAGCGGTGCGGCGGGCGATCGAGAGTGATCGCGGGGCGTGGGCGCAGAACTTTCGCGCGGTGCTGGTGGTGCCGGAAGAGACGCCGACGCTGATCCCGCAGAGTGAGCAGCTCGCGCTGCGGAAGGACTGGATGGCGCAGCCGGCGCAGGAGCGGGGAGAACTTCAAACTCCAAACTCCAAACTCCAAACTCCAAACGAACCTGCGACAACCGTCACCACCGAACCGGCGGCAAGCCTGGCGGCTCTCAACGCTCAACCCTCAACTCTCAACTCGCCCCCCTCTCGCGATTTCAAAATCCTCGGGGTGCTCGGCAAGCTCTACGTGCTCATGGAGAATACGAATGGGCTCGTGCTCGTCGATCAGCATGCGGCGCATGAACGCATTCTTTTTGAAGAGATGCGCAAGCGTATGGAGCAGGCCGGGGTGCCGGCGCAGCGACTGCTCGTGCCGCTGGCCTTGCAAGTCACGCCGCGCGATGCGGATTGGATCGAACGGCACACCGAGGTGCTCAATCGCGCCGGGATCGTGCTCGAACCTTTTGGCAGCGGCACCTTCAAGATCGACACGCTCCCCACCTTCCTCCGCGGCGACGATCCCGCGCAACTCGTGCGCGATATCATCGACGAACTCCGCGACATCTCCGCGCAGAATACCCGTCTGCGCCTCGGCGAAGACATGATCGCCAAGACCGTCTGCCGCCACGCCGTGAAAGCAAACGACGTCCTGCGCGAACCGGAACTCGTGCGACTGATCCAGGATCTCCTCGCCTGCGAACTGCCCTACTGCTGCCCGCACGGCCGCCCGACGATGATCCAGGTATCCTACGGCGAGCTGGAGAAAAAGTTTGGCCGCAAGGCGTAATGGCCAGCCGCGCGCGGAGGCCGTAAATGCCCCAGCCCCGCTACGGAGCGACGCTCACCTTCAACCGCAGGAAGCGCGGACCGGACGAATCGTCGAGTGAAGGCTTGAGGCGGAAATGCACGGTCTCCGTGATGCCGTCGCCGACTGGCACTGCTGTGCCGACCTGCTCGATCTGCGCCGGCACAGGAACCAACCACGCAGACCCGTCGGTTGAGGCCTCGATGGAGTACCAGAGCGCGCCCGGCGCGATCCTGCGCCGATGGGTGAGCACCGGGTAAGTCTCGTTGTCGGCGGGATTCACGAGCGCAGCGACGGTCGGGAGACCCGTGGTGTCGGGCGCGTTCGCGGCCATATTGAAGGCGTATTCGAGCAGGTTCTTCAGGCCGTCGCCGTCGAGGTCGCCGAGTGGACCGCGGAACGGATCGTTGGTGCCGTTGTCAAAGGGGTCGAGGCCGTTCGCGACTTCGTAGGCGTCGTCCATGCCGTCGGCGTCGAGGTCGCTGCCGGAGGCGGGCAGGAGGGTGAAAGGATTACTGACCCCGGCGGCCGCGCCGCTCTGCGCGGTGAGCACGACGGACGCAGCGGTGCCAGCGACGGCGAGCTGGCCCGACCAAACGCCATCGACGAAACCCGTGGCCGTCGCGGGGGTCGTTGGCAGCGGCGTCGTGCCCGCCAGCGCGGCGAGGGTGGCCGAGCCGTTGAAGTAAATCTGCGGCTGGCCCGCGAGATCGCGCGCCGTGAGCGTGACGGCAAAGCCCGCGCCATCGACCTGCGCCACAGGCACCGGCGCCCAGGCAAAGGAGGCGGCGTCATTGTCCACCACGGTCAGCGCGGCGATGCTTTGATCGAAGCCCACGGCGTTGGCCGAGACGTTCACTGCCCGTGCGCCATCGGCCACCGCATCGTCCACCGCGGCGATGGCGAATGGCGCGGAAGTCTGGCCGGCGAGGATGGTCGTCGTCGCGGGCACGGTCGCTTCGGCGCTGTTGTCGGAGAAAAGATTCACGACGAGATCCGCGGTAAGAGTGCCGGCGATGGAGACGAGGCCAGCTCCCGCGGGGCCGCCTTCCCGCACTTCGGCGGGGATCGTGAGGGTCAGCGCGGTGCTCTCATTGTCCTGCACGGCGATGCTCGCCGCGGCGCTGCTCACGCCTGCGCCACTGGCGGAGATGGTCACGGCTTGAGTGCCGTCGATGCGGGTGTCGTTCACCGGCGTCACCGCGAAATTTGCAGACGTGGCACCCGCGTTGATCGTCACGCTCGCCGACACTGTCGCCTCGGCGGGATGGCTGCTCGAGAGCGCGACGACCACGTTATTCAGTGGCAGCGGCGTCATCGACACGGTGCCCGTCGCATTCGCGCCGCCTTCGGTCACGGAGGCTGGCAGCGTTACAGAGAGCGCGCCCTGCTCATTGTCGAGGATGCGGGTGTAAGTGACGCTGGTGCCGAAACCACCGCTGGCCCCACTGGCAACGACATAGACGGACTTACCGCCATCAAAGTAGGAGTTGTCGGGGGTGGAAACCAGAATGCCCACCGTACGGGCGCCGATCGGCACGGAGGCGCTGGTCGGCACGACGAGCCGGGCAGGCGCAATCGAACTGAGGGTTATGTTGGTGGCCGCCGTCGCTGGCGTCGGCAATCGCACGGTTACGGGAATATTCACGCTGCCTTCCGGCAGGGTCGGGGGAAGCTCGACGATCACCGAAGTCGCGGCATTGGCCCGCACCGTGACGTCATCAATCGCGAGGCCATCGTTGGGGATCGCCTGATCGTCGTATTGCACGAATTTGATCCGGAAGGCTGAATTGTACTACAGGCCATACTGCTGCATGATCGGGTCGAGCGAGACGAATGTGCCGTTGGAGCCGTAGGCGGAGGACAAGCCCACGAGACTTCGCGCGAGATACCAGTTCGTGCCGTCCGCGCTGATGGCGATGCCATCGAAATTCACGCTCGCACCGAAGGGCTGCAGCGCCGGGGCCGATTGAATTTCCTCGGCAAAGGATTTGGCGTAATAAAACACGCTGACGTTCGATCGATTGGCCAAGTTCACCGTCACCGCGGCCTGGCTGCGGGAGAAGGAACTGCCCGGCGTGTTGCTGTCGAATTGCAGGTGGTAGCCGCCACGGGGCGCATTGGCCGATGATACTTCCACGCGCGACGTACCGCTGCCGCCGGTGGTGTCCCAGGGGCTACTGAGGACTCCCGATTCAAAGTTATCGGAGAACAGCAGATCCGTGGCGCCGTTTGACACCGTGGTGGTCAAGCCTACGCGACTGCTAAAGCCCACGACGCCCGAGGGCGATTCGGCCCGCAGCCATGCCCCTCCCGATGTGGTGACGGGGAAAGACACCATCCCCGTCCACGTTCCGTCCAAAAAAACCACTGGAGAGGAGGCCAGGGGACCGATGGACTTTGCGACATAGAATCCGATGAAGGGCCGCTCGGTCGAATACTGGGGCGTGGGGCCACCCGCGCCGGCCCAGTTCAGCGGATTGCCGTGCAGGCTGTTGCTTGTGCCGTTCATCACGGTCGTATAGGAGGTGGGGCTGGAACGCACCGTGCCCGCGGTGTTCGCGCTGGCGTTGTTGAAGCTGATATCCACCAACATATTCCTAACGCCATCGTGATAGGTAGGCTGGGTGAATTGATAGTTCGTGTTGGCGGCAGCGCCGCTTGAAGTGGTGAAGAGCGTCTGCCAGCCTGCGTCATCCCAAGTCGCGCCATCGAGCGTCGTGAGCGTCGTCGGTTTCACGCGGACGGTGAGGTTCGACATCGCCTGCCCACCGGCCGTCCCCAGAGCGAGGACAAATCCGCCCAGCCATTTTGCCGGCCCGAGCTCGCTGGCCGTGTAGAGGAGCGTCGCTCGCGAGTCGTGGAAGGCGGTGTTGTAGATGCGGTTGGTCGTGTTGGCGGCGTTCGAGGTACCCACCGCGAATGGGGTGAATCCGAGCCACATCTCCAGAGTGGTCGGATCGGTATAGCTCGTCAGTGTTGCGCCCTGCTGATCTTTCGCAGTCACGGTCGGTGTGACAAAGGTATCGATCGTCGCGCTGGCCGGTAGGCCGCTCCAGACGAAGCTCGCGAGCGGGTCGAGCGTCCCATTGGAGCTGTTGCTGGCACCGGTGGGCCCAGGCAATTGCTGAGCGACTGCCTCACGAGCACGCGATGCATCTCCCGCCGCACCAAGAAGTAAGCAGACGGCTAAGGTGAACACCAAGTGGCCACAGGGGGGATTCATTTCGCTCATTGGTTGTTCTCCGGGGGGGAAGGGACTGCGACTTTCTACCCGCCGCCAGGCTATTCCGGCAATTCCCAAATCGGCAGGGCACGCGCCCTCGCGTTGTTTTTGAATCCAGCGACCTCCCGCCAGCGCGCCGTCTGCGACGCGGCGCTGCCTTGGCCCGGAAATGCGGTTAACGCAGGGCGGGTTCTGTGGTCGCGGGGTGGCGTCCGTTGAACGCCTCGATCCCATCCGCAGACTGCGGCTCAGGCCGCGCGCCGAAGTTGAACGTGATCGTCTTCCAAAGATCCCCAGGCTGCGCCTGGAGGCCCAGGCTCGCGGTGGGTTCGTAGCCGCAGTGGACCATGCAATTCTCGCAACGAGGATCGCGCGCCACTCCATCGACGACGCCGAACCGCGACCAATCCGTGCGTTCGAGCAGCTCAAGGTAGGTGCGGTAGTGGCCGTCGGTGATGAGGTAGCACGGGCCTTTCCAGCCGCGCACATTGCGGGTGGGGATGGCCCACGCGGAGCACGTGAGATCGCGCATCCCGGCGAGGAACTCGAGATACACGGGGGTGCCGAGGATCGGGAACTTTTTCCCCCACTCGACGGCCCGCGCAAACTTCCGCCGGGTCGCATCGCGCGTCAGGAAAAACTCCTCTGGCTGAATGCCGAGCCGTCCGACCATGTCCCGCTTCGCCGCGTCGTATTCGTAGCCGGGCGAGATGGTGTGACCATCGACGCCGAGCGAGCCGAGGAAGATGAACATGCGCTCGATCTCCTGCGGGTCGGTCTCGCGATAGACGGTGGTATTTGTGGCGACCTGATAGCCGAGGAGCTTCGCCATGCGGATGGCGGCGATGGCTTCGCGGAAGACGCCGTCGCGCTCGACGATGAGATCATGCGTCGCCTCGAGCCCATCGAGATGCACGTTCCAATAGAACCACGGGCTGGGGGCGATCACCGTCTCGCGTACTCCAGATTTCGGATTGCGGACTTCCTCCCTCTGGGCCGCCGTCATCAACTCCTCCGAGACGAGCACCTGCATGAGTTCCTCCACCGACCAGCGTCGGCGCAGGTAGAGCGCGGCGAGATAGTCGCGCATCTTCCGGCGCATTGCCGTGGCATTGGTGCAAAGATAGACGATCCGCCGCTGCGCGAGCAGTCCGGCGACGAGCGGCTCGATGTGCGGATAAATGAGCGGCTCGCCTCCGCAGATGGAGATCATCGGCGCATCGCACTCCGCCGCTGCACCGAGACAATCCGCGAGCGGCATGACGTCCTTGATCGATGTGGAGTACTCGCGGATGCGACCGCAACCAGTGCAGGTGAGATTGCAGGTATGCAGCGGCTCGAGCTGCAGCACCGTCGCAAATTTCTCCACCCCGCGGATCTTTTTTCCGATGATGTAGGCGGCGATTTTAGCCGTGAGCGCGAGTGGAAAACGCATGGAACAAACGGAACGCTACATGGCGGGCGAGCGGGAGGGGAAGGGAAAGTGCGGGACTTCCATCGTTCTCCTATTCCTACTCGTCCTCGTCCTCGTCCTCGAATCCGCAATTCCAGGGAGTCGAGTAGGAGGATGAGGTCGAGGTCGAAAGATTGCCCTTCGCCATGGTCTGAGCCCTTGGAAAAATTTCTCCCCTCGCCCGTCATACCCGCTACATTCCGCGGCCCGCCATGTACCGCACCACCCACTGCAACAGCCTCCGCAAAGAACAGATCGGCCAGACCGTCACCCTCGCCGGCTGGGTGAATTCGCGGCGCGATCACGGCGGCGTGATCTTCATCGACCTGCGCGATCGCGAAGGTCTCACCCAGGTGGTCTTCCGTCCCGAAGAGCATCCGCAGGTCGCCGAAGCATCCCATGGACTGCGCGGTGAGGACGTGATCCGCATCGTGGGCCTCGTCGCCGCGCGGCTCCCCGGCACGGAGAACGGCAAGCTCAGCACTGGCGATGTCGAGATCATCGCCAGCGAACTCTCCGTCCTGAACAAAGCCGAGGTGCCCCCCTTCCCGCTCGATGATCCGAAGGTGAACGAGGATCTGCGGCTCGAATACCGCTACCTCGATCTCCGGACCGCGCCCATGCAGCGAAATCTGCGCGTGCGTCATCGCGTGGTCAAAAGCACGCGCGACTTTCTCGACGAAGCCGGCTTCCTCGAAATCGAAACGCCGATCCTCTCAAACCCGACGCCGGAAGGGGCGCGCGACTTCCTCGTCCCGTCGCGGCTCACGCCAGGTTCCTTTTACGCACTGCCCCAAGCCCCGCAGCAGTACAAGCAGCTCTTGCAGGTCGGGGGGCTCGATAAGTATTTCCAAATTGCGCGGTGCTTCCGCGACGAGGATCTACGCGCGGACCGCCAGCCGGAGTTCACGCAGATCGACATCGAGGCGTCGTTCGTCACCGAAGTGGAAATCCAGACGCTCGTGGAAGGAATGCTCGCGCGCATTTTCCGCGAAGCCCGCGGCGTGGACATCCCGACGCCCTTCCCGCGCATGACCTATGCGGACGCGATGAACCGCTACGGCTCGGACAAACCTGACCTGCGTTTCAGCCTCGAACTCGTCGAACTGGCGGACATCTTCCGCGAGTCGCAGTTCAAAGTGTTCCGGTCCGTGGCCGATGGCGGCGGCGTGATCAAGGCGCTGAACGCGAAAGGCGCCGCCGCCTTGCTGAGCAAGGAACAGCTCAAGAAATGGGAGGAGTGGGTGAAGACGGAGTTCGGCGCGAAGGGGCTCGCCTACATCAAGTGGAGCGTGGGCGGTGAATGGGAATCGCCGATCGTGAAATTCTTCAGCGAAGGAGAACGCGCCGCGATCACCGCGCGCCTGAATTTTCAGGAAGGCGACGTCCTCTTTTTCGGAGCCGATCTCAAGCTGGACGCCGTCTGCGCCGTCCTCGGTCGCGTGCGCCTGCGCTGCGCGGAATTGCTCGGTCTGATCGAGGCGACGAAGGACGAACTCAACTTCCTCTGGGTCGTCGATTTTCCGCTGCTCGCCTTCTCGCCCGAGGACAATCACTGGGTCGCCGTGCATCATCCCTTCACCCGTCCAAAGGCGGACGATGTGCTGCTGCTCGACGCCGGGGATTTTGGCAAAGTGCGCGCCGTCGCCTACGACGTGGTACTCAATGGCGTGGAACTCGGAGGCGGTTCGATCCGCATCCACGAGCGGGATTTGCAGGCGCGGATATTTGCCGCGCTCGGCGTCACACCCGAGGAGCAGCAGGTGAAATTTGGCCACCTCCTCAAGGCGTTCAGCTTCGGCGCGCCGCCCCATGGCGGCATCGCGCTCGGGCTTGATCGCCTGATCATGCTCATCTGCGGCACCGACAACATCCGCGATGTGGTCGCTTTCCCGAAAAACAACCGCGGCACGGACCTCATGACGCACTCGCCGGTCGAAGTGGACTTCAAGCTCCTGCGGGAAGTGTATATCCAGAGCACGGCCAAGAAGATTTAGGCGAGGTGAAGCTCGAAATCCGCATTCCGCATGGCGAAGCAATTTCCAAATGATTGAAGCTCGGGATACGGAGAAGACCGCTGGCGGCGCTCGTTTCACGATTTTCAGGCTCTGGACTTTTTGTCGGTTTTCGAGGGTCAGACTCCGAGTTCTGCCGATCCTCGCGGGTGCTTTTCTCCTTCCCGCCGACCGCGCCCCCGCCTTCGAGACGATCAAGCCCCCCTTTGGCCTCGCCTGGGGCGAGACGGCGGAGCGGATGGAAACACTGCTCAAGGCTGCCAAGGCCACGATCATCCAGCGCCGCAAGATCGAAGGTCGTGACGCCTGGGATGTCGAGGGACTGAAAAACGGCCTCAAGCGCGCGGTCTTTTTCTTCCGGACTGGGGCGTTGGTGGAGGTCGAGTTGCAGTATCAGAAGGATGACTGGGACCAGGCGAAATACGACAGCTTCATGGAAGAGCTGCGGGTCTGGCTGGAAAAGAAATTCGGGCCAGGGCAACTCATCGCCGACAAGACCGAACCCGCAGGCGAAACCGTCCAGCGCGCCGTGAAATGGAAATGGAATCAGAACGGTGCCAGCGTCGAGCTGAACTTCTTCTCGGCCAAGCAGGAAGCCCTGATCTTCCGGACGCTCAGCGTCCACTATCGGGCCGAGTGACGCCGCACTCGCGAGTCTGCGGGATTCGTTCGATTTCTTTCTTCCCACCGCGCCGCACCGGCATCTACCTATCCTGCCGTCACCCACATGTCCGAATCCTCCGTCGCCGTCATAGGCGCTTCCAACGACCGTCGCAAATACGGAAACAAGGCAGTCCGCGCGTATCAGGACTCGGGATACACGGTCTTCCCGGTGAATCCGAAGGAGGCAACCATCGAGGGACTGCGCGCGTATCACACCTTGGCTGCGATAGATCAAACCATTGACTTTGTGAGCCTGTATGTGCCTCCGGCGGTGGGTCTCCAACTCCTCCCAGCCATTGCCGAGAAACAACCGAAAGAGCTTTGGCTGAACCCCGGCTCAGAGAGCGAAGATCTTATCGAAGCGGCGGCGGACCTGCATCTGCGGGCCATTGTCGCCTGTTCGATTGTCGCCCTTGGCAGGAGTCCGTCCGAGTTTCCCGATACGTAAACTTCCTCGAACCTCTCACGCGCTTCCTTGAATCCCATCGCTTCGTTTCTCTCCTCCTCCGTCGGTCGCAAATGGATCGTAGCCCTGACTGGGCTGGCCCTCGTCGGATTTGTCACCGGTCACATGGTCGGCAATCTGCAAATCTTTCTCGGCCCAGAGGCGATCAATAAGTACGCCGCGTTTTTAAAAGGCCTTGGTGAGATTCTTTGGGTCATCCGCTTTGGGCTGCTGGCGATGGTCGTCGCGCACATTGTTTTCACCATCCAGCTCACTCGGGAAAATCGCCTCGCTCGACCGGTGAAGTACGCCGTTTCTGGCTACCGCGCGAGCACCCGGGCCTCCCGCACGATGATCGTCAGCGGCCTGATTCTCGTCTGCTTCATCGTCTTTCACCTGCTGCACTACACCGCGCACCGCATCGATCCCTCCTTTGCCGCGCTGCACGACGCGCAGGGTCGGCACGATGTGTACCGGATGATGATCCTTGGCTTCCAAAACAAGTGGGCCTCGGGCTTCTACGTCGTCGGCATGTTCCTCCTCTGCCAGCACCTTAGCCATGGCATCGGCAGTTTTCCGCAGACCCTCGGACTCACCAGCAAGAATCTGAACGGTTTCTGGAAGAAACTTGCGCCGGTCTGGGCTTGGGCGCTTTTCATTGGTTACGTCTCCATTCCGGTCGCTGTGTTGACTGGTTATCTCCACTAATGATCACACCCCTCGATTCCAAGATTCCTAGTGGGCCGCTCGAAAAGAAATGGGAGAGCCACAAGTTTAACTCCAAGCTGATCAGTCCCGCCAATCGGCGGAAGTATGAGATTATCGTTGTGGGTTCCGGACTTGCGGGCGCGAGTGCCGCCGCATCGCTCGGCGAAATGGGTTATAAGGTGAAGTGCTTCTGCTACCAGGATTCACCGAGAAGGGCGCACTCGATCGCGGCGCAGGGCGGCATCAATGCGGCGAAGAATTATCAGAACGACGGGGACAGCGTTTACCGACTCTTCTACGACACGATCAAAGGAGGCGACTTCCGCGCCCGCGAGGCCAACGTGCATCGCCTCGCCGAGGTCAGCGTTTCGATCATCGACCAGTGCGTGGCGCAGGGGGTGCCATTTGCCCGCGAATATGGCGGATTGCTCGCTAATCGCAGCTTCGGCGGTGCGCAGGTCTCGCGGACTTTTTACGCCCGCGGGCAGACCGGACAACAACTTCTCCTCGGCGCTTACTCGGCGCTGAACCGGCAAATCTCCGAGGGATCAGTGGAGATGTTTCCCCGCACCGAGATGCTCGATGTCGTCATCGTGGATGGCCACGCGAAGGGCATCGTCGTGCGCGACATGGTCACGGGAGACATTAAGTCATACGCGGCTGACGCCGTTGCTCTCGCGACCGGAGGTTACGGCAATGTCTTTTATCTGTCGACCAACGCGAAAGGCTGCAACGTCACCGCGGGCTGGCGGGCGCATAAGCGCGGGGCCTTCTTTGCCAATCCTTGTTACACGCAGATTCATCCGACGTGCATCCCGGTGAGCGGCGACTACCAGTCAAAACTCACCCTCATGTCCGAGTCGCTGCGCAATGATGGCCGCGTCTGGGTTTCCAAGAAGAAAGCCGACAGCCGCGTCCCAGGCGAGATCCCCGAAACGGACCGCGATTACTTCCTCGAAAGAAAGTATCCCAGCTTCGGCAACCTCGCTCCTCGCGACATTGCCTCGCGTTCGGCAAAGGAAGCGTGCGATGACGGCCGGGGCGTCGGTCCCGGAGGACTGGGCGTCTATCTCGACTTTAACGACGCCATCAAACGACTCGGCCAACCCGCGATCAAAGAACGCTACGGCAATCTCTTTGATATGTATCACCAGATCACCAACGAAGATGCCTATCAGATGCCGATGCGCATCTATCCAGCGGTGCATTACACCATGGGCGGTTTGTGGGTGGACTACAACCTGATGTCCACGATCCCCGGACTCTTCGTCATGGGCGAGGCCAACTTCAGCGACCACGGGGCCAACCGACTCGGCGCGAGTGCCCTGATGCAAGGTCTCGCCGACGGATACTTCGTCCTCCCGAACACCATTGGTGCCTACCTCGCTCCAGAGATCGGCAAACGTCCCTCGACTAATCGGCCCGAGTTTCAGCAAACCGAAGCTGCCGTCCGCGAACGCACCCAGCGCCTGCTCGGGATCAAAGGCAAGCGCAGCGTCGATCACTTTCACCGCGAGCTCGGACGCATCGTCTGGGACTACTGCGGCATGGCCCGCAGCGAACAAAGCCTCCAACGGGCGATTGCTCAGATCGGGCCGTTGCGGGAGGAATTCTGGAAGAATGTCAATGTCCCAGGCGAAAACGAATCCTTGAACGTCTCCTTGGAAAAGGCGGGCCGCGTGGCTGACTTTCTCGAGTTTGGGGAACTCATGTGCCTCGACGCCCTCGAGCGACGCGAGTCTTGCGGCGGCCACTTCCGAGAAGAGTACCAATACCCAGACGGCGAAGCAAAACGCGACGACGAGCACTTTCAGCATGTAGCCGCTTGGGAGTTTAAGGGCGAAGGCGTGAAGGCTGAGCGTCACGCCGAGCCACTGATCTTCGAGAGCGTGAAACCTTCCGTGCGCAGTTACAAATAGCATTCCGAGACTTATGAATCTCCACCTGAAAGTCTGGCGTCAAAAGTCAGCCAACGCCGAGGGCAAACTGGCCGATATCGAAGCGCGCGACATTCCCGCCGATAGTTCCTTCCTGGAGATGCTTGATATCGTGAATGAGGATCTCCTCGCCAAAGGAATCGATCCCATTGCCTTCGACCACGACTGCCGGGAAGGAATCTGCGGCAGTTGCTCACTCAGCATCAATGGCGTTCCGCACGGCCCGAGTGAGACCACAACCTGCCAACTCTACATGCGGAAGTTTAAGGACGATGACACCATCTACGTCGAACCATTCCGCGGTCGGGCGTTTCCAATCGTCCGCGATCTGATCGTCGATCGCAGCGCTTTCGACCGCATCCAGCGGGCGGGCGGCTTCATCACGGCCCGCACCGGATCGGCCAAGGACGCGAACAGTCTCCTCATCCCAAAATCGAACGCCGACGCCGCCATGGAAGCGGCGGCCTGCATCGGTTGCGGGGCCTGCGTCGCAGCGTGCCCGAACAGCTCCGCGATGCTCTTCGTGGGTGCCAAGGTCTCCCACCTGGCGCTCCTTCCCCAAGGTCAACCTGAACGCAACAAACGCGCCCTTTCAATGGTCCGCAAGATGGACGCGGAGGGCTTCGGCAATTGCTCGAATCACCTCGAATGCGAAGCGGTCTGCCCCGCGGAGATCCCCGCGACCGTCATTACCCGACTGAATCGGGAATACGTCATCGCGTCCGCCCGGGAAACCGTCGGATAACTTGACGACTAACGCCGTGAAATGGCGTTTAGTTTATCGTCACCCGCGACTCGTCTTCCGGAAGCACCTCGTGCCAACTCCGGATGATCTGAAACGAGCGGTCCGCCGCCTCGGTAAAGCTTTTTCCGAAAGCGCTCGTCAAGAGCATAATCTGCGTTTCGGGGTTGAGGTTCAGGAAGGTCACGCTCTGCTTCATGACCACAGCGCCAATCCGATAACTGGCGACGAAACGATGACTGACCCACCGATTGATTGGCAACGGGTTCGCGGTCTCCTCGGTAATGACAACGTCCGTTGCTCCCGAAGGAACGAGCGATATTGCGGTGGTTCGATACTGTTCGAGAGAGCCCTCACTCATCGGCTGGTCCGCGCCGATTGTTGAACGCGTCATCCGGAAACTCGCATCGGCCACCTTTGGAAACCGAAAAATCACGCCCCCACTGGAATCTGCCGCAACTTCCGTCTCGCGGTCCAAACTGATCCCGATTTTCTTGGCGTCTTCGGTGAAATACAGGCGCCGAGATTTGATCCCATCAATTTCGGTATCGATGTAGCGAGGTGTCAGGTCCACCGTCGATCCGTTGAGATCACACGCGAGGAGCACAAAGGCCAGCGGCAGAAATAGTCTTTTCATAAATTCGGAGGATAGAGCTTGGCCCAGGAGCCACGAGCCCAAGCCGTCCCACTCACCGAACCGGGCGGCGGCTCATTGCTAAAGCTCGTGTCATAGTTCCAGCGACGTTGCGGAGGCCGATAAATCACGCCAGTATCCCAACGGCCCGTGAATGTCTTGCTTTGAAAAAGCTCCACCATCGAACCAAAATAAGTACAGGATTGGTTAGTCCAAGTCTCCAGGAATCTAGGAAAGTTATTGGCTCCCCCGGAATAGCCATATTGACTCCCGCTGGCGGGCTGGTATCCGGAAGGCATGAACCCCGAAATTATCGCCGTATTGAATGTCGTGTGCGTAGCCACTCGATTGCTGAGCGCCAGCGATGAGTTACCGTCCGACCAGGAGTTCGAAAGCAACATGACCGCATCACCGATGACGGCGGCCGGTTTCCGAGTGTAGCCTGCCACTGTGGGGCTGTCGGTGTTACTTGGATTGCCGCCATTGTTTGAGGGCACGGCATTCGGATCAGCAGTCGTCCCGGTATTATAGTCGCCTTGAATGTAGATCGGGTTTTCGCTGACCACCGTCAGCCCCGCGTCAGGGAGCACGCCCCCGTTTTTCAATCGCACGGTCTTCGGTTCCGGGTCAGATCCCGAGGTCGGAGTAGTGTCGTTGATGTAAAAGACGCCATTGAAACCACTGACCCCGCTGCTCAAAGCCGTCCGCACCGCCCCGACGTCCACCGAACGGACATCCACATTCCGGCCTTCGCGTTGATCGAAGATTGTCGCGGAAGCACTCACGGCATTCCGAACTTCCGTCTGTTTCGCAGCACTCAAAGTGAGGCCGTTTGCCCCGGTAACGGTGATCGTCCCACTGTTAATGTTCACCCGGAGCCCAGCCTTGTGATACAGGCGGCGAGTGGCGATCTCCGAAGGGTCGGAAAAGGAACTATTAGGCGGCTCAATGATTTCCCGAAAGCTGTCGTTGTTTGGGTTGGCATCAGCCGTATTGAGAACGCCGATCGGATCAGTTCCCAAAGGCTCCATCCGGGGCACTTCACTGAGTTGATTGGCTTTTCCATTTGGGAAGATGGGCGGAAGCAAACCAGTCGGGGAAGACCACAATGCCCCGGTGGGAGGGGCATTTTCAGAGTAGTCTCCAACGAACGAAACATTGCTTTGGAAGGTGAGATTACTCCCGTTTTGGCCGCTGACATAGGCGTTGGAGTTCGTATGAACAAGGCCGCTGATGATCATATCGGCCGGCTTATAGATCTCAAAGTCATGTTCGTAGAAATACATCGCCTGGAAGAGCGGCACCTCCGAGTATTGGAAATTGCGCTTTACGCCGATAACGATGGGTCGCCCACTTGTGGCCTGTTGGTTTTGCTGGACGATAGCCCGGGCGCAATAGTTGTAAGTGCGCCCCCGCCATCCAGGATAGTTGGCCATATCCACCATCACCGGGGACAAGGCGGCGGTGATCGCTCCGTAGGCGTCAACAGTGTCTATTTCCAAAGGCGCCGCGTAGCTAAATCCAACAACTGACGGGGCGGCGCTACTGATTGTGGCAAATGCCGAACTCGAAACCGGACCATTGACCGCCGCCAGTTGCCCCTTCCAGACGCCAAAACCATATTCGACGGCTCCTTCTGCGAGTGCCTGAGCGGCCGCAAAGTCGCGACTGCGATCGGCGAGACGGGCCGAGCGGTCGGTCGCCTCATATGCCACGGCGACGAAGCCGGAAATCGCCACGACCATGACGAGAGCAACGATCAACGCGTTTCCGTGCGTGTTGGAGGTATTCTTGGCATTCATTTGCACAGGTTATTCTATTTTTGGCCGCATGAAGGTATCCACTTGGGAAATTGTGTTGAATTGATCGGCTTGCTTGCCAGAAAGTCGGCGATCGAAGTTACTAGCGCGGACGCGGAGTGACATTTTTACGAAGCTTTTTCCCCCAATGGTTTCGAGGGAAAACGGAGTTGCATCAATCGTCTGCAGCCCCACTTGATCGGTGATCACGACATACTTTGTAACGTCGTTGAGATCGGCCGTCGCGCCGAAATCCGCGTAGTAGCGCAGTTGCTTTCCCGATGCGGTCGGCATCACAATCACCGCAACATCGCGGACCAGCTTTGCCCGTATTCCCGAAGAGGAACTCACGGCGGTTCCGAGTGAGCCGGTAAGTGGAACGGTGAAAGAACGCCGTCCGAGCGCGGGAATGGATGACGTGAATGGGGGCGCGCCAATTTTTGGCCGCAGGGTTGCCGGCGTCCCATCAATCCGGAGGATATCTCCTTGAGTCGGATTCACGGCTGAGGAGACGCTACTCGTCGAAAATACTAAAGAGAGGCTGGAGACTCCCGATGCCAGGGTGGTTGCAGGAGGGTTGACCACGTAGGTGCCTCCGACATAGCGATCGAACCGCACTCCGGCAGCCGGACCGGCACTCGTCGTGCCCGACGTATTGACGAGCACGGGCATGGTGTCGG
Source organism: Chthoniobacteraceae bacterium (assembly GCA_031409655.1). GTDB lineage: Bacteria > Verrucomicrobiota > Verrucomicrobiia > Chthoniobacterales > Chthoniobacteraceae > JANNXQ01. The sequence continues at coordinate 101,548 of JANNXQ010000195.1, read as the reverse complement.
CCGACTGGATCAATTGTTCGACGCGATCCAGGGAGCCACGGATTGAGTCGCTTGTGAGATTCACCGAGAGGTTGCGGGCCGTGAGCATCGAACTGGTGTCGATGAAGGCAAAGACCCCTAGGCTCACGAGCACGCCGATGGTCATGCCAACGAGGACTTCAACCAGGGTGAAGCCCGCACGACCTTCGGAGGAGTGGCGAAGTCTCATATCAATCAGTGGCGCGGAGCGTAGTCATGGAGAAGGACATCGCCCGCGAACGGACGGTGTAATCAATGCGAAAGGTGATTCGACGGATATCTACGCCGGCAGAGTTGGCCTCGGCGGTGACGATGCGGGTGAGGGTGCCGTTGACCGGGCCAGTCGTGCCGTTGCTCTGCTGGGTGATTTTCACGTTGAAATCACCGTCGCTGTCTTCGTCGTAAGCGGAACCGAGTGCGGAAGTCAGCGCGAATGCTGGGTGTTGCTGAGTCGCACTGAAGGGGACACCGAGGACGGTATCGATGTTTCGTTGTACAATGGCTCGCGCGTTGTTCAACGTGCGCATTGAGGCGGCCTTGCGGTTCGTGAGGACGAGCGTCTGGACGGACGCCATGCCAGCAATGACGACGATCGCCATCGCCATAAGCGCCTGGACGATGGAGAAGGCGCCAGGGGACATGCTGCGTTGCATCGCCAAGGCAGCAGGCCGGTCGAAATGCGCGGCTGGAAAATTTGGATGAGAGGGACGGCGGAGTGCCACTCGGTCAAAATAAGCAACTCACATGCCGTCACATCCACCATCCCCTCCATAACTTCTTAAATCCCTTCTCCATGCTCAAAACAGCCTGAATCCGCAGAATCGATCAGCGCATTGGTTTGGAAATCCTCCCATCGGGGAGTAGGGCCCTCTAAACGCACGGTCAACTCCTCTCAACTTTGCGAGGGTCTTCGCCCTCGTCGCACCCACTCCGGACTCCCACCCCCTTCCTGTCGGCTTACAGCGCGGCGGCAATCGCCTCACCCATCTCGCGCGTGCCGACGCGTTTCGTGCCCTCGCTCCAGATGTCGCCAGTCCGCAAACCGGCATCGATGACCTTGCGCACCGCGGCCTCGATCGCTTCTGCCGCCCCGGGCTGTCCTAACGCATAGCGGAGCATCATCCCCACCGAGAGGATCTGTGCGATCGGATTTGCGATCCCCTTCCCCGCGATATCGGGAGCGGTGCCGCCACTCGGTTCAAACAGACCAAACCGACCCGTAGCCGTCTCTTTCAATCCGAGCGAAGCACTGGGCAGCATCCCGAGGGAGCCCGTGATCATGGCCATCTCGTCACTGAGGATGTCGCCAAAAAGGTTTTCGGCGAGGATCACGTCGAAGCCGCGCGGGTTCTTGATGAGCTGCATCGCGGCGTTGTCCACGTAGAGGTGGCTGAGTTGCACGTCTGGATACTGCGGCGCGAGCGCGGTGACGGTCTGCCGCCAGAGGACCCCGTTTTCGAGGACGTTTGCCTTGTCGATGGACGTCAGTCTTTTCGACCGGGCTTGCGCCGCGCGGAAGGCGACGTGAGCGATGCGTTCGATCTCGCTCTGACGATAGACCATGGTGTCGATGGCCACCGTTTCGCCATTTTCCTGATGCCGCCCTTTTGGCTGACCAAAGTAGAGACCACCGGTCAGTTCGCGCACGCAGAGCACGTCGAAACCACCGGCAATGATCGACTCTTTCACCGGCGAAGCGTGGGTAAGCGCGGGGAAGCAAACAGCGGGTCGGAGATTGGCAAAGAGTGCGAACTCTTTCCGCAGTGGCAGCAAAGCGGCGCGCTCGGGCTGCTGAGGGGGCGGGAGCGTCTCCCACTTTGGACCGCCGACCGAACCGAAAAGAATGGCGTCGCTCTCGCGGCAGATGCGGACGGTCTCGGCCGGAAGCGCCTCGCCGTCCAGGTCGATGGCGATCCCTCCCACCCGCGCCTCGGTGCAGTGAAATTGAAGCGAAAATTTTGCTTCGATCACGGCCAGGACGCGGCGCGCTTCGGCCATCACTTCGGGTCCGATGCCGTCACCGGCGAGAACGGCAATTTTGAAAGTCTGCATAGGGGCGCAGAGGTTAATGACCGACCCGCGTTTGCCAATCGGTTTCTCCGCGCGTCCGCCAGCTCAAGCGAGCCGCACGAACTGCTGACCCGGCAACTGTTTGACCAGGCGCTTCATTTCGAGAGCGAGCAGGCCGGACGAGACCCGCTGGATGGGGAGGCCGGATTTTGCAACGATGGCGTCGAGCCCAATTTCGTCTTTCTCCACCGCTTCGAGGATCGTCCGTTCGTCTTCGGAGAGGCGATCGAGGCGCGCCGCCACGGTGACTTCCGGGGTCGGGCGCTCGGGAAAAAGGGCGGTGAGATCGTCGAAGATGTCGTGGGCTCCGGTGACGAGCTTGGCACCTTGCTGGATGAGGCGGTTCGAGCCGGCGGCGGTCGGCTTGTCGATCTGGCCGGGGATCGCATAGACGAGCCGGCCTTGCTCGAGGGCCTGTCCGGCGGTGATGAGGGCGCCGCTGTTCAGGCCCGCCTCGACGACGAGCAAGCCTTCTCCCCAGCCAGCGACGATGCGGTTCCGGTAAGGGAAGGTCTGCGGATTCGGCGGGAAGGTCATGGGAAACTCCGAGACGACCGCACCGGAGGCCGTGATCTTCTCAGCGAGCCCGAGATTTTCCGGCGGATAGAAATCCATGAGTCCCGAGCCGATCACCCCGACCGTCCGGCCTTTCGCCGCGAGCGCGCCTTGATGGGCGGCGGTGTCGATACCCCGCGCCAATCCGCTGACGACGGTGAGTCCGGAGTAGGCGAGCTGGTAGGCGATCTTCTTTGCGCACTCGAGCCCGTAGTGAGAGGTCTTGCGCGAGCCGACGATGCTGATCGCGCGATGATCCGCCGGAGTCAGTTCGCCCCAGACATAGAGTAAGATGGGCGGGTTGTGAATCTGACGGAGTTGGCGCGGATATTCGGTCGAAGATTGCGTGATCACTTTCGCTCCAAAATCCCGGACGCGGTCCAGCTCCGCCGCGAGATCCACATGACTCTCCCAAGCCGCAATCGCCGACGCCAACTCGTCGCCGACGCCTTTGATGGTCCGCAACTCCGCCGCTCTCGCGAGGAGGATCCGCTCCGGCGTCGCAAAAGCCTCGAGCAGATTGCGCATCTTCACCGGGCCGAGTTTCGGCACCATGTTCAGTGCGATGCAGGCTTCGGTCTCGGTCATTGAGCGGCGCGCTTCATGTCCTGTAAATGATCACCGTTTCAGCGTCTCCGCGATGCTGGGATTGCGAGCCACGGCTTGCGCCAGATCATAGTCCTGGGTCACCTGCGATTCGTTCACCTCAAAGTCGTAGCGACCCGTCGTCACGCGCAGCCGGCCCTTTGGGAGGCGCTGCATGAGCCGCACTTCCTCCCCGGGCACGATCGCCAGGACGGCGAAGTCCTTCGTCATCTTCACCCGCTCGAGCATGTAGAAGACACCCGGCGGCGCAACCCGGCGCACGGCCTCGCGGGGCGGTAACTGAGGAACTGGCGCAGGCTCTGGAATCGGCGTCGGTTCCGCAGGCGACTGACCGGCCACCGCGGCGATCACCGGTTGGATGAAGGCCTCGACCTCGGAGCGGTAATCCGTCCAATAGAGATAACCGATGTAGGCACACGCGCCGCCGACAATCAGGATGGAGACAAACCGCTTCATCCTGGAAAAATGGCGATCGAGCCGCGCCTTTGGAAGTTCTTAAAAGGGCTGCAAAACGCCCCGGCGAGAGTCAAGCAACGGGACCAGTCTTCCGGCGCCGGACTTCCCCGGATTGTGACCCTCACTCCTTCGGAAAATCCCGCCAGAGCCAGCGCAGGGTGTCGGGGAAAATCGAACCACCATGCTTCGGGCTGTGGCCGCCGGTGCCGAATTCGAAGCGGTAGTCGTAGCCCGCAAATTTCAGCGCGGCAGCCAGGTCTTGGTTCGAGAGCGGCCAGTTGCCGTGGAGGTTGTCGAGGTCGGCACTGCCGTCCTGGAGGAAGACGCGCAGGGGCTTTGGCTTGGCCTTCGTTTGCCGAATGAGTGCGGGATAGACGTAGCCACCGCGGATGTTGGTGAAGCTGCCGATCCAGCTCACCACTTTGCTGAAGCGCTCCGGCCGCTCCCACGCGACGGTGAAAGCCGCGATGCCTCCGCTCGAGGCACCGGCGATTGCCCAGCCGGCGGGGTCCTTGGTCAGGTTGTAATCCCTCGCCACCGCGGCCATCACTTCATCGAGGATGAAGCGCGCGTTGGCGTCGCCCAGCGAGTCGTATTCAAAGCTGCGATTCGAGCGATCCTTCGCACCGGCCACCGCGCCGGCCTTGAAGGAACCGGGCTGGATGAAGACGCCGATCGTCACCGGCATTTGCTTCGCGGCGATGAGATTGTCGAAGACCACAGGCACGCGCGAGGAGCCATCCATCTTCACGTAACCGCCGCCGTCGAAGAAGACCATGACGCACGCCGGTTTGTCGGCCCGGTATTGCGCCGGGACGTAGAGCCACCAGTCCCGCGTGGTGCCCGGGAAGACCGCACTGGTCTCAAACGCTGGCATCTTTTTCACCGCGCCGTGCGGCACCTCGCGCGGCTGCGAGTCGGGGCCGAGGGGATAGTCTTCTGCCGCAAAAGCAGTGGACGCGATGAAGGCGAGGAGGAGGAACGGGCGCATGGCGTACGCCGTAGCGGGCTGCCTCCGCAGCCGCAAGCGTGCGCTCATCCCCTGACCCATCCCCGATCACCATTCACTATTCCTTCCGCCGCACTGGCACCACGACCACCGGGCACTGCGCGCTCTTCAGCACCCCGGTCGTCACGCTGCCCACGAGGATCTCGTAGAGCGCGCCGTGGCCGTGCGAACCCATAATGATGAGGTCGGCTTCCTGCGTCGTGGCTTCGTGCAGGATTTTGTCCGCCGTGGAACCGCGGATCTGCAGGGCCATGACTTCGAGCCCCGAGGTGGCGAGGGATTTTTTGAGCTCCTCGAGCTTCAGATGCTCTTCCTTAAAATCACGCGCCACGCTCATCCGCAGCGGGACGGGCCCGGGCTCGAAGCCTACAAAATCCGGCTCCGGCTCGACGACATGCAGGAGCACGATCCGCCCGCCGAAAGCGCGCGCCATCTGCGTGGCCGTTTCGATGACTTGGGGCGTGGCGTCAGAAAAATCCACGGGGACGAGAATTGATTTCATTGAGGACTCCTTCTTTTTGTTTCCCTGAAGTTACACGTTCCCGCGCTCCCAGTCCTGCCATTCCTTGCTGGAAGCTGAGCGTCGCTTGGCTTCGGGTTCGTCATCTGCGATTCCGCAGCTTACCGTCTCCGCGATGTCGGACCTGTTTTCCAACCCCACACCTTCCGAGCCCACCCCGGCGACGAACGCCGCCGCGCCCCTCGCCCAGCGCATGCGCCCGCGCACGCTCGACGAGTATGCCGGGCAGGAGCACATCCTCGGTCCCGGCAAACTGCTGCGGCGCGCGATCGAGGCGGACCGCATTTCCTCGATCATCCTCTTCGGCCCGCCGGGCACGGGGAAGACGACGCTCGCCGAGATCATCGCGCAGGCCACCAGTTCGCGCTTCGAGCGGCTCAGCGGCGTGGAGAGCAATGTGGCCGATCTCCGCCGCGTCATCGCCACCGCTGCGAATCGTGTAACCAGCGGCGTGAAGACGATCCTTTTCATCGACGAAATCCACCGCTGGAACAAGGCCCAGCAGGACGTGCTCCTCCCCGATGTCGAGCGCGGCACCGTGCGGCTTATCGGCGCCACGACGCACAATCCTTTCTTCTACATCAACAGCCCGCTCGTCTCGCGCTCGCAAGTCTTCCAACTCGAGCCGCTCGCTCCCGAGAGTCTCCTCGCCTTGCAAAAGCGCGCGCTGGCCGACGAAACGCGCGGCTTCGGCCAGGAGCGCATCGAGATCGCCGCCGACGCCCTCATGCATCTCGCCATCACGGCCGATGGTGACGCCCGCCGCTGCCTGAATGCGCTCGAGATCGCCGTCGTCACCACCCCGCCCGGTGCCGATGGCGTGATCCGCATCGACCGCGCGATCGCCGAGGAATCCATCCAGAAAAAGGCCGTCGTCTATGACGCCGACGGCGACCAGCACTACGACACCATCAGCGCATTTATAAAGAGCATCCGCGGCAGCGACCCGGACGCCGCCCTCTACTGGCTCGCGAAAATGTTGCACGCGGGAGAAGACATCCGCTTCATCGCGCGCCGCCTCGTCATCTCGGCCAGCGAAGACATCGGCATGGCCGATCCGCAGGGCCTCATCCTTGCCGTCGCCGCGCAGCAGGCGGTGGAATCTATCGGCCTTCCCGAAGCGCAGATTCCCCTCGCCCACGCCACCGTCTATCTCGCCACCGCGCCGAAATCAAACCGCGCCTACGCCGCCATCCTTGCTGCAAAAAAGGAAGTTGCGGAAGGCGTGACCCTCGCCGTGCCGCGCCATCTCCGCGACGGCGGGAGCCAGCGCGCGAAGAAGGCCTTCGGCCACGAAGGCTACCAGTACAGCCACAACTTCGAGGGCGCGTATGTCCCGCAAGCTTATCTCCCCCAAGGCCGCCGCTACTACGAACCCGGCGATCAAGGCCACGAAAAGCGCGTGAAGGAACGGCTGGAATACTGGCGAGCGCTTTTCGAGAACGCTGGGACGAAAGGAGCGTAGCGCTCACCCTCTTCCTCTTCCTCCCCAATGGGAAGCAGAGGAAGAAGAAGACTCCTGCCTACGCCGGACCGGTGCTCACGCCGAGCAGTTCCGCCACCTGCCCCGCGACATCCCCCGTCCGCATGAGACTCTCGCCGACGAGGATCGCATTACACCCCGCCGCGAAAGCCCGCTGAGTATCCGCGCGCGTCTTCAGCCCGCTCTCCGAGACGAGGATCACCTCATCCGGGACTTCCTCACTCAGCACCTCCGTCGTCGCGAGATCCACGGTGAAAGTGGTGAGGTTGCGATTATTGATCCCAAGCAGGCGCACCCCGAGATCCAGCGCGCGATCGAGTTCCTCGCGCGTGTGAACTTCCACCAGCACATCGAGCTGACACACTTCCGCCGTGCGATTCAGCGCCTCGAGTTCCGCCTGCGTGAGCGCCGCGACGATGAGCAGGATGGCATCCGCTCCCGCCACCGCTGCCTCGTAGATTTGCACATCGTGAATGATGAAATCCTTCCGCAAACAAGGCAACGCCACGGCCTGCCGGATGCACGTGAGATAGCTCAGATGCCCCTGGAAAAACTGCTCATCCGTGAGCACCGAAAGGCAGTGCGCCCCCGCCGCTTCATACCCTTGCGCAATGGCCACCGGATCAAAATCCGCCGCAATCACCCCCGCACTCGGGCTCGCCTTCTTCACCTCCGCGATTAGCCCCAGCGCCTCTGGCCCGCGATCGAGCACTGCCGCGAAGGGCCGGAAATCATCCCGCTGCAAAGCCGCCACGCGCAGCTTTTCCGCACGCGGGAGCAACCGCGCAACTTCCGCCCGCTTCACATCGAGAATTTTTTGCAGCCGATTCATGACCCGCAGTGGAGAAGCGCCCGCCTCCCCTTTCAAGCAAAATGCCGGAAGGCGGCCCCGCATGCTGCCCCGATCGCCCGCCCGATCGGGAACGCCGCTGGGTCACCTTTCAGGCGCTCTCCTGCCCCGCATCGAGTTTTGGGAAAATGGAGCAGTATCATCCTTTGGTGTTTGGAGTTTAGCCCGCCGCAGGCGCCGTCGCTTCGGATGGCGGGTGAGAATCGCGAGGCCATTGCGCGGGGCTAAACTTCAAACTCCTAACACCAAACTCCAAACGGCGAACGGCGAACGCCAAAGGACGCCGCCCCATTTCACAAAGGATGGTGCGCGGGCGTTCTACTGGCGCCGCGCGACAGATCAATCTCTCGCATCGGGTGCTCTTCCACTCGGAAAATGCGGCGACCTTCACGACATGGTCGAATTCCGGATCGGACTCCGGCGCTGGGGCGAGGGGCCATTCCCATGTCGCGCTTGGGGTGGGTAGTTCCAGGCCGTGGAGATTGTCCCAGCGCTCGACGATGGCTCCGTCGCGGGTGTGCCGAGTGCCTGCGATGTCGGTGATCAGGGTGATGTGACCGGGCAGACTTTGCAGGTAGGCGAGGTGGGCGTCTTGAAGGTGGCGCGACCACGTTTGCAGGGAGGCTTCGCTGCGCGCTGGGCGGAAACTTTTGCGCTGGAGGTAGCGCTTGGGAATAAAGGGTAGTTGCGAGAGGAGATTGACGGAGACGGTGAGGTCGAGGTCGGGGTCGTTTTGAAATAAAGTGGGCGCGGAGTGTGGGAGCGGCAGCGCGGGATCGCGGGCGGCTTCAGCGAGGGCGTCGATGGTGCCGGTGATGTCGGTGGCGAGGCAGCGGACATTGCGGAAGCGGGCAGCGGTGAGACGGCTGGACCAGGGGAAGACGAGGTCCACGAGGACGACTTCGCGGAAGAGCGCGGAGAGTTCGCGCAGCGGGATGTCGTGGAGCAGACCGGCACCAAGAATCACTACTTTGCGCCGCTGCGCGCAGGACTGCGCGGCGTCGAGGATGACGCTCCGGGTGCGATCGAGATGCGGCTGCCAGGCGCGGCGGCAGCGGCGGTAGCGGGCCTGCACCTGGAGGCTGGAGGTGAGGAAACCGACCGACCGCGCCTGCCAGGAGCAGGGGGTGATCAGGTATTCAAGAAGATCGACGAGCATGCGGGTTGGTGGCTTCGGCGGGGGCGCGGCTTCGCGGAGTGATTATGGAAATTCAAACTTTTCTCCGGATACGGTGCAGTTTCTGCACCTGCGACGATGGCATGAACTGGAAGCGCTTCTCTCCGCTCTCGCTCCTCACCGCAGCCACTGTGCTTTTCGCCGTCCCGCCTTCCGGCGATGCGGCCTACACTTCCGCTACGCCGCCAAACAAAGGCCCGACCGTGCCCGGCAGCCGAGCCATCGTCCGCGGCGGCATCGCCTACGCGCCGGAAAATGCGCCGCTGCCGGTGAAACGGGCGATCTGGGCGACCAATCACCTGACCCGCAAGCCCTACGTCTGGGGCGGCGGTCACGGCAGCTTTTACGACAAAGGGTACGATTGCTCGGGCACGGTCTCCTTCCTCCTCCACCACGCCGACGCCATCGAGCGACCCGCCGCCTCGCGCGAACTCGCGCAATTTGGCAATCCCGGTCCCGGCCGTTGGATCACCGTGTATGCAAGAAAAGGCCACACCTTCGCCACCGTCGCCGGACTGCGGCTGGATACGACCGGCCGTCGCGGCGACGAAGGTCCCCGCTGGCGGGTGGAGCCACGGTCGCCTGCGGGCTTTACGGCGCGCCATCCCGAGGGGCTGTAAACCGGATCTCTGAAGCGGAAGGGGCGGTAAGGATTTTGAAACGCAGAGACTCTGAGGCCGCGCAGGCGGTCAGAATATCACCGCAGCAAACCGCGCGAGCCTTCCTCACCGGCCTTCTGCTCTGCGACCTCTGCGACTCCGCGCCTCTGCGTTTTTAACCAAAACCCGGCGCCATCAGTCGGGCGCGGCAGGCGGCGATTGCCGCGAGGATGCGCGAAATTTCCGTGGAAGGACGGCGGGCGCTCCGGCAAGGTACGCTCTCTATGGCTCACCAAAAAGCAGACGGCATGAACTACGCGCCCGAGGGCAAACCGTCGCCCGTCGTGGAGAAGGGCGAATTTCCTTTCGCCGCGATCGCCCTCGATCACGGACACATCTACGGCCAGTGCAAAGGTCTCACCGAAGCAGGCGGCGAGCTGCGCTACGTCTATGATCCCGACCCGGTGAAGGTGGAGAAATTCTGCGCCGCCTTTCCCGGCGTGCAGCCGCTCTCGAGCGAGGCAGCGGTGCTGGAGAAAGATGAGATCAAGCTCGTCGCCGGGGCGGCAGTGCCGAGCGAGCGCGGGCCATTGGGACTGCGCGTGATGGCGGCGGGCAAAGACTATTTCACCGACAAGACACCCTTCACGACGCTCGACCAACTCGCGGCGGCACGCGCGGCGGTGGCAGCGACGAAGCGGAAGTACATGGTCTATTTCAGCGAACGACTGCACGTGGAGTGCGCGGTGCGCGCGGGGCAACTCATCGAGCAAGGCGCGATCGGGCGGGTGGTGCAGGTGCTCGGGATCGGGCCGCATCGCAGCGCGCCAGCGAGCCGGCCCGCGTGGTTTTGGTCGCAGGAAAAAACGGGCGGCATCCTCACCGACATCGGCTCACATCACTTCGAGCAATTCCTCTCCTGGACCGGCGCGAAGAACGTAAAAGTCGTCCACGCGGCCGTGGCGAACTATCATCACAAACAGTATCCCGAGTTCGAAGATTGGGGTGAAGCGAACCTCCTGGCGGACAATGGCGCGACGAATTACATCCGCATCGACTGGCTGAATCCGCAGGGCCTCAGCACCTGGGGTGATGGCCGCGCCTTCATCCTCGGCACTGAAGGTTACATCGAGTTGCGCAAGTATCTCGACGTGGCGCGCGAGACGGAGGGTGATCAGCTTTATCTCGTGGATGGCAAAGGTGAGCACCACATCCGCTGCCATGGCGAAGTGGGGTTCCCCTTTTTCGGCCAGCTCATCCTCGACTGCCTGAACCGGACCGAAAACGCGATGACCCAGGAGCACGCCTTCCGCGCCGCCGAGCTCTGCCTCACTGCGCAGGCGATGGCGAAGCGCATCGAGTAAGAGCGCAGCCCCCCAAGTCGTGGCGCAGGCTTCCAGCCTGTCCTCGTAGATTCGCGCGAGCGGCTTCATGCATCCGTCCTATGTTGTCCTCATCGAGAGTTTCACGTCTCACCCGATCCTTACTGCAGATGGTCTTGCTCTGGTCGGCAGTGCTGCGCGCCCACAGCGCGACGAGCCTTTGGAGTAACGTAACGGACAACTGGAGCGTGGGCGGAGATTGGTCGCCAGCCTCCGTCCCCATCAGTGGCACTAGCACCGTGCTAGATTTTGGCGGAAGCGGCGCCGCGACTTACACAACGACCAATGACCTCGCACCCGCGCCGTTCTTACTAGGCGGTCTGCAACTCAATAGCACGAGCAGCGTAGCGCAGAAGATCGCGGGGAATGCGCTGCGCTTTGGCGGTCTCGGTGCGCAGATCTCGCAGAATCGCTCGGGGGCTTTTACGATCGACGCCGCGCTGGATGTGGCGAAGCCGATGACCTTCGCCGGGACTGGTTTGGGGAGCGTGGTTTTGAATGGTGCCTTGAGCGGTGCGGGGCTGATCACGAGATCAGGGCCAAGTCCTTATCGCCTGGGTAGTCCGGCTCCGGGCACGCCTTCAGGGAATACTTTCCACGGCGGCTTTACTCTGATCGGCGGCGACCTGCGCTTCAGCAACGACGGCGATACCGGACGCACTGCGCTGCGCGCCAATCGCATCACCTTGAACGGCTCCTCGACGCTCGGCTGTAACTCCGAGCTGAGCAGCGGCGAACTATCCGGGAACAGCGGCGCAGTCCTCGCCCGCGATGCGACGACGGGAAATGGCCAAAACATTCTCCTCCTCATGCTCGACGACGCGACCTTTGCCGGCAGCCTGGGTAACTCGGCCACAGCCCCCGGCACCAACGCGGGCGCAGTGGTGATCCGCGGGACGAGCACGCAAACTTTCAGTGGTCCGCTCGCCGTGAATGGCGATGTCGTGGCCGGTCGCGGAGCCACGCTGATCTTTAGCGGGAACACCTCTCTGGCGACCTCGACCGCCGCCGCCGTCGTGCTCCAGGGCGGAAGTTTTGTGCTCGATAATGCGACGCTCAACATCACCAATCGACTGCGCGACAGCGGAGCGACTGGCATCGAGGTCGGCGGCGGCGGCGAGTTCCAACTAATCGGTCATACTGCGGGGACTACGGAAACGGTCGCCCGCCTGCAACTCGGCAGCGCCACCCAAACCCGGGCCGGAGCGCTCAAGGTGGGAGTGGTCCATCGCGCCGGGGTCACGGCGGCTACGGTGTTGAATATCGCGAACTACTCGCGGGACAGCGCCAGCGCGCCCCGGACCACCGTGGATTTCACCGCCACAAATACCGCGGGCGCGACGCTCACTCTCGGCCAATCAGGCAACGTACCGCGGATCGTCTTCGGCCTGCCGTTTCTCTTTAATAACCTGCTCTCGCGGAGCAATGTCTCGGCAGATAGCTCCGTCGGCTGGGCCACCGTGCATGGCGCGGGCTTCGCCACCCATGGCGCGAATGGTATCGGCGCAGCCGCCACCGCCTCTTTCCCCGCCTCGTCCTCGCCGACCGGTAACGCGCTCCTCGCGGGCTCCGGGACCATCGCGAGTGCCCTCACCTTCTCGCTGAACTCCCTCGTCCTCGCGCCGAGCGCCCCTGGGCAAAGTCTCGCCATTACTTCGACGGGCTCCCTTTCCACCAATGGCCTTCTCCTCCGCGGCAACACCGACTACGCCATCACGAATACCGGAGGCGGCACCGGGGGACTGACCGGTCCCGGTGGCGCCCGTTACATCCATGTGCAGAGTGCCGCGCTGACGATTGAAGCCTCGCTCGCCGTCGGCGTCTCCACCGCGACGAATGCCGTGACCAAAGCCGGCGAAGGCACGCTGATTCTGACCCATCCCGCCAACTCCACGTTACTCCGTCCGTTCACGATCAATGCCGGCACCATCCGCGCCACGCCTGGCACCAGCCTGCCAGGCGGCCGGGTCGAACTCCGCGGCGGCGTCATCGAGTTGATCGGCGGCGGCACCTACAACCCCACGCTCGGGATCGCCAATGGGAACCTGAATTGGCGCGGGGACGACACCGGCACGCCGATCGTTACGGGGCTCTCGAAGGAAGACAAAGGCAGCGGAGGCTTTGCCGCCGTGGGGGCCCACGCATCCGTGGATTTCAACGGTGCCGGCGTGAGTACCCTTACTTGGGAGCAACCGTACTTTATTGATCCCAGCCACGCCCTGATCCTTGGCTCAGCCCGCGCCGACCGCCGCATCACCTTCATCGACAATCTCAACCTCACCAGCCCCAGCGTGCTCCCGAACTATCGCGCACGGGAAATTTGCGTGATCGATAATCCCGACTCGACGAGTGACTTTGCGCGTCTGTCCGGAGCGATCTCGGGTGGGTTGTATTCCGACTTACTAAAGACCGGGAATGGCATCCTCGAACTCACCGGCAACAACACCTTCACCGGCGGACTCATCCTTGCGGAAGGCGCGCTGCTGACCAACAACGGAGCTGGGCTCGGCGCTGCGGAGGGAGCTTACGTCTTGCTCGGAGGACGCAGCGGCAATGCGAGTACCGGCGTCTTTGCCAGTAACAGCACCGGCTCCATCACCATCCCGCGCGCCATCGATGTGCTCTCCGGCAGCGGGGGCGCGGCGATCGTCGGCAACAGCATCGCTCCCGACGCGATCACCGCAGGCAACGCCGTCTTTTCCGGAAACCTTTTGCTCGGAACGAGCGGCGACAATCGCCACCGTCTGCTGCAATTGCGGGCGGAGTCTGGGACGACCGTCGATTTCAGCGGCGCGATTGCGAATAACGGTGGCTACGGCGGTATCATGAGCCTGGAGAAGATCGGCACGGGGATGATGATTTTCTCCGGGGCCAATACTTACTCCGGGCCGCTCGCGATCACCGCCGGAACATTGCAAGCAGGGGCGGTCAATACGCTGCCCGCTGGCTCCGTCATCGGCTTCCTCCCAGGCACCACGCTCGACCTGAATGACTTCGACCAAACGATCGCCGCACTCACCGGCGGCGGCGCCGTGCAACTCGGCAGCGCCAGCCTCACTCTCGGCAGCGGCAATCTTTCCGGCACCATCACCGGCACTGGAGCCATCATCAAAACGGGGACCGGAACCCTGACCTTCCCCACTGGTGCGACCTTCTCCGGACCGACAACCCTCGAGGGTGGCACTTTCACCGGAACGGGCACGCTCGCAGGCGCGCTTACCATCCAGCAAGGCGCCACCTTCGCCCCTGGCTCATTCGTCGGAAAGATGACCACCGGTGCGGCCACCTACGCCCCCGGTGGTGCCTATCAGTGGCAAATCAATCACGCCAATGACACTCAAGGCGGCCCCTCCGGCAGCGATTGGCACAACATCAACGGGCCGCTCACGATCACCGCGACGTCCAGCGAGCGTTTCGTGATCGATATCACCGGCCTCACGGCCGCAAACGTGCCCGGCGTCGTCCCGACCTTTAACAATGCGGCGAACAACTCCTGGATCATCGCGACTGCCTCTGGAGGCATTGTGGGCTTCGATCGCTCCAAGTTCCTGCTCCAGACGACAAACTTCGCGAATAACAACGACCTCTTCGTCGGTGGCTTTATCCTCACGGTCAGCGGCAACAATCTCGTGCTCAACTTCTCGAGCACGCCGCCGACCTTCGAGGTCTGGCAATCCACCAAATTCAGCGCGGCTGAATTGCTGAATGACGCGATCAGCGGAATCAACGCCGACGCCGAGCGCGATGGCTGGACGAACCTGCTCGAATACGCCTTCGACGGCGACCCGCACCGGAGCAGCACGGCCTTGGCGCCTTTCGTCGCGATCGAGGGGGGTTATCCGACCCTGACTTACTCCCGCCGCAAGAATGCCTATGATCTTACTTACACGGTGGAAGTGTCCACCGCGTTGATGGTCTGGGATCCCTCGCCCGGCGCGACCGTAGAAACGAGTGTTGTCGATCAGGGCGCATTCGATCGCGTCACGATCCGCACGACCCACTTACTCAGCGCCGTGCCGGAACAGTTCCTCCGCGTGAAGACTACCTGGACGCCGTAGCCAGGCGCGCTACTTCGCCTCGAGTTGCGCGAAGACCGCGGCCGCGACCGACTCCGGCGTGGTGGCTGCGCCCTCCGCCTCCGCGAGCTTCGGGGAGTGCGCTTCGTCGGCGGGGAAAAGGATCGCGCGCAAATGGAGCCGGTCGCCGCGCAGGGTCGTGAGAGCACCGACGGGCATGGCGCAGTCGCCGGAAAGCAGGCGCTGCAATTCGCGTTCGGCGCGGATGGCGATGTGCGTTTCGCGGTGATCGATCTTTTCCAAAATCGCGCGGACTTCGGGGCGATCAGCCCGGCTTTGAAGGGCAATGGCTCCCTGCCCGATCGCCGGCAGCAATCGCCCGCCGAGTGGATCAATGTGGAAGACTGTTTCCTCAAAGACGAGGGCCCCATCCTTTAAGTCGAAGCCGAGGCGCTCCAGGCCAGCCTGCGCGAGGAGAATGCCAGCGATGTCTTCCGCCGCCGCGAGTTTGCGCAGGCGCGTCTGCACATTGCCGCGCCATTCCTGGATCTGGAGATCGGGGCGCAGCCAGCGGAGTTGCCGCGCGCGGCGGACGCTGCTGGTGCCAAGGCGCGCGCCGTGGGGCAGCGCGTCGAAACCTCCGGCGGTTTTGGCGATGAGCACATCCGCGGTCGGGGCCCGCGGGAGCACGGCGGTGATGTCGAGTCCCGGCGGATTATGGCCAGGCAGATCCTTGAGCGAATGCACGGCAACATCGATCTCGCCCCGGAGCAGCGCGTCTTCGAGTTCCTTGGTGAAAAGGCCTTTGCCGCCGGCCTCGTTCGCTTTGAGAAGGCTCAGATCGAGCTTCTTGTCGCCGCGCGTAATGAAGATTTTCCGCTCGGTCGGGAGCTGCGGGAGGGCGAGGGCGAGGGCGCGTTCCGTGAGTTCGGCTTGGGCCAGGGCGAGGGCGGAACCGCGGGTGCCAAGGTGGAAGGTGTTCATGGGCGGAAAAGCAAATGCCCCGGCGCCGAGAACCCGACAAAGGAGCGCCAAACTTCAAACGCCAAACGCCAAACGCCAAATTTTCCAGAGCACGCACGCCCACCGTTTGGCGTTTGAAATTTGAAGTTTGAAGTTTGGCGTTTCTCCGTCCCGCAAAGCACGCGCGGCGCCTCAAATCCCTCACACTTCTCCTGCCTCACGGTTTCACGCCCTCCGGAGCACTGCCGCTCACCGCACTGGAGTAGCGCAATCCCGCCTGGGTGCTGCCGCCAGCGAGCCATTCACCAAACTCCACGACGTGCCGCTCGATCATTTGTTCGCAGATCGTCACTTCCTGGCGGCGGATATTCATCGAGTGGCTGGCGATGGCCTGGAGCGAATCGATGTCATAAACATAAACTCCGTCGAGGTCATTGGCTGCGGGGTCGATGTCGCGCGGCACGGCGAGGTCGATGCAAAAAAGCGGACGATCCGGGCGCTGGCGCATGATGGGTGCGAGCTGAGCAGCCGTAAGGACGTGATGCGGCGCGGCGGTCGAGCCGATGAGAATATCCACGTCGTGAAACTCCGCCTGCCAGCCATCGAAGTGAATCGCCTTACCACCCATTTTCTCCGCGAGTGCAGCGGCCCGATCGTAACTCCGATTCGCGACGAAGATCGACTTCACACCCCGCGCATGGAGCGCGCCGGCCGTCAGTTCGCTGGTCTCGCCCGCGCCGAGGATCATGACGTGGCAGTGCTGGAGCTTGCCAAAAATTTTCTCCGCCAGCTCCACCGCGGCGCTGCCGACGCTGACGCTGCCGCGCGTGATGTTCGTATTTGTGCGCACCTCTTTGGCGACGTTGAAGGCGCGTTGGAAAAGCTTGTTCAGATGCCGCGAAGTGGCGCCGCCGGTCTGCGCGGCCAGATAGGCTTTTTTCACCTGGCCGAGGATCTCGGTCTCACCGAGCACCATCGACTCCAAGCCACCGACGACGCGGAAAAGGTGGCGGATGCTCTGCCCCGTCGCGTGGCGGAAAAAGGCCTCGCCCTCCGGCGTCGCCACGCGCGCTGCGACGAAATTCCGGACGGCATCGAACCCCGCCGCAGCGTCCTCCGCGGCGACGTAGTATTCCACGCGATTGCAGGTCGAGACGATCACCGCCTCGCTGACCCCAGTCGCCTTCGCGAGCTGCGCCGCGGCCGGGCCCAGTTCGGCGTCCGGCACGGCAAATCTCTCGCGCACTTCGATGGGCGCAGTGTGATGGCTGAGGCCGAGGCAGAGGATTTCCATCAGTCAGAAGGAACCCGGTTTGCCGAGGGAGATTAGCCCCCCAAGGGTCAGGAGCGCGAAGGCAAACGCGCTCACGGAAAGCCACGCCATGCGCCGCCCGCTGATCTTGCGCAGCCACCACGCGGCGACGACGAACCCATACAGCATCCAGACGCCCACGGACCAGTAGAGAGCCCCGCGATGCGCCATGAGATTCCCCATGGAAAAGCCCGCGCCGATGCCGATCGCCAGCAGGCCAAAGCCCGTCAGGAGCAAGCGCCCATTGGCGATGGCGAGGTCGTGGATGGGCGGTAAATGGTGGAAGATCGAGTGCAGTTTCCGCGTCTTCAGTTGCCGCTCCTGGACGAGAAACATGAGTCCCGCAACGCCCGCCAGGGCAAAGGCTCCGTAGGCGATGACCGAGATCGCGGCGTGGACTTCGAGCCAGGGATTGAGCCCGCCGCGCGGCTTTGCCAGATGATCCGGGACCATGAGCATCGCGCCAAGTTGAAAAAGGAAAACGAGCGGCGAGGTGAAGACGCCGAGCAGGGACAGGCGGTAGGAGGTGCCGATCGCGAGGTAGAGCAAGACCATGGACCAGGCGAGGAAGATGAGGACCTCGAAGAAGTTTGTGAGCGGGCAGCGGCCGAGCAACTGGCCGCGCTGCGAGAGCCACATGGTCTGAAAAAGAAAGCCGCCGAGGATGGCGAAGAAGTTTAACCGGGAAGGCCGGTACACGCGGGCTCCCAAGGCGTGCATGGTGTAAGCAAACCCTAACAGGAAACAGAAAGTGGACGCGATCAGGAGGCGATCCATCGGAAGGATGAAGGATGAAGGATGAAGGATGAAACCGAAAGTGGGAATTAGAGATCCATTCTGCGCCAAAGGCCCACCTTCTTCATCCTTCATCCTTCGTCCTTTGCCCCGCCACCAGCATCCGCGCCGCACTCAGCGTATCGATCTCCGCGGGCGTCTTATCCCGGCGGATGCCTTTGATCCTCGGGAAGCGCATCGCAAGTCCACTGGCGTGCCGCGCGCTTGGCTGGATGGAATCGAAGGCGATCTCCAGGACGATCTCGGGATGCACTTCGCGGAACTTCCCCCGACGCGCGACTGTCGTGGCCGTGAAGTGTTCCGTGAGTTCCTCGATCTCCAGGTCGGTGAGGCCGGAGTAGGCCTTCCCGATCGTGAGCAGCCCGCCGGTGGCATCGTCGCGGACGGCAAAAGTGTAGTCACTCAGCACGTGGCTGCGTTTGCCATGGCCCTGCTCCGCGCCCACGACCACGACGTCGAGCGTGGCGAGTTCCTTTTTAAACTTCAGCCAAGCCTGACCCCGCCGCCCCGGCGTGTAGAGGCTCGCGCATTCTTTGACGATGAGCCCTTCGTGACCCCGCTTGCGCGCTGCGGCAAAAGCCGCCTCCACCTCGTCCGCCGAGGCCACCGCGAATCTGGGCGCGACCTCGAGTCGCGGCGGGAGGGCGAGGCTTTCGAGCAAAGTGCGACGTTCGTGCAAGGGGCGATCGAGCAGCGCCGTGCCGTCGAGAAAGAGCAAGTCGAAGGCTTTGAAGATCACCGGCACAGCGCTCGCCGCGAGGAAAAGATCGTTCTCCGTCTTGCGTCCGAGCCGCTTTTGCAGATCGAAAAAGGTGAGCCGCCGACCGTCATCGAAAGCGAGCAGTTCACCATCGAGAATCGCCGGGCGAGCAAACTGGCCGGCCACGCTCGCGAGATCGGCGAACTCGCCAGTCAAGGGGCGGAGATCGCGCGAAAAAATTTCCACCCGCCCACCGGCGACATGAAGCTGCGCGCGGATGCCGTCGTATTTTTCCTCGGCCCAGGCGGGCGAAGTGATGCTCTGGGGATCGAGTTCGGAAAGCCGCGCCCAGATCGCCGCCGCCGTCGGCTCAGGACTGGCGAGCATGCACTGGATCGGATGAAAGAGGCGCAACGTCGCCTCGCCGAGCGTGTGCTGCGCCGCCCGCGTGGCCACTTCGCCGAGATCGCCCGTGAGCATGTGGGCCTGGCGCACGCTGCTCGCTGGCTCGTCAAACGCCGCGGCGATAGCCTCCTCCACCAGCCCGCTTTTCAACCCAATGCGCAGGTCGCCGGTGACGATCCGGACGACGTAGCTCGCGGCCAGCGGCGCGAGGGTCGCGAGGCGCGCCTGCAGGAGTTCGCCTTTTGCCAAAGGACCGCGCGCGGCCTGGAGCGCGGCGAAAAACTCCCGCGACTGGACGAGGCTAAACGGCTGCGGAGTCGTGCGCTCGAGGAGCACTTCGTAAGCCGTCTTCCCCGCATCTGCGTGGGTGCGCGAGATAGTCCGAAACTCCCCTGCGCTCAAGCCACTCACGGTCAGGAGCGCCTGCCGGATCACCGCGCCGCCCACTTGCAGCGCCTTCGCCTCCGCCTGCGCAAAGGCGTGGCCGGTGAGATAGACCGCCGCGATCGGCAACGCCGCGGCGTCCAGCGAACGAAGATACTCGCTGAGCACGGCCGTCTTCTTGAGCTTGCTCGTCGTCGAGGCGATGCGTTCGCCAGCTTCGGCAAAAGCCGCAAACTCCGCGACCGCTGAAAAGGACACCGCGGATGGCCCCGAGAACACGGGTGCGGCGCTCGTTTCAGAAATCCGCGCCATCTGCGAAATCCGCGGCTGCTTCTCCTCCGTGGGTAAGGCGAGTTCCAGTTGGTTATCCTCGCTCAAGGCCCACGCTTCCACTCCCCGCGCCCGCAGGTCCCGCGCAAACGCCGCCGCAAAGCCATGCAAAGTGAGCACGCGCTTTGGCTGCACGAGTTCCACGTAGCGGAGCAGGTCCGGATAGTCCGCGTGATCCGTGAGTGGAAAAGCGGCATCGCATTGCAGCCGATACTTCGCCCCCGGATCGAGCGCCCAACCCGTCAGCGAGGCCACCCGCCTATTCTTGATCCGCGTGACCATCACCGTCCGATTCGCACTCGGCGGGCAGACCAGCACCTTCCCCGCGACTTCACCAGCCGCATAAGGTTCGTAACCAGTCGGGAAACCTGGCCGAAGCTGCCGGTAGATCTCCGTCATCTTCCACACCGCCCCGTGCAGCATCGGCGTCAGCCCCGCCGCGAGCAACGCGCAGAGGATCTCCTGCGACTTGCCCAGCGAATACCCGAGCAGCACCGGCACCGCACCGTCCTCCAGCGTTTCCTGGCAAAACGCGATCATTCGCGCGAGCACCTCCTCCGTCGGCGGCATCCGATACTTCGGCAGGCCGTAGGTCGTCTCCATGATCAAGGTGTCTGCCTGCCGCCATTCGGCGGGTTCCGCGGAGAGTCCGTGACGCAGCTTGAAATCACCGGTGTACAAAAGCGTCCCCGCCGCGCTCTCGATGAACGCCTGCGCCGAGCCAAAGATATGTCCCGCCGGCAAGAGCGTGATCGCGAAATTCCCAAACTCCCGCCGCTCCCCAAACTCCAGCACTTGCTCCCGCCGCACGCCACCCAGGCGCGCCTGCATCAACCGCGCCGTGCCCACACTGGCGATGATCTCCGCGTGCCGCGCGGTGTGATCGCTGTGCGCATGGGAGACAAAAGCAAACGGCCGCGCCTCCCACGGATCGAGCCAGAGCCCGTGGGCCGGAAGTTCGAGGCCGCGCTGGTAGAGGACGTCGATCATGCAATTTCCAAGGGCGGGAAAATCGCCGGTCTTGCCCTTTCGACAACCAACAATCCGCTCGCGGCTCTCGCGCGTTGCGTTTCGCAGGGAGTTCATAGAGATTCCCCACCTGCAAAGATCCCGGGCGCTCACGCTGCGAGTAGCCTTGGAGCGAATCCTAAAACCCCAGCAATATTCCCTATGGCTCAAGCGATCATGGACCCGGAGGAAGTGCGGCGCTTCGCCAAAGAGCTGAAGCGCTTCAATGACGACGTGCAGGTCCGGGCGGGGGCTTTGCAGGCGCGCTTTGCGGCGCTCGGGAGCACCTGGCAGGATCAGGATGCGGAGAAGTTTGCGGAGGAATTCCTGACGACGATGAAGGTGCTGAAAAAATTCGTCGAGGTGTCGGAAAAACACACACCCTACCTCCTGCGCAAGGCGCAACGCATCGAGGAATATCTGGATCAGCGCTAGGCCATGGCACCGCAGGCGCATGTCACGTCGCTCGACGCGCTGGAGGCGTTCCGGGCAAATCTCATCATCTTTCTCGGTCACGCGCATCGCAGCGTGGATGAGGTGGGCGACGAGGTGCGGCGGACGCGCGGGTGGCTGCAGAATGATCGGCGGACCCACTGGGAGCAGGAAATCCGGAAGCAGCGGAAGCTCCTGGATGCGGCGCAGCAGGAGCTGCTAAGTGCGAAACTTTCCAATCTGCGTGACAACATCTCGGCGCAGCAGAATGCGGTGCGCAAGGCGAAGGAGGCGCTGGATCACGCGGAGAAAAAGATGCGCCTGGTGAAGAAGTGGACCCGGGATTTTGACGCCTCTGCGGAGCCGCTGCTGAAACGAATCGAGAGTTTGCGCTTCGTGCTCGATTTCGATCTGCCGAAGGGAATCGCCTTTCTGGTGCAGGCGCAGAAGACGCTGGAAGCTTACGCGGAGACGGCGCCGAAGCTCGCGGGGCCCCCGCCGGAGGCCGCCGGATCATGAGCCGGGCGAGCGCGTCGAATCTGCTGCAGGCGGCGAAGGAGCTGAAGGCCGAGTGGGAGCAGACGAAGGAATCGTGGCGGGACGTGAAGGCTCGGGAATTTGAACACACCTATCTGGAGGATCTCCCGCATCACCTGGCCCGCGCGGCGGCGGTGATCGAGGAACTGGATGGGCTTTTGCGAAAGGTCCGCATCGATTGTGAATAGCGACATCGACCTACGAGTCACCCGGAGTCTCGACCTCTTCGGAAAACTGAAACTGACCGCGGCGGAGTTTGCCCAACGCGAGGAGCAACTGACGCGCGACCTGAACATCCGCCGTTCCGCGCTGAATCGGCGAAACCGGGAGGCGCTCGCGGCCCTCGAGACCCGGCTCGCGGCGCAGGTCGCCGAGACCGAGGAGGGCGTGACGGCGGAGGAAACGCGCGTCCGGGCCTTTCACGAGGAACGGCGGATGGGCATCCAGCAGAAGCACACGAACAGCATGCAAAAGCTCAAGACCCGGGCGCAGCATGAAAAGGAGAAGTACCTCACCGGGCTGCAAATGCGGCACTTCCGCGCGGAAAAGGCGCTGCCGGTGGACTTGAAGGCGGAGGACGGGAATTTTGCGGAATTCGTCGCGCGGCTCGGCGAGCAGCGCACGGCGCATGGCAAGCTCGAGCAGCGCGCGTGGAATGCTTTTGGCGGCTGCAGTTCCTTTCAGAAGATGCTGCGCAGTGAACGCACGGCGCCGGCGGGCGGGCCCATCGGCACGGGCGATCACCAGGCTTCACTCACTGAACTCAAGAGTCAGCTCGCGGTCGCGGAGGAGAAGCTGGGCCAGTTCCGCCGCTTCGCCCTGCCGCGTCTCTTTAGCTACGCGCCGCTCCCGGCGGTGCTCCCGATCCTGGCCGTCGTGGGGTTGATCGTCTGGCTCGTCCTGCGGGCAAATCCCGACGCGCCGATGATCGCTGGTGGAGCGACGCTCGTTGCGATCATCCTCGTCGTCCTCATTCACCGGATCGGGCTCAGTCAGTCGAAAGCCACGGCTTCGGAGCTGGCGGGTGCGCTCGGGATGGCCGTGCGGGCGCATGATGCGAGTGCCGCGGAGGCCACGGCGCATCACGCAGCGGAGCGGCAGCGCCTCCAGGAGGAGCACGATGCCCTCGCGCAGGGAATCCAGGAGGAGTGGAATCGCGCCGATGACCTCGAGCGTGAATTTGCCGCCGCTCGGCGGGAAAAACTCCGGCAGCAACTCCCCGGTGCCTTTGCCCGCAATGAACAGATGCTCGCGCCGAAAATCACGACGCTCGCGGAGGGACGCACCGCGGCGCTCGGCGAGATCCAGAGCGCCAGCGACACCCGGCGCACGACGCTCAGCGAAGCGCACGCGGCGGACCTCGCGGCCTTTGCTGCCGATGAAGCCGCCCGCTGGGGCGCGCTCGAAGCGGACTGGCAGCGCGAGATCCTCCCGGTGCATGCCGCGATCGAGGAGATAAAAGCGGGGACCGAGGGGCGCTTCCCAGCGTGGGATTCGGAGATGGTGGAAGCATGGAAGGCACCGACGGCTTTCGCTCCCGCGGTGAAATTTGGCGCGCTGGAACTCGACCTCACGCAGGCCGCTTCGCCCGGCCCCAAGGATCCCCGCCTCGGCCTGCCCGGCGGGCCCCGCGTCTCCATTCCCCTCGCCCTCTCTTTCCCGGCAGAAGGTTCGCTCCTCTTTGAAACGAACGACTCGAGCGAGCCCTCGGTCGTCGGGACGATCAACAACTCCATCCTCCGCCTGCTCGCCACCACGCCGCCGGGGAAGCTCAGCTTCACGATCATCGATCCCGTCGGGCTCGGCCAAAACTTCGCCGGACTCATGCATCTCGGGGATCACGAGGAAAGCCTCATCAACCGCCGCATCTGGACGCAGCGCGAGCAAATCGAAGAGCGGCTCGACGACCTCAATGAACACATCGAGAAAGTCATCCAGATGTATCTCCGCAATGAGTTCGCCACGATTACGGAGTACAATGCCAAGGCAGGCAGCGTGGCGGAGAAATATCACTTTCTCGTCGTCGCGGATTTCCCCGCAAGCTTCAGCGAGTCCGCGGTGAAACGTCTGCAAAGCATCGCCGCCAGCGGTCCGCGCTGCGGCGTCTTCACGCTCATCCATTGGGATCCGCGGCAGTCGATGCCGGATGGTTTCGTCGCCGCTGAACTCCGCAAGAGCAGCGTCTGCCTCCGCCGTCAGGGCGACGCGCTCGTGGTCCAGACCACGCACTCCGCGATCACGGCCACGGCCGCGCTCGATGCCCCTCCCGACGCCGATCTCGCCGTTGCGCTCGTCCATAAGATCGGCAAAGCCAGCATCGACTCGAATCGCGTCGAGGTGCCTTTCCTCCAGATCGCGCCGAAGCCCGAGGAGATGTGGACGCACGACACGACCACCGAACTGCGCATCGCCGTGGGCCGCACCGGGGCGACGAAATTGCAGTATCTCGCGATCGGCAAAGGCACGCGCCAGCATGCGCTTTTCGCCGGCAAGACGGGCTCAGGAAAATCCACGCTCTTCCACGTCATCATCACGAACCTCGCCCTCGCGTGCAGTCCCGAGCAGGTGGAGTTTTACCTCATCGACTTTAAGAAAGGCGTGGAATTTAAGTGCTACGCCACGAAACGCCTTCCGCATGCGCGCGTCGTGGCCATTGAAAGCGACCGGGAATTTGCGCTCAGTGTGCTGCAACGCGTGGACGATGAGTTGAAACGGCGCGGAGACATTTTCCGCAAACTCGGCGTGCAGGATCTCGCGGGCTACAAGCGCGAGGGTGGGGCCGAACCGATGCCGCGCTCGCTGCTGATGATCGATGAATTCCAGGAGTTCTTCGTTGAGGACGACAACGTCTCGCAAGGCGCCGCGCTGCTCTTCGATCGCATCGTGCGTCAGGGCCGCGCCTTTGGCATCCATGTGATCCTCGGCTCGCAGACCCTGGGCGGTGCTTACACGCTCGCCCGCGCAACGCTCGGTCAGATGGCCATCCGCGTGGCCCTGCAATGCAACGAAGCCGACGCCTATCTCATCATGGATGACAATAATTCCGCGCCGCGCCTCCTCTCGCGACCGGGCGAAGGCATCTACAACGACGCCTCCGGTGCGGTCGAGGGGAACAGCCCCTTCCAGGTCGTGTGGCTGCCGGATGAAGAGCGCGATCAGTGGCTCGACAAGGTGCGCGCACTCGCCGAGCAGCATCACGATCAGCACCCAGGCCCGATCGTTTTCGAAGGTAATTCACCGGCCGACATCCGCGAGAATGAACGCTTGCGCGCGGCCCTCGAATCGAAACCGACTACCGCGCCCGCGGTGGGTCGCTGCTGGCTCGGCGCGCCCAATTCCATCAAAGGTCCGACCGAAGCGGTCTTTCAGCGGCAGAGCGGCAATCACCTGCTCCTTGTCGGTCAGCGCGACGACGACGCGCTGACTTTGATCGGCGTCTCCATCGTCGCACTCGCCGCGCAGTATCCCGCCGGGACCGCGAGGTTCATCCTGCTCCACGGTGCGAATCCCGAGACGCCCGAAGCCACCTTTATCGACCAACTCGCCGCCGCCCTTCCCGGCCGCCTGACGCTGGCGCGGGGTCACGATGCTGCCGAGGTGATGGGTGGACTCGCCGCGGATCTGAAGACTCGCAACGCCGCCGGAGAATCCTCCCGCAACGAGCCTGCGGTCTTCCTGTTCATCCATGGCCTGCAGAAGTTCAAGAAGCTCCGGCATGAAGATGACTTCAGCTTTTCGTCCGGCGACGAAGAGAGCACCGGCAACCCCGGCGCCCAGTTCAACGAACTCATCACCGAAGGCAGCGCGCACGGGCTGCATCTCTTCGCGACCGTCGATACGTTTAACAACGTAAACCGCGCAATGAGCCGGAAGGCGCTGAGCGAATTTGAAATGCGGGTCATCTTCCAAATGAGCGCCAACGACTCCGCGAGCCTCATCGATACGCCGAAAGCCGCCACCCTCGGCCTGCACCGCGCCCTGCTCGCCAACGAACAGGAAGGCACCCTCGAAACCTTCCGCCCCTACGCCATGCCCGACGCGGCTTGGCTCGAACAGGCTGGCGCAAAACTCGCGACGCGCGGCTAGCAGCCTGACTACTTCCGGACTAGCGCCGCTCAGGGGCTGCCTTCCGTGCCGTTCAAGCCTCCGGCGTCACGCCAAGGACCAGATCGAACCGCGCGGCAAGTTCTCCAGCCTTCGCTCCTGGCAGCGGGGCGAAGTCCACCGTCACCAAGCTCCGCATCTTCTCGTCACCCGTCCTCTTCCAGAGGCCATCTTTTTCATTACCCGGATGACCTTTGATATAGCATTGCGTCGTGAGCAGCTCTTTCCCCCGCGCTTTGACTTTGAAGTGAATATGCGGAGTGCGCGGGACGTAAGGCACGGGCTTGATCGTGCGGAAAAGATACTCCCCTGTGCTCCCCGTGACGAAGCGACCGAAGCCCTGAAAACTCGCGTCCCGCTTCGCGGCCGACCCGCCGGACTTGCTGTGAATATAGACGCCGCTCGCGTCGCACTGCCAGATCTCGACCACCGCGTTGCGCACCGGTTCACCGCTCGGACTGAGAATCCGCCCACTCAAGTAAGCCACCTCACCAACCGCGGAGGTGAGAGCATCGTTTAGAATCAGCAGGTCATTGTCCGTATCGAGCGGAAGCTTGTCGGGATAGAAAGGACCCTCGGTTTGACGCGGAGTCTGGACGAGTGCCTCCGCAAACGCGCCGGGCACCGCAAAAAGTGCGGCAGCACCGCCGACACCTGAGAGGAAATGACGCCGGGAAAGAGACGAATTCGTATTCATAGGATCGTTGGTTTAGGGCTTTAGAATGGCGTGGCTTTGGCGCGAATGACAGCCGCGGGCTTGCGCACGTCAGGCTCGGAAGCGGGAGCAGGCTTGCTCGCTTTCACCGTCGGCAACTTACTCGGGGAGGTCCGCCGCACGGCAGTGGCTCGCGGAGCCGGCGTTATCTCCGGCTCATATTCCGGTTCCGGCATGAGGGGCAGGCCTTGGAGGAATTTCGACTTTTCCTTTTCCGAAAACGCCCGATCCACGAGTTCCGTCTTTCCGAGTTCGTCCACATTCACCGCATCGACCTCGCGGGGGTCGCTGACGATGGTGGGCGTGAGGAAAATCATGAGTTCCTTCTTCTCGTCGCTCTTGATGGTGCGGCGGAAAGGGAAACCGAGAATCGGAATATCACCGAGGATCGGAATTTTTTGCACGGAATCGATCCGCTGGGTCTGCATGAGGCCACCGATGACCACGGTCTTGCCATTCGGCGTGACCACGACGGTTTCCGCAGAGCGCTTCGAGATCACCGGAGAGTTCACCGTATTGGAGATCGGCACGGTCTGATCGGTGAGCGAGGAAATCTCCGGTGCGACGATCATCTCCACGGTGCCTTCGGAAGTAATGAAGGGAGTAACACGGAGGATAATGCCAATATCGTCATAGGTGACGGTGTTGATGGTATTGCCGGTATTGTCGATCCGGCTGTTGGTGATGAATGGGATCTCGGAACCGACCACAATGACGGCCTCCTGATTATTCCGCGCCATAATGGAAGGCCGCGAGAGCACCTCGACCTTACCCTGCGTCGAAAGCGCCCGGACGGTCGCGGAGAAATCGTCACCGATCGCCCGCACGATGAGTCCCGTCGCGTTCACGCCCGCGACGGGAATATTGAATCCACTCCCACCGGTGACCGCCCGCCCGAGCGCGGCAGCGGAGCCCAGCGTTTCCGCGAGCGAGGTGGTCGTCGTTTTCGTGCCGGAGACCTGGGTATTCGTGGTGGTGCGCGTTCCCGTGGTCGCAGTCTTCCCTCCTTCAAGATTGAAGGTGTAGGTGCCTTCGACGCCGATGTCGGAACCCTTGTTATACGTTACTTCCAGAAAGACGACTTTGATGAGCACCTGCGGCTTGGGCTTATCGAGCGTCTTGATCACGTTCAACATCTCGTTGTGCGTGTCTTCATCGGTCACGATGACGAGCGAACGCGTCTCGGGATCGATGGTGATCATCGCGTCGCCGAGCTCGGTATTACTGCGATACTGGCGCTGTCCGGTGCTGCTGCGACTGCCAGAGGATGAAACCGAGCGTCCCGTACTGCTCCGTGAGCTCGAAGTCGTGCGCCCGGAACTGCCGGCGCGGCTCACTTGCGCGCTGAGCTGCGGAGCGAGGAGCGCGAAGACGTGCAGAAAGCACAGAGCGGCAATGAGAGAGAAATTTTTGGGCATGGGAGTGATCAGGTTTGGATTCATCGTCCGCCGGAGGAGCGCCCTCCGCCCGCGCTGCCGACTCCTTGGGAGGACGATTCCATGGCCGCACCGTTCGCGCTGCGCTCGGTCAGTCGCGCGGCCCCGCTCTGCGCTGAACTCTGCGTCGCCGTCTGATCGCCGAGCATGCCGCGCAGGACATTGGCGACGCTCTCGGCGTCGGCGTGTTCGAGGGAATGCACGAAGACGCGCTGCTTCTTGGCATCGGTGGCATCGAGCCGCCCGATCATCTCGGCGATCTCCATGAGGGTGTCGCGCGCGGCGATCACGAGCACGGAGTTCGTGCGCGGATCACCCACGGCCACGACCTTCGACTCTTGGAGCGAACGCTGGCTCTGGTCGCCACTGGAACTCGATCGCGACGAAGACGATCCGCCACCAAACATTCCAAACGGAAAACCGGGCCCGCCACTGGAGCCGCTATCTCTGCCGCCCCGACTGGAGCTGCTGCTGCGATTACTTTGGCTGCCAGTGTCGCTGTACAGATTGGTCAGGATCTCCGCCAACTCGGTGGCATCGGCATGTTTCAAAGTGAAGATGCGCGTCTCCGTCACTGCCGTGATGCTCGTGTCGATCCGCGTCACGATCTCGGTGATCGACGGGATCACATCCTCCGGCGCACTGACGATGAGTGAATTACTCTGATCGTCCGCGACCGCGAGGACCCGCGACCCCGCCTGGCGGGCTTCACTGTCCCCGCCACTGGAGCCACCTCGGTCCCCGCCACGATCACTGCCAGGAAAGGGAAACGGAAATCCACTACTCCCGCGGTCGCGGCTCCGGCTGCTGCCGCTCGTCGCATTCGTCTGGAAGAGCTGCGTCACCACCGTGGCCAGCTCCTTCGCATTTGCAAACTGCAGCGGATAGACCTTGATCGTCGAGATGCTGGCTACTGAGGTGTCGATCGCTTTGATGATCTCGGCGATACGCCGGATATTGGTCTGCGTATCAGTCATCAAGATCGCGTTACTGCCTTCGTTCGAGCTAATGGTCGCGGTATCGGGTAACAGCGGCTTGAGATTTTCCACGAGCTTCGCCGCGTCGCCGAAACGCAGCGGCAGGATCTGCGTCACCATCTCATCCTTGCGCGGGATCTTCTCCGGGTCGCTCCCGGTCTGCACTGGCAGGTCGCGCTTCTGCGCATCTTTGCGGTTCACGATTTTCAAAATGCGGCCGTTGCGGATGGCGATGAAGCCTTTCTCCACGAGCACCGTATTGAGGAGATCGACCGCCTCCTCCGGACCGATGGGCTGACGGCTGACGATGTTCACCGTGCCAGTCAGCGGCGCCTCCTGGATGATGACGAAACCCGCCGCCTCACTCAGATAGTTGAGCACGTCGCTGAGCGAGGCTCCCTGGAAGTTGAGCATGATCTCCTGCTTCGGTTGCGGCGGGGTCACCGCCGCGGCACCCACCGCCGAGCGGACGGGCATCGCCTTCGAAGGTGCCCGGAGTGGATCGACTTCAAAACTTGGCTTCGGGTCTGGGGCAGTCGGCAACGGCGGCGCCTGCGCTTGGACGGGCTGCGTCCAGGCGAGCAGCGCCGTGAGGAGGAGGAGAAATAGGGTGCGGCCTTCCGATCCATGATAGCGGTGTGGGTGGATTTGTTTCATGGCTAGAGGGTCTTTCATTTTTTTATCTCCTTGGCGCGGCGTTCCATCATGCGTTTCAAAATGTCGCTCGGGCTCCCGCCGCTCGGTGGACTGGCGGCGGGCGCGGCACTGCCATCAGCCGCGGGCGTGGCGCTGGTGCCCGCCGGTGCAGCGGGCGCGGGCTCAGGTTCCACGGCGTCTGCTTCCGTGCCTTCGAGCTGCAGACGCTTGCCCATGGTGACCACGGTCGGCTTGCCCGCCTGGTCCAATTTCACCTCGCTGGCCGTAATCGTCGCGACGGTGTAGTCCCCGAGCTTCTCCCCCACGCTGACGATCTTATTAAACTCGGAACGCGAGCCGGTGAAAAACGCGAGCTTCCGCGCCTCCGTGACCATCGTCCCCGTGAGCGCGAGATGCACCGACTTCGGCCGGGACGGGGTCACCGCGCGCGGCTGGTCGGACTCCTTCTTCGGCGGCTTGCGATTTGGATCGAAGATCGGGCGTGTGCGGATGAGCTGAAAGGTGTCGTAGCCCGCGGGCTTTTCCGCCGCTTGAGTGAACGTCGGCGCGAGCAGCAGGAAGAGGGCGATCAGCTTCTTCATCGCGCACTCCTTTTCGCTTCATTAATGCGCACGGCACTGAACCGCAGGGAGAGCCCAAGCTGCTGGCCTTTGGTGTCGCGCGTGTTCATCTCACACTCTTCGACCCGAACTGGCAGCCCGTCACTTTCGATCTCATAGATCAAGCGGCCGAGTGCGGCCTGATCGCCGGTTGCCGAGGCGCGCCATTCAAAGGTGTCGTAGCTACCATCGTGATTTCCGCGATGCGGCGTGAGATTCGTGATGCCCACGCGGCTCGCGCTGGCCCAGCGCGCGATGGAAGTGAAGACTTCGTTCTCCGCCAGCGAATCATCCTCGGGCAAATCGGTGCGCTGCATTTCGTTCCAACGTCCGCGAATCGACTTCTCGCGCTCCAGTAATTGCCGGCCGCGCTCCACTTTCACTTTGAGTTCCGCGAGCCGCTCACCCTGCGCCTTCCAGCTCTCGATGCCCGGCCCGAGCACCACTCGATCGAGCAGGAAGAGGCCGACCACCACGCCAACGCCGATCTTTAGGAATGTCTCGCGGTTCTTACTTTGCATCGCGGGGAGTCCATTTGTAGGTGAAAGAAAACTGGATCGGATTTTCGCCGCGCACTTGCTGCACCTGCACCTCGCTGGCGCTGGGTCCTTTCCGGAGCCGATCGAGGGTGGCCATGAGCGCCGGCTGGTTTTTCGCAAAGCCGCTGCACGTCACCTTATTCACGTCACTGAGTTGCACGCTCTTCGCCCAGACTTCGCCGCCTTCAGGAAATGCCGAGATGACACTTTCGATCGCCTGCAAAGCTTGCGGCGCTGGCTCAAACCACGGGCGGAACTGCCGGATGCGCCCTTGGATCTCCTCGAGTTCCGCGACATTTGCGCTCATCCCGCGCCACGCCGCCGCCCGGCTGCTCTCGATGCGCGAGCGGATGAAATAGACAACCACCGGGAGAACGATCGCCGCGATCAGCGCCGCGACGACCCAGCGACGACGGCGATCGTCAAACTGGCGAAAGACCGTCTGCCAGCGGCTGACTTGCGGCGCGAGGAATTCGAAGGCTGCAGGTGCGTGCCGGAAAAATTGGCCCGCGGCTTCGATCGCCGCACCGGGTTGATCTGCGTCGGCCGGCTCCGGGCGCTCGAGCCGGCTGTCGATGCCCATGCGCCGGAGCTGCTGGCGGATCTCGATGCAGAGTTCCTCGGCCGTCGCGGGCGTGCCGCCGAAACGGGCCTCGCGCACCTGCTGGCGGACCGCTTCTGGCAGACGCCCAAGGGTGATGCGGACTTCCCGCGAAAAGCCTTCCGCATCGAAGGGCAGCGCGCTCGCTCCCCCAGCCCCGGGTAGGGTGCGCACCGCCGCAATGCCGCCGCCGGCGGCGATCACGAGATCGACATGCGTCCCATTCGCGATGAAGTGCAGCGCCGCCTCGGCGGGTTCGCGCGGCACGCAGCCATCGAGTCCCAGAGACACGGAGGCAGCACGACAACCCGCTGCCGCGAGGAAACGCTCCACGGCTTCCATGCGCTTCGCGGGCAAGCCGGCGACGGTCGCGCGTTGCGCGCCATCCGGCAGCGCGTAGCCACAGTGCGCGATCCGCAGATCGGCCACGGGAATCGGGAACTCGCGCTCCGCCCGCAGTTCGAGGTAGCCGCGCAATTCGTCCTCCGCCATCGCGGGCACGTCGGTGGTCGCGATGAGTGCCCAACTCGCTGGAATGCAGACGACGCTGCGCCTTTCCTTCACGCCAGCCGTGTCGAGATGCGCGGCTAGATCACGCCCCGCCTTTTCCGGATCAGCGAGCAGCCCGTCCGCGCCCGTCGAGAGAGCAAAGGAACGCAACACGCGCTGGCGGCCGGCATCATGGCGCACGACGGCGACCGCGATGCGCCCGGACTCGATGCTCAAGGCGAGCACCGAACGCACTTGCAGACGCTTCTTCAAATCTTCGAGCGAGAAGTTCATTGCGCCTGCTCCTTGAGTTGCGCGAGTTCCTCGCGGATTTCGCTGCCCAGCGCCCACCCGAGCGGCGCGAGATTCCGCCGATAGACGATCCGCGGCGTCCCCGTGCTCTGGTCGATGACCACCTTCTCACGACGATAGCCGCGCCCCTTCCGTCCGACGGCGGCGATGTCGGCCGTGACTTGCGAAGAGTATCCGGTGATGTGCGGCCCCGCGAGTTTAGCGCCCGGATCCCCGATGACCTCGACGATCCACGCGATATTTGTATCCTGCGTGACCCGACTCAGCCGTTTGGAAACAACATCCGCCGCCTTGTCGCCAATCCCTGGAAGGCAAGTGAGCACGGCCTCACTCGCAGTGTTCACATTGATGAGCCCGGATCGATATTCCCCGGTCGTCGTGGTGAGGGCATCGACCAGCAGACCAAACTCATCTTCCGCAAGCACGCCCGCGCTCCCTTTGCAGCGGAGGTAAAACTCCAGCACGCTATCCAAGGGCGGCTGCGCACCCACCAATGAGATGATGCGTTGCGCGCGCCCGCTGCCGAGTTTCTCGTCGATCAAAGTAGTGAGATCCTGGGTCGCTTGCGGGATGTCCCTGATGTCGATCCGCGCGACGCTCGTCCCACTGCTATTGGTGTACTTGTTCGATTCACGGTTGAAGACGGTAACGTATTCGAAAATTCCGAGGTCGAGTTTGCCGTCCGCGTTGTCCGCTGGCTCGGAGGCATCGCCATCGTTCTCATTGTCGTCGAGCACGCCATTCAGATTCGTGTCTTCGCCGTAGAGGATTTCGCGCGTCGCCCCGTTGAGCAGCGCGAGTTCCTCGATGGATTCGAATGGGCCATTCTTGCAGGAGTAAGCGGGAGTGAATCGCGAGTAAGTCTCGGTTTCCGCACCAGACTCGGAGACGTCTTCGTCGGCGTCCTGCCAGTCCTTGATTGCATCCGCCAGTTCGTCCGTCATCCCCGGCAGTTGCTTGAGCATCGCGTTGAGGTCGGCGACTGCCTTGGCTTGATCCTGAGCCGTGGCATCGACGTTCAAGTCGATCTTCCCGGACTCGTCGATGAGCCCGAAGGAGCGCGTCGTTCCATTGCCCGGATCCAGGCTGCGTCCGATCATGTAGAAGGTCGCCTCACCCACCGGGATCGTATCGCTGAGATATTCGGCGGCTTCCGGAAGGACACCGGGGATCACGGCATTTTTCAGCAGCGTCTCGGCGTAACGCGCGGCTCCGTCGATCGCCTGCGCGGCCTGGCGTCCGGCGAGTTCATTGTCCGCACCGCGATAAGTCATCGTCATGGAATGTCCGAAAAGAAGCGCCACGCTGACCAACCCGAGCGTCGCCCAAAGAACGACGATGAGCACGGAGGCTCGGACCAGAGGGGGCGTGGGGCGCGGAACTCCGGGGAGCATACGCGTCTCGCGTGTTGGTCGCGGCGTCCCGCCGCGACGAACTTTCCACCCGCGCACGGTCTCCGCGAGAACCCCCATCTGGCAGAGCGCGGAGGGAAGTCCGTTTCGGCGGGACGCCGAAACCAACACGCGGGACGCGTATGCTCCCCGGAGTTCCGCGCACGACGCACTCTTCCTTTCACGGCCATTCGCGAGATTCGCTGAAGTGCGCATTCTCATGACTCGATCCACGAATGGGTGGTCCACGGGACGACGATCTCGATCGGTGACACGCGTTCCCCGCGGGCGCTGGTCGCGGGCTGAAGACGCACCCGCACCGCTTCCGGCAGGGTCTTCTCCGTCTCCGTGATCTCCCACGCATTCTGCCAGCTGGTGCCGTCGTAAAATTCGACCTCCATCTTCTCAACGCCATGGAGCAGCGGCGTCTCAGGCGGCGTCTCCGGAGTCTGCGCGAGGAGCGTGCGTTCCACTGTCCGCACGAGCATTCCCGAGTTGCGATCCACGGCTTCGGGATCATTCGCGATGTAGTACTCGATCCGCTGCACGTCCGCCGTCGGCGTTTCATCCGCGTCGCGCCCAGTGGTCGTGGTGAAAGCGAGGTAGCCGGGGAAGCTCGACTCCTTGCCCTCCGGCGATCCCGTGAGCATCGAGCCGAGCGCGGTCGCCGTCGTCGATCCCGAGATGAGCGCATTCCGCAGATCGTCGCGAATCATCGTCGCGGCGTGGCCCCGGATGCGCGCTTCGCGGACGCGGGTCGTGGCCGCATCGCGGAGATGCACCGCGCGGGAAAAGACGCCGTAGATCGCGGCCAGAATGACCGCCGAGGCCGCGAGGGCCATGATTAGTTCCAGGAGCGTGAACGCGGTGCGTCTCATGGTTCCTCCGAGAGCGATTCGCTGACCAGGGTACTCAGCCGCACGTCCTGCTCGCGACCCTGCACACTAAAGAGGACCGCGAGTTGCAGCTCCGTCATGACGCCGTTTTCCCAATCCGCTTTCGTGAGTTCCCAACGGTAACCCGGCCAATCCTCTCCGAACTCTCCCGTCGAGGAGGACGAGTCCCAGGCGTCGCCGAGTTGGAGTTCTGCCAGCTTGTTTTCCGCAAGCTGCACCGCCACCCCGGCGCGCTCGGAAAGCACCGCCGCGCGATTCGCAACCTGCAGCGCGCCGATCACCACTGGCATCACGATCCCGAGGAAAAGCAACGCCGCGAGAATCTCGACGAAGGTGAAGCCGTGCTCGCGGCGGTTCATCGGACCTCCTTCAGGATCTCGTAACCCCAACCATCAGTGGTCTGGGCGATGGTCACGACGGACGCGAAACGGTCTTTGAGCTGTACCGCCTCGATGTTCGTCGTGGCCGGCGCGCCATCGGGCGCGAATTCGATGGGCTGCACCTTCGCCGTCCGCGCGATCACTTTCTCGGTCTCGATCTCCACTTCCGGATGCAACTCGAACTCCCGAGCGCGCGCCGGATCGCCGGTGAATCCCGAGCGCGCCTCGACGCCGAAGCGCCGCGTCTTTTCGTCGATCCACAGGACCATCGGGACGCCCTGCGAGACGGCTTCATTGCGGCCATACTCCGTGGCGGCGAGGAAGCGCGCGGCTTCCGCTTCGAGGTTTCGCTGGCGCATCGAACGCGCCAGCGACGGCGCCGACAAGGCCAGCACGATCGCGAGCAACGCCATGACGACGATGAGCTCGACGAGCGTGAAAGCGGAGGTGCGGCGCGACTCAGTCATTTGCTGGTCTGCCAGTTCGTGATGTCGTCGTCGCCGCCGCTGCGGCCATCCGGCCCCACGGACATGAGGTCATAGCCGTTGGCGTTATTTTTTCCGGGATAGGTATAGACGTAGGCGTTGCCCCACGGGTCGAGCGGCACGCCTTGCTTGAGATATGGACCCTTCCAGTTTTGCGCGTTGTTCGGCTGGTCGAGCAAGCCGTCCAGGCTGCCCTGCGGATACGAGCCGGTGTCCACCTCAAAGGCGTCGAGGGCGAGTTCGATGCTGGAGATTTGCGTCTTGGCGGCGGTCTCTTTGGCCTGCTGGCTGCGGCCGGAAAACTTCGGGATCACGATCGCGGCGAGGACCGCGAGGATCACGAGGACGAGGAGCATTTCGACGAGGGTGAAAGCGCTCGTCCTGCGGCGCGGAGATAACATCGAACGTCGAACATCGAACGTCGAACGTCGAACGCTGGAGCCGTTCGATGCGCATTCCTTCGTTCGATGTTCAGTGTTCGATGTTCGATGTTCGATGTTCATGGGATGGATCTCGGTTGGCATTTTCATGAGTGGAAAGGTGATCACTTGATGTAGTCCTGAATGGTAAAGATCGGGATGACCATCCCGACGAAGATCGTGCCGATGAATCCGGCAATGACGAAGAGCATGAGCGGTTCGGCCAGCGCGACGGCGGTCTTGAGCTGACGATCGAGGGTGATCTCGGTGACGCCCGCGAGCCGCACCAGTTCCTTGTCGAGGCGCCCGCTTTCCTCCGCGACGGCGATCATCTCGAGCGTCGAGCCGCCAAAGAGCGCTTTGCATCCCGCCAGACTCGCGCCGAGCGCCTCGCCTTTTTTCACGCGCTCCGTGGAATCCGTGACGAGGTCGATGAGCGTCTGGTAGCCGAGCGAACGGCGCGCGACGGAAAGTGCGCTGATCAGCGAGACTCCGGCGCCAAGCAGCGTGCCGAGCATCCGGCAAAAACGCGCCATGGCGATCTGCGCCATGAGGGGGCCGACGACCGGCGTGCGCAGGAGCCACGATTCCCAGAGCCGCCGACTGCTTTCGCGCGCAAACCAGGCGCGCCCGAAGTAGATCGCGGCCACGATCGCCGCGAGCAAATAGAAGCCGTAGCTGCGCACAAAATTACTGATCCCGACGATGATCTGGGTGAGCGCCGGCAGCGCCGCATCGAAGCCGGCGAAGAGTGTCTGAAAGCGTGGGATGAAAAAGACGAGGAGGAAGATGAGCACCGCGACGGCGAGGCAGAGCAGCACGGCGGGATACATCAGGGCGGCCATCACCTTGGCGCGCATCTCTTTTTCCTGCGCTTGAAAGTCGGCGATCTGTGCGAGCACCACATCGAGAAAGCCGCCGGCCTCACCCGCTTCGACCATCGCGACATAGACGCGCGGGAAGACGTCCGGCGAACGGTTCATCGCTTCCGCAAGCGGGACCCCGTCGATGACGAGATCGTGCAGTTCGCGCCACTTCACGGCCGCGACGGGATGCGACGTCTCTTTGTACAAGATGGTAAGCGCGCGACTCAGCGGAACATTGGCGGAGAGCAGGCTGGAGAGGGAGCGGGTGAAATCTTCGAGCGCGGCGAAGGGAACGCGGTTCGACTGCCAGGCGAATTGGCCTGCGCCCGTCGGCTTCGCGCCGCGCGCTCCGTTCTTCGCAGTCGCGACGCTTTCGGTGATGCGCACCGGCGTGAGTCCCCGCTCTTCGATCATCCGCACCGCATCCTGGCGACCGGAGGCGTCGATCGTGCCGAGGATCGACGTGCCGTTCGCCTGCACTGCTTTGTATTCGAAGACGGCCATCGGGTGGACTATTCGGCGGGCTCTTGAGGTGCGGACTCGGAACTCCGGGGAGCATCCGCGCCCGCAGAACAGGCCACCGTCTCTTCATCAAGTGACGTTTCTGCCAGAGCGGACTCATCGGGAAGTTCGTTCCGGCAAGACGCCGAAACCGACACGCGAGACGCGGATGCTCCCCGGATTTCTGCTTCGTCGGCGCGCGCGAAGTCTCGGAACGACGGGAGTGGTCCCGATGGAATGTAAGGTGTGGCGTCCATGATCATGTTCCGACGGCAAAGCCGTCGCTGCCTTCGTCCTTCGAGACACGCATCACTTCGGAAGGCGTGGTGGTGCCGTCTTTCACCACCCGCCAGCCGTCTTCGAGCAGCGTGCGCATTCCTTCGCGGCGGGCGGCGTTTTTGATCTCAATGCTCGAACCCCCGCGGAGCAGGATCTCGCGGATCGTCGGGCTCATGGTCATGAGTTCGAAGACCGCACGGCGTCCGCTGTAGCCAGTCATGCGGCAACTGCGGCAACCCTTCGCGGCGTAGATATTCGCGTAGCGCAGCGCTTCGACGCGCTCGCGAAGCGCCGAGGTCCGCGCGGTGGTATCCAGCTCTTTGCAATCCGGGCAGAGCACACGGACGAGACGTTGCGCGATCACGGCCTCGAGCGAGGAGGCGACCAGATACGGCTCCACGCCCATGTCCACGAGCCGCGTCAGCGCGCCGGGCGCGTCATTGGTGTGGAGCGTGGAAAAGACCATGTGCCCCGTGAGCGATGCCTGCACGGCGATCTGCGCGGTCTCGCGGTCGCGAATTTCTCCGATGAGCACGACATCCGGGTCGTGGCGCAAAATCGCGCGGAGTCCGCGGGCAAAAGTCAGCCCGGCCTTTTCCGCGACCTGGATCTGGTTGATCCCCTTGAGCTGATATTCCACCGGGTCTTCGATGGTGATGATCTTGCGTACCGCATCATTGATCTGATGGAGCGCGCTGTAGAGCGTGGTCGTCTTGCCGCTGCCGGTGGGACCAGTGACGAGCGCGATGCCGTGCGGCATTTCGAGGACTTGGGAGAAAAGCCCGCGCTCCCGCTCGGCCATCCCGAGACTATCGAGGCCGAGCACCCCAGCCTCCTGGCGGAGCAAACGCAGCACCACCGCTTCGCCATGGAGCATCGGGATCACCGAAACGCGGATGTCCACCTCCGTCGCTTTCACGCGGATCTTGATGCGACCGTCCTGCGGCACGCGCTTCTCCGCGATATCGAGATTGCTCAAGATTTTGATGCGCGAAACGATCGCCGGCTGGAAGCGCTTGATCTGCGTGGGCACGGGCACTTCCTGCAAAAGCCCGTCGATGCGATAACGGATGCGCAGCTCGTGCTCGAAAGGCTCGACGTGAATATCCGAAGCCCGCAGCGAGATGGCGTCGCCGAGCACTTGGTTGACGAAACGGATGATCGACGCGTCTTCCGCGGCTTTGTCGAGATCGCCAGAATCTTCGCGATCTTCGGAGACGACTTGGAAGCCTTCCTCCTGTTCGAGCAGATTGAGCGTATCGGCGCCGACGCCGAGGTGCTTTTTGATCTCCCGCTGGAGCGCTTCGCTCGGCGCGAGGATCGGCTGAAACTTCAGATCGGAAACCGCGCGCAGACTATCGAGTCCTGGCGTCGCGAAGAGCCGGCTCGCGGCCACCTCGACCACGCCATCTTTCTCGGAGAGCGGGAGCAGCTCTTCCTTGAGCAGGATGCGCGCGGAGAATTTGGCGAGCAGCGCGCGATCTGGCTCGATGCCCTCCAGCGCGGTGAAGCCGAGACCGTACTCCTGGGCCAGCCAGCGCAGCACGGCCTCTTCCGTATCTGCCCGGAAGCCGAGCGCGCACTCGCGCTCCAGCGCTTCGGCGTCCATGGCGGAGAGCTGTTGCCGCTCCACCATGGACGCCAGAAGAGCCTGGCTGGATGCACTCACAGAGACTGGAGGGGTCCCGATCATGAAGAGCTATTCGAGCATCCCCATGCCGACGAGCGCGGCTTCCTGACGGACGGAGAGCACCTTGCGGAGCTCTTCGCGAGCGGCATTGAGATCGGCTTCGGACTTCTTCCGCACTTCGCGCAGCGCCGTGAGCTTGGCTTGAATATCCTCCGGCGAGGTCTTCTCATCTTCGAGCGCGGTGCGGAGAGCATCGCGTTCCGGCGAAGCGGCCCGATCAGGACGCTGACTGTCGCCACCACCGCCGGGCGCTCCCGCAGTCGGGCTACCGCCACCTTCACCGCGACGACGATCGCCGCCACCACCGGGGCCACCCTGCCCTCCCGGGCCTCCACCACCGAAGCCGCGGCTGCCCATCGACTCCCGCATTTTGGTCTGCACTTTCTCGATGAGAGGAGAAATGACGGCCCATTCATCGTCGGTGACTTTGAGCGAGGTCTTGAGCCGCTCGGACATTTGCTTGCGGAATTCGTCGGGATTGAAGCTGCCGCGGTCACCGCCACGGCGGCGATCAGAATTCTGTTCGTCTTTCTTTTCTTGCGCACTGGCGCAGATGATCGAGGCGCTGAACGCTAGGATCGGGAGGAGGAGTTTTGCAGTCGTTTTCATTGTCGGATTGTTTTTGGAGTTATCGGGTTTTTCGCACAGCGGGCCGCGAGTTGCCGCGGTTGCTTGCAAACAATAGACGCCACCACTGTTAAGAGTCGGCTTCGCCGGGCGGGGAAAATTGTTAAGAGTCGGTTAAGTCTCACGCCTTTCGCCGCGCTCCCATCGCGAGGGGGATTGAGTGCCACGCATTGAATTGACTCACGCGGAGGCAGCGGACATCCTCCGGCGGTGTCGCCGGCCCCCCAAATCGCTCGAAATGCTGCGCGGATGATCCGGGGGGCCGCGGTCTGTCTGGGGATCCTGTGCGGGGCGGTCGGGAATGCGGCGCCGGGAGCGCGGGATGCGACGTTTCAAGTCGGCGGAGGGCCGAACGACTCGGTGAGGACGATCGCCGCGCTGCCGGATGGGAAATCACTGATCGCGGGTTCGTTCACGGCGTACGATGGAGCGCCGTGCGGACGAGTCGCGCGGCTAATGCCGGACGGGGCGCGCGATGCGAGCTTCGATGCGGGCACAGGGCCGGATGTGCACCTCGGAGTGGAGGCGTTCCCGCTGCGCGATGGAAAAGTGCTGGTCGCGGGTGCGTTCACCCGCTTCTCCGAAGTTGCCCGTCCCATGCTGGTGCGGCTGCTGGCCAATGGCGCGGTGGATGCGGCCTTCGACGCGGAAATCGAGCTGGGCCCCCTCTATAGCGATGTGACGAAGGTGGCCGTGCAGGCGGATGGGCGCATCGTCATCGCGGGGCGTTTCCTCCGGCGCGGCGAGGAGGTGGATCGCACGGTGGATCGCCTCTTTGCGGATGGGCGCGTGGATCGCTCGTTCGACGCGCAGCTCTCGGCGCCGGGGTTCACGGGGCTCGAGGTGCTGCCCGATGGCCGCATCCTCGTCGCGGGATTTAACCTCCAGCCACCGGGCGTCGCGGCCTCGGGCATGGTGCGCCTGCGCCGCGATGGCACGCACGATCCCACCTTCTGCCTGGACAGGGTGGACTATGTACGGAGCTTCACGGCCCTGCCTGACGGGCGCATGCTGATCGCCGCATCGCAGGGTGTGTATCGTCTTCTGCCGGGCGGAGCGTTTGATCCCACCTTTGCCCTGAGCTCGTTTCTCACGGCGGGCATCTATCGCAAGCTGGCGCTCCAGCCGGACGGCGCGATCATCGCGGCGGGGTCGCATCTGGGAATGGTCCGGCTGCTGCGCGATGGCACGCACGACGGCACTTTTGTAGGCGATGTCGCGGCCACGCCAGAGCTCAAGACGCTCGCGCTGGATGTGGCAGGGCGGGTCGTGGTGGCCGCCGATTCCATTACGGGAAACGTGCTCGCACGCGTGCTCGGGGGCGCTGCGCCACTGCCGGGCGCAGGGACTCTCCGCATGGCGTGGCCCGTCTATGCGGCGCCGGAAGCGGCCGGGTCGCTCACGGTCGCGGTGGTGCGCGAGGGAGGAAATGCGGGCACGGTTTCGGTGGCATATGCAGTGACCGGCGGCACGGCGGGCGCGGGTGACTTCGGCGCACTCGGCGACACGCTGGTCTTTGCGCCGGGAGAGACCGTGCACACGATCACCATTCCGATCTTCGACGATACGCTCACCGAGCCGGACGAAACGGTGCTCGTGACGCTGCACTCGCCGACCGGCGGCGCGACCCTCGGCTTCGAGTCCACGGCTACCGCGACGATCGTGGATGACGACCGGCCGGGGGTCATCGAGTGGCGGGTCTCGGCGATCGAGACGACGGAAGGAGCGGGAGAAATCGAACTCACCGCCACGCGCAATGGCCACACAGTGGGGAGCGTCGCTGTCGATTTCACCCCGACCTCCGGCACCGCCACCGAAGGCGTGGACTACGCGGCCGCGCGGGGCACGCTCACGCTGGCCGATGGCGAGAATGTGAAGACGGTGCGCGTGCCGATCTTCGACGATGGGCTGCGCGAAGGCTCCGAGACTTTCACCGTGACGCTCTCTTCGCCCACCGGTGGCGCGACGCTCGGCGCGGCGACCATGGCGGTGGTGACGATCCGCGACAATGACAGCGCCGGTTCGCGCGATCCGGGCTTTGCCCCGACCGGCTCGCTCGATGACATCTACGGCTCGATCGCCGCAGCGGTGGAGTTGCCCGATGGCCGCGTGATCGTGGGCGGAAGGTTCACCCGCTACGGCGGCCTCGTGCGGCACTCGCTGGTGCGGCTGCTGGCGGATGGAACGCCGGACGAGACCTTCGATGCGCAGTTTCCGCTTCCGGGTTCCCCGGGGGGGCTCCCGTTCGTCCCGGGCCTGGTGCAGTTTCCGCTCACGGCGCGCGTGGCGCAGATCGTCGCGCAGCCCGATGGCCGGCTGCTGG
Source organism: Chthoniobacteraceae bacterium (assembly GCA_031409655.1). Taxonomy (GTDB): domain Bacteria; phylum Verrucomicrobiota; class Verrucomicrobiia; order Chthoniobacterales; family Chthoniobacteraceae; genus JANNXQ01. The sequence goes on along the minus strand of JANNXQ010000195.1, from coordinate 59,655 downwards.
TGGTGGCGTCGGGCTTGCGCTCCTACCAGCAGGAACTCACGCGGCTGCTCCCCGATGGAGCGCGCGACCCGAGCTTTGCGCCAGCCTCGATCGGCGATAGCGTGCAGAAGATGGCCCTGCAACTCGACGGGCGAGTGCTCGTGGTGAGCAGCTTGTTCGCGCCCGGAAGCAACACGCAGACGACGCTCGCGCGCCTGCGGGCCGATGGGTCGCTCGATCCCACTTTCACCTGCGCGATCACGGGCTTCATCGAAGCCCTGGCGGTGCAACCCGATGGGCGCGTGGTGGTCGGGGGCGGGAGTCTGCGGCTGGGCGATCGCGTGCTGCCTGGCGTGGCGCGGCTGCATCCAGGCGGGGAGTTCGATGCGAGCTTTGTCACCGACGCGCGGCTGAATGAAAACGTCTGCACCGCCCACGCCCTCGCGCTGGAGCCCGATGGCCGCCTGCTCGCGGCTGGCGAATTCACGCTGCGCGCCGGCGGCACACGCGCGCTCGTGCGTTTCGCACCCGACGGCCAGCTCGATCGGAGCTTCGACGCCGCGGCGCTGCCGGTGGTGAATGCGCTGCCGCTTGCGAGCCTTTTCCTCGAGCGCGATGGGGCGATCGTCACGGGCGCGGCGGGCCTGCTGCGTTTGCGGGCGGATGGCACGGTGGACCCCGCCTATGAGGTCCGCGGCTACTCGCCCAGCGGCGTGCTCACGCTGCTGCGCAGCGGGGCGAGGGTCGTGGCCACGAGCGAGTAGACGGCGGTCCTGGGGGTGGGCGGCGGGCCGCTCGATCTGCCGGGAGCGGGCACAGCGAGTTTCGTGTGGGCCGGCCATCACGTGAGTGAAGCGGGCGGCAGCGCGCGCCTGGAGGTGGTCCGCCGCGGCGGCACTGCGGGGACGCTCACGGTGGATTACTACACGCTCGACCGCGAGGCGCGTGAGGGCGTCGATTACACCGCGCGCTCGGGCACGCTCACTTTCGGGCCGGGCGAGGTGCTGCACGAAATCGAGATCCCCATCGCCGACAATGCGACCATCGAAGGCGCGCGCAGCTTCTATGTCGTGCTCGGCGCGGAACCGGCCGCGGGATTGCGCCCGTCAGTCATCGTGACGATCGAAGACGACGCGCGGCCCGGCCATCTCGCGTGGGAGACGGAGCCGGCGGCGGTGCGCGAAGGCGCGGGCGCGATCACGCTGAAAGTGCGACGCACGCTCGGCACCGAAGGGCGCAGCACGGTGCAATTCGAGACTGCCGACGGCTCGGCGAAGGCGGGCGCGGATTTCGCAGCGACCACGGGCACGCTCATTTTTGAAGACGGAGTGACGGAGCAGACGGTGGCGATCCCGATCGCCACCGACGGTGTGAACGAGGGCGATGAAGTGTTTTTCATCTCGCTCGGCGGCGGCGCCGGCGGGGCCAGCCTCGATCCGGTCCCGAGCGCCTTGGTGACCATCTACGACATCGACGATCCAGGCTCGTTTGCCGGGACCGCGGGGCTCGGGGTGAATCCGCACATCGACGCGCTGGTGGCGCAGCGGGATGGCAAAGTCGTGGTCGCGGGCACTTTCACGGTGGCGCCGGGCACGGTGGACGCGCCGCACGCGGTCGTGCGCTTGAATGCGGATGGGCAGCTCGATCCGACTTTCACCATCTTCCACTATGCCGGCTTCGCCCAGTCGATGGCGGTGTATACCGACGGCACGCTGATCCTCGCCGGGCAAAGCCTCACGCTGGAGCGAGCCAGCTTTGTGCGGCTGGCGTCCGATGGCACGCTAGACGCCGCCTTCCACCCGCCGACGCCCGGGCCCAATGGCCCCGTGTACGGGGTCGGCGCGCAGCCGGATGGCCGGATCGTCTTTGCGGGAGTTTTCGGCACCGTCGGCGGCGTGCCGCGGCGCTTTCTCGCGCGGCTGCTCGCCGATGGCACGCTCGATCCGACCTTCCAACCCACGGTGGCGAGCGGCATCCGGAAAATGATCGTCGCCCCCGACGGTTCGATCTACCACGGCGCCCCGAACACTCGGGTGGCGCATTTGCGTGCGGATGGGACGGCGGATCCTGCCTGGGAGATGCCGACCATCCCGACGTCGGCCGCGAACCAGCCCACGTGCCTGCAGCTCGATGCCGATGGGCGCCTGCTCGTGGGCGGCTCATTCGAGGGGGTGAATGGCGTGCCGCGCGCGAGCCTCGTGCGGCTGCTCCCGACAGGGCGGGTCGATCCTACCTTCAAGCCGAGCGCGGTGCTGACCTCGGCGGTGGAGGCGATCGCCTTGCAGGCCGACGGCGGAATCCTGGCGGCGTTTTTCGACTACCGCAGCCGCGGCGGGCTCTTGCGACTGGAGCCGACCGGCGCGCACGATCCGACTTTCGACTTGCCGCCGGGGCAGCCCAATGGACAGGGGCGTTTCACCGCGCTGGCCGTGCTGCCCGCGGCCGGGCTGCTCGTCGGTGGCGACTTTTTTGAAATCGATCGCGTGGCGCAGGAAGACACCGCCCTGCTCCTGCTCGGGCCGCAGCGCGGCGCGTTCCGCTTCCCGCCCGGCACCGGCGACCTCGTGCGCGAAGGCACCACGAGCTTTGCGGTAAGCGTGCAGCGCATCGGCTCCACGCAGGGCCGCGCCTCGGTGCGCTACGAGACGCTGCCGGGCAAGGCGCTGAGCGGGGAAGATTTCACGCCCGTGAGCGGCACGCTCACTTTCGAGGACGGCGAGAGCGCGCACACCATCCCGATCGCGATCACCGACGATTTCGCTTACGAGCAGGCCGAAGCATTCTCGGTGCAGCTCTCGGAGGCGGAGGGCGCACAGCTCTGGCCATCGGATCGCACGCGGTTCGTCACCATCCAGGACAACGACCTGCCGCAGCGGGGCGTGCTGCACTTTTCCACCGACGCGATCACGGTGTCGGAAGATGCGGGCGTAGTGCGGCTCCGGATCGAGCGCAGCCACGGAAGCGATGGGGACGCTACCGTGAGTCTCGCGATCGCGCCCCGCACCGGGAAGAATGTGGCCGCCGCGGGCTCCGACTTTTCGCTCACCACTGCCGCGGTCACTTTCCTGGACGGCCAGACCAGCCGCGCGTTCGACATCCCGATCTCCCGCGACGGCAAGTTCGAGCCGGCGGAGCAGTTCGTGATCACGCTTTCGCCTCCGGCCTTTCCCCCGATGCTCGAACTGCCCCCCACCGTCACGGTCACCATCCTCGACGGCGACCAGCCCGCGATCGAGGCCACGCGCGGCCGCTACCGCGCCCTGGTCGAAAGCCCGACCGGGTCGTGGAACTCCAGCGGCCTGGTGGATTTCACGGTGGGAGCGCGCGGCGCGGTCACGGGCACACTCGCTCTGGAAGGGCGGCGCTGGAGCTGGCGCGGAGAGCTCGACGCACGGCGTCGGCTCGAGCTGCTGCTACCACGCGCCGGGCAGGAGCCGCTCATCTTGCAACTCGACGTGGATCTCACCGACCCGGAGCACCCGCGCATTACTGGCTCGGTGGATCACGATTTTGTTTCGTCCACTTTCGACGCCGCGCGCCAGACCTTCCACGCCGCGCGCAATCCCGCGCCGGCCGCGGGCCGCTACACACTGGCCTTCGCTCCCGGCACCGGTGATCACGCGCCCGCCGGCCACGGGTTTGCGCTCGTATCGGTCAACAAGGGTGGCCGGGTGTGGATGAGTGGCAAGCTGGGTGATGGCACGCCTTTCACGCACGGCTCGATGCTCGGGCACGATGGAGGCTGGGCCATTTTCCTCCCGCTCTCCACGCGCCGCGGCACCTTCCGCGGCGAGGTGCGGCTCAGTGCCGCGCTGCCGTGGGATGTAGCCGGTGAGGCCACCTGGTACAAACCCGCGAGCGCCACCGACTTCGGCTGGGACACGCCGATCGTCATCGCAGGGTCCGCGCTGCCGGCCACTGCGCCGCTTTTCCCCGCCGCTGCCGCCGTGCAGGTGACACTCACCGGCGGCGGTCTCCCGCAGCCCGTCGTCTCCGCTCCGCTCGCGCGGCCGCGGGCGACGACGCTCACCGGCCCGCTCGCTCTCACGCTCACGCTGCAACCGGCGACGGGGCTTTTCACCGGCCGCTTTCAGCATCCTGCGACACAGCGCAGCACACGTGTGCAAGGGGTGATCCTATCCGACGAAAACCGCGGTGCCGGCTGCTTCTCCGGCCCGGCGTCCGCGGGCGCGGTGGAGTTGCAGACCGCACCCGCACCTTAGCTTGCCGCCCGCGACGCGGGCTGCGCGCGCAGTGTTTCCTTCCGGGCGATTCATGATTTGCTAAGGCTTTGCGCCGCCTCTCTCCACCCATGTCTCACATCACTGCCAATCCGCACACCGCCGACAGTCCGACGCGCGTGCTGGTGATCGACGATGACCGGGAGCTGTGCTCTCTCATTCACGCGTATCTCGAACCGCTCGGCTACCAGGTGCTCGCCGAGCACACCGGACCGGGTGGCACGGAACGCGCGCTGGCGGAGAAATTCGACGCCGTCATCCTTGATGTGAATCTGCCGGGCTTCGATGGCTTTGAAGTGCTCCGGAAATTGCGCGCGCGCTCGAATGTGCCGATCCTCATGCTCACCTCGCGCGGCGAAGAAACGGATCGCATCGTGGGCCTCGAAATGGGTGCGGACGATTATCTGCCGAAGACATTTTCATCCCGCGAATTGCTCGCCCGGCTCCGCGCCGTGACCCGCCGCGTGTCGCGCAATTCCGAAACGAAGACCGACGCTCCCGAACCAGAGATCGTCGTCGGCAAACTCCGAATCAATCCCAACGCCCGTGTCGCCATCCTCGGCGACAAGCCACTGACCCTAACGATGCTGGAGTTTGAATTACTCGCCTGCCTCGCGCGCTCCCGCGGCCGGGTGAAATCGCGGGAGCAACTCATCGCGACGATCGCCGATCGCGAATACGACGGCCTGGATCGCTCGATCGACGTCCACATCGTCGCGCTCCGGCGGAAGCTCGGGGACGATCCGAAAGCGCCGCACTTTATCCGGACGATTCGGGCGGTGGGGTACATGCTGATCAATCCGGAAGCGGAGTGAGGAAGAGATGCCGGACATCGAACATTTTATGGCCGAAAACCGACACCGCGATTTCGGGATGTGGGGAATTGAACGCCAAACTTCAAACGCCAAACGCCAAACGCCAAACGCTGAAGCCCACGGTCGCCGGGTCGTTTGGCGTTTGACGTTTTCCCCTTCGCTCGGAACCGGGATCCCGCATTTTCCACGGCCTCGCTAAGCCCACCCGATGCGCGTCCCTCTCCCCCTCTACGCGAAGATCCTCGGCTGGTTCTTCCTGAATCTCGTCGTGCTCGGCGTCGTCGTGGCGCTGCTCTTCGACGCGCAGTTTCATTTTCACCTCGACTGGCTGCTGGCCTCCGGCGCGCGCGAGCGGATGGAGGCGATGCGCGATCTGATCATCGGCGAAGTGGAATACACCGCGCCCGATGAGTGGCAGCGCGTGCTCCAGCGCTACAGCGAAGCCCACCATGTGACCTTCGCGCTCTGCGACGATGACGGAAATCTCCTCGTCGGCGACATCGCCGAGATCCCCGCTGAGGTGCGGCAGCGGATCGTCGAGCGCCCGCTGCCCTATGCGGGGCGGCGCACTCCGGAACCGCGCCCGCCAGAGCCACGCGCGACGGATGCGACTTCGGCGCCCCCGGCGGTGCCTGCGGTCCGCCCTGGCGACCCGCAGCGCCGCTGGTGGATGCGCCCTCCGCTGCGCGCGATCATGCGCACGACGAGCCCCACCTACTACTGGCTGCTCACGAGTTCCCGGCTCGATAATCCACTGGCTGGCGATCCGATGCGCGTCGTCGTGGTGGCGCGGTCGAATTCGATCAGCGCCGGCGGGCTGATCTTCGACCCCAAACCGTGGCTCGCTCTCGGTCTGGGGGCCTTCGTCTTTTCCCTCGTCTTCTGGCTGCCGCTGGTCCGCGGTATCACGCGCACCGTGGGCCGGATGATGCAGGCCACGCGGCGGATCGCCGAAGGTCGCTTCGATGTGCGGCTGAACATGCGCCGCCACGACGAACTCGGCGCGCTCGGCACGTCGATCGACCAGATGGCCACCCGGCTCGACGGCCTCATCACCGGGCAAAAACGTTTCCTCGGGGATGTGGCCCACGAGTTGTGTTCGCCGCTCGCGCGACTGCAACTCGCGCTCGGCGTGCTGGAGCAGCGCGTCACGGGCGGCGACGCGGCATTTGTAAAATCCGCCAGCGAGAAGGCCGAGCAGATCGCCACCCTGGTGTGCGAGTTGCTCTCTTTTTCCAAAGCCTCGTATGGCGCGCAGACCGTGAAGCTGCAGCCGCTGAGCGTGCGCGCCGCGGCCGAGGAAGCCGTGCGCCGCGAGCAGACGGAAGACGCCGACCTGCGCATCGCCGTGCCCGCCGAACTCTTCGTGTCCGCCGATTCGGACCTGCTCATCCGGGCGCTCGCCAATCTCCTGCGCAATGCCATCCGCCACGCCGGCCAAGCTGGCCCGATCGTGATCCGCGCCGAGCGCACCGGCGATGAAGCAACGATCACCGTCACGGACTGCGGCCCCGGAGTGCCCGACGCCGAACTGCTGCGCATCTTCGACGCCTTCTACCGGCTCGACACCGCACGCACCCGGGAGACGGGCGGCACCGGACTCGGACTCGCGATCGTGAAAGCCTGTATCGACTCCTGCTGCGGCACCGTCACCGCGCACAACCGCGAACCGCACGGGCTCGAAGTCGCGATCCAGTTGCCCGCGGCGGAGGAGACTGCGCCTCCTCCGTCCAGCCGCGAGGACCCGCCCAGCGCCTAGCCGAGCAGAACTGCTCGCCCGCGCCCACTCCGCCCGCGTAGCTTCGTGCCAGGATGCTGACCGCATTTTACCACCCCGGCTACGCCGCTCCGATCGGCGACCACGTCATGCCGATCCGCAAGTTCGGCCTCGTGGCCGAGGGCCTGCGCGACGCTTCAGACATCCGGCTCGTCGAACCAACGCCGGTCACGCCGCAGGATTTACTCCGGGTCCACACTCCCGAATACATCACCGCGATCAGCAGCGGCGAACCGGACTGGCTCGCCGAGTCGCAGAAATTCCCGTGGTCGCCGGAACTCTTTCCGAGTGTGTGTCTGACCAGCGGCGGCTGCCTGGCCGCGGCCCGGCAGGCCCTCCGCGACGGCGCGTCGGCAGCGCTCGTCAGTGGCTTCCATCACGCCTGCGAGGATCACGGCGAAGGCTTCTGCACTTTCAATGGCCTCGTCGTCACGCTCGATGCGCTGGTCGCGTCCGGTGATCTGGAAACCGCCGCGATCCTCGACATGGACCTGCACTACGGCAATGGCACCGCCCAGCTCGTCGCCGAACGTCCGCACCTTTTCGCCCTCTCCATCTACGGCAACGACTACTGGGAAAACGTCCCCTACCGCGATGTCTCCGTGCGGCACCACGAGGACGGGGTGAATCATCGCTCCTGCGCGCTGCCGGGCGGCTGCGATCGGCAGGAGATGCTCGACGTCATGCGGGAAGCGCTGCCGCTGATCGCCGCGCGCCGGCCCGAGTTGCTGATCTATCAGGCCGGTGCGGATCCGTATTTTGAAGACCCCTACTCGCCGCTCGCTCTCGATCACGACGACCTCCTGGCGCGCGATCGCTTTGTTTTTGAATTTGCGCGATCGCACGGAATTCCCGTCGCGTGGGTGCTCGCCGGGGGCTATACGGAAGACGTGACCAAAGTCGTCCGGGTGCATCTGAACACGTTTGCCGCGTGGCGGAGCGTCTATCCCGGCTGACGTATGAAGATGACGCCACCGTGGATCAACCGCAGCCCAGGCGATCTTTCGGTGGCACTCCCCGAGATGCAGGCGACACCCGTCGCGCCAGCGATCGTCGCGGCCGTGGGAGCGGCGAAAATGTGGTCGCGGACACCGCTGCCTCAACGCATCGAGAGTCTCCGCGCCATCCAGACAGAACTCGCGCGCCACAAAGACGAACTCGCCCGCGGCATCGCGATCGAGACCGGCAAGCCGATCACCGAAGCGCTCGGTGAAGTCGGCGCGGTGCTGGCAAAATTTGACCTGACCTTTGAAGACGTTGCACAGCACCTCGCGCAGCCCGACGTAACCGGCGGACCGCATCCCGCGCTTGTCCGGCGACTGGCCCGCGGACCGGCAGTCGTGATCGCACCGTTCAACTTTCCCCTGCACCTCGGCAATGGGGCCGTGCTCGCGCATTTGCTCGCGGGCAATCCCACGATCCTCAAACCCTCGCCACTCGCCGCGGTGGTCGCCGGACGTTACGCCGAGATCCTGCAACACGGTCTGCCGCCCGGCGTCTTTCAGATCGTGCAAGGTGGTGCTCATGAAGGGCAGGCGCTCTGCCTCGATCCCCACGTCCGCGCGGTGTGCTTCACCGGTTCGGTGCCCGTCGGTCGGGCGCTGGCTCAGTCCCTCGCGGCGGATTTTTCCAAAGAACTCGCCCTCGAACTCGGCGGTCGCAACGCCGCCATCGTCTGCGCCGATGCCGATCTCGCCCTCGCCGCCGAAGCCGTCGCCGACGGTGCCTGCCTCACCTGCGGCCAGCGTTGCAATGCCACCAGTCGCGTGCTCGTCGATGCGCGAGTTTCTGCGAAGTTTGAGGAGTTACTCGCCACTGCGTTCGCCAAGTTTCAGCCCGGCGATCCCCTCAAGCCAGAGACGAAACTCGGCCCCTTGATCAGCGCCGCTGCCTTCACCCGATTCCAGGCGCTCACCGCCGTGCGGGCCGACTGGATCATCCCCGGCGGAGTCGTCGGCGAGGTGGGTGGAAAACGTGGCCACTACGTCCGTCCTGGGGTACGCCGCGGCAGCACCGCGCCCGATACCGAGTGCTTCGCGCCCGTCGTCGAATACGAAACCTTCACCGATCTCGACGAGGCCGTGACCAGGCACAACACCTCTCCCTTTGGCCTCACCGCCTCCATCTTCACGCGCTCCAGCGAGACCTTCCACCGTCTCGCGGACGAACTGCCCGTTGGAAATCTCTACGCAAACCTCCCCACCACCTTCTCGCCCTCCACGCTGCCCTTCGGCGGCCTCGGCCAATCCGGAAACGGACGCCCCGGCGGCCGCGGCTTCGTCCGCTTCACCACCGTCGAGCAGGCGATGCAGTGGAGGGCACTGGAGCCATGATCGCTTCGCGCCCATCTCAGCGATCCGCTCCATTGGAGGTTGAGATTGCGTTCCATTTCCGCTTCAGACTCGCGGCACTTTCATGAGCCGCGCCTTACGACTTCCTACTGGCATGCGTCTGGTGAATCTCCTCTGCGGCGGCTGGACCGCTCTGGTGTTCGCCTTCCTCTATCTCCCGATCGTCCTGCTGATCGTCTATTCTTTTAATAAGTCGCGCCTCCTCACCCAGTGGACGGGGTTCACTTTTGATTGGTATCGCAAGCTCGCGGAGAGCGACTCGCTCATCGAAGCGATGCACAACAGCCTCATCATCGCCACCGCCACGACGATCCTTTCCGTCTTCTTCGGCACCATCGGCGCCTGGCTCCTCCACCGCTACCGCTACCCTGCCCTGCGCGCCCTGAATACGCTCATCTTCATCCCCATGGTCATCCCGGAGATCATCATGGGTGTGAGCCTCATGATCCTCTTTTCCACGCTCGCCACTCCGCTGACCGATTTCCTCATCAAACTGGACTGGCCGGACACGGTCTTCTCCGGCGCCGGCCTGATCTCCGCGGGCCTGCTCGCCGGCGGCATTGGCGCGCTGGTCGCCTGGGTGCTGAACCGCTTCGGTCGCGGAGCCAGTTGGTGGCTCGGGGTCAGTCTGGCTGCCGGGCTCGCCGCCGCGGTCTGGGTCTATCGCGCCGCCTCACCGGGTTTGGCGGGAAGTTTCGCGACGGTCAATCAAGACGGTTTCGGCCTCGGTTTCGCGACGATCATCATCGCGCACGTCACCTTTTGCTTCCCCTTTGTCCTCGTGGCGGTGCAGGCGCGGCTTGCCGGCGTCGATCCCTTTCTCGAGGAAGCCGCCATGGACCTCGGTGCGCCGCCACTCAAAGCCTTCTGGCTGGTCATGGTTCCTTACCTCCTGCCCGCGATCGTCTCCGGCGCGCTCATGTCTTTCACTCTTTCGATGGACGAAGTCATCGTGACTTACTTCGTCAAAAGCCCCGCCTCGGAGACGCTGCCGATCAAAGTCTTCGGGCTCGCAAAAAAGGGACTGGATCCCTCGCTGAACGCCATTTCCGCCGTCTTTGTACTTGCGACTGCACTCCTCGTGGTCGTCAGTGAAAGTGCGAGGAAACTCAATCGGTAAGCAACTCATCTAACTTATGAAAACCATCCGCCATCTCCTCATCACCGCACTCGTCTGCGCCATCACCATCACGGCCTCGGCAGCCCCGAAAAAGAAGTCGGTCCTCAACTTATTTTGTTGGTCCGAATATGTCCCGGAATCCGTGATCAAGGGCTTTGAGAAAGAGACCGGGATCAAGGTCAACGTGGAAAACTACGCCTCCAACGAAGAGATGCTCTCGAAGCTCCTCGGCGGCGCGGCCAAGTATGACCTGGTGCAACCTTCGGAGTACACCATCGAAGCCTTGGTCAAAGCCGGGAAACTCGAGGAACTCAACTTCGCCAACATTCCCAATGCCAGGAATATTGACCCGAAATATATGAAGCTGGCCCACGATCCCGATGGGAAATACACCGTGCCGTGGATGGTCGGCACCGTCGGCATCGTGGTGAATACGGCAAAAGTGAAAGAGCCGGTCGAAGGTTATGCGGATGTCTTTTCCGGAAAGCACAAGGGGCGCATCGTCGTCCTGAAAGACGCCCGAGAGATCGTCACCTGGGCCTTGGCCACCCTCGGCATCGGGGCCAACGACGTTACCCCGGAGAACCTCGAAAAGGTGAAACCCATCCTCAAGCAATGGCTCCCGCAGGTGAAGGTCTATGATTCGGATAGTCCGAAGACCGCACTGCTCAATGGTGATGTGAATGTGGGGCTGGTCTGGAGCGGCGAGGCCGCGATCCTTTGGAAGGAAGACAAGAAATTCCAATACGTGCTGCCGAAAGAAGGCGCCCATCAATTCATCGACAGCCTGGCCGTTCCCAAGGGCGCACCGAATAAGGAGAACGCCGAGAAATTCATCGACTACGTCCTTAGGCCTGAAGTCAGCGTGAAGATCTCCGCCGACTTCCCTTACACGAATCCGAACGTCGAAGGCCGCAAGCTCCTTGGCACTGCCGAACTCTCGAATCCTGCAAGCTACCCGCCCGGCGAGCCGAAACTCGAAACCTTCCGCGACATCGGGAAGGTGGCGTCGGACATCGATAAGTTGGTGACGGATATGAAGGGCGGTAAATAAGACGCACCTTTGAGGAACATCGAACATTGAACTCTGATTCGGGGCCCGCTGCTGGGATTTCGGCGTTCGCTCGCAACGACTCCAGGTTTCGCCGACTCGCCTGACCCATGGCTGGCCTCGCTCCCATCGCCCAGAACTTCGAGCCAGCGACGCGCCGACCTGGCTTGTTCGGCTGGCTGGTGATGGCACCAATGCTCGTCTGGCTCTTCGCCTTCGTCGTCGCACCCACCGCCATCCTGGCCGTCTATAGCTTCTGCCAGCGGGATGAACTCGGGCAGATCGTTTACGATTTCTCGTGGGAAAATTACCGGCGCGTTTTCGATCCCATCTACATCCGAGTGCTCTGGCGTTCGGTGCTCTATGCCGCGATCACGACGATCGTCTGCATTATCGTCGGCTATCCCGTCGCGTGGTTCATCGGGCGGGCTCCGGAGAAGCGGCGCAATCTCCTGCTGATGCTCGTGATGATCCCCTTCTGGACGAGTTTCCTCATCCGCACCTACGCGTGGATCATCATCCTCAGCAATAACGGCCTGCTCAACGGTTTTGCCCAATACACGCGGCTGATCAGCGAGCCTTGGGAGATGCTCTACACGCCCGGCGCCGTCGTCCTCGGTCTCATTTACTCCTACCTGCCTTTCATGATCCTGCCGGTCTATGGCAGCGTGGAAAAACTCGACAACTCCCTCGTCGAAGCCGCCTTCGATCTCGGCGCGGGTCCGCTGCGCGCTTTTCAAAGTGTCATTGTCCCCCTCACCCGCCCCGGCATCATCGCCGGCACCCTGCTCGTCTTCATCCCGGCGATTGGCATGTTTGCCATCACCCAACTGATGGGTGGCGGTCGCGAACCGACCATCGGCGAAGTGATCCAGGATCAATTCCTCAGCGCCCGCGACTGGCCCTTTGGCTCGGCCCTCGGGATGACCCTGCTCATCCTCTTCGCTCTGGCCTTCTACTTCTGCACCCGCAAGCAACCGGCGGGAAATGTGGTCGGGTGATCGAGGCCGCGCTGCCAGGTTTCCTGCACCACCATGAAATAGCGTCACGCAGGTGACGCGGATCGCAAGCGCGAGTCTGTGGATGGAGGATCGCGCCCGGTGAGATGTTGCGAGCGTGGCACCGGCGCTGCTGCTCTCAAAGCCAACCAAATGCCCCATCATGAAATACTCCTCCGATTCCCCCGATATTCTCTGCATCGATCCTGAGTCCGAAGTCGCGCCGGCGAAGGCGCTGGTCGAGAAGCCCGCGCCGCAAAAGATCGCAACGCAACGCGTGCTCCTGCTCGATGACGATGACGACTTTCGCCAGGCCATCGGAGACTATCTGGAATCGCGCTTTTTCAAGGTCACCTCGGTGACCAATGGGGCCGAGGGGCTCAAGGAGATCTTGACCGAGCCCTTTGATCTCATCATCTGCGATATGATGATGCCGCAGGTGGATGGGGAGATGTTTTACTGGGCGGTGACCCGGATCCGGCCGGCGGCGCGGCGGCGTTTTCTTTTCGTCACGGGGCATCGGAATGATCCGAAGGTGCAGAGTTTCTTTCAGCGCGTGGATGCCACGGTGCTGACGAAGCCATTCAGCTTCGAGGCGCTGAATAGCGCGATCGTGGACGTGGCGAAGAAGGTGCAGGGCTGAACCAGTCGGACGCACCAGTGCTCCTCTAAATGCTCTACTTCCTCGACTACCATTGGCTCTGCAATCGTGGCTCCACGCGGATCAGCGCCATGATCGGGCCGAAGGATCGGGAGCGGAAGGATGTGCATTGGGAACTGGAACTCGAATACGTGGCCGGGGGTGCCCAGTGGCGGCGGGTGCCAGTTTGGAAACGCGCGAGCTTTTCGTTGTCGCTCTCCGGCTTTCGGGCGCCGGAACGCACTTGGAAAGATCTCGAAAAGCTCAACTTCTGGAACGTCGAGGACGACGAGGAGGAAGTCTCGTCGATCGGCCATTGCGGGTCGGTCGATGTACACTTCAAGCCTGCGGAGGACGATGACGGTGATTCGACGACGCTCTCCAGTGCCTTCACTTGGCGGGTGATCGAGCGCGAGGGGCGCTTCTTCAATATCGAACTGGCCGGCTTTGCGGATGGGCAGAGTCTCCATGATGCTTTTGACCAGCAACCGGTGGTCGTGGCCACCGACGGCACCGAGGAGCGCGCGGAGCCGGAGGCGGAATTTTGGAAAGCGAATGCGCAGGTCTATCTCATCGAACCGGTGCCCTTCGGGACCGTGACGGTGCGGGTGCCGCGAAATGCGAAAGATCCGGAGCAATATGCGCTGGCCCGGGCGCAGGCGCTCATCGGCGTGAACCAGCCCGAGCACTTCGAGATGACCGACTTTTCCAAGTACGACAAATCGGGCGAATCGCTGCACAACGACCTGTATGTGCTCCTCCACTTCAATGGCTACTACGAGAACTAGACGATGAGCTGGGTAGAATGGCGCGGCGAAACCTGGCCGACCACCACGGACGAGGCAGATCTCTCGGTGCTGCTCTGGCCCCTGGATACCTGCGGCCAGCGGCCGTCGTGGAGCCTGCGCCTGGATCATTCGATCCACGAGAAGGATTTGCCATCGGGGCCCTTTCGATACTACCGGGCCCTGGCGATCGAGATCTCCGAACTGCACTTTCGGGAAAAGGATTGGCGCCGTTTTTCGGGCTACGAAGTGCGCTCGGACCCGGCCTGGCAGGACGCCCATGAATCCATCACGGACTACGGCCGACTGGCCCGCGCGGTGATCACGGCGCGCGTCCACGAGATCCGCCGGAAACCCGACGGCGAGGTCGAGACCCTCGAGTTTTCCTCGTGGACTGGCGAAGATTTCATCCTGCGCTTTGGCACCCGTGATGGAATCCACTTTGCCTGCGAACTCGAGGCGTGGCTCGTCTCCGACAATGACTACGGGCGCACCGGGCCTGAGACGCCGGAGGAGGCCACCCGTTTTGCCGAAGGGCCGCCCAATCTACGGGTGCTTTCCCCGGCGGCCTTTGCCCAAGCCTCGGTGATGGTGCCGCGCTGCGGCGACGACCCGATCCCGACCGCCCGCGGCTATCTGCTCCAGGAGACGGGCTGCGACCACCTGCACCCGCGGGAGGTGCGCTGGGCCGCACGCCGGTCTCTCGACCAGAAAACCCTCACCTCGGTGCCGGGCTGGACCTCGACGGTGAACTTCTCCGGGTAGGAGTCGCCGTAAATCCGTTGGCCGGGTCTGCTTTCCCTCAAGCAGCAAGTGCCTGGACGACGATCTCGGCGGTCCTTTCCAAGTCTGCCGAAGTGTGCGCGAGGCTGAGGAAGCCGGCCTCGAATTGCGAGGGGGCGAAGTAAACGCCGGCGTCGAGGCAGTGGTGGAAGAAGGCATTGAAAGCGGGGCGATCGGCACGCTGGGCGTCGGCAAGATTGTGGACCTGGCCGCTGGTGAAATAGAGGCAGAACATGGAGCCGATGCGCTGGAAACAGTAGTCGCGGCCAGTGCGGCGGAGCGCGGCGCGAGTGGCGTCTTCAAAAGCGGCGCCGATTTCGTCGAGCTTTGACCAGCCGTCGAGCCGGTCGAGTTCGCGGAGCTGGGCGAGGCCGGCGGCCATGGCGAGCGGATTTCCGCTGAGCGTGCCGGCTTGATAGACGGGGCCGTCGGGCGAGAGCTGGTCCATGATCTCGGCGCGGCCCCCGAAAGCGCCGACGGGCAGCCCGCCCCCGATGACTTTACCAAAGGCGGAGAGGTCCGGGACGATGTCGCAGAGCTGCTGGTAGCCGCCGCGGGCGAGCCGGAAGCCGGTCATCACTTCGTCGAAAATGAGCAGGGCACCGTGCTGGGTGCAGAGTGCGCGGAGGAGCTCGTGAAAGCCAGGGCGAGGGAGGTAGAGGCCGGCATTGGCGGGCACGGCTTCGACGATGACGCAGGCGATCTCGCGGCCTTCGGCGGCAAAGACGGCGCGGAGGGCGTCGGGGTCATTGAAAGGCAGCGTGGTGGTGAGGGCAGCCAACGCGCCGGGGACGCCAGCGGAGTCTGGCTGGCCGTGGGTCAGCGCGCCCGAGCCAGCTTTCACGAGCAGCGAATCGACGTGGCCGTGGTAGCAGCCTTCAAATTTTACCACGCGATCGCGCCCCGTGAAACCGCGCGCCAGGCGGATGCAGGACATCGTGGCCTCGGTGCCGCTATTCACCATGCGCACTTTCTGCACGCTCGGCACCCACTCGCAGATGGTGCGCGCCATCTGGACTTCGAGGGGATTCGGGATGCCAAAGCTCACGCCTTTCTCCGCGGCGGCGGTGATGGCGTCGCGGATGACCTTGGGCGCATGCCCGAGAATGGCCGGGCCCCAGGTGCCCACGTAGTCGATGAGTTCGCGGCCATCGACATCCCAGATGTGCGCGCCACTCGCGCGCTCGACGAAGAAGGGTTCGCCACCCACGGAGCGAAAGGCGCGGACGGGGGAATTCACGCCGCCGGGGATGTAGCGACGGGCTTCGGTGAAAAGTTCGTGAGAGAGCGGGCGGGCGTTCATGGGTTCAAGATTCGAGGTTCGGTGTCTGCTACGCGAGGAGCGTTACGAACATCGAACACTCCCCGGCGAAAATTGAACATCGAACTTTCGTCGAAGAGAAAACCCGCGGCGCCCGTCCAAGCGCCACGCTCCCCTGGCCCGCGGCAGAAAGCGATTTCCCTCCCGACCACTTCGCGCCACATTCGCCCCGTGAAAGCCCTCGCTTTTCTGCTCTTCCTCCTGCTCCCCGCCGCCGCCGCGCCCTCCGGTGCCGTCATCCGCGAGGAAGGTGCCGTCTATCTCGAGGACTTGATCCCGCGGCCCGTGAAACTCGCGATCACCGCCGACGCGCAAATCTTCTACAAGATCGATCTGGAGCGCTACCTCGGGACGCTGAAGCGCGGCCAGCTCGTGGAGCTGCAAGCCATCTCGGACGGCGCGTATCGAGTGCGCGGGGCTGCGCGCCAGGGGCAGGTCGCGGGCTGGGTGGACCCGAAGTTTCTCAGCCCGCTGAAGCGGGAATTCATCGAAAGCGTGCAGCAGAACGCCGCGCGGAAGACCGAGGTCGATGTGCTGATCGCAAAAAATGAAGCAGCCATCAATATGACGCCCGAGGAAGTCTCTCGCGCCCTCGGCAAACCGGGCAAGAAATCCTCGCGCCTCGACGCCCAAGGCCGCGACGAGACGTGGGAGTTCATCCGCTACGAACGCGTGCCGCAGGAGGTCACTGGCTACGACCGCACCGGCCGCCTCGTCCAGAGCATTATTTACGTGAAGGTGCCTTCGGGAAAGTTGTCCGTGAGCTTTCACAACAACCTCGTCTCCGCGCTGGAACTGAGCGAAGGAAACCTGGAACGAGACGCCCGCGTGAAGCTCGTTCCCGCGCCGTTTCTGGTGGTGTATTGAGGTAGCGATTTCGGGGCGGATTTTTCCGCGCGGAAATCCACCGCGACACTTGCGCTTTGGCATTTCCTCACCCATCTTCCGCGTCCTCAAAGCACGGCGGGGTAGCCAAGTGGTAAGGCCGGGGTCTGCAAAACCCCTATCCGGGGGTTCGATTCCCCCCCCCGCCTCCCCTTGCCACGCGAGCGGAAACGTGGCCTCCCGGGCACTCGCCTGGCTTGGCCCGCGGTTTGCTCACTTGTCTAGGCGTCGGTAAAAGACGGGGTAGCCAAGCCGGTAAGGCCGGGGTCTGCAAAACTCCGTATCGCAGGTTCGAATCCTGCCCCCGCCTCCCCCGGCATCAGGGATGCAGCCGGGCCAGAGCTTCCCAGAGTTTGCGCTCTTCGTCGGAGAGCGTAGTCGGGAGCATGGCCGTCACCTGAATGTAGAGATCACCCCGCACGGTCGCGCTCGTGAACATGCCGCGGGCCTTCAGGCGAAACTTGCGGCCGGGTTGGGTGCCGGGCGGAATTTTCAAGCGCACGGAACCTTCCGGGGTTGGCGCTTCCACTTCGCCCCCGAGCACGAGACGCGCGGCCGGCAGTTCGATCTCGGAGAGGATGTCGCTGCCATCGACGCGATAGTCCGGGTGCTGCTCGAAGCGGACGCGCAGGTAGAGATCGCCCGCGGGGCGGCGAGCGCCCGCGGCCTCACCCTGGCCAGCGAGGCGGATGCGTTGCCCGGGGCGCACGCCTTGCGGGATGCGCACTTCATAGTTTTCGACCTTCGCGGCGCCGCTCCGACGCAGGGAGATTTTCTTTTTCGATCCATGGAGCGCCTCCTCAATGCTCACGAGCAGATCCGCCTCCACATCGCCACTCGCTTCCGGCTCCTCCGGAAAGCCAAAGCCACCGCCACCGGCCCGCCCGCGCGGTGCTCCGCCGGCAAAGAATTGCTCGAAGAAATCGCTGAAGCCGGTGCCGCCAAAACTGAACTCTTCCCCCCCGCCACGCCCACCGCGTCCAGGCGGCGGCGGCCGGCGGCCACCTTGTTCCCAATCCGCGCCGAGGGTGTCGTATTTCTCCCGCTTCTCGGGGTCGCTGAGGACTTCATTGGCCTCGTTGATCTCCTTAAATTTCGCCTCCGCGCTCTTCTTATCCTTGGCAACGTCGGGGTGATGCTGGCGCGCAAGTTTGCGGAAAGCTTTGCGGATTTCGTCCGGCGTGGCCGTCTTTGGCACGCCGAGAGTTGCGTAGTAGTCCTTATATTGCACAGCGGGATGGGATGGTGGAAAAGGGCGCGGCGCGGAATTTCCGACGCGCGTTTTCCATTCTGCGCGCGCCGCTCTCAACTCTCAACCGTGATCTCACCTCCGGGAATTTCACCACGCGCCACCCGCCTTTACTCCCCCACTCCACTCGCTACACTCCGCTCCTGATGCCCGCCGATCTCTCCGACCTCCAGCGTCAGCTCACCCTCTACAAAGGGCTTGTGGAAGTGAGCGCGCTGATCAACGCAATCACGGAATCCAGCGAGCTGCTGCCCGCGATCCTCGCCGTGGCGCGGCGCGTTTTGGAAGTCGAGGCGGCGTCCCTTTTCCTCGTCACTCCATCGGCGGATCTGGAACTGGCCTGCGCCAGCGGAGCCGCCGCCGAAGGGCGGTCGGGGGAGACCCTCATCGTGCCGCGCGGACGCGGCATTTCCGGCTGGGTGCTGGAGCACGGGCAGTCCTTGCTGGTCCCGGATGCTTACGCCGATCCGCGCTTTTATCAGGAGGCGGATCAAATCACGGGCTTTCGCACACGGTCGATCCTGTGTGTGCCGCTGCGGCGCGACTCCAAGGAAATCGGCGTGCTCCAGGTGCTCAACCCGATTGGGCGCGAAGCCTTTCAACCAGAGGATCTCGAAGTCTTTGCGGCCTACGGAAATCTGGCCGCCACGGCCATCGAGAAGCTGCGGACCATCGAACGCCAGCGGGAACAGGACCGCGTGGCGCAGGAGTTCGCTTTTGCCCGGGAGATCCAGTCGAGCTTCCTCCCGCAGTCGCTCCCCCAGCATCCGCACCTGAGCTTTGCGTCCACCTATCGCCCGGCAAATAATGTGGGCGGCGATTTCTTCGATGTCCTGGAGGCCGGGCCGAACGAGATCCATTTTGTAATCGGCGACGTCTCGGGGAAAGGCATGCCCGCCGCGCTCCTCATGGCGCAGGCGCTGAGCATGCTCCGGCTCATCGTGAAGCCGGGCATCTCGCCAGTGGCCGCCATCGCGCGGTGGAATGCAATGCTCACCGGGCACACCGTGCGCGGCATGTTCATCACCGCCATCGTCGGGCGGATCACGCTCTCCACCCGGCACGTCGAGCTCTGCAGCGCGGGTCACTGCCACCCTTTCATCGCGCGGGCCGATGGCACGGTTACCGAGATCGCCATCCCCGGTTCGCCCCCGCTGGGCCTTTTGCCCGAGCTGCTCAGCCGTCCGCACGCCATCACCCTGGCCAAAGGAGAATGGCTCGTCCTTTACACCGATGGGCTCGTCGAATCCTTCAACGCGAAGGACGAATCGCTCGACGCCAGCGGCGTGGCCGCGCTCCTCGGCCGACCCTTCCCCAGCGCCGTGGAAGTGATCCGCACGCTCACCGACGGCGAACTCAAGCACCGCGGCGATGTCGATCCGCACGATGATCTCACCCTGCTGACTTTCGGTTTCCAATGAAGCGCGAAATCGAGTTCGCGAGCCATCCCGCGAATCTTTCCCTGGTGCGCGACTTCGCCCGCGAATTTCTCGCCACCACCGATTTCAGCACGGCGGAAAAAGATCTGATGATCCTCGGCCTCGATGAAGCCTGCACGAACATCATCCGCTACGCCTATCAGCACGCGCCCGATCAGCCGATCTGCCTGCTCTGCGAACGCCGCGCCGACGGGATCGCCTTTGTGCTCCGCGATTTCGGCCGGCAGTGTGATCCCTCGTGTCTGCGAGGCCGCCCGCTCGATCTCGTGCAGCCCGGTGGTCTCGGGATTCATCTGATCCGGCGCGCTTTCACCGAGATCGACTATCGCCTCATGAAAGAAGGCACGGAACTGCGCCTGGCGAAGGACTACGGGGCGTGAGTGCGCCGGCCCTCGAAAGACCTCACGGCTCCACCATCAGATTGCGGATCGCGTAGCGCACGAGATCGGCCACCGTCTTCAGACTCAGTTTACTCATGATGCGCGCGCGGTGGGTCTCCACCGTCTTCACGCTGATCTGCAGCTTGTCCGCCACGCCTTTATTCGTCTCGCCTTCGGCCAGCAGTTGGACGACTTCGCGCTCGCGATGCGTGAGCCCGCCCGGCGGACGCTTTTGCGTCAGCGGTGTCTGCGGCTCCCACCCACTCCGCGCCACGGTCTTGGCGACGCTGCTGCTGAAAAAAGTCTTCCCCGCCCGCAGCGCGTTGACCGCGGCGACGAGTTCCAGGGGCGCGTCGGATTTCATCACATAGCCCCGGGCTCCCGCCGCCAGGACTTCCCGCACAAACTGCTCACTCTCATACATCGAAAGGATGAGCACCTGCGCGGTCGGGCAGGCCTTGCGCACCGCCGTCGTTCCATCGAGCCCGTTCATGCCGGGCATGCTGATGTCCATGACGACGATGTCCGGCAGATGTTCGCGCGCCAGCTTCGCGGCGCTGCGTCCGTCGTCCGCCTCAGCGCAGACCGTCCAGCCCGCCTGTTCGAGCAGGCTGCGCAGACCACGGCGCACGATTGGATGATCATCGGCGAGGAGGATACGGGTCTCAGTGCTCATGGTTCGAGAGGGATGCGGGCCACCACCGTGGTGCCGTTTTGGCTGGGGATAACTTCGAGCGTTCCTCCGAACTGCGCAAGACGCTCTCTCATCCCAGAGATGCCCGTGCCTTCCTCGATCTCCACGGGCACCGCGAGCCCGCTGCCACCATCACGAATCGTCAGCACCCAGGCTTCGCCGTCCGTGAGCAGACTCAGGGCAGCGGTCTTGGTCCGGGCATGCCGATGCACATTTGAGAGGCACTCCTGCACGATGCGGAAGATCGCGAGCTTCAGTGCCTCGGGCATGCTCTCCACACTTGGATCGATATTGGTGGAAACCTCGATCAAACTCCGGATCCGAAACCCTTCGACAAACCATTCGAGCGCCGAGCGCAAACCGCGCTCGTCGAGCAGCGGCGGATGCAGGAGATAGGACGTGGTGCGAAGATCCCGCATCGCGCTTTCCGCAAGGTCCATGCTGTCCATGAGCAGTTCGCTCCGCCGGGCATCGGTCATGAGCGGTCCCGCCTGGATGAGCTGCGCGAGATTGAGCGACACAGCGACCACCGTCTGGGCCGTGGAGTCGTGCAATTCCCGCGCGAGCCGCCGCCGCTCTTCGTCCTGCACCTGCAGCAGGCGCCAGGCAAGTTTCCGCAGACGCCGCTCCGCGACCCGCATCTGCGTTTGATCGCGGATCACTGCGCACGTGCCGATGATTTTGCTCCGCGCATCGCGGAGGGGAAAGGCGCTTAGCGAGACTTCGACGATGGCGCCACTCTTCGTCTTCCGCATCGTTTCAAAGCCATCCACCCGCTCACCCCGGCACACGCGATCCTTGATCTTCGCAGCCTCCGCGAGCAACTCCGGTGGCGTGAGCCTCTCCGTGGAGCCCCCGATCATCTCTGCGGCTGTCCATCCGAACATCACCTCGGCCGCTTTATTCCAGGAGACAATCTTCCGGTCGGAATCGATCGTGATCACCGCGTCGCCGATCGATTCCACGGCCAGCGCTATGTGAAAGAGTTTCTGCGTCCGCTCACCCACCGTCACCTCGAGCTGCTCGGCCGAGCGTTGCAGTTTTTCCCGCATCAGATGCAGCTCCGTGACATCCGTGGCGGACCCGACGTACCCAAGCAGCGCGCCCTCCGCACTGCGCAGCGCCGCCGTCTGGCCAAAGATCCAGACGACCGTCAAATCCGGCCGCAGATAGCGATACTCCGACTTGAAGACCTGGCTGACTTTGTGCCCCTTCTCCCACTCCCGACCCACCCGCTCGCGATCCGCAGGATGGATCGCCCGGAGCCACCCGTTGCCCATCGCTTCCTCGGACGTCAGGCCCGTCAGTTCGCACCAGCGCGCATTCACGAAAATGCAGCGCGCGTCGTGATCCGTCCGGTAGATCCCCACGGGAGAAATGTCCCGCAAGACCCGCAACGCATCCAGATCATCCACCCCACCAGCCTGCTCCCCAGCCAGCCCTTCGACTTCGCGCGCACGATCCTCAGCCCCGGTCGGCATCTTCGTTTAAGTGGTTGCCACCTCACGGACGAACCACTCGTAGGTCCGCTGAATGCCAGTGCGCAGCGAAATCTGCGGGCTCCAGCCCAGCGCCCGCAGCCGCGAAGTATCCAGCAGCTTGCGCGGCGTCCCATCCGGCTTGGTGGCATCGAAGACCAGGGCTCCTTTGAAGCCCACCACCTCACAGATCGTTTCCGCCAGTTCGCGGATCGTCACGTCATCGCCAAAGCCGACATTGATGATCTCCGGCGAGTCGTAGTGCTCGATCAGGAATCGGCAGGCCGACGCCAGATCCTCCACGTGGAGAAATTCGCGCCGCGGCGCACCCGTGCCCCAGACCAGCACCTCCGTCGCACCCGCCACTTTCGCCTCATGCACCTTCCGCAGCAGCGCCGGGAGCACATGCGATTTCGCGAGATCGAAGTTATCCCCCGGGCCGTAAAGATTCGTTGGCATCGCGCTGATGAAATTCCGGCCATACTCACGCGCGTAACTTTGGCAGAGCCGGATGCCCGCGATCTTCGCCAGCGCGTAGGGTTCATTTGTCGGCTCCAGCGGACCCGTCAGCAGCGACGACTCGGGGATCGGCTGCGGTGCGAACTTTGGATAAATGCACGAGCTCCCGAGGAAGAGCAGCTTGCGCACAGCAAAGTCGTGCGCCGCTTCGATGACGTTGTTTTGCACCCGCAGATTCTCGAGCAGGAACTCCACGGGGTAGTCGTTATTCGCCTTGATGCCACCCACCCTCGCCGCCGCGACGACCACGATGACCGGCCGCGTCTCCTCGAAAAAACGCCGCACCGCCTCGCGGTCCAGCAGGTCCAGCTCGGAGCGGGTGCGCGTGACCAGACGGCTGTAGCCCTGAGCCTGCAGCTCGCGCGTGATCGCCCCGCCGGCCAGACCTCGATGGCCGGCGATGAATGTGGTCTCCGATTTCGTCACGGGGGTTTGGGAAGAGTTGAGGATTGAACCGGCAGGGCTGCGTAGGGAATGCTCGCCCGTCGCGCTCAACCGCACTTTGCCAAGACTGGCCACCCGCACTCAACTCCCAAGTTCCCCCCACTTATGCCCCGCCTCTCCGTCCTCAAGACCCGCAAACTTTTCATCGGGGGAAAATTCCCGCGCGGTGAAAGTGGTCGCGTCGCCCCGGCCCTTGCCGCCGATGGCCAGACCCTGCTCGCAAACTACTGCGTGGCCTCGCGCAAGGACTTCCGCGACGCCGCCGTGGCGGCCCGCAAAGCGCAACCCGGCTGGGCGAAAGCCACCGCTTATCTGCGCGGCCAGATCCTCTACCGCGCCGCCGAGATGCTCGAAAATCGGGCCAGCGAACTGGTCGCAGAATTGCGCCACGCCGGAGGCCGCAATGCGGAGCGGGAGGTCGAGCAGAGCATCGACCGCCTCGTCCACTACGCCGGCTGGACGGATAAGTTTCCCCAGCTCTTCTCGTCCGTGAATCCAGTCGCCAGTTCGCACTTCAATTTCACCTTCCCCGAACCCACCGGCATCGTCGTCGTCGTCGCCCCGGATCGCCCCGCCCTGCTCGGCCTCATCTCCCTCGTCGCGCCCGCCATCTTGAGCGGCAATGCTGCCATCGTCCTCGCCAGCGAGACCAGCCCGCTGCCCGCCCTCGCCTTTGCCGAAGTCCTCGCCACCTGTGACCTCCCCGGCGGCGTCATCAATCTCCTCACCGGCACCCGCGCCGAACTCGTCCCGCACTTCGCCACTCACATGGACATCAATGCCGTCATCGACGGCAGCGGCGACCCCGGGACCACCACCGCCCTGCGCGCCGGCACCGCCCTCAATCTCAAGCGCATCGCCACCCGCACCCTTGCCGAAAAGGACTGGTCCACCGCGAAAGCCGAAGACCCCTACTGGATCCTCGACACCGTGGAGATGAAGACCGCCTGGCACCCGGTGGGGGTGTGACAATGCACGTCCCCACCTTCATCGAGAAAAAACGCGACGGCGGCGAACTCACCGCCTCCGAAATCCAGGACTTTATCCGCGGCTACACCCGCGGCGAGATCCCCGACTACCAGGTCAGCGCTTGGGCCATGGCCGTCTATTTCCAAGGCCTGACCGCTGCCGAGACCGGCGCGCTCACCCAGGCCATGATGCACAGTGGCCGCTGCCTCGCCCATCCCCCCGGCTCCCCGCCGAAGGTCGATAAACACAGCACCGGCGGCATCGGCGACAAAGTCTCCCTCATCCTCGCTCCCCTCCTGGCCTGCGACGGCCTCTGGGTTCCCATGATCTCCGGCCGCGGCCTCGGCATCACCGGCGGCACCCTGGATAAACTCGAAAGCATCCCCGGCTTCCGCGTCGGCCTCAGCGAAGCGGAAACCATGGCCCAGCTCGCCCGCCTCGGTGTCGCCATGATCGGCCAGACCGCGGACATCTGCCCAGCCGACAAAAAGCTCTACGCCCTGCGCGACGTCACCGCCACCGTCCCCTCCCAGCCGCTCATCGTCGCCAGCATCATGAGCAAGAAGCTCGCGGAATCCCTCGACCGCCTCGTCCTCGACGTGAAATTCGGCAGCGGTGCCTTTATGAAAACGCGTACCGAAGCCGAGTCCCTCGCCGCGAGTCTCTGCGCTGTGGGCCGCGAGATGGGCGTGCGAGTCACCCCGCTCCTCACGCCCATGGATGAACCCCTCGGCACCACCGTCGGCAATGCCCTCGAAGTCTCCGAAGCCGTCGCCACTCTGCAAGGCCGCGGCCCGCGCGACCTCGTCGCGCTCACCCTCGACCTCTGCGAGCAAGTCGCCCACTCCCCGCGCGCCCAACTCGCGGGCTGGCTCGCCGACGGCACCGCGTGGCGCAAATGGATCGCCCTCGTCGAAGCCCAGGGCGGCGACGCCAGCGCCTTCGAGCGCCTCCTCGAGATCCACCGCGCCCCCATCATCCGCGACCTCCCCGCCCCGCGCTCCGGGATCATTTCAAAGATGGACGCCGGCCACATCGGCCGCGCCTGCGTGACCCTCGGCGCTGGTCGGGCGCGCGCCACCGACTCCATCGACTTCGCCGTCGGCTGCGACCACCTCCGCAAAGTCGGCGAGCCGATCGAGAAAGGCGCCCCCTTCCTCCGCATCCACGCCCGCGATGAAGCCACCTTCACCCACGCCCTCCCCGCCTTCCAGGCCGCCTGCGAGGTCTAGTTTCGTTTCCGCCATGTGCAATCGCTTCATCCAAAAAGGCCAGGAGGTGAAACCCGGGCAGCAGGCCACGGTGCTCCTGCGCGGACCGGCGGGCGAGTTTGAACTCCCGTTTGCGGAGGCCGTCTTTGGCGGGCCGGCGCGCGCGGAGAGCCGGAACTACTGGATCAAACGCGAGGGCGCCGAGCCAGTGCTCGTGCCGGGCATCGAGCGCTTCGGAGAGAAAGACCAGGCCACGGGAGAGCAGCATTGGGAGGACGTGCCCGCGGGTTCGGCGCTGGAGGGGCTGCTCCTCCCGACGCCGCCGGGCAAACACTACCGGCTGCTGAAAGTGGTGACCCAGGCCGCGACCGCGGAGCAAATCGCGCGACTGGGAAATGATCGCGTGCCAGTCGTCCGTCCGGCTTAGCACCCCGAGGCTTCGTTCCCGGAACGTTTTCTCGCCAGTCAGCCGCAGACGCGCTGAAACTCCGCGGCTCTCCCGCATCCCTGCCCGCCGCTGATCCCCTGCCCCACCTGTGCTTTTCGTCGAGTTTCGTTTCCTCTTCTTTTTCCTTCTCGTCTTCGGGGTCCACTGGGCGCTGCGTGGCAATACTTCGCGCAAACTCTGGCTGCTCGTCGCGAATCACTTTTTCTACGCCTGCTTCTTCGTCGGTGAGCCGCTGACTTTTTGGGAAAACATCACCGGCGGGCATTGGGAGAAGTTGCCCGCGGGCTGGTGGTTTCCCGCAGTGCTCTGGGCTTCGACTTGCATGGACTACGCGGTCGGGCTCGGGCTCGGGAACTCGACCACGGAAGCCCGGCGCCGCGCCTGGCTGCTGGCGAGCATCCTCGCGAATCTCGGCGTGCTCTGCTTCTTCAAGTATTTCAATTTCTTCCTCACCTCAGCGTCTGCTTTCCTCGCTTGGTTTGGCCTGCCCGCTTCGGATTGGACGCTGCAAATCATCCTGCCGTATGGCGTGAGTTTCTACACCTTCCAGTCGATGAGTTATTCGATCGACGTGTATCGGCGGCGGCTCGAACCGGTGCGCAGCTTCCTCGATCTGGCGTTCTTCATCTCCTTTTTCCCGCAACTCGTCGCCGGCCCGATCGTCCGCGCGATGACCTTCCTGCCGCAGGTCTATGAGAAGCGGGTCTGGGCGAAGGTGGATGTCCGCGCGTGTCTCGCGCTCTTCTTCCTCGGCTTTGTGAAGAAGGCCTGCATCTCGGAAAATGTGGCGCCCGTCGTGGACGCGCTCTTCGCCGATCCGCAGAAGTACAATCTCTTCAGCACTTGGATCGGGGTGCTCTTCTACGCGGTCCAGATCTACTGCGACTTCTCCGGCTACACGGACATGGCCCTCGCGACGGCGCGGCTGCTCGGCTACGAGCTCACGGTTAATTTTTCCTTCCCGTACTTCGCCCAGCACATCACGGAATTCTGGCGGCGCTGGCACATTTCGCTGAGCACCTGGCTGCGCGATTACCTCTACATTCCGCTCGGCGGAAATCGCGGTACGAAGCTCTTCACCTATCGCAACCTCATGCTCACGATGCTCCTCGGCGGGCTCTGGCACGGGGCCTCGTGGACCTTCGTCATCTGGGGTGGGCTGCACGGACTGGCGCTCATCGTGCATCGCGAGTGGCAGCGGATCGAATATGCGGGGAGGGCTTTCCAGACGGTGATGCGCTGGATCGCGGTGCCGCTCACTTTTTACTGGGTCTGCATCACCTGGATCTTTTTCCGCTCTCAGGACATCAAGGACGCCGATGGCCACGTCACCCGCACCGGCTTCAAAACCGCGAGCACGATCCTCGATTCCTTTGTCCTCTTTGACAGCCACGGCAAGCGCGCTTTTGCCGTCGAAAGTCTGTGGGTCTTCGTCGCGCTCGCGGCGGTCCATTGGATGAATTCGCGCGGGCTGCTGGCGACTTGGTGGCGGCGGATTCCGAGTTGGGCCTTTGCCGCCTTGCTCGGCGCGGGCACTGCCGTCGCCCTCTTCTTCGTCCCGGCGAAGTACAAGGCGTTTATCTACTTCCAGTTTTAGCGGTCGCCGCCACCGCGAGCGCGGTGTCGTTCGAGCCGATGAGCAGAAAGTCGCCGGCGTTTTCGAGCACGGTCCACTGCTCCTTTGGAAAGCTGCGCCGGAAGCGCTCGACCCGCACCAGGCCGTAGGCGGGCGCGCGCTTGAGCATTTCCTCCGAGCATTGGGATGGTTTGGCGATCATCCGTCCGCGCTGTTCGTCCGTGAGCGGCAGCACCACATCGGCATCGACGCGGGTCATGAACGTGAGCCGCTGGAGGTAAAATTCCCAGCCGTGGGCGCGGACTTCGCAGGCGAAGATGGTCGCGCGATCAAAGTCCGACGCCGTGCGCAGATGCTCGGCGATGGGCTTCACCGAGGCCTGCTGTTCGAGGTGGTCGCTGAGCTTGTCGAGATTCTCCATGCAGGCCAGCCAGACGACGACGGTGCTCATGGCGGCGATCAGCCGCGCCGTGATCGGGTGGGAGCGCAGCATCACCAGACAGGCGACGAGGCCCGGGAGGATCATGTAGGAATCCGGCAGATCCGTTTGGGCGCGGTGCTCGAAGGCCTCGATGCCCACGGGGATGATGGCGAGGCTGAGGATGCTCGTCACCACGGCGGCATTCCAGAGGCGATGATTCTCGCGGGTGCGCGTCCAGTGACCGATGGCCAGAGCGAGCGCGGGCAGGAGCGGCAGGATGTAGGTGGGCAGCTTTGATCCGCTGCCTGAGAGGACGAGCAGCGGGATCAGCACCCAGCCCGCGAGCAGCGCCTGCTCGGGCCGCAGCCGCCAGCTCTCACGCCAGCGCCGCACTTTTCCCGCGAGCATGATGAGGAGGAAAAAGGTCCACGGAAAAATCGCCGCCGGCAGCACCCAGAAGAAGAACCAGAAAGGCTTGCTGCGCCCGTGGCCTTTTGACGCGAAACGCTTCACCAGTTCTTCCCCGGCGAAGTAGGCGAAAAGGTCGCGGTCTTGCAGGCTGAGGACGATGAACCACGAGAGGCCGATGGCCAGCATCAGCCCCACGCCACCGAGCCACGGCAGGCGCAGCGGCTTTTCGCTTTTCCGAAAGCTGTAGCGCCAAGCGAGCGCGGCGGAGATCGGCACGACGAAGGCCATCGGTCCCTTGGTGAGAAAGCCGAGACCCATCGCGACAAAAAACAACCAGCCCCAACTGCGACTTCCGGTGCGCTCCGCTTTCACGAGGCAGGCGATCGCGGCGGTGATCCAGAAAGTCATCAGCATGTCCGGCGTGAGCAGCCGCGCCGTGACGAAGAAGCCGAGCATCGAAAGCAAGATCAGCGCAGCGGCGATGCCGGTCCTTTTGCCAAAGAGCAACGTGCCAATGAAATAGGTGCAGGCGACCACCCCGAGCGCCGCGAGTGCCGACGGCAGGCGCGCGGCCCATTCGTTCACTCCGAAACCGCGGATGGACGCGGCCGTCGCCCAGTAGAGGAGCGGAGGTTTTTGAAAATGCGGGATGCCGTTCAGGTGGGGCACGAGCCAGTTGCGCGAGGCCGCCATCTCGCGGCCGATCTCGGCGTAGCGGCCTTCGTCCGGTTCATTCAGGCCGCGACTCCCGAGAAAGAGGAGCAACGCGGCGCAGGCAAAGGCGAAGAGCGCGACGGGCTGCCAGCGTGGAGTCGTCATGATTTTTCCGGAGCCACTTCGGGCAAACGGAAACGCCGCTGCCGCCACCACCACACTCCGAGCATGTCCAGCGCGGGCCGCCAGAGCATCACCAGGAGTCCGTATTTCGAGACCCCCGCCTTGCGTTCGCGATGCTGCACGGGCTGCTCGACCACGGTGAAGCCCGCCGCCACGGCCAGCGCAGGCATGAAGGAATAAAGCGTGCGCATGGGCAGAAAGGCGTCCACCACTTCGCGCCGAAACGCCTTCAGCGCGCAGCCGCTATCGCTCATGCCATCGCGCAGCAAGCGGCCGCGAATGCCATTGGCGAAACGCGACATCGAGCGCCGCAGCCACGAGTCGTTCCGCGCGGCCCGCACCCCCGCGACCATGTCCGCTTCGCTCAGTCGGCTGAGGAGCAGCGGAATGTCGCCGGGGACGTTTTGCCCATCGCCATCCATGGTCACGAGCACCGGCGCCCGGGCCGCGCGCAGCGCCGTGTAGAGCGCCGCAGCCTGGCCGCTATTGCGGAGGAGCGGCAGCACCCGCAGCGCAGGCCACGCCCCCGCGATTTCCCGCAAGATGCTCAGCGTCGCGTCGCCGCTGCCATCATCGACCGCGATCACTTCCACTTCCTGGCCCAGCGCTTCCGTCGTCGTCCGCACCTCCGCGAGGAGGGCGCGGCAACTTTCCGCTTCATTGAAGAAGGGCACGATGATGGAGACGGCAGGCAAGGCAGGAGGGAAAACCGCCGAAGGTAGCAGCCCGCCTCCGGCTAGAAAGCGGTTTCCAAGGACAATCCGGTCAGCGCTTCATCGGCTCAGGGCGCAGCACCGCCATCGAGCGGCCCTGGAGCGGATACTCCGCGCCGTCCGCAAAAACGCGCCCGGCATTGGCTTCGATGGCGGTGTCAAACACACACGTCCACTTCACCCGGCGCCGCCGGCTCCCGATGCGAAAGGGCTCGGGCTCATCCTGCGTATTGATCAGCGTGAGAAAAGAATCACCCACGATCCGCTGGCCGCGCTCGTCCGTCTCGCTGATCTGATCGCCGAGCAGGCCCATCCCGATGCAGCGCGCCTCGCCCACGGTCCAATCCGCGTCGCTCATCTCGGAGCCGTCCGGCTTTAGCCAATAGATATCCTTCACGCTCTCCCCGTGAATCGGCTGGCCGCGGAAAAAGCGGCGGCGGCGAAAGACCGGCTGATCGCGGCGCAGTTCGATGAGCAGTTTCACAAAATCCAACTGCGAACGCTGCTCGGCCGTGTGCTCCCAGTTCAGCCACGAGATTGGCGAGTCCTGGTTGTAGGCGTTGTTGTTCCCGTGCTGGGTGTGGATGAATTCATCGCCAGCGAGAAGCATCGGCACGCCTTGCGAAAGGAAGAGCGTGGCGAGGAAATTGCGCCGCTGGCGGGAACGCAGCGCATTGATCTCGGGATCGTCCGTCGGGCCTTCCGCCCCGCAGTTCCAGCTATCGTTGTGGTCGCTCCCGTCGCGGTTGTCCTCCCCGTTCGCCTCGTTGTGTTTCGTGTTGTAGCTCACGAGATCGTGCAGGGTGAAGCCGTCGTGGCAGGTCACGAAATTCAGGCTCGCGCTCGGGTTGCGCCGATCCCAGCTATAGAGATCACTGCTCCCCGTGAGCCGCGAGGCCAGCCCGGCGACGGTGTGCCCGTCGCCTTTCCAGAAGCGCCGCACTTCGTCGCGATACTTGCCATTCCACTCCGTCCAGAGCGGTGGAAAATTTCCCACCTGATACCCGCCCGGCCCGAGATCCCAGGGCTCGGCGATGAGCTTCACCTGCGAGAGCACGGGATCCTGCTCGAGGATGTCGAGGAACCCACTGCGGCGATCGAAGTCCAATTTTTCCCGCGCCAGCGCACTGGCGAGATCGAAGCGAAAGCCATCGACGTGCATCTCCTGCACCCAGTAGCGCAGCGAGTCCATGATGAGCTGGAGCACGCGCGGATGCTGGCAGTTCAGCGAATTCCCGCAGCCAGTGAAGTCCTCGTAGCGCGCGCGATTCTCGGCCAGACGGTAGTAGGCCGCATTGTCGATCCCGCGCATCGAGAGCGTCGGTCCGCGGAAGTCGCCTTCAGCGGTGTGATTGTACACGACATCGAGGATCACCTCGATGCCCGCGGTGTGCAGCGCGCGGACCATCGACTGAAACTCCGCCACCGCCCCGCGCGGTCCGGACGCCGCGTAGCGCGGATTCGGCGCGAAAAAGCCGAGGGTGTTGTAGCCCCAGTAATTCGCGCGACCTTCCAAGGCGAGGAAGCGATCGTCGATGTGGTAGTGGATCGGGAGGAGTTCCACCGCCGTCACGCCGAGATCGCGCAGATACTGGATCGCCGCCGGCGAACCCAGTCCCGCGTACGTCCCGCGCAGCGCTTCCGGCACGCCGGGATGCAGCTTGGTGAAGCCTTTGACGTGCAACTCATAGACCACCGTGTCCCGCCACGGCTTCCGCGGGTGGACATCGTTGCCCCACGTAAAGCCTGGCCCCGTCACTGCCGCGAGCGGAGCGAAAGGCGCGCTGTCGCGGTCGTCGAGCAGCGCATCATCCCCCGCGGCGTGCGGGTAGCCATGGAGCGAATCGTCCCAGCGCAAATCCCGTGCGATGGCCTTCGCGTAAGGATCGAGCAGCAGCTTCTGCGGATTGCAGCGGTGCCCGCTTTTCGGCGCGTGCGGGCCGTGGACGCGGTAGCCGTAGAGCTGCCCCGGCTTCGCGCCGGCCAGGTAGCCGTGCCAGACGTGCGCGGTATTCTCCGTCAGCGCGAGCCGCCGACTCTCCACCGTGGCGTCCACCGCATCGAAGAGACACAGCTCCACCTTGGCCGCGTGTTCGGAGAAGATGGCAAAATTCACCCCCGCGCCATCCCAGGTCGCACCGAGTGGATAGGGCCGGCCTGGCCAGAGGGCCGCGGAACTCTTGTTTGCAGGGTGCGAGGAGGTCATTGGCGGGATGCTAATGCAGTTGTCAAAATTCCCGGCAACACCCGCCTCCGACCGCTAGAGCAGCGCTGCTTCCGCCTCCAGGCGCTCGATCGCCATGGCGCAATATTTCGGGTCGCTCTCGATCCCGAACCAGCGGCGTCCAGTGCGCTCCGCGGCGAGCGCGGTGGTGCCGGAGCCGAGGAAAGGATCGACGACGAGATCGCCAGGATCGGTGGCGGAGCGGATCACGCGATCGAGCAAGGCGAGAGGCTTTTGCGAAGGGTGGCCGCACTTCTCCTTGGAGGTGCCTTTGAGGCTCGGGATGCGCCAGAGGTTCGTCGCAAATTTTCCCGCCTGCA
The DNA here is from genome assembly GCA_031409655.1 of Chthoniobacteraceae bacterium. Classification (GTDB taxonomy): domain Bacteria; phylum Verrucomicrobiota; class Verrucomicrobiia; order Chthoniobacterales; family Chthoniobacteraceae; genus JANNXQ01. Next base: position 27,576 of record JANNXQ010000195.1, on the reverse strand, counting down.
GATACTCGGCGCGCGCTTCGCGGTCTTTGTAGCGCGGGTCCTTCAGGTAAGTGGCGATGGTCGCGGCGTCGTAGGGCTCACGGACGGCGTCCTTGTGAAATTTCACCGTATCGCTTTTCCGCAAGACCAGCAGGAGTTCGGTGGCGGGCGTGAAACTGTCGCGCCGCACATTGTAGCCGACCACGCGATCCCAGGTGATGAGATCGTGAAATTGCCAGCGGCGCGTGGCTTCGCTCATCAGGTGGAGGAAGGTGTGCTCGCGCTTGCCGAGCTGGCCGCAGCAGTAGAGCACGCCGTCCCGGCGCAGCACCCGCATCCCCTCGGCGAGCCACTGCATCGTCCAGTCGAGATAGGCGCGGGCATCGGTCCACTGCTGGTCCCACGTTTCGTCGAGCACCTGGAAATAGGGCGGATCAGCGAAGACGAGCTGCGCGGAGTCGTCGGGGAGATTCTGCAATTCGGCGATGGCGTCGCCCGGCACGATCTCGCCGTTCACAAGGCGAGGATGGCGTCGAGGATCTTGCCGAGATCGTCGTTGTGCTCGCGGGACGCCAGGCCAAAGGCGCGCACCAGATCGAGCAGGTAGCCCACATTCTCCGTGGTGAAATGCACGGTCACGGTTTCCTTCGTGCGCGCAGCGCCGGGACCGCGCGGCGCGCCATCCGGCAAGCTCCAGCGGGCCAGCGGCACGCACGCATAGACCATTGCCTGATAGCCCACGGCGCGCTGCTTTTGCTTGAGCCGGATCTCGATGCGTCCGTCCGGCGTGATTTTTTGAAAGACGGGCACCTTCTCGACGAAGCGCGCGAAACCTTCCGGCAAGTCCGTCGCCGCGGCCTCGCTATCAGGAGCCACCGCGAGCTTTTCCTTCTCCTCCAGCGTGTGCTCGCGCAGCGTGTCCAATTCTTTCCGCAAGGCCCGGAGCTGCGCTTCGCTCACCAATCCGAGGCGGCGCGATTCAGCGAGGAGCTTGGAAAGTTCGCAGCCGTATTTCGTGCGGCCATCGCGCTCGAAGCGGATACCCGGAACCGCCGACTCATGCTGCAAACTCGGGGTGTCGTAGCTGATCTGCCATTCGAGGAAGGCGGTCTCATCGAGCTGCGTCTTGGTCGGCGCGACCGGGACGCCGACGCCGGCGCTCTCTATGCGTTTCACCCGCGCGGCGCCACTCACGTCCGTCAGCGGCAGGCGCGCGGTGACCGCCTTTTCCCAAGCCTCGATGCGGATGCGCTTGTACTCCGTATCCGCCGCCCTGGATGGCGTGGTGAAAATCCCAATGCTGATCGCGACAAGCGCGGCGAAAAAACGCCGGAGATCGATGCGGGGGGCAAGCCATGAAGAATCGCGCAACATAGCGCGAACCTATCCAACGCTTGAGCCCGAGAACAACTCTAAGAGTGCAAACCAAGGAGCAGGGGCGCCCTCGCCCCGAGTCGCTACTTGGGGCGAGGGCGCCCCAACTCCTTGCTGACACCGTCCCCTTAAAATCCGGCGGGCCCGCTCGCCGAGCGGAAGACCACCTTCGTGCGGATCGCCGCGACCTTCGCGAGATGCGAATCGAGATACTTCGCGGCCGCCGCTGCGGCTTTGCCGAGATCGGTGTCCGCGCCGAGTTCATCGACGAGCGACTCCAGCATGGTGAGTGCTTCCGTCCGCTGGGTATCGGCGAGCGCCTGAATCGCCGCGAGGCGATAGGCCGGGTTCGTCTTCTTTTCCCGCACCCAGCGCGGGAGCATTTCCAGCGCGATCTCGGGATAAAAGCGGGCGATGCCGAAGAGTGCGTAGTGCCGCGTGCTCGGGTCGCCTTCCAGCAATTCCGCACGCCAGTACTCCCACTCCGTCTCGGCGGCGATGCCGTAGTAGCGCATCGCGGCGGCGCGGCAGAGCGGCTCGATCATGGCTTCGATCTTGAGCTGCGGATCGATGGTCAACGCGAGGTCGCGATCTTTCACCCCGATCTCGCGGAGCGCGGCGAGCGCCTGGATGAGGTCGAAAGTCTCGACCCGAAAAGCATCGGTATTAAAGCGGCTCGGGATGGCGCCCCCCGTCGGCGTGAATTTCGCAAGGGCGCTCACGGGGAGATTTTCCGCGAGAGCAAGGATCGCGGTCTGGATTGCGCCGGGCGAAAGCTCGAGGTGATCCTGCACGTAGGTGAGGAAGAGTTCGATCTTCGGGACGTCGTTGTAGGTCGGGCGATAGACGACCTCGGCCACTTTGTTCAGCGAGCGTGTCGCGGCGGTCTGGAGGCTCACCTCGAGCGCGCCGCGCGCCGCGAGTTCCTTGCCTTCCGCCCGCACCACCACCACGGCATTGCGCTCGCTTTCAAACATCTGTCCGACGGGAAATTTCAGCGCGATCTGCGTGCTGGTCTGGTTGGCGATCGTCAACCAGAGCCGGTCGCGTCCGTTCCCCTTGCACTCGACCTTCACCTTGTTCGCGGCGATCGCGTCCATGAGTTCGTAAACTTCCGCCGATGGCTGCCCATGGTTCGCGGGCGCGGCTTCGGTCACCGCCCGCTCAGTGGGCGGGGCAACTGGCGCGGCGGGCGCTACCGGAGCGTGCTTCGGCCAGAGGGCGTATCCGCCGACGATGGCTGCAGGGACGACGAGGAAACTGAGGGCTTTGGCATTCATGGCAACCTCCCCTGCTGAGCATCCAGCTTGCCACTGGCGGTCAATTTTCTTGGCGCTGCGGTCTCGTCCCGGCAGCGTTCGCCGCGTGAAAAGCTACTCCGATTTCATCGACCGCCTGCTCTTCCGCGACGACCTGCTCACGACGCTCCTGCCCAAGGCGCCGCTCGGCTACGATCTCGTGCAGCGCATCCGCGAGGCCGACGATGCGGCACTTTCCGGCGGCCGGAAGATCGTGGCCGCGGACCGTCTGGCCCTCGTCCGCGGCGGGCTCTACTACGCCGTCGATGCGCTCGACCAGGGCCACCGCATCTTTCAGGAAGATCACACCGACCTCGGTTCCTACTGGCACGGCATGATGCACCGCCGCGAGGGTGACTTTGACAATGCCCGCTACTGGTTTCGCCGCACGGGAGAGCTTCCCATCGCCGGCAGCCTGCACGGGGAATCCGCCCACGTTTCCCCACTCATGGCCAGGCAAAGCACCTGGGATCCGTATGTGCTCACCGGCGAATGCGAGCAGGCCGCGCACGGTGCGGAGGAAAGCCGTGCGGAGTGCGTGGCGCTGCTCCGCGTGGAATTCCACGGCCTGCTCGACTACTGCTGGCGCCAGGCGGTGTCCTGATCCGGCGACGTTTTTTTGGCGCCGAGTTGCAGCGCCACATTGGCGAGCAAGATCAAACCTCCGCCGACGAGCAGCCGCCAGGTGAGCTTTTCATTCCCGTATTCCGTGGCCATCAGTCCGCTCAGCCAGCCCGGCAGGATGAGCGCGCACACCGAGGCGAAGACGGGTTCGAAGCAGTAGATGATGCCGGCCTCCGTCGCGGTGACGTGGCGCTGCCAGTAGTTCATGAGCAGAAAGGCAAAGAGCGAACAGAAGAGCGTCTCGGCGACGAGCAGGGCGACATTTCCCGGACGCTGCCAGACCGTCCACATCGCCGCGGGTGAGGGTGCCGCGAAAAGGGCGACGCTGCCGAGCACCACGGCAACGACGGCAAACATGATCAGGGTCGAGGCGGCGGCGCGATTTTCGGAATAGTCCGCGCGATCCAGGAGCAGGATCTGCCAGGTGAAAAAGGCGGTCGCAAAAAGCGTCTCCGCTTCGCCCCGCCCGAGTCGAAGAGCGCGCGGATCGAACTCCGCCAGCACCGCCGAGCCGACGAGAACCAGCGCCACGCAGCCTGCGGCCTGCAGACCGAGCTTTCGTCGATGCGCCAGCCCGAGCCAGAGCGGGACGAGCACGCAGCAGAATTGCGTGAGGAAGGCGCTCGTCGAAGCCAGGGTGTGATCGAGGCCGTCGGCCTGGAAAAAAAGTCCGCCCGAAGCCGCGAGTCCGAGCGCCGCGCCCTGGCGCCATTCACTCCGCCGGATGCGACCGGCGTGGAGCACGAAAGGCAGCAGCAGCAACCCTCCGAGCGCGCACCGCGCCGCGTGACCGGAGGCGGCAAGAAACCAGGAACTCGACGCCGGTTCGATCGCGCGCTGGCCGGCGTAGAGCGCCTTGGTGAGCGGAAAACTGAAGCCCCACCACGCCGTCGCGAGGATGAGCCAAAGCACCGCTTGCCGATGCCGCGCGAGCTTCATCGAACCGGCCATGCGGGGTGGCGCACAATGAGTTTCAGCGCCTCGTCGAGCAGCGTGAGTCCGGGTTCCATGCGGTGCCATGGTGACGCCCCGGACGGATGCGGCAGCGGCACGATGTCGAAGGTGTGGCGTCCGGCCTTGGCGGTGAATTTTTTCCCGATGATCTCCGTGAGTTTGTCGGCGGGGAGAAATTGTTGGATCGCGAGTTTGCCAATCGGGAGCACCAGTGCGGGACGCAGCAGGGCGATCTCCGCATCGAGCCAGCCGCGGCACGTCGCGATCTCGGTCGGGTCCGGCACGCGATCTCCACCGACCTTCGTCTTCCCAGGGAAACAGCGACAGACCGCGGCCATGTAGATCGTCGCCCGAAACTCCGCTTCGGTCATCCCGCACGCCCGCTGAAACCAGCCGAAGAGCGTCTTCCCCGCCGTCCACGCAAAGGGACGCCCGAGCACCGGCTCCTTGACCCCAGGAGCCTGACCGACCGAGATCACGCGGCTCACCACGGCGCCGCCAGACACGGCGGGGCGATGCATCTTCGGACACCGGGTGCAGGCGCGGATCTCCGCGACATGCCGGTCGAGAGTGGCCTGCACGCGGCTCATTTGCCGAGCAACGTCCCCGGCGTCACAGGATGGCCGAGCAGGAAGTCCCGCGTCGGCATCCGCCGCTTGCCTTCGAGCTGGATGTCGCGCAGCAAAATCGCGCCCTCCCCAGCCGCGACGAGCAACCCGCGCCGGTCCGCCGCCAGCACCACTCCCGGCGCCCCGCTCTCGCGCCGATGCTGGATGCACGAGAAGACTTTCAGCTTGCGCGGCCCTTCCGGAGTCGGCAGCCAGGTGTGCGCGGCGGGCCACGGATTCATCGCGCGGATGCGTCGATCGATCGTCACCTGCGGCGCGCGCCAGTCGATCTCGCCATGTTCGCGCGAAAGTTTTCCGGCGTGCGTGGCGAGCCTTTCCTCCTGCGGAAGGCGCGGCGCATTTCCCGCGACGATCATCGTCCACGCTGCCGCAAGCGCTTCGGCGGCGAGTCCGGCGAGGCGATCGTGCAAGGAACCACCGGTCTCCCGACGGCGCAGCTTTGTCACTTTCGCGAGGACCATGTCGCCGGTATCGAGCCCTTCCGCCATGTGCATGACGGTGATCCCGCTCACCGCATCGCCAGCTTCGATCGCCGCCTGGATCGGCGCCGCACCGCGCCAGCGCGGGAGCAGCGACGCGTGCAAATTCAGGCAGGCGATGCGCGCCGCAGCGAGCACCGGGCGGGGTAAAATCTGGCCGTAAGCCATCACCACGATCATGTCCGCACGCAGCGCCACGAGTTCCGCGACGGCTTCGGGAGCGCGCATCTTCACGGGTTGCAAAACGGGCACGCCGCGTTCGATCGCGAGTTGCTTGATCGCCGAAGCCTGCAACTCCTGCCGGCGGCCCACTGGCTTATCCGGCTGGGTCACCACGGCCACGACGTCGCTCGCGCCGAGCAGCCAGCGGAACGCGGGCAGGCCGATCTCGCCCGTGCCCATGAAGATCGCGCGAAACATCAGGGGAAAATCCGAAACCCGCCCCCCCGTTCACTCATCCGCATTGATGGACTGGAGGATCTCCGTGAGCACCCTCACCGGCGTCTGCGTCGCGTCGATCGTCTTCACCATCTCCGGCCCGTAGAATTCCAGCACCGGCTTGGATTCCTCATCGTAGGTCGCGAGGCGGCGGCGGATGGTTTCCTCATTTGCGTCGTCGAAACGGTTCTCCTTCAGCGCCCGCTTTTTCAAGCGCGAGATCAGCGCTGAGCGATCCGGGCAGGATAGATGGAAGACCTTTTTCACGACGATCACGTCCCGCATGATCTCGGCCTGCGGCACATTGCGCGGGATGCCGTCGAGGACCAGCGAATCGATGTCCGGTTTGAAAGTGTGCGCGCCCACGGTGTCCCCGATCCGCGCCATCCAGAGCTTCACCGTGATCTCATCGGGCACGAGTTCTCCGCGGCTGGAAAATTCGAGGAAAGCCTGACCGACTGGCGTCCGCGTATCCAGCGAACGGAAGACATCGCCGCAGGCGCAGTGGAAAAAGCGCGGGACCGTTCCGAGGATTTTTCCCTGCGTGCCTTTGCCGCTGCCCGGCGCGCCGATGAGGAGATAAGTGCGGTATTTCATGGGACGAAGAAGGCCCGACTAAAGGAGGGGGCTCGCACGCACGCAAGGCGGAAACCTTGAAGGGTAGGGCGAGCGGCGTTCGATCGCGTGTGGCGCAGCGGAAAACGCCGAACTTCAAACTTCAAACGCCAAACTCCAAACGGACCATCAGGCCCCGAAACTCCGACCTTTGGCGTTTGAAGTTTTGCGTTTTCCCCGGCCCGTCGAGGTCGCGACCGCCATGCAATCCCGCGTCCCGCCGCGCTCCCTCCGCCAGCGCCGACTTTCCCCTTTCACTCCTCTTTCACACGCCCCTAGTCTGCCGCCTCGTTTTTTCGCCCTCGGCTCCTATGATCCCCACCCGTCTCACTCCCACCGAACTCCGCTCCTATCGCTGGTTCGGCCCGAATGATCTGCGCAGCTTCGGCCATCGCTCGCGCGCGCGGCAGATGGGGCTGGGGCCCGAAGACTGGGAAGGCAAGCCGGTCATCGCGATCCTCAATACCTGGTCGGAGATCAATCCCTGTCACCTGCATTTCAAGGTGCTCGCGGAAAATGTGAAGAAGGGCGTGCTCCAGGCGGGCGGGATGCCGGTCGAGATTCCGGTGCTTTCGTTGAGCGAAAATTTCATGAAGCCGACGACGATGCTCTATCGCAATCTCCTCGCCATGGAGGCGGAGGAGGTCCTGCGCTGCCATCCGTGCGATGGCGCCGTGCTGCTCGGCGCGTGCGATAAAACCACCCCCGCGCTGATCATGGGCGCGCTCTCCGCGGCGCTGCCCTTCATCTTCGTGCCTGGCGGGCCGATGCTCCGGGGAAACTGGCATGGGCAGACGCTCGGCTCGGGCTCGGATGCCTGGAAGTACTGGGCGGAGAAACGCGCGGGCAACATCAGCGAAGAGCAGTGGCAGGAGATCGAGGCGGGCATCGCGCGCTCGCACGGACACTGCATGACCATGGGCACGGCCTCGACGATGACCGCGATCGCCGAGACGCTCGGGCTCACCCTGCCCGGCGCGTCGAGCATCCCCGCGAGTGACGCCGAGCACTGGCGCATGGCCGCGCAGAGCGGACGGCAGATCGTGGAGAATGTGTGGCAGGATCTGCGGCCCTCGCGCTTCCTCACCATGGCGTCGTTTGAAAACGCCATCGTCGCGGAGATGGCCGTCGGCGGTTCGACAAATGCCATCGTGCATCTCGTCGCGATGGCCGGGCGCGCGGGCTTCAAGCTGCCGCTCGCGAAGTTTGACGAAATCTCCCGCCGCACCCCGCGCCTCGCGGATCTGCGTCCAGCGGGACGTTTTCTGATGGAGGATTTCTATTTCGCTGGCGGCCTGCGCGCGCTGCTCGCGCAACTCCTCGATTCCCTCGCCAGCGACGAGATGACCGTGAACGGTCGCACCCTGCGCGAGAATCTTTCCGGCGCCGAAATCTTCAACCGCGAAGTCATCCGCACCCCCGCCACCGCCCTGTCCGAAGAAGGCGGCACTGCCATCCTCCACGGCAACCTTTGTCCCCGCGGTGCGGTGATCAAACACGCGGCCATGGAAGAGCGCTTCCTCAAGCACACCGGCCCGGCTGTCGTCTTCCGCGACTACGACGATCTCGCCGCCCGCATCGATGATCCCACGCTGCCCGTCACCGCCGACAGCGTCCTCGTGCTCCAAAGCGCCGGCCCCATCGGCGCTCCCGGCATGCCCGAGTGGGGCATGCTCCCGATCCCCAAAAAGCTGCTCGAAACCGGCGTGCGCGACATGCTCCGCATCACCGACGCCCGCATGAGCGGCACCAGCTACGGCGCCTGCGTCCTGCACGTCGCCCCCGAGAGTGCCATCGGCGGCCCGCTCGCCCTCGTCCGCGACGGCGACCTCATCTCCCTCGACATCGAAGCCCGCACCCTCACCCTGGAAGTCCCCGAAGCCGAACTCGCCATCCGCCGCGCCGAGTGGAAAGCCCGCCCACCCCACGCCGTGCGCGGCTACCTTTCCCTCTTTCTGAATGAAGTGACCCAGGCCGACGAAGGCTGCGACTTCCGCTTCCTGCACGCCGGCTCCCCGATGCCCGAACCGGCGATTCACTGAGCCCCCCTCCGCCAATTCGGCCAGGTCGGGTTCACTTGGCGTCGAGGCGCTTACGGAGGGCTTCGCCGAACGTGGTCTTCGAGGTGAGCCAGGTGGTGGCGGCGGTTTCGTCGCTGCGGCGCCAGCGGTCGAAGTTGCGCTTGAGCACGTTTTCGCGGCGGGTTTGTTCGGCGATCGTCTCGGCCCACTGCATCGCACCTGCGGGGTCCACGCCCGCGATTTCATCCGCGTAACCACCGACCGCGGAATCACGCACTTCTCCTCCGGGAATCCGCTCGATCCAGGCGGCGGCTTGTACGGGATCCTGCCGGGCCCAGGAGTGCGCGATCCGGGAGGCGGCATCCCGCTGGCTGATCGGGTCGGTGAGTTGCGCGACCCAGGTGGCGGCTTGCGAGGGATCTTGATCGGCCCAGGAACCGGCGATGTCCGCGGCGGCTTTGCGTTGCAGTTCGCCGGCGGGGACTTTCGTGAGCAGTTCGGCAGCGCGTTGCGGCTCGTGTCCAGCGAGACCGGACATGGCACCGGCGATATAGGCGTCCCGAGCCGCGCTCGCGGGCTGGTTGCGGGACCACGCGAGGGCACCATCGGGATCCTGGCGGGCCCAGGTTTTGACGAGTTCGCGCAGATTGTCAGGCTTGGCATCGGCGCTCTTGGCGGCGTAGGTGAGCGCGGCTTGCGGATCGGAATAGACCCACGATTGCATGGCCATTTGCAGCGCTTGCACCCGCTCTTCACCGACCCCCAGTTCCTTTTCGGCAAAGGCGATCGCTTCCGAGGGCGATGTTTGCGTCCACTGCCGCAACCCCCACTGGATGGCGCGCGCCCGGGCGTCTCCGGCGGGGAGCGTGGCGGCGACCTTCACGGAAGCGGCAGGGTCAGTGTACGCGAGGTTTTGCGCGAGACGGCCGAGTGCTTCATTCCGCCGCGGACCGGCAGGGATTTCGGCGATGAGTTGCTGGGCGCGAGGCAGGTCGGTGAGGGCCACGGCTTCGATGATATCGGCGAGCGCCCGGCGGCGCTGCGCTTCGTCGGGAAGTTGCCGCGCGACCGCAAGCGCGGCATCGGGTTCGGACAAGGCCCAGTTTTCGAAAATCTGCGCCGTGGCGTTGGCGCGCACGCCCAACTCGCTGAGGCCGGAGGCCCAGGCAAGGGCGGCCTGCGGATCGGTGGCGGCCCACTTCGCGGCCACCGTGGAAATGGCACCGGCTCGTGCCGACCCAGCGGGCAGCGAAAGCACCTGCTGGGCAGCGGTGGTGGGATCGCGCATGGCCCAACTGCTAAAAACGCTGCCGTAAGTATCCCGTCCGCGCAGCTCGGCGGGCAAGGCCTGCAGCCACGCGACCGCGCCCGCGGGATCGCTCTCGGTGAGCCCGGTCGCGACGCCGGACACGGCACCCTGGCGCTGCGCCGCATCTGGGATCGCGAGCGCCCACGCCTTTGCCCCGGCGATGTCCTTTTTCGCCCAGGCGTGGGCTGCGGCAGTCAGCGCGTAGGTGCGCTCCCAGACTGATCCCGTCTTGGCCGTGAGCGCGTAGGCCGCCGCTGCCTGGGGGTCAAACTCCGCCCAGCGCCCGATGATCGACCACACCACCGAACGCATATCCTCGCCCTTTAAGCGAAGCGCCATCTCGAGCGCGGCAGCGATGTCGTCGGGGCCGATGCCGTTGATCGCCACGGCCACCTTTTGCCAGCGGACCATCTGGTTGGTTGAGCGGGTTGCATCCAGCAGTGCGGAAAGCGAGCGCCCGCGCCGCTCGGCGGGCGAATCAGTGTCGCCAAACGCCCCACCCGTCCGCCCTTGCGTGGCGGTACCCGCATTGGAGGTGGACGCGGCGACCTCCGCTCGGCTCTGCGGAAGCGAGGAACCGCCGCCGAAAATGTAACCGACAGCGAAGGCCGCGATCGAAGCGGCGACGGGAAGTAGAATGCGGAGTTTGGGGGGCATCCAGAAACTTGGGTTAAGAATTGAGCGGTCGCCCGCCACTTTTGTACTGCTGACCACTAGCTCCCGCACGAGGAATGGGTTTGTCTCCTTTGGCCATCCCAAAGACTCTGGCAGAGGTCCGGGACGCGAGCAAGCAGATGGGCAGAAGGGGTGGGACGCCGCAGGTTTCTGGCTTTCAAATCCGGTGATCCAGGGTTTAGCTCTCGCACCGGGTCGCGCCAGCTCTCGGCCACCACTCCCCATGAATTTCGAAACCGCCCCCACTGCCATGCCGATGACGCACTCCCGGCGGGAGGCATTCTTTCTCTGGGTGGGGCGGATGCGTTACTTCACCTTTTCCGCGATGGTCCACCTGATCATCCTCGTCCTTGCGGGGAGTACGGTGCTGATCAAAAACATGACCGAGCCGCCGGACTTTGAGTCCGAGCCGGGCAGCCTTTTCAGCACGGATACTTCGGTAGCACCGCCGCAGACCGAGCCGCAGATGCAGCAGTCGCAATTTGCCCCGACGACGCCCAATGCCTCGGCCTCCGTGGCGACGCCCTCGCTGACCGCGATCGCCGCGAATACCCCGACGCAGAACACCTTCACCATGGCGGCGGCGCAGACGCCGACGATGTCGGTGAATCCAAATGTGGACCTCAAGGCAGTGGCGCCGGCCCCGACGGTGAGCACGGGGCTGAGCAAGGAGATCGGGCAGAAGATCGCGGGCTTTACCAAGGGCTGGGTGAAGAAGGGCGGCAAGGGTTCGATGAGCGGACCGCTGAAGAGCCGGGAGTTTGAGTTCACGGCGTATCTGGCCAAGTATCAGGGGGGCGACTGGGATAGCACGGTGCGGATGGAAGCCGGTAAGATCACGGGCGGAAGTCTGCCCAACCTGCTTTTCATCATCACGAAGCTCTCGAAGGATAAGATCACCGCGCATCCGCAGGCGGTGCCGCTGGATCTGGCGAGTCAGGAGATCTTTGATCAAAAGCCACCCTTCATTTGGTTCACCGGGCATCGCGACTTTGTGCTCACCAATGATGAGCTGGTCAATATGGCCGAGTATCTGCGCCACGGCGGATGCATCTGGGGAGACAGTTCGCTGCCGGGACAAAGGTCGCGCTTTGACATCGCCTTTCGCCGGGAAATGCTCCGGGTGATGCAGGAGCTGAATCCGCGCTGGCAGACGCTGCCAGCGAATCATCCGATCTTTCTCAAGACTTACTACGAGGATATCAAGACGGTGCCGCCGGGGATTAACTTCTACGACGAGCCGATCCACGTGCTCTATGGCCACGGGGGGGAGATCGCGGTGATCTACACGGCCAATGACTACGGGGATATGTGGCAGTTTGGCATCGATGAGAAAGGTAAGTTTGACGTCAGTCGCGACGAGAAGCATCGCATGGTGGCGATGAATGAGCCGATGTGGCATCGGCGGAACCTTTACTTCCGCAACATCGAGGAGCGGGCGCTCTTCGATACCTATAAGTTTGGCACCAATATCATCGTGCATCTCCTGACGCGGTGGGAGGAGAAGATCAAGACGGTGCCGCGGATGTAAGGACCGGAAGAGCGCCATGAAAGAACATCGAACATTGAACATTGAACCTCGAACATCGAACCGGGGTCCGGCGCTTAGCGTTCGATGTTCGAGGTTCGATGTTCGACGTTCGATGTTCGCTTATTCACTACGCACCGTCGCCGCCCTGCTCGCCCTCTCAGCCCATGCTCTCTCGCAGAATGTGGTGAAGAATGGGGACTTCGCCTCCTTTAAGCCTCTGGAAAACTTTTGGGATGGGGTGGATGGACAGAACTTTATCGCCGGAGATACGCGCGCCGCCTATGCGGTGACGGAAAGCGGAAAAGTGGGCTCTCTGCCGATGCCGCTCTCGGTGAACTTCCTCGATGTGAGCGGGGATCGCCTGCCGGATCTCGTGACGGCGGACCCGGACGGGATCCTCCGCGCCTATATCAATAGTGGGACGAACACCGAGCCGAAGTTCACGCACGCAGAAGTCGTCCCGATTTTCCCGCCGATGGTCGCGAAGGACGAAAAGTGGGATCGCGGGACCTGGACCTGGCGCCACGGCATCCCGAAGATTGCGCTGTTTGACTGGAGCAAGCGAGGGATGGCAGACCTGATCTTCGGAAACTATGCGGGCGATATCGTCATGATCGGTAACGGCGGTACTCCGACCGCGCCCACCTATCCGCAGCCGACAGCCTACGCCAAGGTCCGCCTGCCGATCAGTCTGAAGCAACCGTGGGGCAATCTTTTCGCGCCCTGCGCGGTGGACTGGAACAAGGACGGAAAGACGGACCTGCTCATCGGCGAAGGTTCCTACTCGGCAAATGCCGTCTATGTTCTGCTCAATCAATCCGCCGGCTCGGAGCCAAAGTTCACCGAAGAAGAGCGCTACTACCTCTGCTACGGCGATGGGCGCGAGCAACTCGTGCCGACGGTCGCGGACTGGAACGGCGACGGGAACCTCGACGTCATCGTCGGCGATCGCCTCGGGACTGTCGGCGTGTATCTAAATCCCGGAGGTTGGAAGCCCGGCACGGAACTGCCGCTGAGCACGATGATTACTTTCGGTAATGTAAAGACCTTTGGCAGTGCGGTGGCTCCGCATGCGGCGGACTACGATGGCGACGGCCTTTTTGATCTCCTCATCGGCAAAACGAATGGCCGCATCGCGCTCTCCCTGAACAAGGGCACCGCGACGGAGCCGAAGTTTCAAACACCCACAGAACTCAAGGGCACGGGCATCTGGACAAATAACATCCGCATCCCCGCCCAATGGACCATCGACCCCGGGACTAATCGGGGAAATCTCTATGGCTACATCGGAGTGGACGAGGAGCCCAGCCCGTCCGGCGGCAAGGTCCTGAAGTCAGGTTACTTTCCTTCGCCAAACAAGGTCTTCAAGCTGGCTGATCTTTCCGTGGATGGCCGAGACGCCACGGACTACTTCCGCTACTGGCTCGATGAATGGATCCCCATCGACGCGACCTGGGCCGGTGCCAGCCGCTCGGCCGACACCTTTGTCATCCGCCAGCTTCTCCCACCTCTCAAGACCGATACGACCTATCAACTTACCTTTAAGGTGAAAGGGCGCACCATCCAGAATGGCACTGCGACCGTGGCTTACATCGGAGCGAATGAAGGCAAGCCGACGAAGTTTGAAAAGGGCGAGCGGGGCGCGGCTAAAGCCATCAAGGACGAGATCCACGAGGAGAAGGAGGAAAACGTGACCTTCAGCAGCACCGATGCATGGAAACCCGTGGAAAAGACTTTCACCGTCCACTTTCGGAAAAAGGGCATCCGCGCGCTCGACACGACGACTCTGGCCATCCTCGAGTTCAAGTTTCAGCTTACCCAGTATCTTGGGGATTGCCTGATTGCCGACGTGCAGATCGTACCGAAGGCCAAGTGACGGCAGTGGAAGGATTACTCATTCGCGCCGCCACCGAGGCGGACCTGCCCGCGATCAACGCCATCTACAACTACAACGTCGAACACTCGACGTGTACCTACCAGATGGCGCCGGAGACAGCCGAAGCCCGGCTCGCCTGGTTTCGGAGACACGATACGCTCCACCCTGTCACCGTCGTTGAAGATGCCGGCGAGATTCTGGGCTGGGCCTCGCTCAATGTCTTCAATGCCCGCGAAGCTTACGCGCGCACCGTGGAGAACTCCGTCTATATCCGGCACGACCAGCAACGGCGCGGACTCGGTCGCGCGCTCCTCGCGGACCTCATCGCCCGCGCGCGCTCTCTCGGTCACCACACCATCCTCGCCGGCATTTCGTCCGATCAAGTGCCCAGCATCGCCCTGCACGAAGCCTTCGGTTTTGCGCCGTGTGGCCACCTGCGCGAAGTGGGCTACAAGCACGACCGCTGGCTCGACGTGCTGACTCTGCAACTGCTGCTGTAAGTTCGATCAGTCCTCGTCCGTCTCGCGCGGCCGATCGAGTTCCTCCCCACCGCCGAGTTCTTCAAACTCCGCGAAGTGCTCCGGGCTCAGGGGCTCCGAGACGCGATACTCTTCACCGAGCCACTTCCCGAGATCGATGAGCTTGCACCGCTCCGAGCAGAAGGAGCCAAGCGGCGGCGCGGAAAACGCCACGGTCTTCCCGCAGATCGGACAGGTCATCAGGCGTGGCTCAGTCATTTCCGCCACTCTCGCCCTCAAGCAACCGCCGACGCAAGCCCCCGGCTGCGACCCTGCCTTAAGATAGTTAAGCTTGCGCTCCGGCTGCGGCCATCCGCCAGCGCTGCAACTCCTCCTTCATTTGCAGCTCCCGATGGGTGACGCAGAAATCCAAAACATTCACCGGCACGGACAACTGGGGCGCCAAGGCTTCATCCTCGCGCCGCAGGTAGTATCGGTTGATGCCGTCGAAGTGCTGGAACAGATAGTCGTGCGCGAGGAGCGCGGGTTCCCACTCCGCGCAATTCAGTTCCGAAGACCAGGGCTTCGTCGCTTCGATCACGACGAGTCGTGGGCGAAACTGCCGCCAGTCGCCCCCCGCGACCACGTCCGCTTCCGCGCCCTCGGCGTCGATTTTGAGGAAGTCGATCTCGCTGCTGGCAAACTCGGCGCAGATGTCTGCCAGGCTGCGCATCTCCACTTCACCGCTTTCCGCGCCCGCACGATCGCCCGGCGCAATTCCCGCCAGGTGGCTCGTCGAAATCGTGGACATCGCGCGGTTGGGCAGCCGATGAAACGTGGCCATCCCACGGCTCCGCCCAACCGCGCAGCACAGATTCACATCCTGCGGCCGGTCGCGCACGAGTTCCGCAAAGACCTCGGCGTCAGGCTCGATATTGATCCCGCGCCAACCGGACAGGTTGAAGTATTTGGTCACGGAATCGCCGATCGAGTGAAAGGCCCCGACATCGATGAAGAATCCGCTGTTTTTGCGGAAGACCCGGTCGATCAGGACGTCTTCATGATTCTGGGCAAAAGAAATCATCAACTGCTGGCTCTCCCGAGTGCGGGGATAAATCACCATGGCGCGATTCTCTCACGCCGTGGCGTTCCGACCAGCCGCGCCCGCGCACCAGACGCCCCACATTTTTCGATAGCCTTGCTCGACGCCCATGGCGAAGCGCGCTCCGTCCATAAACGGCGACGCTTTCAGGCGCTCGCGCAAAGTGGCCCGCAGTTCCGCAAGTCGGGCGAGATCGCCGGCCAGGTTCGCAGCCAGCCTCACAAAATCCTCTTCCGAGTCGGCTGCCAATTCTGGCAGCCCGACGGAGGATAAGATGCTGAGCCCGATCCTCGAAACAATCAGCGAGCCAGGGAGCGTCAGCACCGGAATCCCCATCCACAGCGCCTCGCACGTCGTCGTCCCGCCATTGTAGGGAAATGGGTCGAGGGCGATATCGATCTTCTGGAAGACCTCCAGGAATTCCTCCCGAGTCGCCGTGCGGGCGATGAGTTGCACCCGCTCTGGATCGACTCCCCGCGACGCGAAGTATTGCCGAGCACGATCCGCGTGTCCGCCTTCCGGGCATTGCAGGAGCAGGCGCGATCCTTCGACCGCGAGAAGCACCCGCGCCCAGAGTGCCAGCACGGCGTCATTCATTTTGCAGAAGTTATTCAGACTCGCGAAGGTCACGTAACCTTCGCGTGCCGCCGGCAACGCGCCCGCCGCTGGGTACTCCTCCAGCGGATCGAAGCAGAACCACGAGTCCGGCAAACGCACCGCATTTTCCACCGACTTTGACCACGGCGCGTCTTCCGGTTCGAGAAAGGCATCGGTGAAGCGATAGTCCATCGTTCGAAGTCCCGTGGTGCCCGGGTAACCGACCCAGGCGATTTGAATCGGAGCCGGCTTGCGCGCAAACACCAACAGGCGGTTGCCCGCCAGGTGCTGGGTCAGGTCCACGAGGATGTCGATCTCGTCTTTGCGAATGCACTCGGCAAGTTCCTCATCCGTCAGGGCAATCACGTCCCGCCACACATTCGCGGCCGTGCGCAACCGCCCGGTGACATGGTCCGGTCGCTTCACGCTGGCGTAGCAGAAGATTTCGAAGTTCTCCTTGTCATGCGCCTCCAGCAAGGGCGTCAGAAAGTGGGAGATCACATGGCGGGAAAAATTGGGCGACACGTAACCAATGCGCAGTCGGCGGCTGGCGTCCGGGGCATTGCGGTGCGGCGTGATCGCCGCGCGAAGCGGCGCCGCGTGCCGACGATCCCACCTCTCGCATTCCGCCCGCAAAGCCTCCGGATCGGCGCTGGGATCGAAAAGCATGGAGTACACGAGATTGCTGTGCATCGCGGCATCGTCCGGCGTGTGGGTAAGAGCCTGCCGGTAGCAGACCAGCGCCTCGGCGATTTCGCCCTGATCCTTGAGGGCATTACCCAGGTTGTTGTGGGCATCGGAGAAGTCTGGCTGCCGCTCAATCGCGATGCGATACGCGCTAATCGCCTCCGCGGGCTGATGCCCCTCCTGGAGCGCATTGCCCAGGGTATTGTGCGTCGCCGCCAGATCGGGCCGCAGCCGCACCGCCGTTTTCGCGGAGGCGATGGCTGACTCCGATTCCCCTACCGCCCGGAGCGCGGCGCTCAAAGCGAGATGCGCTTCCACCAAGTCCGGCTGCACGGCGAGGACGCCACGATAGGCCTCCGCAGCCGCGCCGAACTGACCGAGTTGCCGGAGCGTATTGCCGAGATTGAATTGGGCCTGCGGAAAAATCGGGCTCAACGCCAGCGCCACCCGAAACTCGGCCACGGCCGCTTCATGCTCCCCGAGATCGCCCAGCGCGGTGCCGAGGTTATTGTGGACGGGCGCCGAACCCGGGACCGCCGCAAGGACCGCGCGATACTCCGCCACGGCCTCCGCCGGCTGCCCGAGATCCCGGAGTAAGTTGCCGAGATTGTTGCGCGCTTCGATGTAGTCCGGTCGCCGCCGCAACCCCGCTCGAAAACACTCCAGCGCCTCCTGCAATCGTCCCTGCGCGCGCAGCGCATTACCGAGATTATTCTGTGCCTCCACCAGCGCAGGCTCGATCTTCAGCGCGCAGCGAAACTCCGCGATCGCCTCGTCGATCTCCCCGCGCGCGTGGCGCACGAGCCCCTGCGTATTCCGATATTGCGCCGAGATCGGATCGAGGAAAATGGCCTGCTTCACGATCTCCGCAGCGACATCGTGCCGACCCACCTGATGCGCGATGATTCCGAGCAGATGAAACGCTTCCGGCTGCTGCGCATCCTGCGCGAGCACCTGGCGGAGGATCGCTTCGGAATCCGCCAACTGTCCGTTTTGCAGTTGTTGCCGCGCGAATTCGAGTGCTTGGGGGATAGTGATGGTGGCCATAAAAGATGTCTGTGCGGATATCGTGCCGCGTGGGGGTTGTCCCTATAAACAGGGAAGCCGCAGGATCGTTCGATCACTGGCGCACGCTCCTCGGGCAAAGTTCCCGACATTCATTTCATGCGCAGCACTCGCACCCGGTGCGTTTCACTGTCGCCGATAAAGATGGCCCCATCGGGGTCGATGAAGATGCCGTGCGGGCGGGCGAGCTTGCAGCGGAGCGGGTCGCCGTCGGGGCCGTCGCCCTTTTCTCCAGTGCCGACGATGAGTTCGAGCGTGCCCTTTTTCGCATCCACCATGCGGATGCTGTGGCTCTCGGTATCCACGAGATAAACGTCGCCGTTCTTTGCGATCGCCACGCCTTTGGGACCGGAGAGCGTCGCGTCTTTCGCCGGACCACCGTTTCCTCCGAAGCCTTTCTTTCCGTTACCGGCGACGAGGAAGATTTTCCCGGCCTTCAGGTCAAACTTGAGGAGCTGATTTCCTTCGCGGGTCGCGAGCCAGAGATTCCCCGCGGCATCGAAGTCCAGCGAGCGCGGCCCCTTCAGCGGGGTGCCGGCGATGGGGGCTCCATCGGGCGTCGGTCCCGCGGTGCCAGTGCCGGCAAAGGTGCTGATCGCGCCCGTCTTCATCGCCACCTTGCGGACGACGTTATTCCCGATGTCGCAGATGAAAAGATCGCCCGCTGCGTCGAACTGGATGCTGTGGGGTTGCTTGAGTTGCGCCTGGTGCGCCGGACCGCCGTCGCCGCTGTAGCCTGGCTGTCCGGTGCCGGCGATGGTCGAGATCGTGCCCCGTTTCAGGTCCACCTTGCGGATCGCGTGGTTGACCATGTCGGCGATGAAAAGGTCGCCCGCTTGGTCAAAGCGCAGCTCGTGCGGCTTATTGAAAGTGGCGGCGAGGGCGGGCCCGCCGTCACCGGTGTAACCCGTCTTACCGGTACCGGCGACGGTCGAGATTTTGCCGTCAGGGGTCACTTTGCGAATGAGCTGCCCACCGTATTCGCAGAAGTAGAGCGCGCCATCCGGTCCACGCGTGAGGCCAAAGGGATCATTGATCTGCGCCGCGGTGGCCGGTCCGCCATCGCCGGAGGAACCGCGCACGCCGGTGCCGGCGAAAGTGCTGATCTGGGCGGCGGAGAGCGAGGACGCGGCAGTGAGGAGGATGACGAGGAAAAGCGGGAGTTTCATGGGCGGGAAGAAAGGTAGCGCTCTCCGCTAAGGGGGAACGCCAGCCGAAGCAATTCCCGAATCGCGTCGGGCAGCGAGGCCCATTGGCTCATTGCTTCGCTCCGCGGATTTCGGCATTCGTCTGCGCATGCTTCGCCTCTTCGCACTGCTCACCTTCGGTGTTTCCGCCACCGCAGCCGATTGGCCGCAATGGCGCGGCCCCGAGCGCACCGGTCACGTTCCGGCGGGAGGGCCGGCGATGACCACGCTGCCCGCGGAGCCAAAGGCCGTCTGGCGCCTGCCGATCGGCGACGGCTTTGCCTCACCGGTCGTCGCGGATGGGCGCGTTTACTTCCTGGATAACCAAGCGGACCAGGAAGTCGCCCACGCCGTCGATGCCGCCACTGGTCAGGAACTCTGGCGCACCCCGCCGCTCGGCTCCTCGCACCGCGACGGCTTTGGCATCGGCCCGCGCTGCACGCCGGTCGCCGATGGCTCGCGCATCTTTGTGCAGACGGCCAAGGGTGAATTTCAGTGCCTCGACGCGGCGACCGGCAAGCAGCTCTGGCGGACGAATTTCGTCGAGGACTTCGGCGCCAGCTACATCGGCGAAAGTGGCACGGCAGCGGGCGCGAGCCGCCACGGCGCGTCAGGTTCCCCCATCGTGGACGGTGAAAATATCATCGCACAAGTGGGCGGCACCAAAGGCGCGAGCGTGGTCGCTTTTGAAAAGGCCACCGGCAAGGTCGTCTGGAAATCGCAGAGCGATCAGTCCGCTTACGCCGCTCCCATCCTCGCGACGGTCGCTGGCGTGCGCCAATTCGTCAGCTTCACCGCCGAGGCGCTCATCGGCCTCGATCCCGCGGATGGCCGCCTGCTCTGGCGCGTTCCGGCGGTCACGCGACTCGGCCGCAATGTCACCACGCCCGTCGTCTGGCAAGATCTCGTCCTCGTGGGCTCCCATCAGCTCGGCCTCGTCGCCACGCGCCTCACCAAGTCCGCCGATGGCCTCACCGCCAGCGAAGCCTGGGTGAACAAAAAGATGACCATCAACTTCTCCAGCCCCGTCGTCGTCGGCGAACATCTCTACGGCCTCGGCCCGGCGAAGAACATCGTCTGCCTGGACCTCGCGACCGGCGAGCAAGTGTGGGAAAAGACCGGACTCATCCAGACGGAAGGCGGGAGCCGAGGCCGGATTCCTCGTGCTCGGCGGCACCATTCTCACGCTCACGGATGGTGGCCAACTCGTCCTCTTCGCCGCGAACCCGCACGAATATCAGGAACTCGGCCGGACCCAAGCCTGCGGCAATACCTGGTGCAATCCCGCCTATGTCGATGGCCGGCTCTATCTCCGCGACGCCCGCGAACTCGTCTGCCTGGACCTAAGACCTTAGCAGCCGGTTGAAAGACCCAATCGCTCAGCGGAGCACAGCCGTCCCGGCGTCCGTGATTTCTTCCTCTTAATCTTCCTCTTCCTCTTCCTCCCGCTGAGTGGAAATGAGGAAGAGAAAGAGGAAGATTAAGAGGAAGAGGATCGGCATTCACCCCCGGACGCTTTCTTTCTTCCGCCGCCCGCGATGCTCTGCTCTATTCCCCGCCCCATGCTGAAACTCTCCCCCACCTGGCTTTCCGTCGCCGCCGGGCTCGTCCTTTCGTGGTCGGCCTTTGGCGAAATCGTCGTCTTAAAATCCGGCGCGAAGATCGAGGGTAAAATCCTCGAAGAAAACGCCACCTCCATCACCATCGAGTACCAAGAATCTGCGAGCATCGTGGATCGGAAGACCATCAAACGCGCCGAGATCGCGAGCATCGAAAAGGAAGCACCGGACGCCGCGCCGTGGGCGGCCATCAAGGGCCTCAGGCTCGGCGCGAATTCGCTCCCTGCCGCGCAGTACGATGACCTGCTGCGTCCGCTCAATAGCTTCATCAATAACTTCCCGCAGAGCGCCAATGTCGCCGGGGCCAAAAAGATCGCCGAAGCGGTCACCGCGGAGAAAAAGCGCGTCGATGGCGGGGAAGTGAAGATCGCGGAAAAGTGGCTCTCCAAAGACGAGGCCGAGAAAGAGCGCTACCAGATCAACGGCTTGATCGCGCTGAACTACATGCGCAGCCAGGCCGCTGGCGGCGACCTCATCGGCGCGCTGAATACCTTTGACCAGATCGAGAAAAACTTCCCCGGCGCCAAGTCCTTCCCCGACGCCATCGAACTCGCGCAGCAAGTCCTGCCGAATCTGCGGGCCGTGGTCGAACGCAACTACAAGACCCTGCAAACCGACGCCGCGGGTCGCCTCCAGGCCGCACCGCTCACCCGCACCGAACTCGAAGCCGCCGCCAAACGCGACGAAGACGCCGGGCTCGACTCGATGGCGGCATCGGACCGCGCCGGACGGAAGTGGCCACTGCTGACCGCGCGGAGCAGCAAGGTACTCGCAAAGATCGCCGAGAAGATCGGCACCGAGAGCAAACGCATCGCCGCACTCCCTGTCCCAAGCATCCGCGAATCGCTGAAAGTCGCCGAAGGCGCGCGCAGCCAGCTCGCCTCGAACGACATCGCGGGGGCCGACGCCGCGATCCAATCCGCCATCAAACTCTGGGCGCCCAACGAAATCGCCAAGCGCCTCACCGCAGAACTCGCCGACGCGAAGATCGCCGCCAAGGAAGCCACCACCCTCGCCGCGGCCGCGGCCGCCACCGAGGCTGCCGCCGCCAAGGCCACTCCGCCGCCAAAGGAAGAGCCCAAGAAAGTCGCGCGCGTCGCCGTCGCCGCCCCCGTCGAAGAGGAAAAGAAGTCCTTCTTCATGACCGTGCCCGGCTGGATCACGATCGTCGTCGCCATCGCCGCCGCGCTCATCGGCCTGAATGTGTACAATAAGATGCGCAACCGCGACGACGACGGCGCCTAGCCCTCGCTTTTATGAACCGCAACGCCCGCATCGAACGCGTCACCGGAGAAACGGACATCACCGTCGAACTCAACATCGACGGCCGCGGCAAGGCGAACATCGCGACGAAGATTCCCTTCTTCGATCACATGCTCACCCTCTTTACGCGGCACAGCCTCGTGGATCTCGTGGTCCAGGCCGACGGCGACATTCAGGTCGATCTCCATCACACCGTGGAAGACACCGGCATCACCCTCGGGCAGGCCTTTGGCCGCGCCCTCGGCGAAAAGCGCGGCATCCGCCGCTACGGCTGGTGCTACGTGCCCATGGATGAAACCCTCGCCCGCGTGGTCGTCGATTTCAGCGGCCGCCCTTTCCTCGAATTCCGCGCCGCCAATCCGCCCGCCGCCATCGGCACCTTTCCCTTCACCCTCCTCGAGGAATTCCTGCGTGCCTTCTCCGTCCACGCCGGCATCAATCTCCACGTCGAAATCCTCTACGGCCGCGACGGCCACCACATGGCCGAAGCCGTCTTCAAAGGTCTCGCCCGCGCCATCGATCAAGCCTGCCAGCTCGACCCCCGCGTCGAAGGCATCCCGAGCACCAAGGGAACCCTTTGAATTTCAGATGGCAGATTGCAGATGGGAGATTGCGCGCGGCGGGAGACTTCAGATCTGAAATCTGAAATCGCCAATCTGAAATCCCCATGATCGCCCTCATCGACTACGGGAGCGGCAATATCTGCAGCGTCATGAACGCCCTCGCGAATCAAGGGGCCGCCGTGGAGTTGATCAGCACCCCCGAGCGCCTCGCCGAAGCGGACGGCATCGTGCTTCCGGGCGTCGGCGCCTTTGGCGACTGCGTGCGCGGCCTGCAAAGCCGCGGCCTCTGGGAACCCCTGCGCGCCTGGCTCGCCGCGGACAAACCCTTCCTCGGCATCTGCGTCGGCTACCAGATGCTCTTCGAGGAAAGCGAAGAATCCCCCGGCATCCGCGGCTTCGGCTTCTTTGGAGGCAAAGTGAAAAAGTTCCGCAGCCTCGGCCTCAAAGTCCCGCAGATCGGCTGGAACGAACTCGACCTCACGCCCCCCACCCTGCCCCTCTGGAGCGGACTCCCCGCCCGGCCGTACGTGTACTTCGTCCACTCCTTTTATCCCGAGCCCACGGACCCTGGCATCGTCACCGCGCGCACCACCTACGGCGAAACCTTCGCCGCCAGCGCCGCCCGCGGCCGCGTCTCCGCCGTCCAGTTCCATCCCGAGAAAAGCCAGACCGTCGGCCTCCGCATCCTGAGTAACTTCATCGCCTCCGTCCCCGCCCCCGCCGCCCACTGAGCACCCAGGCGCCCGCCCCTATCGCACCAGCGTCACCCGCAGCGTTTCCACATAGCCGGCGAAATCCTGCATCTCCGCCTGCGTCGGCGGATCGCTGAAAGTCCCGGTATATGGCCCCACCCCGCTCGGGTTCAGCGCCGTCCCCGCGATCGCCTCCTCCAGTTGCGCCAGCGTCACCTCGCCCGGCGGACCTTGCGGACCTTCCGGTCCCGGCGGACCACCCGCCGGCCCCGGCTCGCCTTGCGGCCCCTGCGCACCTTCCGGCCCCATCGGCCCTTCCGGTCCCGCGTCACCCTGCGGCCCCGGATCCCCCTGCGGACCTTGCGGTCCCACCGGCCCCGGCGGTCCCGCCGGGATGGCTTCTATCTTACTATTCAGACTATTGAGTTGATCACGCATCTGCCCCGCATCGCAGAGCGTCTCGTCTATGGGCAGGTTAGGGTTGAAAGGCATGGGAGGAGGGGAAGTTGAGAGTGGAGCGTTGATGGTTGAGAGCCGCGCGGGTGACGATGTGCGGGCCGCTGGGAAAGGTGACTTATCTTTTAGAAACGATCGGTCAGTAAAGAAGCCGAGGGCTGAGAGTGAGTGTTAAGAGCGCGATCACCGGCTCTCAACACTCAGCTCTCAACTCTCAACTTTTGGCAGTCACATTACCGGGCGCCGCGCCGGCTCGCTCCAGGGCCCCTGCCCCAGCGCATTCACTCCGCACACGCGGAACCAGCACACCTTCCCCGGTTCGCCACCGGTCGCCTCAAAGGAGGCCTTCACCGTCGGCATGGATGGACCCCAGTTTGCCGGCGAGGTCGGGTCCAGGCTGCATTGGATGAGATACGAATCCGCCTCCGGATCGTTCTTCCACTTCACCTTGCTCACGCCCGGCGAGCCATTGGTCTGCACCGTCAGATTCTGCGGCGCTTCCAGCGGCTGCGGCGGGGTCGGTGGACGCGTGCTGCCAAAGCCCGCGCTTTCATAGACGGCAGGGTCACCGTTCGCGATCCCGTAGGTCACGCCGGCCAGGGAGGTGATTTGCACATCCCATGCCGCTTCCGTCTCATCGCGATCAGTGACGGCGTCGGCCAATCGCTCGCGCAAGACCTCCACCTTGGCACAGGCCGCCGTCAATTTCGTATTGGCGGCCTTGAATTCCGTCAGCGCCGGACCATTGCCCGGCAATTTCTGATTGTTCAGACTGAGCGTGTAGATGGTCTCCCCACGAAGGCATTTTTCAGCCGGAGTAAGACCCGATGTATATGTGGCTATTTTTCCCACTTTCGTTGCTCCTTTCTTTACCGGCTTTGGTCCTGACCAGTAGGCACTTGGTGAATTCCAAGTGCTCTTCCCCCATACGGCGGTTGGTCGGATCATCGTCGGTTAGTTTCGGTTTGGTTTAAAACCTTCGCAGATCCCCGGCACACGCCGGGGTGCAAAGATTCCGCAGTCCATAGCTGGACCCGTGCCAACTCCCCCATCCCCAGCAAATCCCCCTTATCAGGCACCCGTTCGTCCCGGCCTTTCTCTCATTTTGCAGAATCCCCCTCGCATTCTGCGAATCCGCCCCACCCCGGCACTTCCGCCCGGGACCACGCCTGTCGACGGCCTTGCCTCGCATCCGAGTTCGGAGGGCGAAAAATCCCGCGCTCGCGGCGGCGAAAACCCTCACTCAATCGGGCGGGAGACTTTCCGGGAGGCAAAGCAGTTCACTCGCGCTGCCATCCGCGCGCACGGCCACACGACCGTCCTCCAGGACTCGGGTGATCGTCCCCCGCAGCGAACCGCGCAAGGTCTTCACGCGATCACCAGCCTGAAAGGACGCCGCTTGGCAGAGTTCAGTCAGGATCGCCGCCATGGCTTCCCGATCCAGCACGCCTGCGATGTAGTGGGCGACGGCGGAAGTCGCCTGCCGGCGGCGCGTCGTCGGGAGTTCGGCAAAAAGATAATCGCTGAAGGTCCGCCCAATGTCCGCGAAAGTATTACCGTTGAAAAAGAGAAACGGTGCCGCCCGGTGGCAGCCACGCAGATAGTCGAGCGTCTCGCCCAGCGTGGTCTCTACGGCGTGCCGTCCGCCCCACTCTGCTGCGACTCGCGCAGTGCTTTCTGAATTCGCTCCGTGCTGCGCGCCTCCTCTTGCGCACATTCCTCGGTTGTGGCCGACGACAGACTCCCAGTCCCAGTTTGCGAGAAAAGCGGCTCGGGCTTGTAGCGGTGATTCTGCGCCAGCCCCTCCTTCATCGCCTCCTCGGGCGTCGCGAATTTCAGCAGGTCGGTGCGGAGTTTCATCGGGCATAAAGTGATCCGCCTTCGTTCGTGCCGCAAGGCCCGGTTCTCAGTCAAGCGGGATGTCGTTCCCCGGCCTGAGCGGCTGTGGAAAGGTGGCAGGCGAAGTGCGAATGCAGAAGTCCGAATTTCAAAGTTCAGCCCGATCGTCATTCCGAATTCGTCATTCGACATCCCCCGCTCGTCCCTGGCCGCCGCTCTCGGTGTAGATGATGAGCGCCTGCTTGGGCTGATCGGTCAGACCGAGGTTCAGGCGAGCAGGAGTTCCAGCATCTGGTCGATGTGCTCATACTCGCCTTCGGGAAACCAGATGGCGGAGATGTGCGCGTCGGCGAGGCGCTGTTCGAGTTTGGCTTTCCGGTCGGGATCACTCGGGCAGGCGAGGATGGCGTAGTGATGCGGGAGAGAGTCGGCTCCGACGTCTTGGGCGATCTTGGTGAAGGTCTGGATGGTGCGATCAAAGCTCAGGCTGCAGCCGAGAAAGAGGAAGCTGAAGCTGGTGTAGAGCCGTTTCAGCAGCTTCGGCACGGGGCGCTCAAAGTGGATGTTGCCGTCGTTGCCGTAGGCGTCGTCGTATTCGGCTTTGTTCAGCACGCGCTCTTCGACGTTGGTCAGATTGCCATGCAGCTTGAGCAGGTGGCGGTCGCCAGCCGGTATCGCACGGTAGAACGCGTTGATTGATCCCGTGGGTGCGCGTCCGGTGGTCTTTTCGACGAAGGCCTTGCCGCTCTTATCGTAGGCTTTCTCCAGCACGCGGTCGAAATTGGTGGTGATGGCGCAACTGTCGAACAGGTCGGGCAGACGCATCACTGCACCGGAAAAATCGCCCGGCGGGTTGAAGTCCCGCTCGAAATCGAGGTTGAAGCGCGGCTCGCCGAGCTTGGTGACGAGATCGTGCATCACGCCTTCGTAATCGCCCAGGTCTTCGAGGCGCTGGCGCATGGCGTCCTGGTCGAATCCGGCCTCGGGGCAGAGATTGAGCAGGTATTCCTTCCACTCGGGACATCCGGCGCTCTTCGACATGCCCGCGCCGATGAAGGGAATCACGAAACCTCGCTGGCAGGCGCGTTTGAGTTCGTCGAACCGGCGCTCGTTGCGGTTGAAGGTGTCGGTGTTGAGGATTTGCTGCTTCTCGCCGAGGTCGTAGCGCTTCGACTCTTCCGTGTAGAGAATGCGGTCGCCGAAGTAGAAGGCGCGGGCCGGATTGGCCAAGGGAATCTCCGTGCCGTCGGCGCGTCGGCAGACCACTTGGATCGTGTCGTCATCTTTGTCGTCGAGGACGGCATCAAAGGCGGCGTGGCGGCCGATGCCGGCGATTTCTTCGACGGTGGCTTCCGGGTCAAATATCAGCGGTGGCATGGGTCAATCCTTGGTCGTGAGTTCGGCGACGAGGGCGGAGAGGAGGTTCGCGGCGGTGGCGCGGGAGGCGGCGAGCTGCGTTTCCAACGCGTCCACCAAGGCCATCAGTTGCTCCACTTTGGCCACGATCCGGCGTTGTTCGGCGAGGGGTGGGATGACGCACGGAAAGCCTGAGAGTTTTCCTTGGTAGATGGCGCACACGTTCGTCGTGTTGGATTTCAGCTTCTCAAGTTCTGCGCTCCCTTCCGGGCTGCGAAACCAGAAGTCGAGAAAGTCTGGAGAGAATCCTTCGATGAATCGGACACGGAGGATGTTGTTGTTGTAGAGAACGGGGTCGTCGGACGGGGCGCGAAACACACATGTCTTACCAACCAGTTCTCTGCTGTTTCTCGTGTTGAACAAGAAATCCCCATCGGCCAGCGCGAACGCTTCGACTTCATCGGGCGTCGCGTCGATTCGGGTAAGGTCGGAGAGATCGACTCCGCCTGAGTTCCGAATGTTGTTCATCTTGAAGTAACCAACCGCCTTGTCTGGCCCTTGCATGGAACGTCCTCGGTCAATTCCGACGGAGGCTTGCAACGGCAGTCTTCGGAACGGTGCCCACTCCCAGCTAGGAGGTAGCTCGAACACAGGTTCGAGCTCGGTCGGTTCGGCGCCCTCTTCTTCGTCCGTGACCCTCGTCCGCATTGCACGTTTCGGCGCAGCATCAATGCGTTCAAGAACTCGGGCCGCCGGTTCGTCGTTGGGGTCTTGGGGGACGAGTTTGCCTTGGACGGCGAGGGTGAGGATGGATTTGCGGAGGTCGGCGGGGGGGATGGCGTAGGACGGGTGGAAGAGGAACGGGAGGTTGGCCGGGGTGGGCGCGTCGG
>JANNXQ010000194.1:0-79191 GCA_031409655.1 Chthoniobacteraceae bacterium | reverse complement strand
CGCCATGCCAAACTCTGGCCGCAGGCCCATCTTTCAGAGTGGCGCGGCGCGCGAAGCGAGTCATGGCGCGCGGAGCGACACCATCCACCGAGGCCCCAGAGGTTTTGGAACAGGCTGTCAGCCGACTGGGAGCGCCGCCGTCTCGTGCCCCACGCGGACGGCGGCGCT
This sequence comes from Chthoniobacteraceae bacterium, assembly GCA_031409655.1. GTDB lineage: Bacteria > Verrucomicrobiota > Verrucomicrobiia > Chthoniobacterales > Chthoniobacteraceae > JANNXQ01. The sequence continues at coordinate 79,023 of JANNXQ010000194.1, read as the reverse complement.
TCCAAAACGCGAAAAACCCCGGCCTCTTGCGAGACCGGGGCTCTTCAATGTCTTGCGGAAACGAGCTTACGGCTTCGGTGCTTCGGGTGCTGGAGGAACGACTGGGGTCGCGGCGTCCTTCACCGCGTCAGCGGCTTTGGCAGCGCCTTCCTTGGCGGCGTCAGCGGCTTTGTCTGCGGTCTCCTTCATCGCGCCCACGGCTTTGTCCGCGGCTTCCTTGGCGGCACCGGCGGCCTTGTCGGTCGCTTCCTTGGCCGCGCCGACAGCCTTGTCGCCGGCAGCCTTCACCGCGTCACCGGCTTCCTTGCTGACTTTGCCGGCGGCATCCGCGGCTTTCTTGGCGACGTTCTCCGCGCCTTCCTTGGCCGTGGTGGCCGTCTCTTCGATTTTCGCTTTGGCGTCAGCCGCAGCCTTTTCGACTTTTTGTTCGCAGGCGGTGAGGCTCAACGCTGCGGCGGTCACGGCGGCAAATAGGGGATGGATTTTCATGGGTGTATGATTGGTTTGGTTTTGGTGTTGTCGCGCGACCGTTAATGGATCGCAGGTTGGTTACCTTGACTGTCTTCTCATCCTTTGGCTAGCAGCTTCTCCATGAGCGCATTGACCCGCGCCAGCATCGCGCGCGGTTCTTCCAGCAGGCCAGCGGCCATGAGGGCGCTATCAAAGAGCTGCTCGGCAATCAGTCCCGCCATGGCGGGATCGGAGGCGCGCGCTTTATCGAGCTGCGCGAGCAGCGGGTTATCCGGATTGATCTCGAGGTCCGGCTTGGCGTCGAACTCCTCGCCCTGATCCTTGCCCATCATCTTCATCACCCGCCGCATGCCGGTGGTGAGTTGCGCATCGCTTTCCACCGCGACGACGGGGCTGCCCACCAGCCGCTTCGAGACGCGCACTTCGCCGACGCGCTTGCCGAGGGTTTCTTTCATGAAATTGGCCAGCAGCCGCGCCTCGTCCGCGCCCAGCGCGGTCGATTCCTGCTCGAGCTTTAGATCGGACTTCTCTGCCGCAACCAGCTTCTTGCCATCAAAAGTGCGCAGATGCTCCATCACGAATTCATCGTGCGGTTGATCGAGGAAGAGCACCTCGAACTTCTTCGCCCGGAAGATTTCGTAGTAAGCGCTGGCGAGCGCAGCCTCCCGATTCGGCGCGGAGAGATAGTAGATCTCCGTCTGCTCCGCCGGCATCCGGCTCACGTAATCCGCGAGCCCGGTGGTCTTGCCGGTTTCGGTAAAGGACGACTCGTAACGCAGCAGCTTCCCGAGCGCTTCGCGGTGCGACCAATCCGAGCCGATGCCTTCCTTCAAGCAATGCCCGTGCTCCTTAAAGAAGCGGTCATATTTTTCCGGGTCAGCCTTGGCCTCTTCGTCCAGCCACTTGATCACGCGCTTAGTCAGCACATCGTTCAGCTTCCGGAGCAGCGCCGAATCCTGCATCGTCTCGCGCGAGATATTCAGCGGCAGATCTTCGCTATCCACCACGCCGCGCAGGAAGCGCAGCCACTCGGGGAAGATGCCCTTGGCCTTTGGTTGGATGAGGATCTTCCGGCAGTAAAGAGACACCTCGGGCTCGCCGCGCGTCATGGTGAAAAGTTCGTGGTTCCTGGCCGGCACGAAGAGCAGCGTGCGGATCGAAAGCGGGGCGTCCGCATTGAAGTGCAGCCGATAAGTGGGCGCCTCGGTGTCGTGCCCGATGTACTTGTAGAATTCCTCGTAGTCCGCCTCGCCCACCTCGCTCTTATTCTTCGTCCAGAGCGCCTGCACGGTGTTCACCGCGGTGCCATTCAGCTCGATTGGGATCGGGACGAAATTCGAGTAATGCCGGATGATCTGCTCGACGCGTGAGGCCGTGGCAAACTCCGTGTCCTTAAGTTGCACGACGATCTTCGTGCCGCGATCGATCGCGCCCGCGGGCTCGATCTCGTAGCCCGTGCGTCCGTCGCTCGTCCAGATCCAGCCTGGTTCGCCGGGCTTATAGGACCGGGAGTAAACGGTGACTTTCTCCGCCACCATGAAGGCGGCGTAGAAGCCCACGCCGAACTGGCCGATGAGATTCGCGTCGGCCTGGCTGGCCTTGAGTTGCTCCAGAAAAGCCTTCGAGCCCGAGTGCGCGATGGTGCCGAGATTTTCGATCAGCTCATCGTGGGTCATGCCAATGCCGGCATCGGTGATGGTGAAGGTTTTCGCCTGATCATCCGTTGAGACGTTGATCTTAATCGGGGTCTCCGGCTCGATGATTTCGGCGCCGGAAGTCTGGAGAAACTTCAGCTTCTCGGAGGCATCGGCGGCATTCGAGATGAGCTCGCGGACGAAGATCTCTTTGTCCGTGTAGAGCGAGTGGGTGACGATATCGAGCAGTTGCCCGATCTCGGCTTGGAAGTCGTGTTTTTCGGTCGTGGTGGACATAGGGGCGCGGATGATAGGGAGGTCTGGCGACAGCGCAAGAGCCCGCGGAGTCGTGCTCGTAATCGTCCTCGATCGAGGGATTTTCGAGGACGAGGACGAGGACGAGGACGATTACGATTACGAGCAAGAGCACGACGGACGAGGGGAGCGAATCGTTCGACAACCTCGTGGCACCCCCTTACCGTCCCGCCCGCGCATGCCAGAATTCACGCTCACCTTTCTCGGGACTGGGACCTCGATGGGGGTGCCGGTGATCGGTTGCGGCTGCGCGGTCTGCGGCTCAGAGGATCCGCGCGACTGCCGGATGCGGGCTTCGATCCATGTGCAGACGCCGGAGGCGTCGTGGGTGGTGGACACGGGGCCGGACTTCCGCACGCAGTGTCTGCGGGCCGGGATCGAGACGCTCGACGCCGTCATTTTCACCCATGCGCACACGGATCACATCATGGGCTTCGATGATCTGCGCCCGTTCTGCTTCGGGTCGCGGGATCTGCCGGTCTATGCCTCGCCGGAGACCATGCTCGCGTTGCGGCGGGTGTATGAATTTGCCTTCAACGGGGAGAACCGCTGGCCAGGTTACCTCCGGCCTGAGCCGCGCCTGGTCGAGGGCCCATTCCAGCTCGGCGGGACGGAGATCGAGCCGCTGGACGTGCCGCATGGGCGCTCGAATGTCACCGGCTATCTTTTCTCCCGCGGCGGGGTGAAACTCGCGGCCTATCTGAGCGACTGCAGCGGCGTGCCCGGGGAGGTGATTGAACGGATCAGAGGCGTGCGGCATCTCATCGTGGATGCGCTCCGGCACCGTGATCACCCGACCCATATGAATGTCAGCGAAGCGCTCGAAGTGGCGAAAAAAGTGCGGCCTGGGCAGACGTGGTTCACCCATCTTTGTCACGAGCTGGGGCATGCGGAGACGGAAGCGGCGCTGCCGGCCGGGGTGCGGATCGCCTTCGATGGGATGAAGATCGAAATTTAGTCGGGAAAGTCCGAAGCTCGAAATCCGAAACCATGGGAGCCAAATTTTTGAAAACAGAAAAACGCATCGCCCCGCGTCGACGCCCCGCCGTTTCCAGATTTCCGTCCTTTGAAATTTGTTTCGGATTTCGGATTTCGGATTTCGGATTTCCTGCGCACCTGCTGGTACTCGTCCTCGCCCTGACTTCCGCCCGCGCCCAAGAGGGACTTTTTCCAAACTCCGGCGTTGGAGCAGTGAGCCCGGAGGCGGCGGCGACGCTGGTCGTCTTTAATACCGCGGATGCCGACTCGAAGGATCTCGCCGAGTTCTACGTCGAAAAACGCGGCATCCCGAAGGCCAACATGGTGGGTCTGAAGTGCTCGACCTTCGAGGAGATCAATCGCGACGAGTACGATCAGACCATCGCCGATCCGCTGCGCCGCGCGCTGACGGTGAACAATCTCTGGAAGCTGCGGGATCTCGGCAGCCCGCTGAGCCCGGTGGAGTGGAATATGATCCGCTACGTCGCCCTGATGCGCGGGATCCCGCTCAAGATCTCGCCGGCCGTGGGCTATCCGGGCGACCGGCAGGCAGGGCCGGAATCCGTGGCCACGCACAATGAGGCGGCGGTGGACTCCGAGCTGGCGCTGCTCGCGATGCGCTCACGTTTTATCTCCGGCATCGTGACGAATCCTTACTTCCGCGCTTTCTCGAGCATCACGGAATTCAAAATCCCGGAACTGCTGCTGGTCTGCCGGCTGGATGGCCCGACGCCGGAAATCGTCCGGCGGATGATCACGGATTCCATCGCGGCGGAAAAGGAAGGTCTCGCGGGTTTTGCCTACGTCGATGCCCGGGGCCTCACGGGCGAGGGCGGCTATGCGGAGGGCGATGAGTGGCTGCGGAATATCGCGACCGAGGCGCGCAAGCGCGGCAGCCCGGTGGTGCTCGACAATGGCCCGGACCTCTTCCCCTCCGGCTATCCGATGAAAGAGACTGCGCTCTACTTTGGCTGGTATTCGGGCGACGTGATCGGGGCGCTGGCCTCGCCGGGCTTCCGTTTCGAGCGCGGCGCGGTGGCGGTCCACATTCATTCTTACAGCGGCGGCACGGTGCGCTCGAAGACCGCGGCGTGGGTGGGACCGCTGCTCAATCTGGGCGCCGCGGCCACTCTCGGAAATGTCTATGAACCGTATCTTTCGCTGACGCCCAATCTGGATGTCTTCCACGAGCGACTGCGCGCCGGCTTCACCTTTGCCGAGAGCGCCTACATGGCGCAGCGCTTCCTGTCCTGGCAGACGACCTTTGTGGGCGATCCGATCTATCGGCCCTTCCGCGGCGGCGGTTTGCTGGAGGAAAAACCCGCGAGCGGTGAATGGGCAGAGTATCGCGAGGGGGCGAAGCTCTGGTTTGGGAAAAACCGCGCGGCGGGAGAAACGGCGTTGCGTTCCTCGGCGAGGAAGCTGCGCAGCGGCATCATCTACGAAGGGCTCGGCTTGCTGAAAGTGGCGGCTGGCGAGAAGGCGGATGCGCTGAGTTTTTTCAAGGAAGCCCGCGCGCTCTACAAGGATCCGGAGGATGCGTGCCGGGTGGCGATTCACGAAATTTTCGTACACAAAGCGGCAAACCGGCAGGCCGATGCGGTGGCGCTCGCGCGCAAGATGATCGCCACCTATCCGAAGGCGGCGGCGGTGAATGTCCTCGCGCTTTTCGACGTCAAGGCAGGGCCGCAGGTGAAGGCTCCGGCGGTGCAGGCCCGGTGAGGCGTGCCCCATCTTCATCCTCCCTTCGGATGGAAAAGCGGAGGATGATGAGATTGAAGAGGATGAGCGAAGGACGCCTCCGGGCGCCTGCGCAAAAATCTCTTCCTCACTCGCATGGACGAACTCCCAGCACCGCCCGGCAACCCTGAGCCGCTCGCGCTTTCCGACGCAGAACGCGCGGTCGCGATCTACGGGGCCACGAATCCCGAGTGGGCAGGACGGGTGACGACCGCGCAATTTCTCGACGCGAATCCCGCGCTCGCTGCGCGACTGCGCACGCGCCGCGAGTTTTCCCCGCGCCACTTCGGCGAATGGCTGGCGCGCCTGGCTCTGCCGCTCACCCTCGCCGCGCTCATCGCCGGGCTGCTCGTGAGCCGCGACTGGAAGCTCGAGCATCTCTTTTCCACGCCCTCCGCAGGCAGCGATCCGGCGCGCACGGTGCCGATCCGGCCGCTCGCGCAGAATGCGCCGCCGAGCGCGAGCGCCACGCAGATCCGCGCGCTCAATTCCGCGCTCACCGAATCCCCGCTCAACTGGCAGACGGTGCTGGAGCAAGCGACGCGCTTGAGTGGGGATGCCGGCGCCATGGCCGCCGTGCGCGCCGATCCGAAGACAAACGCCTGGCTGCACGAAGTGCTGGTCTCCGCGCACATGCATCTCGCCGAGCGCGCCGGGCATCGTTCCGGACACTACGAGGCGATCGTGAAACTCGACCGCGACTTCGGTCCGCCCGAGTTGCGGCGTCCCTACATCGTCGCCTACAGCGCGGGCGTCGCGCGGTTTGAGCTGGCGGGCGGAAGCCGCGATCTTTTCATCGCCCAGCCGACCGCGATCCCGCCAGAGGGACTGCTCGCCGCCGTCGCCGCGCTGCGCAACAGCTTCCCTGCCGAACTCGCGAAATCGCCCGAGCAGCAGCGGCAGCTCGCGCGCGTCGAGAGTTACTCCCTGCTGCGCAAGATCACGCCGCGGAAAGTGCGCTGGCTCTCCTATGCGCCCTTCGATGAAACCGATCCCGTGAATCGCGAAACGTGGACGCAGCTCGCGCAGGCCATGGCGCAGTGGAAGACGCTGGAAGGGGACCGCCCCAGCGGCGATCTCGATCAGCTCCAGCGGGTCTTCTGGCAGGCGATCGAGGGCTTTTGCAAATGGCCGACGCGCTGGAAGGACGACTTCGTGACGATCGGAAATCGCGACTATCGCCGCACGGATGCGAAGGCCGCCCTCGCCGAACTGGCCACCCGCCAGCGCACCCCATGAGCGCGTTTTTCTTCACTCGCAAAGCCCGGGCACTGACCGCGCTCGGCCTGCACTTTCTCGCCTGCCTTTTCTTCGCGGAGACGGGTCTCGCGGGCCGCTTCGTGCCGGCGCAGACGCTCGCCGCTCTGGCTATTGCCTTCGTCGTCACGACCACGCTCTGCTGGCAATGGCGGCTCTTCGGCGATCCGCGCCGCGCCGTGGATCTCGCGGGACATAGCGCGTTTTTCTGCTCGGTCTTCTTCCTCATCGGCCGCCTCTACACGCGGAATCCGGCGAGCGAGACGCTGCTGGACAAGCTCGGCGATCTCGCAAAATGGGGCGCCGGATTGCTTGGTGGGATTCCGCCGCAGGTCTTCGACGCGATCAGCTCGCCAGGCGTGGCCCTGCTCTTCCTCGCGGTCTGTCTCGCGCTCGCACTGCCGCGTCCGGCGGGTCTGGCGACGCTGGTGGGCGTCGCCTTCGTCACGCTCGCGCTCTGCGTCACCGCACCCACTTTCACCCGCCCCGGCACCCTGCTCCTCGGTGCGCTCTGCCTGGCGTTGGCGCTCTGGGCGCAGCACGACGATCCCGCGGAGCGCGACTACTGGACGCGCGTCTTCCAGCACTGTGAGCACGACTCCGCAGTGCGCGGCGATCTCGAGCTCAAGGTGCGGCTCCTGGGCCGCCTCCGCGCCGAGGGCCGGCCGCTCTCGGAAGGCGAATGCCTCGGCACCGTCGCCACGGCGCTCCATTGCGAACCCGAAGACCCGCGCGCCCGCGACGCCCTCGCCCGCGTCGCCGGCCAGCTCGTCCGCCGCGACGCTCTCGCCGCACTCTACTCCGACCCCGACGGAAAAGCCCTCGCCGCCCGCACCGGCCCCGAATCCGCCGACACCTTCGCGCTCATCGCTGGCGTGCCGAAGCTCCTGCTCCTCGCCGCCATCGCCCTCGCCTGGATCCTTTCCCCCATCGATCTCATCCCCGATTCCACCCCCTTCGTCGGCAACCTCGACGACATCGCCGTCGCCCTGCTCAGCGCGCAGGTTGCCTGGCAAAACCTCCGCCGGCCACCGGCCCGCCAAACGGGGGGCGGGGTGCTTTGAGGGCCGAGCCTGGGAGCGCCGCCGTCCCGTGCGGCACCCTGCCCAACCGCGCTCTGCGCGCACCTCTTCGGACCCAGGTGGAGGGGTGCGGCGCTGCGCGCGAGGAATATGATGCCGCACGAGACGGCGGCGCTCCCGGCGATCAAATCACAGCTCAAAGAACGCCGAGAGCTTGCGCAGGAAACCTTGCGTGTACTCGCGCTGCTTGGTCTGCATCTCCTGGGGGTTCGCGGCGGAGGCCCGTGCGCCTTCGTTTTCGAGGGTGCGTTGGGCGAGCATTTCGCCGAGGCGCTGCACCAGGGCTTCGTTTTCCTGAAGGATTTCGCCGAGCGTGGCCTTGTCGATTTCCCACAGCTCGCAGTCGCGGCGCGCGATCACGGTGGCGCTGCGGGGCTCGCCAGTGAGGAGCGACATCTCGCCAAAGGCGTCGCCGGCATGGAGCGTGGCCACGCGGGTTTCGACCGCATTCGTCTGCACGCAGACGTCGGCTTCGCCGGTGAGCAGGATGAACATGGAGTCGCCTTGGGAGCCTTGTTCGATGACTTTCTCCCCGCGGCCAAACTGCTGGAGCCGCGCGTGGACGAAGAGTTTGTCGAGTTGGGCTTCGTCGAGCAATTGCAGGATCGGCTGTCGGCGCACGCTGTGGCGCGCGGCACTGAGCGCGTCTTCGGGTTTCGCCTTTGGGCGCTCGATGTGCAGGGTGCGGATGGGGAAAGGGATGCGGATGCCGTGCCGCTGCGCTTCGTACCAGACGTTGGTGCGGATCGAGTCGGTGATTTCGTTGAAGCGCGCCTCGTCCTCCATCGTGAACTTGATTTCGTACGTGATCGCGGACTCGCCGAAGTCTTTCAGAAAGACCTTTGGCGGCGGTTGCTGGAGGACGCCGGAGGCGTTGCTCGCGGCGCGCACCATGCAGTCCTTCACGAAATTTGGCGGGGTATTGTAGTCGAAGCCGACGAGGATCCGGATGGCGTGCTGCCTCGTCGGGTAGGTCAGATTCGTGATCGTGGTGCCGACGATCGTCTTGTTCGGGATGTCGAGGTAGATGTCGTCGTTGGTCCGCAGGCGGGTGGAGCGCCAGTTGACTTCGATGACCTCGGCATGCTGGCCTTCGACGATCAGCCAGTCGCCGGTCTTGAAGGGTTTGCCGATCTCGAGGGCGATGCCGGAGATGATATTGGCGAGCGTTTCCTGCATCGCAAAGCCGAGGACCACCGCGACCACGCCGGAGGCCGTGAGCGCGGCGGAGATGTCCTTTTGCAAAATGAACTGGAGGACGCCGAGCGCGACGATGACGAAGAAAACGAGGGCAACAATCTGGCGGAGAAACTTCGGCGCCGGCACCTGTTGTTTGCGCGGGAACCAGCCTTCCCAGAAGTAACGCTCCAGCAGCGCGATGCCGAAAAGCGCGCCGAGCAACCCGACGGCCGCACTGAGGGCGCGCATGACCGCGGGGCGATTTGGAAAATCGAAACCCGTGAGGTAGAGCGGGAGCCAGAGGGCGAGAGCGATGGCGAAAAGCTGAAAGCCGAAGCCGAGCGGCACGCGCTGGTGGCGCTTCAGCCAGCGCCCGAAGGCCACGACCACGAGGTAAACGACGGGGATGGCGATCGCCTCGACGAGGAGGGTGTCCGAGCCTGGGAGGGGGAGGGACATCAGGTCAGACGGCTGGTTGGTGGAACTCCGCGACGCGCTCGATCTTCAACGCGCGCCCGGTCGTCTCGTCGATCTCGATAAGCGCGCCGTGGATTTTCACCGGGCCGCGCGCCACTGGAAAGGCGACGGGCCGGCTGGTCAGGAAGCGGTCGATGATCGGGGCGATCTCGCGGCCGAGGATGCTCTCGCTCGGGCCGCACATGCCGGCGTCGCAGAGGAAAGCGGTGCCGCCGGGGAAGATCTGCTCATCGGCGGTCTGCGTGTGGGTGTGCGTGCCGACGACGGCGGAGACGCGTCCGTCCAGAAAGCGGCCCATGGCGATCCGCTCGCTGGTCGTCTCACCATGCACATCGACGAAGATCACCGGCGTCTCCGCGCGCATCCGCTCGACCTCCTCTTCGATGACGAGGAAGGGATTATCGAGCGGCGGATTCATGAAGGTGCGCGCCTGCACATTGATCACGCCCACTTTGCCTTTCGGGGTCTCGAGGACGATGGAGCCCTGACCCGGCGTGCCTGCCGGATAGTTGATCGGTCGCAACAGCCGCGGCTCTGTGGGCATGAAATGAACGATCTCCTTTTGATCCCAAATATGATCGCCGCTCGTGATGACGGCGGCGCCGGCGCGGAGCAGGTCGATGGTGATCTTCGGCGTGATGCCGCGCCCGTTGGCGGAGTTCTCGCCATTGATCACCACGAAGTCCACGCCCCGCTCGGCTTTGAACTTCGGCACCATGTCGATGACCGCCTTGCGTCCCGGCTCGCCCACGACGTCGCCGAGAAAAAGGAGTTTCAACATCCGCGGACGATTGCGGATTCCCCGGTGGTTGTCACCACGAAGCGTGTCCGGGAGCGCTGCCGTCCCGTGCGGCTTCGTGCCCCTGCGCGCAGCGCCAAGCCACTTCTGGGGCGGAAAAGATGGCGCTGCGCGGGCTGGCCCGAGGCCGCACGGGACGGCGGCGCTCCCGGGCGGCGATTCTGCGCGGCATTCCGCCAGCTTCCGTGTATCTCCGTGAGCACCCTCATGAACCGCTTCCTATCCGTCCTGATCGTCCTCCTTTGCGCAGTGTGCCCGGCCCCGGCGCAGCGCCTCAGCGTTCTGGGGGAGCGACCGGATTGGGTGCAGCTGGAGGCCTTTCAGGAGACCATCACGCGCGGGGAATTCGCCCGGCTGCTGGAGACGCATTACGCGCCGGGCGAGGCGGCGAAAGGGCTCGTGGACGTGGAGCCGGATGGGGCGCGGATCAAGGTGGCGCTCACCCCGCCCACGGATTTCCTGCTGCGTTTTGCGGAGGACACGCCTTCGGCGAAAAAGGTGCCGCGCGCGTGGCGTCCGGCTTCCGCGCTGGGCCGCGCGCCAAAGGGGAAGGCGCTCGCGGGGATGAAAATCGCGATTGATCCCGGACATCTCGGCGGCGCGTGGGCGCGGATGGAGGAGCGTTTTTTCCAGATCGGGAATTCCGCACCGGTGAAGGAGGGCGACATGACTTTGCGGGTGGCCGAACTCCTCGCGCCCCAGCTCAAGAAACTCGGTGCCGAGGTCACGCTCCTGCGCACTTCCCTGGAGCCGACGACGCCGGATCGGCCTGAGACCTTGCGCGAGGCCGCACGCGAGGAACTCATCCGGCTCGGGGTGGCCGCGCCGCACGAGACTTACAATCCGGAGCAGATCGACGACCCGACCCGCGGCGCAAGCGTCCAGTGGCAGAGCGAGATTCTCTTCTACCGCATCAGCGAAATCCGCCGCCGCGCCCAGATCGTGAATGAAAAACTGCGGCCGGACCTGGTGCTGTGCCTGCACTTCAATGCCGAGGATTGGGGTGGGGACCCGGCGAAGCCGAAATTTGTGCCGCGGAATCATCTGCATCTGCTGGTGAACGGCTCGTACTCAGCGGGCGAATTGCGCAACGATGATGTGCGCTTCGAGATGCTGCTGAAGCTGCTCAGTCGCAGCTATCCCGAGGAACTTGCCGCCTCCGAAACCGTGGCCACGGTGCTGGCCGGGGCCACGCACTTACCCCCGTATGCCTACACTACGCCCAATGCCGTGCGGGTCGGAGCGACGCCCTACGTGTGGGCGCGGAATCTTCTCGCGAACCGGCTCTACCGGGCGCCGGTGCTCTTTCTGGAGCCTTACGTGATGAATAGCCAGGAGGTGTGGGAACGCGTGCAGGCCGGGGATTACGAGGGCTGGAAGCTCAGCGCCGGAGCGCTCCGCAAGAGCATCTACCGCGAATACGCCGATGCGCTGGCGGAAGGCTTGCGCGAGCACTACGAAAAGGCGCGGCGCTGAAGCGCGCGCCCTCCACCCTTACTTGAACGCCTGATCCTGCGCATTGCCGCCGGTCATCACGTAGGCGAGCAGGTCGAGGAGTTCTTGCGGGTTCAGGGCATTGATCATCCCGGGTGGCATCATCGAGATGGCGTAAGGCTTGCGGCTCGCGATCTCTTTCTCGTCGATCGCCAGGGTGTCCTGCGGGGCGAAGGGGTTGATCGCGACGAAGACTTTCCCGTTCTCTTCGACAATCACGCGGCCGATCACGGTGCTGCCGTCCTTTTTCGTGATCTCGTGCGACTCGTATTGATCCGAGATGACCTTGCTCGGGGTGACGATGTTTTCCATGAAATCGCGCATGGTATAGCGCGCGCCGGAGCCCGTGAGATCGGGGCCGATGCTGCCGCCGTCGCCGGCAAAGCGGTGGCACGTCGCGCACATCGTCGTGGCATACATGGCCTTGCCGTTCTCGAAGTCGCGGCCGTGGAAGCCGTCCTTCGTCAGCGCGACTACCTCGTCCACTGACCAGTTGCGACCGGGGCCTTGGGCGGGGCGGGCGTTGGCGATCGGCGCCACGTCGAGTTGCGCGCTCAGCGTATCGAGTGCGGTGCGTTCCGTGGTGTCGGCCACATTTTCCAGCGCCTCCTTGCGGATGTTGTTGAGGAAGCCGCGGAAGCTGTTTCCGCCCTTCCATTTTCCGGTGCGCGGGAACCACGAGAAGAAGCTCCGGTGGAGCTCGGGCGTCCAGCCAACGGTGGCTTCGCGCAGGCAGTAGGCGAGCCAGATTTGCTGGCGATTCGGGCGGCTCGCGGTGGCTGCATTCACCGCCGAGGCGTAGCGGTCGTTGCGTTTGAGCAGGCTGTCGGTGGCGATGTCTTCAAAGTCATCCGCGGCGGTGGCCATGAGCTGCACGGTCTTCGAGACCACGCTCGTGGAGCCGAGGGCGACGAGGGTCTGGCAAAGCTCGCGGTTCATCGTCTGATCGGGCGTGGGATAGACTTGGTCGAGATGTGTGAGTACGCCGGTGAGCATTTCGCCTTCGGGTTTGCCGAGGCGCGTGATGATGAGCTGCAACGCGCGCACGGCGCCGAGCGCCTGATCGCGGGTCAGATTCGCTTCGGCGATTTCCCCGAGCTTTTCGAGAAGCCGATCGCGCAGCGCGGGATCGCCGACGCGGGCAAGGCCGACCACGGTCTCGATGGTCGCGTTCGGGTCGCGCATCGCGAGCGCTTTCTCCGCCCACTGCGCGGCGGGCTGGCGCTCCAGAGCCACGCGCGCGGCGTAGCGGACGAAACGGTCGGGGTGCCCAAGCTTGGGCAGCGCTTTGTCGATGGCTTCCGGGCCGGTGCCTTCGAGGTGCAGGGCTTCCAGTTCGATCCGCAGCTTGGCCTCGACAGTGGGTTCGCGTTTCGCCGCAGGCGCGGTGGATTCCGTGCCGGTGTAGGTCACGCGATAGAGCGCGGATTGATTGCGGCGGCCGCCGATGGCGAAGTACATCGCGCCGTCTTTCGGATGAATGAAAAGGTCAGTGAGCGGCAGCGGGCGGCCACTCACGAATTCCTCCTTCGTGACTTTGTAGGTCGCACCGACGGGCTCGGCGTGGATCGCGTACATCGTGCCGTAGGTCCAGTCCGCGGCGAAAATCGCGCGCTGATATTTCTCGGGGAACTTCGCGCCCACGCCGCTGCCCACGCCGGTCGGACTACCGGGACCGATGTCGAGCGCGGAAGGCAGGCAGTCCGGAAAATAGGGAGGCCACATGCCAGCGCCGGAGCGCCAGCCGTAATCGCCGCCGCTCACGCAATGGTCGATCCGCGTGGGGCGATACCACGGTGAACCGATGTCCCACTCCATGTCGGAGTCGTAAGTAAAGAGGTCGCCGAGGTCGTTGAAGGCGGCGTCGAACTGATTGCGGAAGCCGGAGCAGAAGAGCTCAAACTTTTTGCCCTCCGGGTCCGTTTTGCAGATGTAACCGCCGGGCGCGAGGATGCCGCGGGCGTGGCCATTTGCGTCCCACATGCGCTCGATGACGTGATCTTCGCCCCACGCCCGGGCGGCGCGGCTCACCTCCATGTTTTCCGGGAGTTGGGTGTGATTTCCGCAGTTAATGAAGAGGCTCTTCCCGTCGGGGCTCAGGGTGATGGAGTGCGGCCCGTGCTCACCGCCGCCCTTGATCTCGCGGAGCAGTTTCACTTCGTCGAATTGATCGTCCCCATCCGTGTCGCGCAGGCGGTAGAGCCCGTGCGTGCCGGCCTGCTCGTTTTTCATGAAGTAGAGGCTGTCGAAGGCGTAGAGCAGCCCGTGCGCACCGGCGATTTCCGTCTTCAGCTTCTCGACCTGCGCCACCCCTTTCGTGCCCGCAGGCGGGACGGAGAGCCGATAGAGCCCGCCGTATTGATCGCACGCGATGATGCGCCCTTTTGCATCCGGCGTGAGTGCGACCCAGGAGCCTTGCGTGTCCTTCGGCACCACGTAGAGCCGCTCGACCTGGAAGCCGGGCAAGGTGACGATGTCCTGGCCGTCGATGGCCACCTCCGAGACTTCGCGCTTGGGCTTTCCGCCCGCCTTCGCCGCCGTCTTTCCGCCGTCGAGCGCCTTCCCCCAAGGCGCACCGCCATACTTGCCGACACTCACCGCGGGCTTCCAGGTTTCGGCGCCCGTTGGTGTCACCTCCCACGTCGCATCCGTCTCGACGATCACGCGCTTCAGGTCCGCGGTCTCGACGACGAGCTTCGCGACGAGCCCGGCGGAGCCCGACTTGTTCGTCGCTTTGATGACCAGTTCATTGCCGCCGCCGAGGAGCTGCTTTTTCACCTCCGCGGTGGTGGGTTTCTGCCAGTCGGGATTCGCCGGCAGCGCTTTGCCGTTGAGGAAGGCCTCCGCACCGTTGTCGCAGGTGTATTGGAACGTTGCGGTCTTCAGTTCGCCCGCCGGGAGCGCGAACTTCTTCCGGAAAGTCACGCGCTCGTCCTTTTGCCCGGTCTTGGAAATCCAGAGCCACTCTGGCTCGGCCATGACGGTCAGCGGTTGGAGGGCAGCGCAGGCAGCGAGGGCGAAAGCGAGGGCGGGTGTGGGCTTCATGGAGTGCGGGGAGAATCCGTGTATCCACTCGGCTCTTAGCCGTCACCGTCCGATTTTACGCCCCGCAGTCGGCGACGCTCCCCGCTAGACGCTCGGGCCGCAGCCCAGCAAATTCGCGCCCTGCCCCGCGGCGAAGAGCTTGTTCATCGCGCGCAGTCGGCGGCAGAGGTCGCGCGAGATATTCAGGATGAGGATGGAAAATTGATCCGGCCAGCGCTTGAAGAGTGCGTGGATCTCGGTGTTGGAAAGCGCGTAGAGGACGCTTGGCTCCGTCGCGATGCCGGAGGCCGAGCGGCGCGAACATTCGATGACGGACATCTCCCCGAAAAACTCCCCCGCCCCAAGTTCCGCCAGGACCGTTTCCCCCGGCAGCCCGAGCTGGCTCACGATGCGCACGCTGCCTTCGGCGATGAGGTAGATTTCCCGGCCCACCACGTTTTCCTCGACGATCATGTCGCCCTGCTCGGCGCGGATTTCCGTGCAGCGCAGGGCGAGCGAGGCAAGCACCTCGTCGCGCAGACCGGCGAAGATGTGGATGCCCGCGAGCGCGGTCATGGGTGAAGTGGTGGACACGGTGAACCCCGTGAATCAGCAGATGCGGGGCCAGCACTCCGGCAGAGGCTACTTGGCGGGCGTGTAAACGCGCACCCAATCGACCAGCATCTCGCTCGGGAAGGGCGTCGCTGCGTCCGGGTCGCCATCGAAGTGTCCGCCCACGGCGAGATTCAGGATGAGGTACATCGGCAGATCCGGCGTGGGGTGGAGGAAGGCGTGACGTTCCACGCCATCCACAAACCAGCGCATCTTGCCGGGCCGCCACTCGACGGCAAAGGTGTGAAAGTCGGCGGTGAAATCAGGGCCGATCCATTCCTTCGAGTCGGACTTCGGTTGCCAGGTGCCAGCTTGCGGCAGGTGGAGCGTGAGCCAGACGTGGTTGGGCAGCCGGCCCTTGTGCTCCATGATGTCGATCTCCGGCGGCCACACACGGTTCTCCGGCAGCAGCCAAAACGCCGGCCACAGCCCGCGCCCTCGCGGCAATTTCACCCGCGCCTCGAAGCACCCGTAGCGCTGGCTAAATTTCCCGTGCGACGCCACCATCCCGCTCGTGAAAGGCACACCTTCCCGCGCCTTTCGCTCCGCTCGGAGGACGAGCAGACCATCCCGGATGAAGGCACTCTCAGGCGCGTAACTTTGCCGCTCCCCATTGCAGCCCAGCGGATGCACGCCTGGCGCGAAGGCGGGACTCCAGCGGGTGGCGTCGAGCGTGAGGCCGGTGAATTCCTCCGACCAGACGAGCCGGAAGCCAAGGCTTTCAGCAGTCTGCGGCTCCGCAGCGGAAGCTCCGCGGAGCGCGAGCAGCAATGCTGCGGGGAACAAGAAGCGCATCCGCATTCACTGCCCGCCGGAACCCAACGGCAGCCCGCCGCGTCCCAAATCCATGATCACCGGGAGATACCTTTCCGCCAGCACCGTGAGGTGATTGCGCGCGTTGGCGCTGCCGCGTTTCTGCTGCACGAAGGTGTTGTTGTCCCCGTGATCCGACCACGGTCCGGGCGGCACGTCCGCGAAATCCACGAATCGCCAATCGGTCACGGAAGTATCGCCGACGCCGAGGAAATCGCGCACCGCGGGCGAGATATCGAGGCCGGCGCCTTTGTTCAGGTTCGGCTTCGGGCGTTCATTTCCAAAAACGTACTGCCAGTGATCCGTGCGGAAAGGGCCTGCATCTTCCCACTGCGCATAGGCCACGCGATGCCGACTGCGGATGGCCACCCAGCGGCCCTTGAGCACGGACCGTTTCGAGCCCGCCAGCGGTCCATCCTTGAACCAGGGGATCACGCTCGCAGCCTCCGGTTTGTAGCCTTCGATGGTGCAATCGTTATATGGCAGCGCGATGTAGAAAGGGTTTTGCTTCGGGGTGAATTTCGCGGGGAGAAGATTCGCGCGCTCCGACGGGTGGTCGGTGCCGCCGTAGTTCCGGCGCCAGTTTTTATCCCAGGCGCTGAAGTGATTCGGCATCGGGTTGTTCGCCGTCGGCTCCTCGCCCACCCAGAATGTCGTCGTCACGATTGCGCGCTTCCAAGGGTAGCGGCCCACATCCAGCCGCAACGTCCGCATATCGCCATACGAGATGGAGGCGAGTTCGGACTGGGAGCGGGCGGTGTCTGGGGAGGCGACGCTAGCGATGGTACAAGCGAGGATCGCCGACGAGCGGAGAAGTCTCTTGCGAATCATAGACCGGGTTTTTGGTTTGGCGCTGCCGCTGGGGAGGCAGCGCTGTTGATTTGGCAGCACAAGGTAGCCTCGACGATGCCGAATGCCCGATATTTTTTCAGCGGGGCTAGCGAATCGCGTGCCACCGGCTCCAAGTCACCCATTGACCACATGGACCGGGGTGCCTGCCAGGAAGGCCCGCACATTCGCCACCGCGATCTCCATGAGCCGCGCCCGCGCGGCCTGCATGGCCCAGGCGATGTGCGGGGTGATGAGACAATTCCTGGCCGTCAGGAGCGGATTGTCGGCCTGCGGCGGCTCGACGGAAAGCACGTCCAGCCCGGCACCCGCGATGCGCCCGGCCTCGAGCGCTGCCGCGAGATCGCACTCGACCACGAGCGGGCCGCGGCCCGTGTTTATCAGGAAAGCCCCCGGCTTCATTTGCGCGAGCCGGGCGGCATTCACGAGGCCCTGCGTCTCCGGCGTGAGCGGGCAGTGTAAAGTCACCACATCGGCCCGGCGGAAGACCTCGTCCATCGAGATGAATTCCACGCCCTCCACCGTCCGCGGCGTGCGGGTGCTGGCGATCACTTTCATCCCAAAGGCCAGCCCGATCCGCGCCACGGCCTGGCCGATCGCCCCGAAGCCCACGATCCCGAGCGTCCGTCCCGCCAGCTCCACCAGCGGGAAGTCCCAGTAGCAAAAGTCCGCACTCGCCACCCAGCGCCCGGCGCGCACCGTTTCCGCGTGATGCCCCGCCCGCTGCGCCAGCTCCAGGATGAGTGCAAAGACGTGCTGCGCCACGGCCGGCGTGCCGTAGCCCGGCACATTGGCGACCACGATCCCGCGCGCCTTCGCCGCCGCGCCATCCACGACATTGTACCCCGTCGCGAGCACGCCGATGTAGCGCAGGTCGGGAAGTGCTGCGATGGCCTCGGCATTCACGGGCGCCTTGTTCGTCAGCACGATGGCCGCCCCCGCCGCCCGCGCGACCGTGGTCTCCAGCGGCGTGCGCTCATGCACCGTGACCTCGCCGATCGCCTCCAGCCCGCGCCAGTCGAGATCCCCGGGGTTCAGCGTGTAGCCATCGAGGACGACGATCTTCGGGCGGGAAGTGGAAGGCTGCGGCATCCAGCAACCCTACACGAACCGACTGCGGAGACTCCAAGCTCCAATCCGGGGCTCGCTTTCCCGATCCATACTCCCCACGCTTCGCGTACATCGGAACTCCCCGCGTTACCCAAATGCCCCCGCCTCCCGCTCCGCATTCCTTCCAGACCACGCGATGGAGCCTCGTGCAGCGGGCCATCGGCGCCGACGACACCGCGGCGATGACCGCGCTCACCGCGCTGTGCGAAGCGTACTGGTATCCGATCTACGCCTACATCCGGCGGTCGGGCCGCGCGCCGCACGATGCTGAAGATCTCACGCAGGGCTTCTTCGCGTGGCTACTCGAAAAGCAGACGCTCGCCAAGGCCGATGCCGGCAAGGGCAAACTGCGCACCTTCCTGCTCACCTGCGCGCGCCGATTTCTCAGCGACGAGCATGATCGCGCCATGGCGCAAAAGCGCGGTGCCGCCGTGCTCACGAGCTTCGATTCCGCGCAGGCCGAGCAGCGGTATGCCGCCGAGCCGCGCGACGACCTCTCGCCAGATCGTCTCTTCCAGCGGCGCTGGGCGCTCACCATCCTCGATCACGCGCTCACGCTCCTCGGCGCGGAATACGGCGCGCAGGGAAAAGCGGACACCTTCACCGCGCTGCGCCCGTTCCTCGGCTTCGGCCCCGATGCGGAGCGGCGCTACGAGGAAGTCGCCGCCACGCTCGCTCGTCCGCTCGGCACGGTGAAAAGTGACGTCTTTCGCCTCCGCAAGCGGTGGCGCGAGATCATCTTCGAGCAGGTCTCCGCCACGATCGCCGACGATTCGCCCGAGGAAATCAAAGGCGAACTCGCCGAACTGCTCGGCTGCGTCTGAGCCGGCGCGGAAAAAATGTGCGCTCAATTGCAACCTCCGCCTCCGGATTCCCTAGCAATGGGTGAAACAAATCCGCGCCATGCCCGACCCTGATCCCGAACTCCACGGCCTCGACCCCGGCGAACTCCTCGCCCGCGCCTTGAACACCGCGCAGCCCTCCGTCGGCGCCGCCGCCTGGACGCCGCCCGCGCCCGACGTGCTCGCTGCGTTGCTCCCGCAATACCGGATTGAGAGCCTGCTCGGCCACGGCGGCATGGGCGCGGTGTACAAAGGCTGACAGTCCACGCTCGATCGCCCCGTCGCCATCAAGCTCCTCCCCGCCGAGATCGCCGCCGACGAGGATTTCATCGCCCGCTTCCAACGCGAAGCGCGCACCCTCGCCCAGCTCCAGCATCCCGGCATCGTCGCCGTCTATGACTTCGGCCAGACCAGCGAAGGCCACTTCTTCTTCGTCATGGAATACGTCGCCGGCACCGACCTCAGCCGCGTCCTGCACGGCCCCGGCCTCAATCCGAAGCAAGCCCTCGCCATCACCGGCCAGATCTGCGACGCCCTAGCTTTTGCCCACAGCCAGGGCGTCATCCACCGCGACATCAAGCCCGCCAATATCCTCCTCACCAAGGACGGCCGCGCCAAGCTCGCCGACTTCGGCCTCGCCCGCCCCGCACACGGCCACACCGGCGGCCTCACCCAGACCGCGATGGTCATGGGCACGCCCGACTACATGGCCCCCGAGCAGCGCACCGGCGAAGCCGACCAGCGCGCCGACATCTACGCCCTCGGAGTCATGCTCTACGAAATGCTCACCGGCCAGCGCCCGCAGGGCATCTTCGCGCTGCCCTCGGAGAAAGTGCCCGTCGATGCCCGCATCGACGAAGTCGTCGTGCGCGCGCTCCAGCAGGAGCCCGCCCGCCGCTACCAGCGCGTCAGCGAGATGAAGACCGATGTGGACCGCATCCGCAACACCCCGCCAGGAGGGACACGCTCCGTCGTGCCCCAAACATCCGGGGGCGAAGGTGGGCCGCTCGGCACCCCGTCCTTGGCGCCGCGCCTCTCGCCAAGCATTGCCATTGTTATCACCGTCGTCGTCACCGCGGTTGTGCTCCTTGTCGTATTTGAAGGTGGCGTCCTCTTGAAAAAGAGCATGGTTGAACCGCCGGACTTTGAAGCGGAGAGCGGCACACTGTTGCAACCAACTCCTACCTCCCCGGAACCGCGTCCAGAGCCAAAGCCCACGCCCGTTACCATCGCCAGCGCCCAGACACCGCTCCTCCCGCTTGCTGCCCCGAATCCTGGCGTCACCCAAACTTCTGCTCCTCCCGTAGCTCCGCCACCGGCTGCCACCCCGACTCCGATCCCGCCGCTTGTTGCGCCGATGCCCGTCGTCCAGGCCCCAGCTCCGCCCTCAATCCTGCCACCCGCGACCCCCGCCCCCGCGCCGAGCCTGCTCCCCACCTTCTCCCGACAGATCCCGAACATCACCGCCTGGGTCCTCGCCCCACTCGACCAGAGCGTCCCCGCCGACATCCGCCAAAACCTCACCTTCCTGCGCGAAGACCTCGCCGATGAGTCGCGGCGTCAGCCCGCCGCCAGCGCCGACGCCTACCGTCTCGGCGCGCAGCTCTGCCAAAACCTCCTCGCCATCCTCGACGAACGCACGCAGACCCAAGCCCGCGCCGGCTTCCGCGGAGTGAAGGCCGCGGCGCGCACCGGCGTCACCAGCCAGTCCCTCGAAGCCCGCCGCAACTACATGATGAGCTGGCCCCAATACGCCCGCGAAACTTCCCAGCGCGCCGAACTCAAAAGCCAGGCCATCCACAACGCCGCCATCATGGCCGAACGCCCGAAACTCGAATGGTCCCAGCGCACCAGCCAGCTCAGCAAAGGCCTCGACAACCTCTACGCCCAATTCCGCGCCGCAATGCGGCAAAATCCCGCATCAAAGTAAGGACTCCGACCCACACCATTCTATGAACCCGTATCGATTCGCCTTTGAGAACGCAGCGCATACAGACAACGCAACCGACCAAGAGAAGTCGTGGAACGCATCGAACGACGGGAGTTCGAGACGCGCAGCGAACGCCAACGGCGTTCCATCGACCAGCCCAGGGTTGGCGCGAGGCACGAGCGCCTACCCTGGGTCCGCTCCGAAACCATCCGCAAACCCTGAAAGGGTTTCATCAACCAACTCGGAGCGCCTTGGCTGCAACCCTTTCAGGGTTGATTCCTTTCATGAACGGAAACCCAGGGTAGCTCGTGCCTCGCAACCCTGGGCTGGTCGATGCAACGCCGTTGGCGTTCGCTTCATTTGCGGTGCCGACTCGGGATCAGTCATCCGTCACTTTATTTTCCTGGCGCTCTTCGCGATTATTGGTCCGACGCAACGGGCTTGCGCGCAGAATCCCCGGACCTTGCAGGAGGCGTTGTTCGGCTACAAATGGTCATGGAGCAATCCCGACAAGCCAAAGTGGAAAGAAGTCCGGTTCAGCGACGGTATGGCCACAGTTATCACGGTGGATGGCGAGCCGGCCGCATCAGCTTCGCGAATCACCGGGCCGAACAAAGTCACTCTCGAAGAGTTCGCGAACAAGAAACTCAAGACGGTCCTAACATTTGATCAGACATTTTCGTCCTTCGTGGGTGCCAAAAGCTGGGACAGCAAAGAACGAATAACCGGAACACGTATGGAGCGAATTACGCAGAGTTCGACTGCTACCACCGCTGCATCATTATCGACTGCCGGTCCAACCACCATCCAAACCGACCCCAACCAACCCCGCATCGAAGTCCTCAAAGACCAGGCGCCGAATGCCATCGAGTGGACGCTGGCTCCGCTGGAGCAGGCGGTGCCGGGCGACATCCGGCAGAACCTGACCTTCCTCCGCGAGGACTTGCTGGACGAAGGCAAACAGCAACCCAAGGCCAGCGCCGCCGCCTACACCCTCGCCGCCCAGCTCTGCCAGACCGTCCTGGCCGCCCTCGAAGAACGCAACCAAACCCTCGCCCGCGCCGGCTTCCGCGCCGTGGAGGCGCAGGCGCGCACCGGCGTGACCAGCCAGGCGCTGGAAGCCCGGCGCAACAACAAGATGAGTTGGCCGCAATTTGCCCGCGAAGAATCCCAGCGCGCCGAACTCAAGAGCCAGGCAATCGCCGGCGCCAACGTGATGGCCGAACGCCCCAAACTCGAATGGTCCCAGCGCACCGCCACCCTCCGCAAAACCCTCGACACCCTCTACGCCCAATTCCGCGAAGCCCTCCGGCAAGGCGCGCCGACAAAGTGAACGCCCAAAGCCAAACGATTCCCATGAACTCCTTCCAGTCTGCCATTGTTGATCCGGCCGTGAACGCCAACGGCGTTCCATCCATCAGCCCAGGGTTGGCGCGAGGCACGAGCGCCTACCCTGGGTGCCCTCCGACAAACCCGGCAAACCCTGAAAGGGTTTCATCTGCCACAGTACGCCGTGCTGGCTGCAACTCCTTCAGAGTTGGCCCCGCGCGCGGATGGGAACCCAGGGTAGCTCGTGCCTCGCAACCCTGGGCTGGAAGATGGAACGCCGTTGGCGTTTGCATTCAGCGCAAGGGCGGATGGGGATCGAAGATTGGTGTTGGCCTGACCACCGTTTTGAGGGCCATCGCCAGAAGTGTGAATTCCGTTACGCGCTCGACCTTACTACCAACTCCCATGACACCCATCGTTCGCCATCTCCTCCTCGCCACACTTTGCTGCACTGCGCTGCTCCCTGATTCGAGTGCCGTCGAGCCGGGGTTCATTCCTTTGTTGGATCGAGAACACACTGACGGTTGGAAGCAATGTGGCAACGGCGGCATGAACATTAGCGGTGGCATTGCGACTACATACGCTCCTGATAAACCTGCTGCAGTTTATTGGTATGGAAAAAAAGAATTTGCAGACTTCGTTCTCAAACTCGAATTCAAGCATGGTGAAGCGCCATCGAAATCAGGCATATACTTGCGCATTCCTGCGTTGGAAAACGATCCCGTTGCTGTCGAACGCGGTAGCTACAAGGTGCAGATCTACGGGAAACAGACGGACGATAGACCGACAGGCGCCATTTACGGAAAAAAGGATCCTTCGAGTGTTCCGCAGCGCCTTGGTGATTGGAATGACCTCGAAATAACCGTCGTCGGCCAAGAATACTCGGTGCGACTCAACGACCAATTGGTAAATACATTCGCGGGGAGTGGCAACACCCGCGGTTACGTTGGTTTTCAATGCCATTGGAAAGGAGCGGTCCAGTTCCGCAACGTCCGCATCAAGGAAATCGGGCCTCAGCAACAGTCGGTCACTGCGAACCCGTCAACACCGTCCGCTGTTCCTATTAATCCCAACCAGCCCCTCCTCGAAACCCTCTCGCAGCAGGCCCCGAACGCGAGCGCGTGAGTGCTGGCGCCGTTGGATGCGGGGGTGCCGCCGGACATCCGGCAGAATGTGACTTACCTGCGCGAAGACCTGCTGGACGAGGCGGCGAAGAAACCCAAGGCGAGCCCGGAGGCTTACAAGATCGGCGAGCAACTCTGCAACACGATGATCGCCGCGCTGGATGAACGCGACCGGACGCTGGCGCGGGCCGGTTTCCGCGCCGTGGAGGCGCAGGCGCGCACCGGCGTGACCAGCCAGGCGCTGGAAGCCCGGCGCAACTACAAGATGAGCTGGCCACAATTTGCCCGCGAAGAATCCCAGCGCGCCGAACTCAAGAGCCAGGCAAACAACAGCGCCGCCGTGATGGCTGCCAAGCCGAAACTGGAGTGGTCCCAACGCACCCACCAAATCCGCCCCAGCCTCGACGCGCTCTACAAACAATTCCGCGCCGCGTTGCGGCAGAGCGAGGTGGTGAAGTGACCCATGTATCTTGATCGGCTTGGATGGTGCGGATGACGGGAGGTATAGGTAGCGCTGCGGTGGGTATGCTGGTCGGTAAATTGACGGCCTTGATGGCTCTGCTTGCCCGGCGTGCGCCCGGCCACTAGTCTCCCCGCCCCATGCTTGACATCCGGCTCATCCGCGAAAATCCCGACCTCGTGAAACAGCGTCTCGCCACACGGGACCCGAAGCTGGCGTCGGCGGTCGATGAAATCCTCGCCTGTGACACGAAGCGGCGCGCGGCGGAGACGCAGTTTCAGCAGCTCCAGGCGGATCGCAAACGCATCAGCAAGGAGATCGGGGCAAAAAAGGGCAAGGGCGAGGACACGGCGGCGATTGAGGCCGAGGTGCGTTCGTTCGGCGAGCAGCTCGCGGTGCTCGAAGATGCGGCGCGGCAGCTCGAGGCCGGCCAGCGCACGCTCTTGCTCAATGTGCCAAATCTGCCGCATGAGGGCTGCCCGGTGGGCACGTCGGCGGAGGATAATCCAGTGCTCCGGACCTGGGGCGAAAAGCCGGCGTTCACCTTTGCGCCGAAGAGCCACATCGAGCTGGGCGAAAAGCTCGGCCTCTTTGACTTTGAGCGGGCGACGAAGATCACCGGTAGCGCCTTTGCGCTCTACACCGGCGCCGGCGCGCGACTCCTGCGGACGCTCATCAATTTCCTCCTCGATCTGCACACCCGCGAACACGGCTACGCCGAGGTCAGCCCGCCACTGCTCGTGAAATCCGAGTCGCTCGTCGGCACCACGCAGCTCCCGAAATTTGAAGAGCAGCAGTATCGCTGCAAAGACGACGATCTCTACCTCGTGCCGACGGCCGAGGTGCCGGTGACGAATTTGCACCGCGAGGAAATCCTGCGGCTCGAGCAGCTCCCGATCCGCTACACCGCTTACACGCCGTGCTTCCGGCGCGAAGCGGGCGCCGCCGGCCTCGGCACGCGCGGGCTCATCCGCACGCATCAGTTCGACAAAGTGGAGCTCGTGAAAATCACGACGCCGGAAACCAGCTTCGCGGAACTCGACGCGCTGACTGCCGATGCGGAGAAAGTGCTGCAACTCCTCGGGCTGCACTATCGCGTCATCGAGCTATGCACCGGCGACCTCGGCTTTGGTGCGACAAAGACCTATGACATCGAGGTCTGGGCGCCCGGCCAGAATGCGTATCTCGAAGTCTCGAGCTGCTCAAACTTCGGCGACTTCCAAGCGCGCCGGATGGCGATGCGCTTCAAAGGCGAGGACGGGAAAAATCAATTCTGCCACACCCTGAATGGTTCGGGCACCGCCCTGCCGCGGCTCTACGTGGCGCTGCTGGAGACCTATCAGCAGGAGGATGGCAGCGTGCTCATCCCAGAGCCGCTCCGTGCGGCCTTCGGGATGGATCGGATCGGGTGACGGACCCGCGCTTTCTGGAGGCTCGTTCGATGTTCGATGTTCGATGTTCGACGTTCGATGTTTCCGCAATTTCGGTTCGGAACATCGAACATCGAACGTCGAACACTGAACATCGAACCAGGGCCATCCCGTGCAGCTCGTAGGTCTCCCTGCCCCGGACGAGCCCGCGCTCATCGGCGTCTCCGGCGGGCGTGACTCCGTGGCGCTGCTCCACGCGCTAGTCGCGCAGGGCCACCGGGAGTTGATCGTCTGCCATCTCGATCACGGCTTGCGCGCGGAGAGCGTGGTGGAGGCGAAATTTGTGCGCGCGCTCGCAAAGCGCTGGAAGCTGCCTTTCGTCGTGAAGCGGGAGAATGTGGCGGCGCGGGCGAAGCGGCGGAAGCAGTCGATCGAGACCGCGGCGCGGGAGGCGCGCTACGCATTTTTTGCGCGCACGGCAGCCGAGCAGCACTGCCCGCGGCTGCTCCTGGCGCACCATGCGGACGATCAGGTGGAGACGTTTCTTTTTAATCTCTTGCGCGGCTCGGGCTCGGCGGGACTCGGTGGAATGGCGGCGCACTCCGAGCGCGCGATTGAGGGCGTGGAGTTGGAGATTTTTCGCCCGCTCCTCGGCGTCTGGCGGAGCGAGATCGACGCTTACATCGCGGCCCATGGGCTCGCGTATTACGAGGACCTTTCCAACGCCAACCCGCGCCACACCCGCAATCGCATCCGGCACGAAATCCTCCCGGAACTCGAACGCGCCTTTGGCCGGGAAGTGCGCGGCGCGGTGTGGCGGGCGGCGGAAATCCTGCGGGCCGAAAGCGATGCGCTCGACGCGTTGCTCCCGCCGCTCAATGCGGAACTCGCCGTGCCGCTGCTCCGGGCGCTGCCCCTCGCGCTGCAACGCCGCACCTTGCACGCCTGGCTGCGCACGCGGGCGGTGCCGAATGTCGGGTTTGAAGAAGTGGAGCGCGTCCGGGCGCTGCTCGATGGTGCGCGGGCGAAAGTGAATCTGCCCGGCGGTGCGCACGCGCGGCGGCGTGCGGGCCGGCTCTTTGTGGAGCGGGCCGAGTAGCGGCCGCACTTCTTCCGTGGACAAGCAACCCGGTGCGCTGCTTTAACGTCAGCCACTGTCCTACATGTTCGGCGACGCCTACATCCGGCTGCGTGCGCAAGTTGGCACTGCGCTCTTCTCGCTCGTCCGTCTGGCGGAGGAGAGCCAAGCCGCGCCGGAGACGCTCGCCGAATTGCAGGAGCTGCAAGATGGGCTGCGTGAGCCGTTCCTTTTCGTCGCGCTGGGCGACGGGCGGCCGGGAAAATCTTCGCTCTTGAATGCGCTCTTTGGACGCGATTTCACGGATGCTCCGGCGGCGACGGAAAAAATCACGGTCTATCGGCACGGCACCGATGCGCAGCGGACCGAGTTGCGGCCCGGGGTGATCGAGCGTCAGCACGCGCATCTTTTCCTGCGGGACTTCACGCTGGTGGATACGCCCGGCATCGGCCTGCGTTCCGAGATCACGCCGGAACTCGCGCCGTATGTGACGGCGGCGGATCTCCTCCTTTTCGTCTTCTCCGCTGCCCAGCCAGATGCGGCTCGCTCGTGGAAACTCCTCGCCCGCTTCGAGCCGTCGCAACTCAAGCGCGTGGTGCTGATCGCCGATGGGAGCGGCGGCGGCTCGCTCGAGGAAGCCGCGAAAACCTTGCGGCAGGCGATGCTCAAACGTCCCGGCGTGGCGTGTCCCATCTTCCCCATCGACACTCGCGGTGCCCTCGCCGCGCGGATCGTCGGTGAACCTACCGCCCTCGCCGCCTCGGGGATCGAAAAGCTCGAGCAATACATCGACCGCGAAGTCGCCGAGGGCCTCTCGCGCCGGGCGCCGGTGGACTTCGCGCGCGGCCGGGCTCGGGAAATCTTGAAGGAGATCAGCGGGGTCTCGCGCGAGGCCGTGCAATCCGCCACGCGTGACGGGAAGCTGCTCGCCGGGATGCATGAGTTGATCGAAGACCGCAAAGAGCAATCGCTGCGGCAAATGGGCGGCATCCTTTGGTCGCTCTCGAAGACGCTCGAGACCGCGCAGAAACGCGGCGAGGAAATCTTCCGTCCGCACCTCTCGCTGTCCGGGATCTTAAACGCTGGAGGCGCGTGGCGCGGGCATCTCGAGCACACCGTGGAGACACCCTTGCGGGAAACGGTGCTGGCGGAGACCGACACCACGCTCGCGGCGATCGAAGCCGAGCAGCGGCTCGCCTGGGAGCAGCTCGAGACGCAGCGCCGCCGGACCATCGCGGATTGCCCGCGACCGCAGCCGCCGGATTTCAAAGGCGTCCGCCAGAACTTGCGGGACGATCTCCAGTCGGTGCTCGCGCGGCACGCGCTCGACGCGGGCACGGATCGCCATCTGCACGCGCTTTTCTTTCTCGCGGGCGCGACGCTGCGGGTGGCGCTATTTGCGATCGCCGTCGGAGTGCTGCTCACGGCGTTTTCCGCCGCCGCGGAGCTGCCCGTCTTTGGCCGGGTCTTGGCCGGCACCGCGTTTATCGCCGGCCTGGCGATCATCGCGCACTTTCTCTGGCAATGGCGGATCCTCGCGGATTTCCGCCGCTTCGCGACCACGCGGCGCGAGGCCTTGGTGATCGAGGTCGAGGAACACTTGCGCAGGACGATCGAGACGTTTTCCGAAGATCTCGCCGACGCGCTCGGCCCGGTGCAGGTCGCGTGTGCGGCGCGGCGGCGGGCCAATGAGCCGACACTCGCTCGCGCGCAGCAACTCGATGAACTCCTGGCCAAAGCGCGGGCGGTGCCCGTCTCGCCGAAAGCTGCGAGTGCCGCTCCAGCGCCGCCGTCCTTTTGATCGATCAAAAAAAGGAGAGGATGCACGGGAAGCGGCGGACTCTTTCCTGACATTTTCTTGCGCCCGTCGGGGCTCTGCGGCTAGAGATCAGGTTCTTCCTCATCTATGAAAACTGGCACGCTCAAATCCGCCGCTCTGCTCACCGTCGTTTCCCTCGCCGCCTCTGGCTGCGCTAATATGACGCCGGGTGAAAACGCCGCCGTCTTTGGCAGCGGAGCCGGCATCCTCGCGGGCAGCATCGCCCGCCACGCGGGCATGAGCACCGGTGAATCCATCGCCACGGGCGCGGCCGTCGGTGCGGTGGTGGCCATCACGACCTACATCATCGCCAAGCATCAAGCCGATGCGCGGCAGCGGGAGGTCGCCGCTCAGCGCGGTCGAATCGCCTCGGCGCGGATCGCCCGGCGCCCCTCGGGCAGTAGTGGCAGCAAAAGGACTGCGGCAAAAAAGAAGCCGCGCTACATCGCCGTGGACACGGTCAAGAACGAGAAGACTTCTCCGAAGGCCAAGAAGGCCGTGATGATTTACGACACCCAATCCGGCGAAGTTGTCGGCAACAACGTTTACGACGTCCAGAGCCCGCCCGCTGTGGGCTCGACCGCGAAGTTTGAAACTTACTCCGCGGAATACGTCGGCAGCGGCGGCGGGTAGCCGGGAAGTTGAGAGTGGATGGTCAAGAGCCGCTCCTCGCGTTGCCGAGCGCTCTTGGCAACCAACGGCCGCTCTCCACGCCCCACCAACGACTTTCAACTTCTTCCATGAACATCCACGAATACCAGGCCCGCGAACTCTTCGAGCAATTCGGCGTCGCCACCTCGAAAGGGCGCGTCGCCAACACGGCGGACGAAGCCTTTGAAATCGCCCGCGGCATCCCGGGCCAGATTGCGGTGAAGGCGCAGATCCACGCCGGTGGACGCGGCAAAGGCACCTTTAAGAACGGCTTCAAAGGCGGCGTGCATATCTGCGACACCGCCGAGCAGGCGCGCGATTTTGCGGCGAAAATGCTCGGGCAGACGCTCGTCACGCATCAGACCGGACCGGACGGCAAACTCGTGAGCAAGGTGCTCATCGCCGAGGCCGTGGATATCACCCGCGAACTTTACTTTGCCATCCTGCTCGATCGGAACAGCTCCGCGCCAGTCGTCATCGCGAGCACCGCGGGCGGCATGGATATCGAGGAAGTGGCCGAACACACGCCGGAAAAAATCATGCGCGAGCCCGTGCATCCATTGCTCGGCTTGCAAGCCTTCCAGACGCGCAAGCTCGCGAAGGCGCTCGGTCTGAGCGGCCCGCTGCTCGGCCAAGCTGGCAAACTTTTCAGCGCGATGTACCAGCTCTTCATCGCCCGCGATTGTGCGCAGATCGAAGTGAACCCGCTCGTCGTCACGCCCGATGGCCGCCTGCTCGCGCTCGATGCAAAGTTTAACTTCGACGACAACGCGCTCTACCGGCAGCCCACCATCGTGGCCCTGCGCGACAAGAGTGAAGAAGATCCGCGGGAAGTCGCCGCGTCGGAATTTTCGCTCAACTACATCGGGCTCGATGGCGACATCGCCTGTCTCGTCAATGGCGCCGGCCTCGCCATGTCCACCATGGACATCATCCAGTATGCGGGCGGCCGGCCGGCGAACTTCCTCGACGTCGGCGGCGGCGCCACCAGGGAGCAGGTCGCGGCGGCTTTCAAAATCATCCTCGGCGACGCCAACGTGAAAGGCATCCTCGTGAACATCTTCGGCGGCATCATGGATTGCGACGTGATCGCCAACGGCATCCTCGCGGCCGCCCGCGAAACGCACCTCAACATCCCGCTCGTAGTGCGCCTCGAAGGCAACAACGTCGAAGCGGGCAAGAAAACCCTGGCCACGAGCGGTCTCGCCGTCATCGGTGCGAGCGACCTCGCGGACGCTGCGGAGAAGATTGTCGCGGCGGTGAAAGCCGCATAGAATACCTGCCATGACTGCCGAAGCCACCGACCTCCTCCGCAAAGCCGAACAGCTCCCTCCGCCGGAGCGGGCGGAATTGGCCGAGAGACTTTGGGAGTCGCTGCTTCCGGGAGACGACGAGGAATTGTCCGACGAGTTGAAGGTGATGCTCGACGAGCGCATCGACGAAATGGAGCGCAATCCTGGGGCGGGCATTTCGTTCGAGGAGTTCAAGCGGCGGTTCAAACGGACGGAATGAGCGGTCGGCTGGTTCTACGTCCCGGTGCGGAGATCGATGCGCAATTCGCCCGCGACTGGTATGAGAATCAGCGAGCCGGGCTCGGGGCGGAGTTCCACGATGCCGTGATCGCGTGCCTCGAGGAAATCCTGGCGGCACCCGTGAGGCAACGCGTGGTCTATCGCGGCTTGCGTCGATTAAAGCTCGATCGATTCCCTTACTTGATCTTCTATCGCGTGAACGGCGAAGAAGTCTGTGTCGCGGCCCTTGTTCACGGCGCGCGTCACCCCTCGCGCTGGCAGCGGCGAGCATAGCCAATCCCACCTCCTTCCATGATCAAAGTCACCGAATTCGCATTCACTTGCTATCCCGTGCAGGAGATGGCGCGGGCGCGGGAGTTTTACGAGAAGGTGATCGGGCTGGTGCCGACCATGGTTCACGAGTCCCCGGAGGGTTCTGCCTGGACGGAATACGAGCTCGGTGGCGGTGCGTTTTCGCTCGGCAAAGCGCCCGGTTGGAATCCGAGCGCGGACGGCGCGAGCATCGCTTTTGAAATGGAAGACTTCGACGCGGCGATCACGGAGCTCAAGGCGCGGGGCGTGACCTTTAAGATGGAGCCTTTCCCCACCCCAGTTTGCCGCATGGCATTCATCCTCGACCCCGAGGGCAATACGCTCTGCATCCACCAGCGCAACCCCGGCCACCACTAGGCCCACTTTTTTCCATGGCTATCCTCGTCACTCCATCCACCCGCGTCGTCATTCAAGGCATCACCGGCAGCTTCGGTGCGAAGCATGCGCAGCTTTCCATCGAATACGGGACCGCGATCGTGGCCGGTGTCACGCCGGGCAAGGGCGGACAATTTTTTGAGCACGCGGGCGTGCGGGTGCCGATCTTCGACACCGTGGGCGAAGCTGTGAAAGAGACCGGCGCGCAAGCCAGCGCGGTCTTTGTGCCGCCGCCCTTTGCCGCGGATGCGATCCTCGAAGGGGTGGACGCCGGCCTCGAACTCGTGGTCGCGATCACCGAAGGAATCCCGGTCAACGACATGGTGAAAGTGAAGCACGCGCTGAAGACCGGCGGCGGCAAGACGCGGCTCATCGGACCGAACTGCCCAGGCGTGGTGACTCCCGGCACGGGCGACAAATCGCATGGCGGCTGCCGCATTGGCATCGCGCCCGGTTACATTCACCAGCAGGGCAATGTGGGCGTCGTCTCGCGCAGCGGCACGCTGACTTATGAAGCCGTTTGGCAGCTCACTTCGCGCGGCTACGGGCAATCGACCTGCGTCGGCATCGGCGGCGATCCGGTGAATGGCACCTCGCACCTCGATGTGCTGCAAATCTTTAACGACGACCCGGCGACCGAGGCCATCATCATGATCGGCGAGATCGGCGGCGAAGCGGAAGAGCAAGCCGCAGCGTGGGCCGCGAAGCATTGCAAGAAGCCCATCGCCGCCTTCATCGCCGGGGCCACCGCGCCGCCGGGGCGCCGCATGGGCCACGCGGGCGCCATCGTCAGCGGAGGAAAAGGCACGGCGCAGGGCAAGATCGACGCGCTCAAGGCCGCCGGCATCGCCGTCGCGCCCACGCCATCCGTGATGGCGGAGACTTTGCTCAAGCACTGGGGTAAATGAAGCTGGCTCACCAGCGTCCAGGCACTTGCGCGAGCGTTATCTTTCTGAATTCTGAAATCTGAAATCCACAATCTGAAATCCGAACCACCCATGCCTGTCATCGCCAGAGGTCTCGAAGGAATCATCGCCGCGGAAACCCGAATCGGAGACGTGCGCGGCGACATCGGCCAGCTCATTTACTGCGGCTACGACATTAACGAACTGGCCGGCAAGGTGAGCTACGAAGAGGTCGTGCATCTGCTCTGGCACAATCGGCTGCCCTCCAGCAGCGAGCTCAAGCAACTGACCACTGCATTGCGCGCCGAGCGGCAGTTGCCAAAGGGCGTTATCGACTTCATCACCAGCGCGCCGAAGGATGCCGTGCCGATCGACGTCATGCGCACCGCCGTCTCGATGCTGGGCTGCTTCCGCACCATCCGGCCTGGGCTCGACATGCCGGAGAATAATCAGATCGCGATCAAGCTCGTCGCCCAGATCGGTGTGATCGCGGCCTATTTCCATCGCGCGCGCACCGGCCAGCCATTGCCGCCGATCCGCACCGATCTCAGCGAAGCCGCGCACTTTCTCTGGCTCATGACCGGCGAAGAGCCGCACGCCGACGCCGTCCAGACGCTGGACGTCGCCTACGTGCTCCACGCCGAGCACGGCTTCAATGCCAGCACTTTCACCTGCCGCGTTGTCGCCAGCACGCTGAGCGACATGTACTCCGCGATCAGCGCCGGCATCGGGGCGCTGAAAGGCCCGCTCCACGGTGGGGCGAATGAAGGCGTGATCCACATGCTCGAAGAAATCGGCGCGCCGGAAAATGTGGATGCGTGGCTTGCCGACGCGCTGGCGCAGAAGAAGAAGATCATGGGCATCGGCCACCGCGTGTACAAAGTGCTCGATCCGCGCGCGCCGCATCTCAAGGCGATGGCCATCAAGCTCAGCAACCAGCTCGGGGAAGCGAAATGGATCCAGATGAGCGAGCGCATTGCCGCGATCATGAAGGAAAAGAAGGGGCTGAATGCGAACGTCGATTTCTACAGCGCCACCGTCTATTACTCGCTCGGCATCCCCACGGATTTGTTCACGCCGATCTTCGCCATCTCACGCATGAGCGGCTGGACCGCTCACGTCCTCGAGCAGCTCGCCGACAACCGCCTCTTCCGCCCGCTCAGCCAGTACGTCGGCCACGAGGTCGGGAAGAAAGTGCTGCACATCGACGAGCGGTAGCTCGTGGTGGGTGGGTCCAGAGGGAAGCGGGCGGAGGTTCGAGAACGCGCACACTTAAAGCTCTACACAGCGTATGGGATCTCTCCCCAGCTTTCCGTGTGAAACAGATCGATCAAAGCGCCCTTCGAAACTCGGGCGCTATCGGGCGCGCATGGGAGAAGGCCTCGGGATGCGCGTTCTCATCGTTTGCCTTCTTCCTTTTCCCGTTGTGCCGGGTTTCGGTGAAGATGGGAGCGTTGAATCGGAGCGGATGGTCAAACCAATCCTGAACTGGATTTATCATTCGGAGTTACCGGAGAAAACGGTTGTTCGCAGATTGCAACGCGATCGTGGGTTTTGGTCCGAAAAGGCACTCCGGCGGATAACTGCGGAATCCGATGGAATGGTGTGGGTGTTCTGTAGTGACGAGAAAACAGGCGTTCGGCGGTTCCTCTATGAGATTGCAACGCGCCAACTGACGGAAACGCAGAGCACCGAGCACGAATTTGAGTGTGGTTACGGGATCCGGGATGGAAGTCGTAGGACGAAGCAATTTCTTACCGTGAGATTGCTTTGCAGACGAAGTGAAACGGGATACGAGGTCTATTTCGAAACTGGAGGGATGTGCCATGGACGAATGGGAGCCAAAGCGTGGTTCGCACACAGCAGAGATGGGCTGGTGCTGGTGAAGGTCGATCCGGGGTGGGTGAAGTGCTGCTTCTGAGGCGCGCTTCCCGTCCTGGCTTGACGAAGCTCCATCTCGGCGAGTCTCCTGTCCGACTCCGATGTCCTCCCAGCCCTCGCTCTTCGACCTTCAGGTCAATGGATTCGCCGGCGTGGATTTCCAGCAGCCGGATCTCGCGCAGGCGGACTTGCGTCGCGCCATCGATGGCCTCCGTGCGCATGAGACGCTGCGCATTCTGCTCACGCTCATCACGGACGACATCGACGCGCTGTGCGTAAAATTTTCCCGCATCGAAGAGTTCCGCCGCGCGGATCCCATCGTCGCGGAGACGGTCTGCGGCTATCACCTCGAAGGCCCGTGGCTCAGCGCGCTGCCCGGTTTCTGCGGCGCGCATCCGGCGGACAAAATGTGCCCCCCTTCGCTCGGCGACCTGGCGCGGCTGCAGGACGCCGCGGGCGGAAACATCCGCCTCGTGACGATCGCCCCGGAGTGGCCTGGCAGCGTGGAATTCATCGCCGCCGCAGTGGCGCAAGGCGTCGTCATTTCCCTCGGCCACACCGATGCCTCCGAGCCGCAGATCGACGCGGCTATCCGCGCCGGGGCCACGCTTTGCACCCACGTCGGCAATGGCGTGCCCGCAAATCTCCCACGCCACGACAACGTCATGCAACGCCTGCTCGCGCGCGATGAACTCACCGCCTGCTTCATCCCCGATGGCGTGCATCTCCCGCCTTTCACGCTGCGCAATTTTTTCCGCGCAAAGCCCCGCGGCAAAGTCCTCCTCACCACCGACGCGATGGCCGCCGCCGGCGCCCCCGAGGGCCGCTACCGCGTCGGCGCACTCGAGGTGGAATCCCGCGGCGGAGTGGTCCGCAAACCAGGTGCGGAAAATTTCGCCGGATCCTGTCTCGCGCCCGACGATGGCGTGCGCAATGCCGCGCGCTGGCTGGGCTTGCCACCCGGGGAAGCCCGCGCTCTGCTCTCCACCGAAGTCGCCCGGTGTTTCCGCATCGACCTCCCCACGCTCCCGAACCCTTTGCCATGAAATCGGCCACCTACGATCACCTCCGCGTCCAGCAGTATCCCGACCGCGAGTCGCTGGGCCAGGCTGCCGCGGAGCACGTGCGGGAGGTCATCGCCGCCGCCATCGCCGCGCGCGGTGAGGCGCGAGTCATCTTTGCCTGCGCGCCTTCGCAGAATGAATTCCTCGCGGCCCTCGTCGCGCAGCCGCCCGCGGTCGCCTGGCCGCAGGTCGTCGCTTTTCACATGGATGAATACGTGGGCCTCAGCGCCAGCCACGAGCAAAGTTTCCGCCATTACCTGCGCGGCCATCTGCTGGACGCCATCCCGCGGCCCAAGGCCTTTCACGCCATCCGCGGCGAAGCGCCCTCGCTCCCGCAGGAGTGCGAGCGCTATGCGCAGCTCCTGCGCGCCAAGCCGATCGACCTCGTCTGCATGGGCATCGGCGAAAACGGCCACCTCGCTTTCAACGATCCACCCGTCGCGGACTTCGAGGATCGCGAGATCATCAAGGTCGTGGAACTCGACGACACCTGCCGGCAGCAGCAGGTGAACGATGGCTGCTTCGCGAAGATGACCGCCGTGCCCACGCACGCGCTCACGCTCACGCTGCCGGCCTTGTTCGGAGCGCGTGCGATCTCCTGCGTCGTCCCTGGCGAACGCAAGGCGCAGGCCGTGCACGCCACGCTCCTCGGTCCCGTCGAGACCGCGTGCCCGGCGTCCATCCTGCGTCAGCACCCGAACGCCGTGCTCCACATCGACGCCGCCGCCGCGAGCAAACTCGCATGAGGCGTCGCCGCGAAACCAAGGAGCAGGGGCGCCCCCGCCCCCAGATGATCCGCGGGGCGAGGGCGCCCCGACTCCTTGAACGCCCATGAGTGAGCGCATCGGATTCGCCATCGTCGGCGCGGGCATGATCGCCGACATTCACGCCCTCGCCGTCGCCGCGGTGCCGGAAGCGCGCCTCGTGGCCGTTTATGCGCGGGGCGAAGAAGGACGCCGCGCCTTTGCGGAAAAACACGGCTGCCGCGCCGTCGCGAGCGTCGCGGAGATCGTCGCTGATCCCGAGATCCGCGCCGTCTGCATCACCACGCCGAGCGGCGCGCACGCGGAAGCCGCGGTGCCCTTGCTCGAAGCGGGCAAAGCGGTGCTCGTCGAGAAGCCGATGGAAGTGAGCCTCGCTGCTCTCGATCGTATCCTCGCCGCCGCTGAACGCGGAGGTGGAGTCCTCGCCGGCGTCTTCCAGATGCGTTTCGGCCGCGGCGCGCGGCGGCTCAAGGCCGCGATCGACGCCGGGCGGTTTGGCCGCCTTACCCTGTGCAGCGCTTACGTCAAATGGTGGCGCTCGCAGGAATACTACCAGTCTTCGAATTGGAAAGGGACCTGGAAGCTCGACGGTGGCGGCGCGCTCATCAATCAAGGCATTCACGCCGTGGATCTTCTCCAGTGGCTCGTCGGGCTTCCGGAAGAAGTGTCCGCCTTCGCCGCCACGCTCGCTCATCCGGGCATGGAGGCCGAGGACACCGTCGCTGCCGCCTTGCGCTATCCGAGCGGCGCTCTCGGCGTCGTCGAAGCCGCGACCTCCGCATGGCCCGGCACCGATTTTCGCATCGAGATCATGGGCGACCGGGGCAGCGCCGCGCTCACGAATGACAAGATCGTCCGCTGGGATTTCGCCGAGAAGCAGGACGGCGACGACGACGCGATGCGCGAAGAACCCGGAGCGGTGATCAAGACCGGAGCCGGCGATCCGCGCGCGATGAGCAACGAAGGCCACCGCCTGCTCGTCGAAGATCTCGCCCGCGCCTTGCGCGACGGCCGTCCGCCGATGATCCCCGGCGCCGACGCCCGCCGTTCCGTTTCCCTCATCCTCGCGATCTACGAATCCGCCCGCACCGGACGTTCTGCGCGCTTGGGATGAACACGTCCCGCCTATGAAAACCCGCTTCGCCTTCGCTGGCTTTCGCCACGGCCACGTTCTCGACCTTCTCACCGGTGCCGAAGAGCGCGATGACACCGAAGTGGTCGCCTGCTGCGAGGAAGATGCCGCCGCCCGCGAGTCGCTCGCCGCCGCCGGTCGCGTGCAGATCACCCACACGGATTTCGCCACGATGCTCCGCGAGGTGGAGTGCGACGCCATCGCGATCGGCGACTACTACGCAAAGCGCGGTGCGCTGGTCATCGCCGCGCTCGAAGCGGGCAAGCATGTCCTCGGCGACAAACCTCTCTGCACCACGCCGGAAGAACAGGCCACCATCGAACGCCTCGCGAGCGAGCGCGGCCTCAGCGTCTTCCTGCAACTCGACAGTCGCGGCTACGGCGCCTTCCTCAAGCTCCGCGAAATCATCCGCGCCGGTGAACTCGGCGACATCGCCACCATCCGCATCGACGGCCAGCACCCGCTCCTCCTCGGCACGCGGCCCGGCTGGTACTTCGAGCCCGGCAAACACGGCGGCACCATCAACGACATCGCCATCCACGCCTTCGACTTCATCCCGTGGATGACCGGCCTTGGCTGGCGTCGGATCGTCGGCGCGCGCACCTGGAATGCGAAGCCGCGCGAGTTCCCGCACTTCCATGACTGCGCGCAATTCCTCGCCGAACTCGACAACGGCGCCGGCGTCACCGCCGACCTCTCCTACCTCGCGCCCGACAAGCTCGGCTACACACTCCCCTACTACTGGCGCCTCACCGTTCACGGTACCCGCGGCCTGGCCGAGACACATCTCATGGCGAAGGAAGTCACCGTCATCACCGACACCGACACCGCCCCGCAGCAGCGTCCCGCCGCACCCGCGCAGACGCGCCCTTATCTCTCCGATTTTCTGAACGAAATCCGCCAACAGCCGGAACTCGCGGAACTCCGCACCGCCGATTGCCTCCGCGCCTCCCGCCTCGCGCTGGAGGCGGAAGCCGCCGCCCGCTGACGCCTACACCGTCGGATAAATCCACGGCGCGCGATAAGGCCGGCTGAGTAACTGACTCGCCTCCGCATCACCGACGATCTCCTCCTTCGCGCCATCCCATTGGAGACTGCGCCCAGTGCGCCACGAGATCATCCCGAGGAGCGGCAGCACACTCGCCTTGTGCGCCAGCTCGATGCTCGCGACCGGTGCGCGGCGCTGATCGAGCGCCGCGATGAAGTCCGCCCAGAGCAGCGCGATGTTATGTCCATCCGGCTCCTGAAGCTGCGAATCCTCATGCTCGGTCTTCCCGCCTTTCGCCGCCGGGTAGAAGGTCCAGCCATCGCGCCAGCCGATGTGCAGCACGCCTTTGGTGCCGTAAAAGTAAGCCCCGATCTTATGCTTCTCGTTGTTGTTATCGCCAAAGCGCCGGTGCTCCCAGACGCAGGTGAACTTTTCAAATTCGTAAGTGGCCACCTGATGATCCGGCGCATCGCTGGTCTGGCCGCTGGCGTCATTCACCGCCGCTCCGCGGATGTTCCTTCCGCCCGCGCAGAAGACGCGCTTCGGATACTGCTCCCCACTCCACCACAGGACCTGGTCGAGCCAATGCGGCCCCCAATCGCCGAGCGTGCCATTGGCGTAATCGAGGAAGTTCCGCCAGCCGCCGGGGTGCAGCTTCTTGTTAAAAGGCCGCAGCGGCGCCGGCCCGCACCAGAAGTTCCAATCCAGGCCATCGGGCGTCTTTTCATTCGGCGCCGGTTTCTCCACATCGCCACCGCCATGCGCAAAAAGCCGGACCATGCCCACATCGCCGACCGCGCCCGATTTGAGAAACTTCATCCCGCTCAGATGATGTGGCCCGATCCGCCGGTGCATCCCCACCTGCACCATCTTCCCGCTCTCCCGCGCCGCCCGGAGCATCGCGCGACTTTCATTCACCGTGTGTCCCGTCGGCTTCTCGACAAAGACATGCGCGCCACTCTTCAGCGCCTCAATGGTATTCAGCGCGTGCCAATGATCCGGCGTGGCGATGATCACGATGTCCGGTTTCTCCTTCGCCAGTAGTTCGCGGTAGTCGGGGTAAGTCTTCGGCGTATCGCCACTCCAGTCGTTCACCTGCTCGGCGGAAAGTTCGAGCACCGTGGCATCCACATCCGCGAGCGCCACCGCCTTGCACCGCCCCGAAGCCAGCGCCTCCTTGAGGATATTCTTTCCCCACCACCCCGAGCCTATCAGCGCCGTGCGATATTTTTTCGCCGGCTCGGCCGCCCGAATGAAAGGTGCGGCGGTGAAGGCGGCGCCCGCTGCGATGGAGGTTTGGAGAAAGGTGCGACGAGAGGGATTCATGGGGAAACCCATATCTTGCCGAACGTCGGGTGAGCAATCCGCCACTCCGCGAGTCCGTCAACCCAGGCGGCCGTTGACGCGAAATGCAAATGAGACGATTAGAAGTCTCGAATGATCAAGGCATCCACCAAACCCGAAGCTGGGCGCAGCACTCCGACTGCGGCCTTGCGCCGCAAGGTTGCACCGACCACCGCGAAGCTCATTGCGTCGCTCAAGGCTGGACTGCCATTCCGCGAGCTTGAAGCATTGCAGGCCAGTCTCGCCCTGCCCATGGAACGCCTCCTTCCGATGCTCGGCATCTCCAAGGCGACCCTGCACCGGCGCAAGGCCGCTGGCCGGCTGGACCCCGCCGAGTCGGATCGTGTCGTGCGTTACTCGCGCCTCATGGGCCGGGCCATCGAAGTGCTCGATTCCGTGGAAGCCGCCCGCCAATGGCTGAACGCTCCCCAAATCGGACTTGGCGGCGCCATTCCCCTGGAATACGCGGAGACCGAAGTGGGCGCCCGGGAAGTGGAGGATCTGCTCGGGCGCATCGAATACGGCGTCTATTCGTGAAGCGGCACGCGTGGCGCATCGTGAAAGCGCGACACGCCGCCAGCGCCTTCACCGGCAAAGGCGCGTCGCGAGTCGGCGGTCGATGGAACTCCCGCGGCACCTGGGTCGTGTATGCCAGTGACACCCAGTCGCTCGCTGCCCTCGAAACCCTCGTCCACTTGAATCCCCCGGTGCTCTTTCGGTATCTCGCCTTCTCCATCACCTTCGATGACGCGCGCGTCGAAACCATCCGCACTACCGCACTGCCGTCCGATTGGAAAGACGAACCACCGCCGCCATCGACCAAGGCCATTGGCGATCAATGGGTGAAACAGGCCCGCTCCGCCGTCCTGGAACTCCCCAGCGCGATCATCCCCGGCGAATCGAACTACCTGCTCAACGCGGCTCATTCCGACTTCCGGAAGATCGTCATCGGAAAGCCGGAACCTTTCACCTTCGATCCGCGGCTGCTTTGATCGCTGCCGCACGCGAGTGGTTCCATCTCTCCGTCACTTTCGCAGACTTTACGTGCCAAAACGGGCGAGTTTCGATTTGTAAGCCTTGACCCCTCGTGTTCCTTTCATTTCCCGGTCTCGACGGTGATGCGTTCGAGGAGATTCATGGGGGGAGACTACCCGACGTAGCGAAAGCCGCCAAGGTCGCGGCGGAGACAAGGGGCGCTGTCTATTTTGCGCGACGGTTGAGAAGACGGAAATAGAGAAGCGTGAAAGTAACGGCCAGTAGAATTAGAGGGAGTCCTTGACCGAGTTGGCTCGCGCAATAGTGCGAAAGCGAAAATGGCCCAGTAATATCTTGCAGTGTAGGAACGCCACTGGGTTCGTTGGTAATCTCAACCGCATTTAGCCGAACCTTCCCTTGGAAGTAGTTTTTCTCCGCCTCCCAACCCATAGAGGTAGAAACAAACTCACCTCCTTTGAACCACATTTTCTGAACTGAATCTATTCCGCGAGAAAATCCCGACGCAAACTCTCCAACGTTAGAGTCGGGAGGATTGTGGATTTCAGGAGGCAGCGAGTCTTCCGTTGCCTTGGATCCGTAAAGAACTTCGTATGGGTCGAGGGCCATGTTTCGTATTTGCAGTGGCAGTGTTTCGGGGCGCCATTTGATATCTACCGCCAATCATCTCTCTATGGGAATTGGTTCACGCGTTTCAATCGACTTCGCGGTTCTTCCTTTCGATGAACGGGTAATCATTTCTTCCGCGCATCGACCGCCGCGATCTCGCCCCGGGAGTTGCGGCAGTAGATGAGGCCGTTGGCGAGGACGGGAGCAGTCCAGCATTTGCCGCCTAGGACTTGGGCACGGGTCGTGGGTTTGAAGGCTTCGGGGGAGGCTGGGGCGATCAGTAATTCGCCGATTCCGCTGAGAGCGATGAGTTGGCCGTCGGCGATGATCACGGCGCCGCTGCCGAAGTTCGGCTGCGCCCACTTTTCCTGGCCGGTGGCGAAGTCGAGGCACTTGAGCGCGGCTTTCTCGGTGGTGTCGCCGTCGGCTCCGAACAGGTGGCCTTCGGAAAGGACGGCGGCGTTCATTTGCGTCCGCAGCGCCTTCGACTTCCAGAGTTGCTCGGGTTCGCCGGAGCCGATGCGGAAGAGCGCGGAGCCTTTGCCGTAGCCGGTGGAGAGGAAGACGCGGTCGCCGTCGATCACCGGATCGGCGGCGTTGACGTTGTATTGGGTGAGGTGGCGGACGCGCCACGCTTCCTTACCGTCGCGTGGGTTCACGGCGACGTAGCTTTGCGCGGAGGCCAGGACCACGAGCTTCCTGCCATCGCGCTCGAAGGGGAGCGGCGTCGAGTAGCCGCAATCTTTCTCCGCGGATTTCCAGACGACTTTGCCGGTGGACTTTTCGAGCGCGAGGCCAGCATCGCCGACATTGCAGATGAGCAGATCGCCCTGGACCAGCGGCGCGCCGGTGAAACCCCAATCCGGTACAGGAGCGCCGCTTTCCTTCTGCACGTTTTTCGACCACACGATCTTTCCGGTCGCGGCCTCGAAGCAAAAGGCGTCGCCCCAGCGGCTCAGCCAGTAGAGGCGGTCGCCGTCGAGGGTCGGCGTGCCGGTGGTGCCACCTTCGTAATAAACGTCGCCCAGCTCGGCGGCGTAACTGTGTTTCCAAACCTCTTTACCGCTGACCGCGTCGAAGCAGAAGACGGTGTCCTGTTTCCCCTCGTGCCCGGCGGTGAAAGCCCGCCCGCCCCCGACGGCGATCGACGACATCCCGAGCCCGACTTTCGCGCGCCAGGCGATCGGCGGCTCGCCGGACGGCCAGGCGGTGACGAAGCCCTTCTCTTCCGAGACGCCGTTGCGCTGCGGGCCGCGCCAGTACGGCCAATCGGCGGCGAGCGTGGCGACGGATAGCGATGTGAAAGCGGCAAGCCCGAGGTGAAGAAAAGAGCGTCGGAACATGCCGACGATCTTCCGCATCCGCGCGGTGCTGGGAAGTCAGAAAGTGCGGGCCGCCTCGCGCAAGGAAACTGTCGGTGCGGCGCGGCGGCAGTGTCTCCCGATCGCCGAAACATCGGAACCAATCCCGAAACCGGCGGCGACTCTCCTGCTCCTTCTTTTCCTTCCTTTTCTTCCAAGGCGTGTCCTAAGCAGAAAGAGTGGAAGAAGGAGAAGCAGGCGCACACACCATCGTTTTGGGATAGGTTCAAGTTCACGACGCGAGGGAGGGGGGCTCGCTTGATAAAGAAGACGGGAGCCTGGGGCGAGCGGTTCCGCGGCCTATTGGCTGCCGCGCCACCCGCTCGCGACGGAAGCGCAGACTTACTTTGAAAAGCGGCAAAAACGGCTTCCGGTCGCTGGACCGAGGCAGCGTAGGACGATCGCCGATATTAATATAACAACTATAGTTGACTTGTTCGGGCTGGTTCGAGCCCCATTCTTGAAAAATATCCCTGCCCCCTGCCCCCTTCTTCACTGTCCTTCGCCAGCCTTGAGTGGGACGCCGTTGGCGAGGAGGACTTCGAAAAGGTGGCCGATGAGCGTGCGGTAGTGTTGCTGGACCACGACGTCGTTGCCTTCCTTTTCCAGCGCGCAGAAATCTTCGTAGTCCTCCTGGAGCTTGAGCGCGAGCAGGGCGCGGAGCTGGGCGTCGGGATCGGTGACGGGTTGATCGCTCAGGGCGCCGGAGGCGGCGGCCATGTCCTCGGCGTGCTGGGTGAGTTCGCCGATGCGGCTCTGGAGTTCGTCGTTGCGCAGTTCGAGCTGGCGGTTCAGGCGGGCGAGTTCTTCGGGCGTCGGCTCCCCGGCAATCACCGGCACGTCGGGCTTGCGGCGCGCGGCGCGCTCGGCCTCGTGGTCACGGTTGCGCAGCTTGGACTTTGCGTTCTCGATCTCCGCCTTCAGCGAACTGACGTGCGACTCGATCTGCCGGAGCATCTGCGGGAGGTTGAATTGCTGACCCCGGCCACCCTGCGCCTGGCGGGATTCGCGGCCTTCGCGGGGCTCGCGAAAATCACGGCCCCCGCGCGCCGGCTTCGGCTCGGCCGCTTCCTCCTCCTCCTCGTCATCTTCCTCGTCCTCATCTTCCTCCTCCCGCGCCAAGGGCTCGGCCAAGGTGGCCGGCAGCTCCGCATCGGGTGGCAGCGTCCCTTCGGCGATCGCCTTCCGGCGCGCTTCCTCCTGCCGGGAGACATACACGGGGCGCGCGCGGCGGGGCGGCGCGTCGGCACCTTCCTCGCCGACGGGCGCATCGTCCGTGGTCGCATTTTCAGACGGCTCGTCACTCGCGGCTTCCGGCTCATCGGCGGTCGGCGGACGCAGCGCGGCGAGGATTTCCTCGGGCAGCTCCGCGACTTCCTTGCGCAGGACGTTCTGCCATTTCGCATTCCACCGGCCCACCCCGGCGATCACCGCGGCAAGCGCGGCCTCGGGCAGCTTGCTGAGACGACCGCTCTCGTGGACCCACTTCAGCACCCCGAGTTGCGTGACCGGCGGATGCGGCAGGCTGAAAGCGACGAGCAGCGCGACGTGGGTGAGCAAGTCGCCCTCTGCGGGCTTCAATTCCGCGAGCGGCAGCAGCGCCACCCACGGGCGCGCGCGGCCGATGAACACATTGGAAAACATCTGCGCATCCCTCGGCGCGACCAGGCCGGATTCCTTGTCGCGCATTTCTTTCGCGACACTCACGGCGATCTTCAGCCCGACTGGCGGGTCGAGTTTGAAAAGCGCGCGCGCGAGGCTCAGGCGCATGCGGCGCGCGGCGTCGGTCTCATCTTTCGCAAGTCCCGAGACGAGCTGGGTGCGGAAGCCGGCGGTGAGTTCCGGCCAGACCGTCTCGACCGCGCGGATGCCGACGAGCCACGGAAGCTGCGGCAGCGCGGCCACGGCCAGGGCGACGCCAGAGCGACCCCCTTGCAGCAACTCTTTGAGGAGCCCGGTGCCCCGTTCCTCTTCAGCCCCTGAAAGGCGCCCGCGAGCGGCCGAGGCGACGAGTTCCGAGAGGGCGGTCGCGGGCCCACCGGCGACTTCCTCCTCGGCGGCTTCCCCCGGTTCGACCTCGGGATCGAGCGGCGCCTCCGAGGGGAGTTCGGCAGCGGGGAGTTGGTCGGGCGTGGCAGGGGGCGGTGCGTCCGCGTCAGAATTAGTCTCCATGGGAAAAGGCAGTCAAAGAAGCGCCGCCCGCTGGGGAACGCGAGCAAAAAGGCGGCCCGAGCCGGGCTACCGCAGCCCCTCGCGCCTGGCGCCGTCTCCGGTTGTCCCGGCCCGCAGGCTGCGGACATAGCGGAGGCACGCCCAGTTTTTGCGGTTCCACGGTTTGTTGAGGACCGCAGCGAGGGCATTGGCGCGGGCGGTGGCAAAGTTGCCGCCCTCGGCGGCATCGAGCGCCCATTTCCTCCGGCAAGCATCCTCGCTCAGCCCTCCCGGCAGGCCGTTCATGCCCCGGCCCGGCCAGGGCGGCAGCCCTTTCCGGGCGCGCAGCGGGGCGACGATCTCGGCCGTCATCGCGTCGCGATGGCCGAGCCGATGGTTCACGCTCTGGGCGTGCTGCCGGTAGTGGAAGAGTGGCTCGGCGAGATTCGCGAGCGGGCCGTGGCCGAGCAGCCGCACGTAGAGGTCGAGGTCCTCGATGAAGTCGTACTTTGTCCGATACCCGCCGCAGGCGAGCAGCGCCGCCCGGCGAAAGACCACCGTCGGATGCACCAGCGCGCCGCCATTTCCATCCGTCAACTCCGCCTCGATCACGGCCGGCTCGAGCGGAGGCCGATAGACCTTCAGCGGACGCGCTTCGGAGTCGGTGAAAATGACGGCGGTCCCGAGGGCGACGATCTCGGGCCGCCGCTGCATCTCGGCCACCTGCACCGC
Organism: Chthoniobacteraceae bacterium; assembly: GCA_031409655.1. Taxonomy (GTDB): domain Bacteria; phylum Verrucomicrobiota; class Verrucomicrobiia; order Chthoniobacterales; family Chthoniobacteraceae; genus JANNXQ01. The sequence continues at coordinate 34,443 of JANNXQ010000194.1, read as the reverse complement.
GAAACGCGTGGGCAGCGAGAGATCGTCCGCATCCATCCGGAAGACCAGTTCGCCGGTGCATTGGGCGAGGCCGGCATTCAGCGAACCGGCGACCCCGGTGTTTGCCTGCGTGACGACCTGGATACGCCGGTCCTGCTGGGCGAAACGCGCGATGATCGCTGGCGATTGATCGCGCGAGCCATCATCGACGATCACAAATTGAAAGCCCCGCTCGGTCTGCGCCAGGACGCTCTCGATCGCCCCCGCGAGGTAGCGTTCGGCGTCAAAGACGGGCATCAGGACGCTGAGCGTCGGGCTGGGGGCGGACATCCGGGGAGCGTAGTCGCGGTGGTCAGCGTTCGACAATCCCGCGCCGACGGACCGCTGCCTACTGAATCGTCACGCCGGGCGACTGATAGGCGATCGGGTCGCCATTCTTCCGGATCTCCACAGAGCCGGAGTCCCGCGCCTCGATGAAAAAGCGGGTGCCTTTGAGCTTCAGGCCGCGGGTGTGCGGGTAGAGGTAGTCCTCGAAGATCGGCTTCGAGCTCGGGTCGTCCTTGCGGATCTTCACCCACGTCGTCTTGGCCACGGCGATCTCGACTTCGTTCATCTGCACGGGCGTGGCCGTGATCAGGTCGCGGTCGGGATTGGGCACGGGCGGCGTCACTTCCCCAGCGGGAACGTTCGAGGCCATTTCCGCCAGGAGAGCTGGTGAGGCGCCGATGAATTCACGATCTGAAACCCCTGGCTTTGGCGGCATCGCGATCGGTTCGGGAGGTGCCGCCGCCTCTTCCACTGGTGGCGTCTCGGGCGCGACGGCGACCGGCGTTTCCGGTGCGGGCACCGGATCGCGAACCGGTTCCGGCAGGGGTTCGGGCTGGGTCTCCACGATGGCCGTTTGGGCGGCCTTTTCCTTGCTCGAAACCTCCCCGCGGATGCGCTGCCAGTTCACATAAGCGGTGAAGCCGAAAAAGAGCACGATGATCGCCCCGAAGAAGGCAAACAACGGCACGAGCGAGGGCTTTTTCCGCCGGCTCAGGTCTGGCAGATAGTTCTTTGGCTCGGGGCGCGGTTCGTTGGCGTTGCTCAGGTATTGATAGTCCTCGACGCTGAGCCGATTCACGGTGTCGAGCGCCGCGGCATCCTCCGAGACATCGACCTTTAGGAACCGTCCATAGATGAGCAGGAAACCGCGGGCGTAGGAGTTACTCGGAAAGCTGGCGTAGTCGCACGCTTCGAGGGCGAGGATCTTGTCCGGGCGCAGTTTTGTCGCGTGGGCAGCTTCGTCGAGTGAAAGGCCACGCTGGATGCGGGTCTGGCTGAGTTTTTTCCCGATGGATTCGGACATTGTGTTCAAGGGTCACGCTCCGGCCATCCCAGCCTGGGGGATTCCAAGGATGACTAAAGCGCGAGGGAAGATAAGCAGCGTTCGGGCCGCCCAAAGCGGGCGGCCTTTTACGGAGTGAAGGCGTCGAGATCGACGAGGATTTCCCGCGGTTTCGCCCCTTCGCCCGCTCCTACGTAGCCGCGCGCCTCCAGGATGTCCAGTATCCGCGCCGCCCGCGTGTAGCCGAGCCGCAGCCGGCGCTGGAAAAGCGAGGTGCTCGCCTTCTTTTCCTGGCGCATCACTTCGATGCACTGCTCCACGAGTTCCTCGTCCTCGTCGCTCACGTCCTCCTCCTCGGCTCCCCCGCCCTTCAGTCGGTCGTGGATGGCGGCTTCAAAGTTCGGCTCGCTCTGCTTCGACGCGTGGTCAACGACGAGCTTGATCTCTTCATCTGTGACCAGCACGCCCTGCGCGCGGATGAGCCGCGAGGTGCCAGGGGGGCGGTACAAAGTGTCGCCCTGGCCGAGCAGACGTTCCGCGCCGTTTTCATCGAGGATGACCCGCGAATCCAGCGCCGAAGCCACCTGGAAAGCGATGCGGCACGGCACATTCGCCTTGATCACACCAGTGATGACGTCGGCCCGCGGGGTCTGCGTGGCGATGATCATGTGGATGCCGGCAGCGCGGGCTTTCTGAGTGATGCGGGCGATGGCGCTTTCCACATCCGCCGGTGCGGTCTGCATGAGGTCCGCGAGCTCGTCCACGATGATCACGATGTAGGGCATCCGCTCCGGGATGATCGTTTCGCTGTCGCGATGCACGGCCACCGGGGCGGCGCGCTGCGGCGTCACTTTGAAAAGGTCCTGGTCGCTGATGTTTTCGAAGTCGATCACCGGCGGGACCACTTCCTCGGCGGGCGGCTCCACGACTTCGAGCGCAGGGGCCGCCGCCGCATTGGCCAGTGCGGCGGCGTCTTCGGCGTCGGACTTCGCGTCGGCTTCCGCGTCGATCTCGGCCTGGCTCTTGAGCTTCGGCCGGGCATTGAAGCTCCCGATGTTGCGCACGTTGGTCTTGGCGAAAATCTCGTAGCGTTTCTCCATCTCATCGATGGCCCAGCGCAGCGCGAGCAGCACCTTCTTCGGATCCGTGACCACGGGCACCACGAGGTGCGGCAGGGTGTTGTAGATCTGCATTTCCACGACCTTCGGATCGATCATGATGAAACGCAGATCCTCGGGCGTGAAGCGGTAGAGGATCGAGGCGATGATCGCATTGATGCAGACGCTCTTGCCCGAGCCGGTGGTGCCGGCGACGAGCCCGTGCGGCATCGCGGCGAGGTCGGCGATGATCGTCTTGCCATACACGTCCTTGCCGAGCGCGATGGGGATCTTCGCCTTGGTGTGTTGAAAGTCGTCGCTCTCGAGCAACTCGCGCAGGGTCACCTTCTGCTTCTTCAGATTCGCGATTTCGATGCCCACGGTGTCCTTGCCGGGGATCGGCGCGAGGATGTTGATCCGCTCCGCACGCGTGGAGCGAGCGATGTCGCGCTCCAGGCTCACGATCTTGTCCACCCGCACGCCATTCGCCGGATAGACCTCGTAGCGCGTGATCGTCGGCCCGCGAGTGATGTCGCCGCGCGAGACGGAGATCCCGAACTGCGCAAGCGTGTCGATGATCGTATCCTGGATGGCGAGCAACTCGCCGGGGTCTGCAGCGGTGCGATCCGTGACGTCGATCGGATCGAGCAGGGAGAGCGACGGCAGCTCGTAGTTTTCGCAGGAGAGCGAGGTGAGCGGGGAAAATTTATCCTTTTTCACCTCGCGCTTCCGCGGCGGCGGCAGCACCGCGCTGTCGATGATCTGCGGCACCGGCCGCGGTGCCTCCACCTCGGCGCCGAAAAGATCCCCGGCAATGGCCGCAGCCGCCGCACTCGGGGGCGCTGGTTCACGCGGCGGCGCCTTGATGACGAGCGTCGGATCCTCGGCTTCGCCTGGCACCGGCGCGGACTTTTTTCCAGCCGGTTTTTCGAGCCTCCGACGCTCCCGCTCCTGCCGCACGGCATCCGCCGCCGCGCGCTCCCGATCATTTTCCTCGGCGATCCGCTTTGCCCCGCGCCGCGCCGCGAAGGTCGCCGGCAGGGCCGCCAGCTCCCGCGCCGCCCGCAGCGGGTGGATGCCCGTCATCAGGATGAGGCTGGAGACATACAAAAGCAGCAGCACGATGACCGAACCGACGACGCCGAGCAGCGCCCGAAAGACGAAATCGCCGATCCATTTTCCCACCCAACCGCCCGGTCCGGCGATATTCAGCCGCACGAGATCGAGCAGCGAGAAATGGGTGAGATGCGCGAGGCAGGCGCCCGCCAGGAGGAAAATGAGCGCCCACGGCAGCCGCTTGGTGAGCCGCAGCTCGGGCCGCATCAATTTGACCCCGCCATAGCCAAGGAGCAGGGCCGCGAGGAGGAAGGAGGCCGCTCCCAAAAAAGCGTAGCTGCAACAGGCCACGATGGCTCCGAGCCGCCCGATGAAATTCAGCGCCGGACCGCGGCTCGCTGCCACGGAACTGAGTGGAAACCAGCTCGGCACGTCCGCTGGGGTGTAGGAGATGAGCGAGAGAAAGAGCAGGGTGCCGGCGCCGAGGAGGGCGAGGCTGAGAACTTCTTCGATGGAGTGATTGGCTTTGAGGCGGGCCATTTCGGAGCGGCGATAGTAGTGGGATTGAAAGGGCTTTCAACCTGCGAAAGCGAAAGCTGCACCCACCGGAAAGGCCGCGGGCTTGTCTCGCTCCCGACGGTGGCTACTCTCCGCCCCGTGACCCCTTTTCCGACGCTGCGTGTCATCATTTGTCTGCTCGCACTGGCGGGCGGCACCCGCTTCGTCGCTTCGTTGCCGGAGGCGCCGTGATGCGCCGGTGCGTCCTTTTTTTCGCAAAATACCCTGAGCCCGGCAAAGTGAAGACGCGGCTCGCGGCGACGCTCGGGCCGGAGCGTGCGGCGGAGATTTACCGCCAGCTCGCGGAGACGGTGCTCCGGCAGATCCCGCCGGGTGAGGACGTCATCGTGCTGTTTGACCCGCCAGAGAAAGGCGCGGAGATCGCCGCGTGGCTGCATGCTCCCGGCAAAGGGCGGACCCTCCGCTTTGTCCCCCAGGCCACCGGCGACCTGGGCGTGCGACTGGAGCGGGCTTTTGCCGCAGCTTTTTCGGAAGGGTACGAGGCCGTCGCGGCGATCGGCAGCGATTGCGTGGCCCTCGGCGCTGCGCATTTCACCGAAGCCTGGCAGGCACTCGCGAGCCACGACACGGCGCTCGGCCCGACCGTGGACGGCGGCTACTACCTGATCGCGCTGCGCGCCCCGAACCCGGCGCTCTTCGCAGACATCGCCTGGAGCACCGCAGCCGTCTTTGCGCAAACACTCGCTCGCGCCGCGGAGGCCGGCTTGCGCGTCCACCTTCTCCCGATGCTCCGCGACGTGGATAAGGAGGAGGACTGGCGGCGAGTTGGGGATTGAGAGTTGCGCGCCGCCTGACGACATTGCGCACTCCTTTCGTCTTGCGCATCCCGCATTCAAAATCCCGCCCTCAAAATCGCCCATGCCGCCCATCGTCTTCGAGCCTCTCTACATGGAACGCATCTGGGGCGGGCGCCGCCTCGAGTCCCTGCTCGGGCGCCAACTCCCGGTGGGTACGCGGATCGGCGAATCTTGGGAACTGGTCGATCGGGAAGATGCGCAAAGTGTCGTCCACGAGGGCCCGCTGCGGGGCTGTACTCTGCACGAACTCTGGACGCAACATCGTGCCGCCGTCTTCGGCCCGGGCTTGCCGGAGACGCCGCGCTTTCCCCTGCTCTGCAAGATCCTCGACGCGCAAGACCGCCTCTCCGTGCAGGTGCATCCACCGGCCGCCGTGGCCGCGCGGCTCGGGGGTGAGCCGAAGACGGAGATGTGGTACCTGCTCGATGCCTTGCTCGAAAGTGACCTCTACGCCGGACTGAAACGCGGCGTGACGCGGGAAACTTTTGAAGAGGCGCTGCGCGACGGGCGCGTGGCCGAGACCATCCACACGCTCCCCACCAAAGCTGGCGACGCGATCTTCATCCCGAGCGGCCGCATCCACGCCATCGGCGCCGGCAATCTCATCGTGGAAGTGCAGCAGAACAGTGACACCACTTATCGCGTCTTCGATTGGAATCGGCTCGGCCTCGACGGTCAGCCGCGCGCCCTGCACGTCGCGGAATCACTCGAGTCCATCGACTTCGCCGATCCCGAACCGCACTTCGCCGAGCCAGACGGCGACACCCTCATCGCGTGCGCATTTTTCCGCGTGGAAAAGTGGACGCTCGACCAGCCGCGCATCGACTCGGGCCGTGGCTTCGCGATCTTCACCGTCGTCGCCGGCAGCGTGAAATGCGGCGGCCAGCATTTCGCACGGGGCTCCTTTTTCCTCCTGCCCGCGACGGCGGCAGGCCGCGAACTGCGCGCGCTCGAGCCCGGGACAGAGGTGCTGCGGACGACCGTGCCGATGCCGGGATAGACCAAGATTCGCCAGACTTGCGGGATAGTCTGAGTGCTTCCACCCAACCACCCGCCGATGAAAATCCCCCCTCTCCTCGCACTCACCATCCTGTTCGTGTCGGCGCTGCCTGCCGTCGCCGAATTCCGCGCCGGCGCGCACGCTCAGGACATCTCGCCGACGAAATTCCCGACCCCGATCAATGGCAGCACCAAGGGGAACTTTGCCCAGGGCATCACCGACCCGATGCACGCGCGCTGCCTCGCGTTGCACGATGGAAAGAGGGAGCTGATCTTCTGCGTGGTGGATGCCTGCATGATCCCGCGCGCAGTCTGCGAGGAGGCGAAACAGCTCGCCGCCAAGGCGACCGGAGTGCCCGCGTCCCAGATCCTGATCTCCGCCACTCACTCGCATTCGACGGCGACGCTGGCGGGGGTTTTTCAAAGTGATCCGGATCGGGAATACGTGGCGTCAGTGCCGGCGCGGATCGCGCAGGGTTTGATCAAGGCGCACGAAAATCTCGAACCCGCCGAGGTCGGTAGCGGCAAAGGCAGCGAACCGACGCAGGTCTTCAATCGCCGGTGGTTCGTGCTCGAGGGCGAGAGCTATCCGAATCCCTTTGGCGTCACGACGGATCGCGCGCAGATGAATCCCGGCTACCAAAATCGCAAGGTCACGACGCCGACCGGGCCCGTCGATCCCGAGGTCTTTCTGCTCGTCGCGCGCTCCGCCAGTGATCACCGCCCGATTGGCCTGCTGGCGAATTACAGCCTGCACTACGTCGGTGGATTGCCGCCGATCTCCGCGGATTACTTCGCCGCTTTCGCGAACGCGATGACCGAACGCCTGCACACGGACGACGCCCGTTACCAAGGCAAGCCGCCTTTCGTCGGCATCATGTCCAATGGCACCAGCGGCAATATCAACAACGTGAACTACGGCGCCCCAGCACCGGCCAAACGGGAGCCCGGCACGCAGATCAAAAAAGTCGCCGCGAGTGTCGCGGATGCGGCGCGGAAAGCTTACGAGCAGGTTCAGTTCAAAAAGGACGCGACGCTCGATTGCGTCGAGGAAGACGTCCCACTCCGCGTACGCAAACCCACCGCCGAGGATCTCAAGAGAGCCGAGGAAATCCTCGCCAACACTCCGAAAGACAAAGACGGCCAATACGCGGCGCGCGACGCCATCTACGCCCGGGAGACCATGCTCCTCGCACCTTATCCCGACACCGTGCCCGTGAAGCTCCAGGTGCAGCGCGTCGGCGACCTGAGCATCGCCTCCATCCCGTGCGAAGTCTTCGTGGAGATCGGCCTCGATCTGAAAGCGCGCACGCCTTTTGCCCAGCATTTCACCATTTCGCTGGCCAATGGCTACAACGGCTACCTCCCGACGGCGGAACAGCACGCCCTCGGCGGTTACGAGACGTGGCGCGCCCGCAGCAGCTACCTCGAGGTCAGCGCCGCGGAGAAAATCACGGCCCGGCTGCTGGCCATGCTCGCGACTTTGAAAGAGCGGCAGTAGAGGCAGCTCATGCCCGCCACGACTCGCCGCGAATTTCTCAAGCGCACCGGGGCGACCGTGGCCGCGCTGAAACTTCGGTCGGGCGCCGCGCCGGACACGGAGGTCCGGGACATCCCACCACACCGCGCGCTCGACGTTCCGGGGGTCCACGCCTACCCGCTGGAACACTCCGTGGCCGCCGGCGAGACGCTCGAGCTTTGCGTGAGCAGCAGCGTCCCGTATCGCCTTTCCATCTGCCGATTGGGGGTGCAAGTGGACGATCCGGTCGGCGACACCGTGCTTGCGCGCTTCGATGAATCGCCCGCCAATCCGCAGCCAATCCACCCCGGTTCCTACGTTCACATTGAGAAACGTCTCACCGGAGCCCTGCAAGCGATCACCCTCGAGTGCTGGGTGCGACCTTGGAACGTGACCGATCTGCAAGGGCTCATCAGTCAGGAGGACAAGGACTCCTCGGAAGGGCTCGCTCTGGGCATCGGCAAAGAGGGCTACGTCGGTTTCTACCTCGGCGATGCCGTTTCGCCGGACGAAGCGCTCGTGCATCGCACGCCGCCGGGCGTGGTGGTGCGTGACCGCTGGCACCACCTCGCCGCCGTGTGGGATGGAAAACGCAAGCGGGTCTATGTGGATGCGCAGGAAGTGGGCGCGTGGGATTTTGCCGGGCCGCTGCTCCCGGGACCGCACGCGCTGCGCCTCGGAGCGATGTCGCAGACGGGCAGCGCCAAGCACTTTCTCGACGGCGATCTCGCGCTGCCGGTGATCTATAACCGCGCATTGAGTGAGGCGGAAATTCGCGAACGCTTCTCCCAACAAGGCCTCCAGCCCGCGAAGGATAAAAGCGTGCTGGCCTGCTGGCCGTTCGCCGAAGAGCGCGGCGATCGGGTGGCCGATGGGTCGGCGCATGCTCGCCACGGACGCATCATCAATCACGCAACGTGGATGATCGGCGGCCCAAGCTTCGCCGCCGATGTGCCGCGCTTCGGCACCTACGATCCGGAGCAGGACGCGCGGCGCGGCCACGGGCTGCGCCTGGCCGCGGATGATCTCTACGACTGCCGCTGGAGCGTCACCCATCGCTGGCCAGTCCCCGCTGAAGTGCGGTCCGGAATTTTCGTCGCCCGCTTCGAGTTTTCCTGGAAAGGCGAGCCCCGCCTTGCCCACTGCACTTTCATCGTCCGCCGTGCGCCGCGGCGGAAGAAGGCCCCGATCCTCCTCGTCTGCGCCACGAATACCTGGCGTGCCTACAGCGGTTCGCCCTTCGCCCTGCCGACCGCGAAGCTCCACGAAGTGTGGGGCACGGGAGGAATCGAAAAAGACGCGCGCGGCCTGCCGGCATACAACTTCTACCGCGACCACGCCACTGGGCAGGGCACCTATCAAGTCGGCCTGCGGATGCCCTGGCCAGCCGCCAGCCCTTACGTGCTCTACGGCGGCCCCACGAAATACAGTCACCTCACCCGCGCCGATCGCTTCACCCAGATCTGGCTCGAAGAGCAGGGCTACGATTACGACGTCATCAGCGACCTCGACCTGCACCGCAGTCCCGCGGTGCTGGAGGGTTATAAGACTTTGCTGGTCGTGGGGCACAACGAGTATTGGTCCCTGCCGCTGTATCGCGGCACCGAGACCTATCTTCGCAAGGGCGGCAACCTCGTGGTGCTCAGCGGCAATGCCGTCTTCTGGCGCGTGTCCTTCAACGACGACGGGACGGTCATGGAATGCCGCAAAGCCGACGCCGCCGGAAACCGCGTGCCAAAAAACAGGCGCGGCGAAGCCTGGCACAGTCACGATGGCTTGCGCGGGGGTATGCTCCGCGAATGCGGCTGGCCCGGCGTGAACCTCATCGCGCTCGATTGCCTCGGCTTTAACAGCCCCGGTGCAGCCGAGCAGTTCGGCCCTTACGTCGTCGAAGACCCGGACCATTTTCTCTTCCGGAAACCCGAGAACCTCGGGCTCAAGAAAGGCGATCGGATCGGCACCGGCGGCGACGGCATCCGCCTCGCCAATGCGCACGAGTTCGACATCCGGCCCTCGACCTTTGCGCGCCTGCAAGAGCAGCCATCACCGGAAGGCGGCAAGGTGCCCGCCGACCCCGGCGGCCTGCAGTTACTCGCGAATGGTGAAGTCTTTTGGAAGAAAGGAGGCTCCGCCTTTGATTACTTCTTCCGCAAGATCGCGCCGAAGACGGACCAAGGTGGCGAGATGATCTACTGGGAGCGCCCGGACGGTGGCCGTGTCTTCAATGCCGGCACCATCGCCTCGGGCTGGGTCCTTGCCGTCGATCCCCAGATGGCCGGGCTCCTGCGGAACGTGCTTGCGCACTTCGGCGTCGAGCGACGTTAGGTCCGCCCCGCGACAGTCGCCGAATGAATTCCCTCGTGGAAACATTCGCCGACAATTTCCTAGTGACCAGAAGGGTGAAGGCGCTGTAGTGTCGCAGAAGTAGTGTTTCCTCAGGATAGGTCGGCGTCATTCAGTCCAACCACTTTATGAACAAAACACCAAACGATCCGGACCAGGTGGACATCTCCGCCGACGTCAAATTGCTGGAAAGCCTTGGCTACGTCCAGGAACTCAAACGACGAATGAGTGGCTTCTCGAACTTTGCCATCTCCTTCTCGATCATCTGCATCCTCGCTGGCGGCATCACCTCGCTCCAGCTTGGCACCAGCGCCATCGGTGGGGCGGCGGCGGGCGTGGCCTGGCCCATCGGTGTCGTCTTTGCGCTGCTCGTCGCGGCGGCGATGGCGCAGGTGGCCAGCGCGTATCCGACGGCAGGCGGGCTTTATCACTGGTCGTCGATCCTCGGCGGCAAGGGCTGGGGCTGGGCCACGGCGTGGTTCAATTTGCTCGGCCTCATCTTTGTCACGGCGGCGGTGAACGTGGGCGCCTATACGCTGTTCATCAATTTGATCCTGCCCATGCTCGGCGGCGATCCGACCAAGCTCACGGTCACCCATCAGATCACCGGCGTGGCCATCATCACCGGCACCCACGCGTTGTTCAATCACCTCGGCATCCACGTGACTACCGTGCTCACCGACTTCAGTGGTTACCTCATTTTTGCCGTCTCGCTCACCCTGACCGCGTGCATGCTGATCTTCGCGCCGTCGCACGACTTCGGGCGGCTCTTCAGCTTCGGAAATCTGAGTGGCGATGCCGGCGGCGGAGTCTGGCCGGCGAGTGAAAACGGCGGCTTCATGCTGCTGCTCGCGTTACTTTGGCCGATCTACACGATCACCGGATTCGACGCCTCGGCGCACACTTCCGAGGAGACGGTGAATGCCGCGACCAATGTGCCCAAGGGCATCCTGCGCTCGGTCTATCTGTCCGGCATCTTTGGTTTCGTCATGGTCGCCAGCTTCGTCATCGCGCTACCCAGCGTGGCGGAAGGCGCGAAGCAGGGTGGCAACATTTTTTTCTGGCTCATGGACACCGTCATCCCCGGCTGGCTACGCAGCCCGCTTAAGATCGGCATCGTGCTCTCAAACTACCTCTGCGGACTCGCCTGCGTGACCTCGATGTCGCGCATGATTTACGCGTTCGCCCGTGATGGTGGACTGCCGGACTTCATGAAAGCGGTCTCTCCGAAGTTTCGCGTACCCGTTGCCGGGATCTGGGTTGGCTCCGTGGCGGCAGTCGCTTGCACACTCTACGCGCCGGCCTATACCACGCTCACCGTGGCGTGCGTCATCCTGCTCTACATATCCTATGTCATGCCTACGGTCGTGGGTATCTTTGCTTATGGAAAAACCTGGACCAAGATGGGTCCCTTTGACCTCGGCGGGACCGTTTACAAAGCCATCGGTGTGATCGCGATCCTCGGCGTGCTGGCACTCATCTATGCAGGCATCCAGCCCCCGAATGAAAAGGCGCTGCCCGTCACCGTGATCACCGCCATGTTCCTCGCCATTTCGTGGCAGCTCGGCATCAAGAAGACCTTCCGCGGACCGCCCGTCATGCGCGATATTACTCTGAAGTAACTACCACTACGAACACCGAGCAATTCAAGCAGCAGGTCGCAGACGGCACCCTCGATACGGTGCTGGTCTGCATCGCGGACATGCAGGGCCGTTTGGTCGGGAAGCGGTTTCACGCGCAGTTTTTTCTGGAATCGAACTTTGGTGAGACCCATGCGTGCAATTACCTGCTCGCCGATGACATCGAAAATGAGCCGGTGCCCGGATACGCATCCGCAAACTGGGCGCAAGGCTACGGCGACTTCGCCCTGCAGCCGGACCGCACCACCCTGCGGGGCATTCCGTGGCTGCCCGGCACGGCGCTCGTGCTCTGCGACGTGCTCGACCATCACAGCCATGAACCGGTGCCCTATGCGCCGCGCAACATTCTAAAGAAACAACTGGCCCGCGTCGAAGGCATGGGTGCGAAGGCCATGTTTGCCTCGGAGCTGGAGTTCTACCTTTTCAACGACGACTACCGCGCCGCGCACACCAAAGGTTACCGCAATCTCGAAACGGCCGGTTACTACATCGAGGACTATCACATCTTCCAAACCACCAAGGAGGAAGCGGTGATGCGCGCGATCCGCAACGGTTTGAACGCCGCCGGCATCCCGGTGGAGAACTCCAAGGGCGAGTGGGGCCCCGGCCAGGAGGAAATCAATGTGCGCTATTGCGAGGCGCTCGAGATGGCCGACCGCCATGTCGTGCTCAAGAACGGCTGCAAAGAAATCGCCTTCCAGTACGGGCAGTCGATTTCCTTCATGGCTAAGTGGAACGCCAAACTCGCCGGCAGCTCCGGCCACATCCATCAGAGCCTGTGCCGCAGCGACACCGGCGAGTCGCTCTTCTTCGACGCGAGCAAGGAACGCGGCATGACCGATCTCATGCGGCACTTCATGGCCGGCCAGTTAGCCCTCGCTTCCGAGATCACGCTCTTCCTCGCGCCCTACATCAATTCCTACAAACGCTTCCAAGCCGGCACCTTCGCCCCGACCAAGGCGCTCTGGAGCGTGGACAATCGCACCGCCGGCTTTCGTCTCGTAGGTGCCGGCACGCGTGGCATCCGCACCGAATGCCGCATCGGTGGCTCCGACATCAATCCTTACCTGGCCTTCGCCGCGCTCCTCGCTGCGGGTCTCGCAGGCATCGAGCAAAAACTCGAACTCGAAGCTCCCTATGTCGGCGACGCCTACACGGATGCCAAGCTGCGCAGCATCCCAAAGACCTTGCGCGAAGCGACGGCCGCCGCGAAGTCATCTTCCGTCCTCCGCGCGGCCTTCGGCGACGATGTCGTGGACCACTACGTCCACGCCGCCGAGTGGGAGCAGGGCCAATACGACCGCGTGGTAACCGACTGGGAACTCCAGCAGGGATTTGAACGGTACTAATCTACCGTATGAGCTTCCGCCTTGCCTCAACGGCCCGTCGGATCGCTTGCTCCACCTCCATCCAGCCTTTTTGCGGCACTTCGTAGTCGTAAATCGGCCGCGCGTCGCGCGTCGTGCATTGGATCTTCGACAGCCGTTTCTCCAGCGGGTGTCCCGGTTCCAGGTCGTTCCGTTCCAAAGGCACCCAAATGAGCGTGCATTCTTTTGCGTCGGAGCGATTGAGCGCCGTTGTGAGTTCGGTTTCCTGGATGAACTTCGAGACCCGCGCGGCGGTAGTGTAGAAGAGCAGCACGATGTCCGCGCGCTGGAGCGCGTCGGTGATGCCGGCTTCCCACTGCTCGCCCGGCGCCAAGTCGCGGTCGTTCCACACCTGGATGTAACCCTGCTGGCTCAAGTGCGTGAGATGCGGGCGGAAAGGGATCAGCTCTTTCTCGTTCAGGTGCGCGTAGCTGATGAAGAGCTGCATCCGCGGCTCCGCTTCCGGTCCGGCGGCTTTGCGCGCGGCCTCGCTCTCCACGGTGTTCAGCGTCGCCGCCACGGGCAGCTTCACCCGCTTCGCCTCGGCGCCCGTGCCCACCGTCACCGGCAGCGTCGGCTCCTGCTCGCGTTCGGCCACCCGCAGGTCGGTCATCGGCACCCACTTCTCCGGAGCGTCGTGCGTCTGCACTTCCTCGATCACCGGCACCTTGCCGTGCAGCACGGTGAGATGCGCGCGGATGATGTCGAAGAGGCTCTGGCAATCCTCCGCCACGTCGCCCGTCACCGCCACCTCGGTGCCTGTTGCTCGCCTCCATTGCGCCGAGTCCGCGCTTGCGTTAGCGACCTCTGAAATCCAAGGAAAGATCATGTCGATTCGAGCCGACTTCGATGTATTCCTCAGCCACAACTCCAAAGACAAGCCAGCCGCGCGTGAACTGAAGGGCGTGCTTGCGAGGCGTGAATTGACGGTTTGGTTCGATGAAGATGAACTGCGCCCGGGACTGGCGTGGCAGCCTCTATTGGAACAGGGCATGCAAGCGGCAGGCAGTGTGATCGTCGCGGTGGGTGGCTCGGGTTTGGGTCCATGGCAGGACGAAGAAACGCAGGCGGCGTTCAACCTCGCGCACGCGTTGAAGCGACCGGTAATCCCGGTTTTTTTGCCAGATTGCCCTCCAGAAACGACATTGAGTGGATTTCTGCTGAACCGCACATGGGTCGATCTACGCGGCGGGTTCTCGGAAGAAAACATCGCGCGACTAGTCTGGGGAATTACTGGTGAAAAGCCTTCGCTCATCGGCACGCAACGTCCCGCGGCGGCCCCCTCTGCCACGAAGTGGATTCTCGTTGCCGGGTCGGGTGGTGTGACGCCTCGACCTGCGAAGATCGACGAGGTCAGCAAGCGGTTGGGTGCGGCATTGGCGACCGCAGGATTCAGCCTCGTCACGGGCGGATGGAATGGCGTTGACCACGACGTCGCCCGCTCTTTCGTCGAACGCATCCAACAGAACGAGCAATCGCTCTCCGGTCGGCTCGTGCAAGTCATGCGACAAGGTGCCACGCCGGATTTTCCCGCGGGTCGCTTGGTAAGCGGTGGATCGGAAGATGAAGCCTGGCGTCGTTCAATCGAGCGCACCGATGCCGTCATCCTCATTGGCGGACTCGGCGGCACGTACCAGACTGGCGAGTGGGCACTGCAACAGGGTAAACCTGTCTTCCCTCTCGCTGACACGGGCGGCCCGCTTGGCACTCACGACGATGCCTACAAGTTTTACTTTGCCACCTTGAAAGATTGGTCTCGCAATCCCGCTTCACGTCATTTGACCGAGGATCAATTTCAAGAACTCGGCAACCCGGCTCCCGCCGTAATCGCCAATCTTGTTCACCTGCTCAAGCTCACTTTTGCGTAATGTCCGCTTAGTCCATCGGGATCTCCCTCGGCGTCAACGCCCCCCTTTCCATGTCGATTGCGCGAGGGGGCGTATAGTTGAAACAGCGTCTCACATAGCACAACAAATCAGCCCTCACACTCTCGTAGCGTCGCGCGGGCGGCTTCGAGGTCGGCCGAGCGAATGCGGGTAAAGATGTCCACCGCGCGCCGCGCGTAAGGCAATGCTTCGGTGGCATTCCCCTGCCGCACCAAGGCCCACGCGACGCGCCGGCAGTCGGCTGCTATCAGCTCGTCACGACCTACGCCCTCAGCCAGAGCCAAAGCCTCGCGGCTCAGATTTTCGCCCGCGAGCCAATCCATCCGGTCCAAAAGTAGCCCCGCCAAGTTGCCGCAAATTCCAGCGATCAACTCGACATCACCAATGATGCGCGCAACTCGCAGCGCCTCGCGAAAACCCTGCTCCGCAGCATCGAAATCTCCCGCCCAACTTTGAACATCCGAAAGATCGCTAAGCGCAGTAGCCACTTCCCGACTCGTGGCGGAGACCGTGAGATGAAGATCGAGCGCCTCACGATGTGCTCGAGCCGCGGCTGAGTAGTCCTTCTTCAATCCGTAACCGAGGCCACGCAGTTGGAGAGCGAACGCACGTTCCCGAGCACCGGCTTTTGCCTCTCGCCAATAGACCATGGCACGTTCGGCGCAGGCCAATACCCCGTCTGCGTGTCTGCGCAGATGGTGAATCATTCCCGACTGATAAGCCCTCCAACCGGCATCGTATTGCTCATTCGCTGCAACCGCCTTGGTTTCTCCCTGTCGATTCAGGGAAAGCCATTCATCCCAGCGCCCAGTAAAGTTTAAGAAATGCTGGAGCGCGATACACACAGTCTGAAGGGGGGTATTCGGACCGGCGACGAAGAGTGGCAATGCCGGCGCCACCGTGGGCCAGGCAGCATCGAGCACCGGGGAGCAGTCGGCATGTGGGTAACCATTCTCCACGATGAGCGCATAGG
Organism: Chthoniobacteraceae bacterium; assembly: GCA_031409655.1. Lineage (GTDB taxonomy): Bacteria > Verrucomicrobiota > Verrucomicrobiia > Chthoniobacterales > Chthoniobacteraceae > JANNXQ01. Next base: position 18,878 of record JANNXQ010000194.1, on the reverse strand, counting down.
CCCGCTGCTCCAGCCATCTGCCCGTGTCCGCGATAACTTCCGGCCGGTGCCTGCGTAGGAATTCGGCGAACATGGGCACGAGGGAGTATTGTTTCCCCTCCTGATCGGGAACGACGAGGGACCGGTTCGCGAGAGCGCGCAGGGCGATCTCGGTGGGTGCTTCCTCGACGCTCGCGATCTCTGCGACGTGCTCCACTTTCGTCGGAAGGCTGAGATAGCTCAGGGCGCAGAGCACTTTCTCCTCGTCGGCGGTGAATTCCTTCGCGAGGTCGCCAAAGATGAATTCCAGCGGGTCATTGTCCGGCGGGCAGGTTCGCAGGAAGGCGAGCGCGTCGGCGAAGGTGCGGCAGCTCCCGCGGCCGAGCTGGCCGGCCACCCAGCGCAGGAGCAGCGGCTTGCCGGCGGTCTGGGTGTAGAGGGCGATGCGCTCGGCTTCGCTGGTCCGGGCGAGCAGCGGATGGCGCCGGGCGAGGTCGGCGAGGGTGGCGAGCGCGGCGTCCTGGTCGAGCTTTTCGAGGATGAGTTCCTCGGAGCCGGAGCCGATGCGGCGGCGGCTGGTGAGGATGGCCTTGCAGCCCGGCGGCAGGCGTTTGAGGAAGGTAAAAAGCTGGTCGCGGTCGGTCTTGGGGAGGGATTCGAGATTATCGAGGATGAGCAGCGCCTGCGCGGGGCGGAGCGCGTCGAGCAGGAGCCGGATGCGCTGGTCCTCGGGGGACTTGGCGATGTCGGGCTGGCCCAGCTCGCGGGCGAGTTCGTTGAGCATCTCCAGAAAGCCCGGCACGAGGAGGTTGCCGAGCGGGCGCTCGCCGTCGTCGTCCATCTCGCGGTCCTTCACGGAGACGAAGACGATGCGCTGGAAGAGGCCGGGCGGGCAGTCGTAGGCGGCGCGGACGGCGAGGGAGGTCTTGCCCATGCCGCCCGGGCCATCGATGAGCGCGCCCCAGGTGCGGGAGTCGGGATCGAGGGCCTCGCGGATGGTGGCGAGTTCGGCGGCGCGGCCGAAGAAGGGCTGGAGGCGGGGGAGGTTGTTGGGGGTGGAGGAATGCAGAATGACGGATGACGAATGTCGAAGGGGCAGATAGTGGTCCTTGGGCTGGCCTTCGTTGATGGCGAGACGTTCGAGGATGAGGGTGGCGGCTTGTGCGGGGGTTTTGTCGTCGAGTTCGACGAATCCGGCACCACCGAACAGGCCATCGACGTTCGCGCGGGCGAATCGGCAGAGCATCACTTCTTCACGGAACCGTTGCTGGAGGAGATTGTGGATCGCGAGCCATTCCAAGCCGGTCCATTCCTTCACGTCATAGGCCGGGCAGACGATCACGGCGACGAGGTCCGAGTCACGGTTGTAGAGATTTGGCAGATAGATCGCGAGGTCGTTCCGGGCGAACTCGGCTTCGTGATATTTGTCGTAGAGGATCGCCGCCTCGGTGAAACGTGCGGCAAGCAAGTCGGCGACCTCTTTCACAAAGTCGCGCTTTTCCCCCGCGAAAGAAAATGCGATGCGGAAACGTTTTGGGGAACCGCTCATGAGATCGCACGCAGTTTGCTCGCGGACTTCACCCGCGGCGAGCGAAAAACTCGGGCGTGGTTGCGCTTTGGTGTGATGAGACGCGGTGCAAAAATGTGCTCTGTTCAGCGGTCTTCTTGCGTCGCACGGGCGCGTCAACTGTGCCGCGCATTCCAGACAGGCGGGCTTACGATCCGAGTGGAGGAGCTTCGCGCGCGGCGAGTAGGTAGGCGAGCACGGCTTCTCGCTCCGTGGGCGTCAGATTCGCTTCGTCCGCCATGTCGGCGATGATCTCGCGCCATCGGGACGCGCTGTATTTTTCCACGGGATCAATCGTGTGGCAGGTGGCGCAGCGTCCCGTGTAGAGTCGGCGTCCTTCTTCCAGCGTGCTCGCGGGCTTTCCGGCGCGGGCCGACATCGCGGGCGAAACCGGCGGGGCGAGATTCGGCATGGCGCAGCCCGCCAGCACGGCGGCGACGAGCAGATGGAAAGGCGACGGCTTCACGCCGGTGCGGCTCAGAAATCCACGCCGAAGATCAGGCGCGTCTGGAAGTCGGGCTCGCCTTCGCTGTGGGTGGTTTGCCACAGCCACGCCAGCGTGCCGAAGAAACGCCCACTGCGCACCGACACATTCGGGCCCACGAAGAAGCGGCCGCTTTCCGCCTCGGACCAGTCCGGCATCTCGATCTCGTGGAATGCCTCGACGCCGGCGGAGAAACTCTTCGAGATGTCGTAGCTCACGCCGACGGTCTGTTTGAATTCGCCCGTCCTTTCGTCCAAATCCTCGCCCTCCCATTCCGCTTCGATCACCGCGTTGTAAACGACGCTCAAGGGCCCAAACCGCTTTTCGAGCAGCAGCTTGCCTTCGAGTTTCAGCAATTCCTCGCCGACCACGACTTCACCGTAAATCGCGCTTCCGAGAAATGCCGTGTTCGGATTCGTGAGATTGTAAATCGCCTCGAAACCCGTGCCCTTGTAGCGCGCCTTGTGGCCTTCCGAATCGTCTTCGTCGTATTGCCAGTCGGCGACGTAAATGGCGAGTTGCAGCTTGTCGGTAACGCCGAACTCGATCTCGTGCCGGAATTCCCAGCGGTCGCGATCGTCGCCTCCCGTGACATCTCGGTGTTTCCAAGTGACCCACTGCTCAAATTCCAAACTGCCCTTGGGTGCGGTGAGAGTTTCGTAGCTGTAAACGTAGCGCCGCTGGCCTGCCTCCGAGGAAGGTGTGGCGAGAATGGCGAGGGCGGTGGCAGTGAGACAGGAGGTGAATCGGGACATGTTGGTTGGGTGTTTGATGTGAGAGGAGGTCGGCAAATGCCTTTAATGCGAGTGAGTCTCATATACATTATCGGCGCGCAAGGTGTTTTTTGCGCTTAGTTTTCACGGTTCGTCTCACGCTTCATCATCGACTGCGCCCTCTGGATCGCCCAAGGTTCCACGCATGAGCGACCCCACCGAACTCCAGGCCGAAGCGCAGCGTTTTCGCGATGACTTTCAGCGCCTGCGCGAAGCGGTTGGGCAAATCATCGTCGGTCAGCAGCGTGTGGTGGAGGGCGTGCTGACGGCGATCGTCGCGGGTGGGAATGTGCTGCTCGAAGGCGTGCCGGGCCTCGGGAAAACGGAGCTGGTGAAGACGCTGGCGCGGGCGCTCGATCTGGATTTTCGCCGCATTCAATTCACGCCCGATCTCATGCCGGCGGACATCGTCGGCACGAACATCATGAGCACCGGGCCGGATGGAAACTACCAGTTCGAGTTCCGCCGCGGCCCGCTCTTCACGCAGCTTTTGCTCGCGGATGAAATCAATCGCGCCACGCCGAAAACGCAGTCCGCGCTGCTGGAGACGATGCAGGAAGGGTCGATCACCGCGGCGGGGACGACGCATCATTTGAAGCAGCCGTTTTTCGTCCTCGCGACGCAAAACCCGCTCGAACAGGAAGGCACCTACCCGCTCCCCGAAGCGCAACTCGACCGCTTCATGTTCAAGCTCGTCGTCCCGTTTTTGAATCGCGCCGAACTCAACGAAGTCGTCCGCCGCACCACGCTCACGCATCACACCGAAGTCGCGAAAATCATGGACGGCGACCGCATCATGGCACTGCGCACGGTGCTCGAAAAAGTTGTCGTCGCAGACCCGCTCCGCGACTACGCCGTGCGCCTCGTCCTCGCCACGCATCCGCAGAGCGAGTTTGCCGGTGATACCGTGCGCCGCTTCGTAAAATGGGGCGCGAGCCCACGCGCGGTGCAAGCACTCATCCGCGCCGCCCGCGTCCGCGCCCTCGCCGAAGGCCGCGCCCACGTCGCGTTTGAAGACATTCGCCATTTCGCTCCCGAAGTCCTCGGCCACCGCGTGCTGCTGAACTACGACGGCCTCGCGGAAAATCTGAGTGTGCCGGGGCTGGTGGATGAGGTGGCGAAAGGCGTCGCGGAGGAAGCGCTGTAACTCATGTCCGAAGGCCGCGCTCATCTGACTTCGCTGCTCACGAATCGCGACCTCGATCGACTAGCGCGGTTGCGGATCAATGCTGCGCGGCGTTTGACCAATCGCTCGCGCGGCGAACATCTCGCGGCAAAGGGTGGCACTAGCACGGAGTTTTGCGACTACCGCGATTATGCGCCGGGCGACGACATGCGCTTCGTGGACTGGAATATTTTCTCACGGCTGAACCGGCCATACGTGAAGCAGTTTCATCATGAGGAGGAGATGCATGTCGCGGTCCTCGTCGATGCGTCAAACTCGATGCTGTTTGAGGAAAAGTTCACGCTCGCGCGGCAACTCGCAACGGGGTTTGCGGTCCTCGGGCTGCGGAATCAGGAGAAGGTGAGCGTGTATGCGCTGCGCTCCACGGGCGCTCCGCCGCGGCTCGCGCCCTGCACCGGACGGGCGAGTGAGGCGAAGACGTTTGCCTTCATCGAAGGCATCGCGGGCGGCGGCGACGCGCCGATCGAGCACGGGATCGAGAGCTTTCTGCGGCAGCATTCGGGGCGCGGTGTAGTTGTGGTGATTTCGGATTTTCTGACCGGCGGCGATTTGAAACGCGCGTTCAGCCTGCTCCACGGATCGGGGCTGGAAGTGTTCGCGTTGCAGATTCTCGGGCCGGGCGAAATCGATCCCGAACTCGCGGGCGACCTGCGCTTTTTTGATTCGGAAACGGCGGCGCATCTCGATGTCACCTCGGCGGGCGATCTGCTCGCGATTTATCAGGAATACCGCGCGGCGCATCAGCAGCGGATCGAGACGCTGGCGCGGCAACGCTCGGGGCGGTTTCTTTCGGTGAGCGCCGGAGAGACGTTCGAGCGCGTATTCTTTGATTTGCTGCGGCGGAAAGGATGGATCGTGTGAAGAGGGGAGATGAACATCGAACATCGAACATCGAACATCGAACATCGAAGTTCGGATGTGCGCGGCGGGAATCTGTCCTTCGATGTTCGATGTTCTCCGCCCCATGAGCTTCCTCGCTCTTTCATCCGCCTGGCTAGCCGCGCTCCTCCTCCCGCTGGTCGCCTTCTATTTCCTAAAGCTCAAGCGCCCGCGCCACGATGTTTCCTCGCTCGTGCTCTGGCGGCAGGTCATCGCTGATCAGCGCGTCAATTCCCCGTTTCAAAAGTTCAAACGCAACCTGCTGCTCCTCCTGCAAATCCTGCTCCTCGCGCTGCTCGTGCTCGCGGCGATGCAGCCGCTACTGCGCAGCGGCGCATCGCGCGCGGAGCGGCTGCCAGTCTTGATCGACGTGTCGGCGAGCATGGCCGGGCTGGACAAAGCGGGCGGCGTTTCGCGGCTCGACGAGACGAAAAAGCGCGTGCGCGAATTGATCGCAAATCTTCCGTCCGATCAGCAGCTTTGCCTCATCGCATTCAGCAAAAACGCGCGTCGGCTCACCGGCTTCACGAATAACAAAGCCGAGCTGCGCGATGCGCTCACCGCACTCGCAGTCGATGATGTCGCGGGCGATCTCGAAGAGGCATTGCGCACCGCGCAGGCGCTTGCGCGCGGCGCGGCGTTTGATCGCGTGCTGCTCTTCTCCGATGGAAATTTTCCCGCGCAGACCAACTTCGAGCTGTCCTTCCGCATCGACTTTCAGCGGCTCAATCCGGCGGGGCCAAACTTCGGCATCACCGCCTGCAACGCGCGGCGCGGCGTCTCCGGCCAGTGGGATGTCTTCGTGCAACTCGGCGGTTCCGCGTCTGCGGAATCCACTTCGGGCACCGTCGAGCTGCTTCAAGACGGCGCGACCATCGCCTCGGAAAACGTGACGCTGGTGGGCGGCGCGGCTCCGCGACTCGTCTTCAAAGTCGGCGGCGAAAACCCCGCACTCCTCGAAGCCCGCTTCACCTCGCGCGGCTTCGATTCGCTGGCTGCCGACAATCGCGCATGGCTCGCGCTCCCCGCCGTGCGCCCGCTCGCCATCTATGTCCCGCCCGCGCTGGCGTCGTATCGCCACGCGCTGGACGGCATGGACGGCGTGGACATTTTTCCGAAGGAAAACGCGTCGCTCCCGGCGGCGTTCGATCTCGTTTTTGCCAATGCCGAGGCCGATCTCGCGCTACCCGCGCGTGTGCTGTGTTCGGTCGGATTCGTCCCGGCGGATTTGCAAAAGCTCGTCACCATCGAAAGCGGGAATGCAAACGTCATCGACTGGCGGCGCGACTCGCCGCTGCTCCAGCACGTCACGATGAGCGACGTGGTTTTAATGGATGATCCGCATCAGTCCGCCGATGTGACCGAAAGCACCCTCGCGAATCTCGGCTACGAAATCCTCGCGCACGGCCCGCACGGCCCGCTGATCGTCGCGCGCGGCGATTCGGAAACGCAGCGCGTGCATCTGCTTTTCCACACCGACCGCTCGACGCTGCCGTATCGCGTCGCGTTTCCGATTTTCATCTCGAATCTCGTGAACGCCACGCTGCGACACGCGCGGCTCGGCGAAGTGGAAGCCGCGCCGACCGGCGTGCTCCCCGCGCTCACGCTCGCGCCGAGTCGCAGCTATCGCATCGAAGGTCCGGCGGATTTTTCGCGCTCCGCGAACACAGACGAGCGCGGACAACTCGCGGGCGTCCCGGCGGCGAAGGCTGGTGAATACAAGATCCTCGACGGTGGAAACGCGGCGCAGTCCATCGGCGCGAGCGTGCTTTCGATCAGCGAATCGTCGCTCGCGAGCGTGGAGCAAATCGAATTCAACGACCGTCTGAAAGTGAGCGCAGCGAGCGCGCCGGTGAGCACAGACCGCCCGCTCTGGTGGCCGCTCGCGCTGGCGGGATTTGGCGTATTGCTCGTGGAGTGGTGGTTCTTCAATCGTCGAGCGGTGATGGCGCGATGACAGAATCCGGGGAGCGCGCGCGTCTAGCGTGCTGGTTTCGGCGTCCCGCCGAAACGAACTTTTTGCGGCGTGGATTTCCCGAAAACCGCGGCGCTTTCCAAGAGCCATGCGCAAGGAAAGTCCGGGAAGGCGGGACGCCTTCTCCAGCACTCGGGACGAGCGCGCTCCCCGGAGTTTTCGGAACGCCCCTTCTATTTGCGCTCATCCTCCTGATTTCTCTCCACGCCCACGCCGCCGGGCCACTCACCGCCGAGATCAAACCGCTCGCTTTGCAACCCCGCACATCCGCACCGGAAGTTCTCGATGTGAAGCTCAGGTGGTCCGGTGCCGGCGTGCTGGAAGGTGCATTGGAAATCGTCTCGGCGGATGGCGATGACGGCGCACCGCAGTTTCGCAGCCCCGAACTCGCGCTGACCAGCGGAGCCAAAGAATTCCGGCTGCTGCTCCCGCCGTCGGGCACGAGCGGCTTTGGAAGGAGGGAATTACTCGCGCGTTTCATCACGAAATCCGGTGTGCTCGATCTCGGGCGCTTCGATCTCGGCACGGTCCGCGACCCGCAGCGCAGCTTCACGATCTGCGTGCCGCGTCCGGGCATCGGGGCAAACGCCGCGCCGCTGGTCGTCTGGCAAAGTTTGCGGCTGGAGCAATTCCAACCCGCGGAGAGCGACTACAACCTGCCAAAAGCCACCACGCTGCCCGTCCATCTCGACCCGCAGGAAATGCCCGTCGCCGCGCTCGGCTACACGCCTTACGACATCGTTTTGCTGCACGGCCAGGGCTTTGCCGAGACGCGCGAAAAATCGCTTGCCGCGCTCGCCCGCTGGGTGACTGCCGGCGGCAGCTTGTGCGTGATCACGGACACTCCGCTGCCGGTCACGCATCAGCGTTTCCTCGCCGACTTGTGCGCCGCCGACCCGCGCGCACCGCGTCTCGATTTCGACCCGGAAGGCCGACCGATTTTGGCGGAGGAGAGCAGTGTGCTTTTCGCCAAGCCGGGCCTCGGGCGGCTCCTGGTCACGACCACCGCACCGCAGACTGAGGACGAGGCCAAAGCGGAGCGATGGCTGCGCGCGGTCACGTTCCTTTGGAAATTCCACCCCGGGCAAGTTAGCGAGGTTATCGGAACGGGAAAATGGCACGCCGTGACCCAACAGGAAAACCGCCGGGAACGTCAGAACCAGCGTCAAATGCTCGCCAATTTGCTTGCCCCAAAAAACGTCCGCATCCTGCCACTCTCCGCGATGCTGCTGCTGCTCGGCGCATTCGTCGCCGTCATCGGGCCGCTCGACTGGTGGGTGCTCGGGCGCTTCCGCGCACGGCGGCTGACGTGGCTCACCTTTCCCCTCGCCGCGCTCGCGTTCACGGGCCTCACCGTATTCCTCGCCGGGCGCTTTATGGGAAAGGTGAATCATCGCTCGAGCATGACGATCACCGATCTCGGCCACGATGGACGCGTGCTGCGCGAGACGCGCCTCGAACTGATTTTTCCCGGCCACGCGCAGGACGTGACGACCGAAGTCCGCCACGCGCTGTGCGCCCCAGTGGATACCATGGGTTTCAATCAGTCCCGCCCGGCGGCGCACCGCTACGATGGCGCGTTCCCCGTGAACTACACGCTTCGCCAATCCCTCGCGCAGTGGACTCCGCAAATGAACCGGCTGACCTCGCTCGAAGGCAAGGACGACCCTTCGGGTTTGCCGTGGGCAACACTGCATCCGGCGAAAATCAGCGAGGCGGAATTGAGTGAAAGCCTCGGCCCGGATGCTTCCGCCGATGTCTTTGGAATCGATCGCGGTGGCCTTCGGGTGATCCGCAGTGGCGTCGTGCCGCCTGATCTCTTGGTGGCTCTGTCTCAGCCAAAAGGTTTCGGCTGGCTCTCTGTGTTTGCGCGTTTCTCGCCGAACGGCGGCAGTTCGTTGGAAGATCTCGGTCTCACTGGCAGCGACGAAAAAGACTTCTCCGCCACGATCGTCGCGCGCCGCGTCGGCGGCGAAATTCATATCTACCGCCACCTCTACGTTCCATGAATCCACCTCCCGAAACCGCTCCGCCACCGCTCGTCTCGGTGGAAAATCTCGGCGTCAGTTACGGGCGCACGCACGCGGTGCGCGGGTTGTCGTTCAGCATTTCGCGTGGGGAAATCTTCGGGTTCATCGGGCCGAATGGCGCGGGGAAAACTTCGACGATCAAAGTGCTGGCGACATTGCTGAAGCCGACTTCGGGTTGCGTGAAAGTCGCCGGGCTCGATGTGCTGGCGCATCCGCACGAGGTGCGGCGGAAGATCGGATACATGCCGGATTTTTTCGGCGTGTATGACGATCTCACGGCGAAGGAATACCTGCACTTTTTCGCGGCAGCTTACAAAATTCCGACGGCGAAACGCGCGTGCATCGTGACCGACGTGCTCGCGCTCACCGATCTCACGGCGAAATCGGATGCGCTCGTCGATGGGCTTTCGCGCGGGATGAAGCAGCGGCTCGGGCTCGCGCGGGTGCTGCTGCACGATCCCGATTTGCTGCTGCTCGATGAACCTGCGAGCGGGCTCGATCCGCGCGCGCGCATCGAGATGCGCGAGCTGTTGAAGGAGCTGCAATCAATGGGGAAAACGATCCTGATTTCCTCGCACATCCTGCACGAGCTGGCGCAATTCTGCACCCACATCGGCATCGTCGAAGCCGGGCAGATGGTGGCGTGCGGATCGTTGCAGGAGATTTATCGCGCGCTGAGTTTGCGCCGGACCGTCCACATTCAACTCGCGAATCCTTCGCCGGAACTCGCCGCGAAAATCCGCGCACTGCCACATGTCGTGGAGGTCGAGGAACAGGCCGATAGGTATGCGGTGCAGATGCGCGAGGATGAAATCGAAATCGAGGATTTGCTGGATGCGGTCCAGGCACTCGGTGCGCGGATTCGCATGTTCCAGGCGGATGCGATGGATATGGAAACGGCGTTTATGAAACTGACCGAAGGCAAGACGGCGTGAGCCCGCGATCAATCGCGCCGCGCGAGCACGCGCATCCACTCGCGACCTTCCCGGCCCGGATACGCGCGCGCCGGCAGCCACTCGCGCACGAGATCGAAGCGCGGTTGAAACAACGCGTCGAGTTCCGCGACGCTGACGCCGAAGGGCGGGCCTTCATCGGGTGAATCGTGGCCCGGATCGAGATAGAAAACCGCGATCAATTTGCCGCCTGGCTTCAGTGCCGATGCGACCGCTTCGACATACGAGGCGCGCATCGACGGGTCGATCGCACAGAAGCACGTATGCTCCCAGACCCAATCGAATGCGCCGCGAAACTCCGGCGGCAACTCGAACAGATTGCCGAGTTCGTAGCACTCGTTCCCCACGCGCGGAAATCGCGCCGCGCCTTCGATCGCGGATGGCGCGATGTCGAGCCCGAGCACTTCATCCGCAATCGCCGCGAGCGCGCGCGCGTCGTGACCAACTCCACACCCCGGCACGAGCACCCGCCCGCGAACGGGCTCCTGCGCAAGGAAATCCACAAGACCGGGACTGGGCGCACCTTTATCCCAGGGCGTCTCGCCTTTCTGATACTGCGCTTCCCAATCGGTCGGCATTAGCGGCGCATCCAAACGCTTGCCTGCGCGATACTCCACTGAAATTTGCGGGCATGTTCGCGAATGAGAAATGGAAGCTCACGCGTGGATGTAAGCGCGAAGTGTGGCTCAAGCGCGGCTCCCAATCCATCGAGCGTCGGGCAGAGCCAGTTTGCGCGCGGGGTGAAATCTTCGAGCCACGTGTAGGGCGACGTGATGACGAGTTGGCCACCCGCATTGAACAAAGCCGGAAGCTGCGCGAGGCAGCGCTGCGGTTCGGTCAAGCGGTCGATAAGATTCGCCATCAGCACGACATCGAACGTTCCCAAATCGTCGCGCAGATTCATCGCATCGCCGGTTTCAAATGAAACGCGCGAGCGGTCGATACCGTCGGGCACTCGCGCGACCAATGGCGTCGTGAAATCGCCTTCATCAATCCGGCGATACGGAAGTTCGCCCGACTTCAGTAGGTTCGCCGCGTCAATGAAGCGCTGCGAGAAATCGATTCCGATCACTTCGCGACAAGTCCGCGCCAGCTCGAACGTCGAACGCCCGACCGCGCAGCCGAGATCCAGCGCGCGCCCGCTCGATGTCACGCACTCGGACACGCACCGCGCCGGATATTCGAGCGCGCTGCGCTGTCCGAATTCATACGGCAGGATTTCATCCGCACTCCCGTAGTGAAACAGCAGATACTCCGCGAGGAGCTTGTCTGATTCGTAAATGTTCATCCGGGACTTTTCCTCTTCCTCTTAATCTTCCTCGTTCCAACAATTCCGCGCTTCGCGCGGGAGGAAGACTGAGCGGAAGAGGAAGAGGAAGACTCGGAATCAATCCGCCAGCAGCCCGCGCATGTAAGCCGCAGGCTCGAAGTTTTCGATTAGCACCACCGTCTTGCCAGCGCGCGTCATGCGCACTTGCGGCACGTTAATCTCCGGGGTCTTGCTCGACGAAAACAGGATGTCGTCGTGGGTCGCGTTTTTTTTGTTTGCGAAACGATCCGGCGTCAGCGTGCCGCCGAGATGATCGCTGCGGCCGGTGGCGACGTGCATCGTGCCGAGGATTTTTTCGTCCTGAATGTCGCGTCCTGAAACTGGCAATTCCTGCGTCCCGAACCCGAGTTCGCCGATCTCGCCGGTCACGGGATCGCTGGTGAGCTTTTCGTTGTGCGCGTCGATCGTGGCCTGGTTTCCGCGCAGCAGCGTGGACTCGACGATGCGACCTTTCGTCACGCGCATCACGCCGAGCGTGCCGTCTTCGTACTTCATCGGAAAAAGGCCCTCGGCTCCGGCGGGCACGTAATAAATCTCACCGGCGGGCAGATTCGCCACATCCGGGCCGCCCCGGCACAGGCCGTGGCTCTTCTGCGCTTCCTGGCCGGCGAGTTCGAGGCGCAGCGTGAACTTTCTCCCCGCTGTCTCGTAGTCGATCTCCACGGATTCCGCGCGAGTCATACCCAGCCGCAGCTTCTCCGCTGCCACGCTGACTTCATCGTAATCAACGGCGAGTCCCGAGCTGAGAATGATCTGATTCACACCGTGCAGCGTCGCGCCGCGGAAGCCGTATTTTTTCGCAAAAGCCGTCAGCGGAGCGGTGGCCGAGTAGGTCGAGATGCAGAGGATGATGTCGTAGTTGCGATACACGTCCCGTGCGAGATTCACGAGGCAACCATCAACGGCGACCGCCGTATCCGGCAGGTCGAGATTGCTGCCGCCCGTCACTTCATACGCGAACATTTCACCGCCGCGCATTCCGAGTTCCGCGAGCACGCCATTTTTCAAGCCCTTGTAAAAAACATCGTAGGCGTTGCGCTGGATCGAGAGGTCGGGGTTTTCCAGGAACCCAAAATTCTTAACCCCGCTCGGATCTTCGAGGTCGATGAGAATGCACACGCGCTCGCCACCTTTCGGAGCGAACACCGTTTTCAACAGCCGGCTGAGGCTGAACGGCGGGAACGTGCGGGTTTGGCTGGCGGCGTTTTCGGCGATGGTGGTTTGCATGGTGAGGTTTGGTTTTGTGGCGATCAGTTGTGAAATCCTTACGCTGCCGCGGTCGGCTTCGGTGCAATGAACATTTCGATTTTATCCGGGCTTGTGGATGTGGGAAGCGTCTCCGGTGTGATCTGTAATCAACACAGTTACATTCGTCAATCACCGCCGCGCGTGACGCTCGCGGGTGATTCTGAACGGGCGGCTTGCAGCGCATCACGGATCTCCGGGCGGATGACAATGCCAGGCCGAATCGCTTCGAGCTGCACGACCACTTCCCCGACGCTCCTCGCGCGCCCGCTCGCCAGCAGCCATGCGCCGACTGCGCCCGCCGTCCGCGAGTAGCCCGCTTTGCAATGAATGAAGACGACGCCGCGCGTGGACTCGTGCTCGATGAAGCGGATGGCGTCGGCGAGTTGATCGGGAGCGGGCGCGGTCAAGTCGAGCACGGGTAAATTGAGATAGCGTGTTTTTAGAAAAAGCTCGGATTCGGAAAACTCGACAGTGAGATCGAGCACCGCAGTGACTCCGGCAGCAATGGCGTCGCGCGCGATTTCCGGCGTGGGCAGCGCGCCGATCCACACTTGCGGCGTCACTTCGCTCCAACGCGGAGATTTTCCCCGATAGTAAATCCACGAGAGCCACTGGAGGGAAAGCAGCGGGCCGAGCAGCGCCTTCGTCAGCAACGTTAAACGGCCATCGCGTTTCCGATAAATCCCCGCGCCAAAGCCGCCGTAGCCAAACGCGCCGACGCCAAAGGCAAACGCGGGCCAGACGAAGAGGAAAGTCCACGGCCACGAGATGCGCGCGAGTTGCGAGCAGATGACGGCGAGGATGGCGTAGCCGATCGCGATGGTGCGATTCGCGGCGCGGGTCGGAGGGTTTTCATCGAAGCGATAAAGATGCAGTGCGATGAGGCCGAGCCAGAATCCGCCGAGCACATCGATGATGTGATGCTGCCAGGTCACGAGCGTGGAAATGCCGATGAGGCTGAACCACGCGTGCGTCGGCCAGCGCCACGGCCCGCACGCAACGCGCAGAAACATGCTCGCGAGCAGCGTGCGCAGCGCGATGTGCAGCGAGGGGAAAAGATTGTGCGGCAGATCGAAGCTATAGAGCGCGGCGAAGAGCGGCGCGAAAACCCCCTCGACGACCGGACGCGGGAACGCGAAGCGCAGCGGGATGAGCAGAAAGCCGAGGCATCCCGCGGCGATGCAGAAGACGATACGCTTGCGATGAACGGTGAGTTCCTTACGCGTGCGGCAGAGGAACGGCGCAATGATGAACAGCAAATCCTCCGACCAATACGGGACGATGAACGCCGGGATGACGGGCCAGAATTGTTCCCACGAAAAAACCCACACGCCGACATCCGGGCGCAGGCCGGTGAGGCGGTTGCAGATATTGTAGGCGACGATGAAAAGCAGGCCGGTGAGCGCGAGCGTGCCTGCCGCGGCGAGCCACGGGCGGGAGGAAGGTGGCGCGGATGTGCGACTCACGACGGGGGAAAATTCCAAGGACGAGATTCCAAGTTCCAAATAAGTTTCAAAACCCAACCGGCGGAGAATTCCAAGGCCGCGTTCACAGTCGGGGGCGCTGCTTGGAATTTGAAAATTGTCCCTTGGAATTGATTTGGAATTTGGCTTCTGGAGCTTGGAATTTTCACACCACCCGCCGCGCCCGCGAGACGGTGAAAATCCCCCACGGATCAATCACCTGCGTCTCCTTCACAAACCCCGCGTCGCGCACCAGCTCATCCATTTCCGCCTGCGTGCGGCGGCGCATCACCCACGGTTTTCCTTCGCGATTTTTCAGCACGCCCGCGATGAAGCGGAGTTGCGGATGCCACGGTTGGCCGGTGTAGATGAGCACGCCGCCGGGCTCGATCGCTTCGGCAAATCCGGCGAGGCAGGCGCGGGCGGCGTCGTTGTTGGAAAAAAGTTCGAGCAGGCCGGAGACGATGCCGATCGTGGGCCGCGGATCAAGGCTGGCAAAGGATGCGCGGTCGAAGGCGTCGGCTTGCATGATTTTCACGCCATCGAGTTTCAGCGCGGCGCGATGTTTCTCCGCGACGTCGAGATTTCCCTGTTTGTAATCGCGGAGCAGCGCCGTGGCCGGGATGTCGCGCAGCGCCGCGAGCGTCTCCAGCACGTAGCGCCCGCCGCCGCACGCGGCGTCGAGAATGTGAACGCGCTGGCCCCCCGAGTGCAGTTCCCGCATGGCGTCGCGCAGCATTTCTTCGAGATGTTTTCGCCGCATCCGAATGCCGCTCCAGCCAGGACTTTCGAGATACGTGCGATCCATCAACGTGCCGATAGGCGAAGTGCCACGCGGCTCGTTTTCATAGACGTAATCGAGCGTCTCGCCGGAATCGAAACCGCTGCGCAGCCCGAGCGAAATGCCTTCGCTCAAACGCCCGAGCGTTCCAAAAGCAAATTGCCCGGCCTGACCTGCGAGCGTGTTCGGCGCATCGAGCATTTCGTAGTATTCCGTCTTCGTGAAACCGTGCCGGTCCGCGTCGCGCAAAGTCGGCAGCGGCGTGGGCAGAGTGGTGAAAAGACGCGTCACGAATTCGCGGATGTCATCCACAACGAGGCGCCGTTCCCTTTCGTGAAAGATTGCGTGATGAAATCCCGGCAGCAGCCGCAGCGTCTTGTCTGCCGATGAAAGCCGGTCGTAGAATTCGCGCTGCGCCTTGTTTTCCACCACCCAATCCGCGCCCGCGGAAAACATCAGCGTCGGCACGCGGATCGCCGCGGCATCGGCGACGAGGCGTGTGCCGGTGTCGTGGAGGTCGAGCAGCATGTTCACCGCGATCTGCGGGAAGATGAGCGGGTCTTCCGCGTAAAGCCGCGCCTCCTTCGCATCGTGCGTGAGCATGTGCGCCTTCACGTAACTCTTCACAAAACCCGGCCCGAGAAACTTTTGCCGCAACCGCAACGCCGGCACCGCGAGCGGCACATACAGCCGCACGCGAAACGCCGCCGTCGCCAGCACCAGCCCGCGAATCGGCGGCGCGAAATCATGCACCCAGGCACCCGCGACCACCGCGCCGACGCTGTGCGCCACAATGATCATGTCCTCCATCGCGATGCCGTGCTGTTTTGAAATGTGCCGCACAAACGCATCCACATCGCGAATCAAAATCCCGATATGCTCCGCCGACCCGCGCTCCCCCGGCGACGCCCCATGCCCGCGCGCATCCCACGCAAAAACGTCCACGTCCTCCAGCGCGAGCGCCTCCACCGTCTCCTGCCAGCGCCCGGAATGTTCGTGCCCGCGATGGAAAAGCACGAGCGCGCGTTTCACCGGACGGGAAGCGGGCCAGTGGCGGTAGTGCAGCATCGCGCCATCGTGCGATGGGAAGTCCGCTTCGATGCCCGCTTTTGGAGTCGTGAGATTCATGGGGCGGGAAGTTGCGGCACGGGCGTGAGGAAATCGAGCAGGTCGTTCATGTCCTGCGGCGTGAGGCCGGTGGCGATGGCGTCGGGCATGAGCGAGCGCGCGGGGCGCTCGATCTTTTCGATGTCGCCGCGTTTCACGGCGCGCTCGGCACCGCCGGGCATTCGGAGGATAACGCCACCGGGCGATTCGTTTGCGATGATGCCTTCGACTGTCTCACCGGATTTCATCGTCACGACGCCGAGCGGGTAGCCTGCGGTCAGTTCGCGCGAGGGTTCGCGGATGTTGCCGAGCAATTTTTCCTGCCCGGCAAGCCTCGCGGCGTCGAGGTCGGGGCCGACCGCGCTGCCTTCCCCGGCGAAGCGATGGCACGTCGCGCAGCGTGTGGCGAAGATCGTGTGGCCGTTGCCGGTCGGCGGCTTGGTTGCGGCGGCGGTCGCGGGGCGCAGCAGCGGGGCGATGGCGCGGGCGATGAGTGCGTCGGTTGGCGCGAGCGCGATGAGTGTCCACGCGACTTCATTCCGCACGCGCGGGGATGGATCGTCGGCGAGCGGCGCGATGAGGTCGGCCTTCGCACACAACCGCACGGTGCCCGCGCGCACATCGGCGTCTTTGTCGCGGAGGAAAATCGCGAGCGTGGCGTCGTCGAGCGCGGCGAGTCCGCGCAGGACTTGCAGCACGACTAGGCGCGACTCGGGTGCCTCCGCGTTTTCCGCGAGTTTTTCCGCGAGTGCAATGAGCGCGGGAATGGCGGATTTATCCTGTCGTTGATGCAGCAGGCGTGCGGCGGTGTCGCGATGCCAGCCGTTTGCGAGCGCGAGCGCCGTGACAAGTTCCGCTGTCGTCATTTTGCCAAATTGCAAAACGGGGAACGCGGTCGAGGCGTCGGCGACGATGCGGTAGATGCGCCCGCGGTCGTTGCCGGAGTTGAGATCGAGTTTTGATTTGAGCGGCTCCGGCAGCGACCACGGGTGCTCGATCGTTTCGCGATACATGTCGGCGAACCACAGGTTTCCATCGGGCGCATTTGCGAAGGCGACGGGGCGAAACCAGTTGTCCGTGCTGGCGAGAAATTCGCTGCGCTCCTCGCCCGGTGCGCGGGTGCCGCGCTGCACGAGATCACCGGTCAGCTTTTTCCGATGGATCAAATTGCTCCCGCAATCCGCGATGAACACATCGCCGCGAAATTCCGCCGGCCACGCATCGCCGCGGTACACCGTGACGCCGCACGCGCCCGTGAAATAGCCGCTCGCGCGTCCGCCGCCCTCGACCGGGCCGGGCACCTGGCCGGACACGCGCCACTTCGTGCGCAGCACGCGCCACGGCTCCTCGGGGCTGCGCCGGAAGACCTCGGCTTGCGGGCCGTCGGCGGCGATGTCGAGCGCGGGCGCGGGCAGCGGCGAGTCCGTGATGCGCGCGGCGATGCGATCCTCATACATCACCTGCATGAGATGGCGGCTGTTTGCGCAGACAAATTTCCGGCCCGTGTCGTCGAACGTCAGGCCCCACTGCCCGCCGCCGCTTTCCGCGCGGAGATCCATCGCGCGTGGATTGAATGAAAAATCGCGCCCGCGCAGCTCGACTTTCGGCGAGCCGTGGCGCGCGAAATTTTGCACCGCGCCCGCATTCCCGCCGAGCGCCCCGTGGATGCGCTGGTCCGGTCCCCACGTCAGCGAATTTGGCAACTGCTGCACGTTCAGTTTCTCCACGAGATTGCCAAAACCGGTGAAGACCATCGCATGCACATCGGCTTTTCCGTCGCCGTCCATGTCCTTGAAATAAAGCAGCTCCGGCGACGCGAGGACGAAGACGCCGCCATCCCAGCACGCGATCCCCGTCGGCCACGGCAGTCCCTCGGCGAAAACGGTCGCGCGATCGAAGCGCCCGTCGCCGTCGGTGTCTTCGAGCAGTTTCACGCGCCCGAGTTTCTCGTCGCGCCGCTCGGAGTAGTCGCGCATTTCGACGACGTAGAGCCGTCCGTTTTCATCGAAAGCCATCGCGACTGGATCGACGATAAGCGGCTCTGCGGCCATCAGCTCGACGTGAAAACCGGGGCGCACTTTACACGTTGCCGCGGCTTTTTCCGGAGGCGTGGGCGGAACGCGCGGGAGATTGATGGGCGGCTCTGCGGCGAGCAGCGGAGCAGCGCACAGCAAGATTGCGGGAAGGGAGAAGCGGAGCGCGATCACGTTGCGGATCATCTGCGGGAAAAAGGGGCGCGTGCAAGCTGTCCGGATAGCACGCTCGTCCCGAGCGTTGGCGAAGGCGTCCCGCATTCGCGGACTTTCCTCACGCGTCGTTCCGGTTTGCGTTCACGGTATCACTAGCGATGCGGCAGAAAAGTTCGTTTCGGCGGGACGCCGAAACCAACGCTCGGGACGAACGTGCTACCCGGATTCCGCGGCTCGCCTTCTCAAAACCACCGGCCGATAGTCTGCGCATGTCCGCACTCTCCCGCCGCGAATTTTTGCTGACCGCTGCGTCCGCCGCGGCATCGCTCGCGGTGGCGCAGGATGCTCCTGAGCCGCTCATCGACATTCACCAGCACTCGGACTACTCGGGGCGCACGGACGAGCAGCTCATCGCGCATCAGCGCAAGATGGGTGTGACGCATACGATCCTGCTGCCGGCGGGACGTTTTTTCGGGCTGGAGGCGGCGTGCGGCGGGAATGATCGGGTCGCGGAAATCGTGCAGCGGCTGCCGCGCGAGTACTCGTGTTTTGCGAATGAAGTGCCGTATCTGAGCGATGCGCGCGACGAACTGAAGCGGTGGCTGGCGCGCGGGGCGATCGGGATCGGCGAGCAGAAATTTCAACTCGAGGCGGACTCGCGCGGGATCGAGATCGTGGCGGAGGTGGCGCGCGAGTTTGGCGTGCCGGTGCTGCTGCATTTCCAATTCGCCCGCTACAACACGAGCTTCGATCGCTTTCACAAGATGCTCGAAAAATATCCGACGGTGAATTTCATCGGGCACGCGCAGACGTGGTGGGCGAACATCGACGCGAAGGCCGAGCAGCCGGTGCTTTATCCGAAGGGGCCGGTGACGCCGGGCGGCATCACGGACCGGCTGCTTGCCGACTACGCGAACATGTTCGGCGACCTGAG